>CAINHO010000025.1 GCA_903848935.1 uncultured Pseudomonadota bacterium | reverse complement strand
TGACACTTACAACGGTGACTTCAACATTCTGAAAAACAACTTGAATACCTGTATCGATGCGGTCAATCAACTCGTTGCCGATGCCAATATCCTGTCGGTGGCGGCAGTGGAAGGACGTTTAGCAACGCGAGCGGATGCCACGAAACATCAAGGTGATTTCCGTAAAATTGTGGAAGGCGTAAATACCACTTTAGACGCGGTCATCAATCCCTTAAATGTTGCGGCAAACTACGTCGATAACATTTCGAAAGGCAACATTCCCGCGAAAATTACCGACACTTACAACGGTGATTTCAACATTCTGAAAAACAACTTGAATACCTGTATCGATGCGGTGAACGCATTAGTTTCAGATGCCAACATTTTGTCGGTGGCGGCGGTTGAAGGTAAATTAGCAACTCGTGCCGATGCGACGAAACATCAAGGTGATTTCCGTAAAATTGTGGAAGGCGTAAATACCACGTTAGACGCGGTCATCAATCCCTTAAATGTTGCGGCAAACTACGTCGATAACATTTCGAAAGGCAACATTCCCGCGAAAATTACTGACACTTACAACGGTGACTTCAACATTCTGAAAAACAACTTGAATACCTGTATCGATGCGGTCAATCAACTCGTTGCCGATGCCAATATCCTGTCGGTGGCGGCAGTGGAAGGACGTTTAGCAACCCGTGCGGATGCCACGAAACATCAAGGCGATTTCCGTAAAATCGTGGTCGGCGTAAATGAAACATTAGATGCCGTTATCAATCCTTTAAATGTCGCAGCAAACTATGTTGATAATATCGCGAAAGGTAACATTCCCGTTAAAATTACCGACACTTACAACGGTGATTTCAACATTCTGAAAAACAACCTCAACACCTGTATCGATGCGGTGAACTTCATTATTGAAGATGCGTCCACCATGTCGAATGCCATTGTGGATGGGGATTTGGCGATTACCGTTAATGCCGACAGACATCAAGGCGATTACCGTAAAATTATCGACGCATTTGAAAGCGCGTTGGTCGGTTTGAATGATACGTTCTATCAAATTAACGATGCGATTCAAGAAGTCGCGTCATCGGCAACGCAACTCAGCGCATCGTCACAAAATATGGCGGCAAATTCTGAAGAGCAATCTTCGGCGGTAGAAGAAATTACGTCGGCACTTGAAGAAACAGATAGCCAAGTCAAAGCCAACACAGAAAATGCGAATTCGGCGAATCAGTTGGTGATGATTACCTCGGATGCGGCGAATCAAGGACAGGCTAAAATGCAAGCAATGTCTGTGGCGATGAGTTCAATCAATGATTCGGCACAAAGTATTGCTAAAATCATCAAGGTAATTGACGAAATTGCATTCCAAACCAATTTGTTGGCATTAAACGCGGCGGTTGAAGCGGCAAGAGCGGGACAACATGGACGTGGTTTTGCGGTCGTTGCTCAAGAAGTGCGTAATTTGGCGGGACGTAGCGCGAAAGCGGCACGCGAAACGGCTGATTTAATTGAAGACTCAACCAAACGGGTAAGCGATGGTGTTAATATCGCCGCCGAAACAGGAGATGCTTTGGATAAAATCGTTACCAACGTTACAAAGGTAAAAAACCTGGTATCTGAAATTTCAACCGCGAGTGTTGAACAATCACGCGGTGTGTCGCAAATTAACATTGCGATGGGACAAGTGGCTTCGGCGGCACGCGAAGGGAGCTTGCAATCTGAGGAACAAGCCTTATCCTCTACAGGGCTTACTGCGGTTGCATCACGCACTCAGCAAGAATTGAGCAGATTCAAATTGCGGTCGCGTCAACGTTCATCAGGTTTACTCAGTTTGGACGGCATTACGCCCGAATTATTGCGTCAATTACAAGCGATGTTAGCACAACAAAATGCAGTCAAAGCACCTGTTGCGGCTACACCGGCAAAAAAATCACCGAAACAGGTGATGCCGTTAGACAGCGATGAACGTGGATTCGGTAAGTTTTAAAATTACCCCTAATCGCAGCGGTGAGTATTGAACTCACCGCTGTTTTAATTTTTTTTGCAGTAAAAGTGAAAGGAACAAAGATGGCTTATGAAGTAATGATAGTGGATGACTCCGTGATGATGCGTAACGTAATTCGCGGCATTATCAGCAAATGGTCAGGCTTTACCGTAGTTACTAATGCGGACAACGGTAAAAAAGCATTGCTCGAATTGGCAAAGTTTCCCAATTTATCGTTGATTATGTTAGATATTGAAATGCCGGAAATGGATGGGTTGGAATTTTTACGTCAAGCACGTCCCAAAACAAAAGCAAAAATTGTGATTTTGTCATCGGTAGCATTAGAAGGTTCGCCGTATGCCGCCAAAGCGCGTTTATTGGGAGCTGATGCGATTATTACGAAACCTTCAGGTGCCGTATCGTTAGATTTAGCTGCCGTTCGTGGCGCGGAAATGGAACGTACCATCAAAAAAATACTCGGTTAAATGATTCCACACGCACTCACCGATAAACAACCACGATAACCCATAGAAGAAAAATAAAATGTCCGACGAATTAGATGAAGTTTGGGGGCTGTACGCCGACGAAGGTGAGCAATCTTTAGAAGCAATGGAAGATGCGTTGCTTATTTTGAAAAGTACACCCACAGACACCAGCATGATTGGTAGTTTGTTTCGTGCCATGCACACATTCAAAGGCAATTCACGAGTTATGGGGTTATCGGTCATCGAATCTCGCGCCCATGTCGCAGAAGATTTAATCGGTTTAGTGCGTGATGAAGGCGTACCATTAGATGATGAATTGATTGATTTGTTATTGGAAATGGTCGATATATTGCACCCGATGTTGTCGCAAGTGTGCAGTACACAACTCGATGCGAGTCCTGAGTCATCTAATGATCTCGTTACTCGCATGAAAGATAAATTAGCGCGATGCCGTGAAATCAAAAGTGGTGCGCCTGCTGTAAAAAAATCATCACCCATCAAAAAAAATGCGGCGGTGGTATCGGAACCAATTATCGAAGCCGAATTAGAATTGATTATCGCCGAACATGAATCAGAAGTTGACGATGCCGCGCCACTCGCCATTATTTTTGATAATACCGAAACGTTGGCAAATGATCCGATGTTTCGAGAATTATTTTCTTCAATGGCGAACGATATTTTTCAGGAAATGGATGCGGCACTTGCCGAATTCGCAACGGATTCAACGCTGGCGCAAACTCATTTTTTTGAGGCAAGTCAACGCTTACAAGTCGCCGCTGAACAAATAAAATTGCCAGAATGGCAAGCGGTTTTAGGCGAGTTTTTAGCGATTGCTGAATCCACAGAAGCCCAAATAAAAGCATTACATACTCGTTTGTTAGCGTTATTTGAACGCGATTTTGGCGATGCGGAAACGCCAATTGAAATTGAATCAGAATTACTTGTTGAAGATGAGGACGAATCAGAACCCGTTATTGGGGCAAATGAATCGGAACTGGTGCTTGAGGATGAGGAATCAGAACCGGTTGTCGAAGACGAAACGCCAGCTGCGCCACTCGCCATTATTTTCGATAACACAGAAACGTTGGCGAATGATCCGATGTATCGCGAGCTATTTTCATCAATGGCAGACAGTATTTTTCAAGAAATGCGAGACGCACTAGCTGAATTTGAAACCGATTTACCGCTCGCGCAAATCAATTTCACCGAAGCCAGTCAACGTCTACAAGTCGCTGCCGAACAAATAAAATTACCCGAATGGCAAGCCGTTTTGGGTGAGTTTTTAGCGATTGCGGATGCAACAGAAGCACAAGCAAATGCGTTATATGCACGATTATCAGCGTTGTTCGAACGTGATTTTGGGAACGCGGAAACGCCTATTGAAGTGGAAGCCATACAAGCCATGATTTTCGATAAAACGGAGTCGTTAGCAAATGATCCGGTTTATTTAGAAATCTTTATGGGAATGGCGCATGACATCTTGCGCGAAATGGGCAGTCAATTAGAAAGTTTCACTGAATCGCCCACCGTGGTACAAACGCGCTTATTGGAAGAAGCCGCCCGTTTATTGTTTTACGCGCAACAAATTGGGCTGCGTCAATGGCAAATGAAGTTGGAACAATTTTTAACGCTTGAATCGCCGACGTTTGCACAAACTGAAACATTGATTGAGGAATTAACGGCACTTTCGACCCTGCTCGACGTAACGAGTTATGGCGATGTGGATAACAACGATTCAAATGTTCAATTTTTTACTGTGTTGCAAAAACAATTGCGAGTTTTTTCCATTTATTCACAAATCGAAAAAGAGGTGAATGTCACCGTTGAAATTGGAGAATTGATTGACGCGACACGCGAAATTAAAGCCTTAGCGGAAAGTTTTGGATTTTTACATTTAGTGGATGCGTCCGAGCGTTTTCTGATTGAAGTGGAAAGCAATGAAAATATCAATGAAGCGGTGCATCGTTTTGAGTTTCAATTGTACGAAGGTTTAGTTTCCATTGAAAACGTGGCTTCATCAGAACAGATTAACACGGGATTTGATGCCAAAGCCCTTTTAGGGACATGGTGTGCCAATCGTGTATTTGAAAATTTACTCACGATTAGCAACATTTTAGATGCGGTTAAAAATCAAATCGAGGTCAGTGAAAATTGTGTGCAAATTACCCAGCTTTTACGCGAAGTGTATTACGCTTGTTTGCATTACAAATTAGATACCGCCGCCCATTTATGCACGTCATTGAGTGATTTATTTGCGCGAGTTTTAAACGACGTAATGAAACTCGATGCGGTGATGGTGCATATTGCTAAATCATTTATTGCCGATATGGAATTGGTTTTAGCCAGCGTCGGTTCGGGCGATGTGCCGGATATGAAGTTGATTGAAAAGTTGTTGGATGAAGCATCAACCGCCACCTTTGTTTCAAGCGGTACGCTGTCCTCACAAAGTATCGAAGCGCGATTGAGTTTGCCAAAATCCTTTCATAAAGTGTTAACCGCTGAAAGTGTTAAAACTGCGACATCGGCACTGGAAAATGGTGAAACTTTTTGTATTATTCGTGCGGATTTAGAACAAGACGAAGAGCTTGCCTGTAACTTTTTAAATTGGATAGAATCGGGCGCGGTAAAAGCGATTAGCAATGTCACGGTATTTAGTGATAACCGCACATTATTCGATTTCTTACTCGCGACTTCGTTAAATTTCATCCAAATTAGCGAAGCTCTCGCGACACTTGATCCCACCGGAAAAGCGATTGTCATCGAAAGAGAATTAACAGATCGTAAATCAGGTGGCACGGATCACGTTCCTAATGATGACGTATTTTTAAACGAGACCGCTGTCCCCGTAAGTTCGAGTCATGGGCAAATGTCGAGCAGTATGTTGGAATCCATTGGCGAATTAGTAACACATCAGGCGATGGTGCAGCATTTACTAGACGAATTGGTCAAAGACGATTTAATCAAAACTGTTTCTTCTAAGACTAAAGGATTGCATGGTCAATTAGCGGTGGTGCGTGAAGAAATCTGTAATTCTCTGCTGGTTTGGCAAGAAAAAATTGAGAAAATGGTACAGATCGGCGTGCAAACAGGCGTTTTATTGAGCCAATTGCAAGAAGAAGCGATTTCGGGACGGATGCGTTCTGTGAGTCAATTATTAAAACCGCTCGTCCCGTTTGTGGAAGCTCTCGCGCAGAAAAATCACCGCCTTGTCGATTTCACCATGGAAGGTGATGAGATTTTGCTAGATATTACGATGCTAGAAAATCTGAAATCGCCGTTACGCGCTTTGCTGGGTTTTTGCATTTTACAAAGTATCGAAACGCCAGAACGTCGCGCGGCAGCCGGTAAAGAAGGACGCGGTTCGTTACGAGTTATGCTCGTTGAACGCGAAGATCATGTGCAGATTATTATCGAAGATGACGGCATCGGCATTGATTTAGAGCGTGTGGCTCAACGCGCCGCGCAGTTGGGGTGGAATCATGAAAAACCCAAACTTGATATGGTGTTTCGTAAAGAATACGGATTGACTGCTAACGACGATGCGACTTACGGGGGGTTAGCTTTTTCGGATATTAAAGAGTTTTTGAGTCCCATCGGCGGCAATTTGATGATGGTGAATTTACCCTCAGGCGGCACCCGTTTTACGGTGACGATGTCACTGACGATGTTGTTGCTAGATGGCATGGTGGTTCGCGTCGGTGTAGTGCAATATATTATTCCGATTGATAGCATCCAGCGTATTGTGCGTACTGACAGCGACAGTTTGATGCGGTTGTCCGCTGAAGATGGACGTTATATGCTCAACATCGAAAAGGGCGAAATTATTCCGGTTCAATTTTTGAAAGGCAATCATGAGGAAGTGACTTCAATCGAGGATGAGTTTATCCATGATGAAAAACATTTATTTGTCATCGTGATCAATAAACAAAAACAATGCGTGGCGATTAAAGTCAGTGAATTGATTGGACAGCAAAATATATTGTCACGTCCTTTGCAGGGTTATTTGTCCCATATTCGCGGTGTCATCGGTTGTACGTTACTTGGTAGTGGTGACGTGGGTTTAGTGCTGGATATTAACGCGCTATTTGGTGATGGTTACGCAGTACATTAACAACGAGAAACATCGATGATTCCCATTCGAGATACCGCGCCTTGTAACCATCGCCCAATCATGACGTGGGCAATTATCGCTACTTGCACAATTGTTTTTATCGTCATGACGTTGTTGCCGGACGCGCTAAGTTATTGGGCAATCAATCATTTTGGGATGGTGTCAATTCGTTATTCCAATCCCCAATGGGCGCATGATTTTGGCTTGTCGAAGGATTACGGTTTTTCATTTATTAGTAATTTATTTTTTCATGCCGACTGGACGCATTTGCTGGCGAATATGTGGTTTTTGTGGATTTTTGGCGATAACGTTGAAGACCGCATGGGACGTGGGCGATTCTTGATGTTTTATATTTTATGCGGTGTAGCAGCGACTTTATTGCAATGGTATTTTGACCCCGACAATGTGATTCCTGTTATTGGTGCGTCGGGGGCAATTGCAGGTGTTTTGGCTGCGTATTTCTTTTTGTATCCACTCGAATGCGTCATCGTTTGGATTCCCTTTATTTATCCGATTTTGTTACCAATTCCCGCGATTGCCTTTTTAGGTTTATGGGTGATGTTGCAATTACACAATGCCACCGAAACCATATTTTTCACGGGTGTAGCGGCAAATGTTGCTTGGTGGGCGCATTTAGGTGGTTTTATTTCGGGTTGTTTGTGTCACCGTTGGTTTTTGCGTGACGAACTTATTGTTGAAGATTGAAAATTTATGAATATAACGGTTTTTGGGAGTGGTTACGTCGGTTTGGTAACAGCGGCGTGTTTAGCTGAAGTCGGAAACGACGTGGTTTGCATGGATATTGATGCGGACAAAATCGCCAAACTTCAACAAGGCATCATTCCGATTTTTGAACATGGCTTAGAAGCAATGGTCAAAGAAAATCAGGCGATGGAACGTTTACGTTTTACTACCGATGTAAAAGAGGCGGTGGCGCACGGTTTATTTCAATTTATTGCTGTTGGTACGCCGCCGGATGAAGATGGTTCGGCGGATTTGCAATATGTGTTAGCCGTCGCAAAAAGCATTGCTGAAAATATGGACGATTACCGTGTGATTATCGATAAATCCACCGTTCCCGTCGGTACAGCGGATAAAGTCAAAGCGAAAATCCAAGCGATTCTCGATGCGCGTGGCAGTGATTTAGAGTTTGACGTGGTGTCGAATCCCGAATTTTTAAAAGAAGGCGCGGCATTAAACGACTTCATGAAACCCGATAGAATTATCGTTGGCACAGATAATCCACGCACCGCTGAATTATTAAAAGCCTTGTATGCACCGTTTAATCGTCGTGAAGACCGCATTATTATTATGGATGTGCGTTCTGCGGAACTCACGAAATATGCGGCAAATGCGATGTTGGCGACTAAAATTAGTTTCATGAATGAGTTGGCGAATTTAGCCGAATACTTGGGCGCGGACATTGAACACGTTCGACACGGCATTGGTTCGGACAGTCGAATTGGTTATAGTTTTATTTATGCCGGTTGTGGTTATGGCGGTTCGTGTTTTCCCAAAGATGTCAAAGCCTTAGAACGTACGGCTTACGAAATGGGCTACAAAGCCGAATTATTAACCGCTGTCGAAAACGTGAATAATCGTCAAAAACAACGCTTGTTTGAAAAAATCGCCGCGCATTATCAAGGAGAATTGCAAGGCAAAGTCTTTGCGTTGTGGGGATTGGCATTTAAACCCGATACTGATGATATGCGCGAAGCTCCGAGCCGTGTGCTGATTGAGGCTTTATTGCAAGCGGGGGCAAGTGTTCAAGCCTACGATCCCGAAGCGATGAATGAAGCGCGACGTTTGTACGATGAAAATGCGGCAATTCGATTTTGTACTTCTGCCAAAGAAGCCTTAGAAGGCGCGAATGCGTTGGCGATTGTGACCGAATGGAAGCAATTTAACAGCCCGAATTTTCAACGGATGAGCGAGCTGTTAATCGATAAAGTGATTTTTGACGGACGTAATTTGTATGAATCGGCGGAAGTCAAACGGCACGGATTACGTTATTTCGCGATTGGGCGTTAGAACAGCTGAAAATCTAACTCTTCTTTTTCAGCTTTAAAATAATCAATCGTCATGGATAAGTCTTTGATTTGTGTTTCGAGAGTTTTAGAAGACGCGATAACGTGTACAAACGATTCAACATTTTCTTGCGTGATTTTTTCTGTCTCGGTGATATTCGAATTCACTTGTTCAATTGAATCGCTTTGTTCTGCACAAGAAACAGCAATGCGTGACATCATATTAGTCACGTCACCGATGGAGTTCGCAATGTCCCGCATCACTTTTCCTGCATCAACCACCAATTGACTACCGTCTTCTACTTTTTCTTCCGAATCATTGATTAACGTTTTAATTTCACCCGCAGCATTCGCGGCACGTTGCGCTAAACTCCGAACTTCGGTGGCGACCACCGCAAAACCTTTGCCTTGCTCGCCTGCTCTTGCGGCCTCGACGGCGGCGTTCAACGCCAAGATATTTGTTTGAAACGCGATACTGTCAATCACGGCAATAATCTCGCCGATTTTGCGAGAAGATTCATGAATTCCATCCATCGTTTGTACGACTTTATCAACGATTTTTACGCCCTTATCGACCACCGCAAAGACGCTATTTACCGCTGCATTCGCTTGTTTGGCATTGTCATCATTTCGATGCGCCGATTTAGTTAATTCATGAATGGCGGTTGCTGTATTTTCAAGATTCGCCATTTGAATTTCAGAGCGTTCTGACAATTCATTATTTTCGGCAATAATGCTGTCAATCCCTTGGTTGATAATCAGATTCGCACTTTTCATCTGTTCGACAACCCCGTTAAGTTGTGACACGGCGAGATTGGTGTCTTGTTTAAGTAAATCAAATTCACCTTCATACATATTCGTAATTTTTTGCGTTAAATTACCCAATGCTGCCAACGATAAAACGTGTTTCAAATCATTAAAAATCGTATCGCAAATTTCTAATAAGTGGTTTAGTTCTGTCGCCAATAGTTTTAAAAATCCTTGTTTACCTTCTATCGTTATAAGATTTTTAAATCGTCCTTGAGTGGCTTCAATAAGTATCATGGTAATTTCATTTTGTAGATTCATTTCATTCGAATTATCCGTCCATTCCGCTACAGAACCCAATCTCTGCCCGTATTCATTGATGATTGGACTGGCTTTAACTGTCATTTGATGCTCACCAATTAACGCATTGGCTTCAATAGTTTCTGTTAAATTGCCGAGTAATTTCATTTGATGCGCGGGATTTTTATGAAATATGTCGATATTTTTACCCATTAAATCCGCTACACAAAAATTGGGTAAATCTTGGCGAATATCCGCTTCCGCCGCACTCAATAATTTCACCGCAGATGTATTGATATAAACAATTTCACGCGCTTGATTTGCGATAATTACGCTTGTTGTTACGTTATCTAAACCAATTTTTAAGCGCAAACTTTCACTCAAAAGTTTACGATTTTCAGCCATATCAAAACCCAAATTCACCGACATAGAACGCAGATATTCCATCATGATGCCGATTTCATTGCCCGACCGATAATCGATGCGAGTTAAATAATTGCCATTGGCAATTTCTGTCAATACGCGCTTGGTTTCGTATAACGGTTTTAAAACGTTACGAATAATCCCGCCACACAAAAGAATAAACGCTGACAAAATGGCTGCTATCGTGATAAATCGCAGATTTTGTCTGGTTGATAAATCTTCGTTCGCGGTGACTTTTGCTTGGGCGATGTAAGTTTTTAATTCATTTTCTAAGGCAAATTCTGCTTGCTCATAGCGTTCGTCAGGATTATTGCTGCCATTTTGTGAACGTTTAAGTTGCATCTGTGTTGCAATCTTCTCAATGTCATTGAGGCTCACTTGGTGATGAGTATTCAGTGTGTTTAGATTCGAATATCCGATGATTCCCAAGATGAGAATACTCAACACGCTCAAACTGACTAAACTCAACAATTTATGTTTGATTTTAATGTTTTCAAATTTTCGCTGTGCTGTGTGAAAAATATCCGATTTAATCACTTCGCCGCAATTTAATTTGCCTTTGAAACGCCCTGCATTTATATCCGCATAGACTTTTGTTGCTGCTTGAACTTTAAGTGAATCGGGTTTGCGGCGGGCGGACATATAACCAACCCGGACTCCATTTTCATAAATCGGCGCAATGTTGGCGCGAACCCAATAAAAACCATTGTCTTTGGTTTTATTTTTAATCAATCCACTCCAAGTACGATTTTTAGCGAGAGTTCGCCATAAATCAGCAAATGCTTTTTTGGGCATATCAGGATGTCGAAAGATATTATGCGATGCGCCAATAAGTTCTTTTCTTGAAAAACCAGAAATACGAACTAAATCGTCATTCACAAACGTGATGATGCCTTTCAAATCGGTTTTTGAAACGATTAAATCGTGTTCGGTCAGTGTGTATTCTTGGTTAGCGCGGGTACTCATTGAGTGCTTATTTCCATAATGACAAATTTATTGAGGTGTAGAATTATCGGCGTAATGATTGGAATATCAAACATTTTTGGTATGGTTATTAGCGTAACTGAGCTTTCCAAATCATAAATTTACTGTTTTGTGCGACCAGGTTCACGTTTTGTTTGCCGAAAAGACGTGCCAACGGCACGCCATAATTCAAATGTCGATTACCAATCACCCATAATTCGCCCCCGTTTCGCAACACAGAATGTGCTTGCTGGAACATCGTTTGAGCAATGAAATCGCCGATAACGTGTTGTTGATGAAAGGGTGGATTGCATAAAACTAAATCTGCTGAATTCGCTGCAAACTCTGTCAAACAATCTCCGACATGAAATTGTGCGGTTCGGTTTTTAAATGCGCGTTCAAAATTCTCCCGCGCTGATTCTATTGCCATAAACGATTCATCAACAAAATGAATGTGAGCCGCTGGATTCTTTTCAGCGGCAATTAAACCAACAACGCCATTCCCACAACCCAAATCTATAATGTCGCGGAACGTTATAGAACGTGGCAAATGTTCCAGAAAAAACCGTGTGCCAATATCCAACTTTTCGCGTGAAAACACATTCGCGTGATTGGTAATTTCATAGTCGGTATTTTCTAAAATGTAACGAATCGGATAAGGATTTTTAGGGCAGGGGAGTTGTGACTGGAATGTGGCGAAAATCAGTCGCGCTTTTTTTTGTGCTAACGATGTTTGTGTGTCGCCAATAATTCGCACTAATAAATTCCACACACTCGGTGTGAGAATCTTCACCATGCCAGCGACGATAATTTGCGTATTTTCAGAAATATGTGAACGCAGTTGCAACAATTGCGCTTCCAACAACGCCAATGTTTTCGGCACTTTGATAATGACGACATCAAAAACGTGTGGCAACGGTTCCAAACTTTTAATCAGTGTCACTGCATTTTCAGGCAAATCGTTTGCCGCTAAATTTAAGCGCGTCGCTTGTTGTGAAAGGAATGAATCCGACAGCGCGTGCGGTTGAAATGGATTTAGTGCAATCGTCAATGCGCCAAAACTGTCATTGATGATTAAAATTTTTGTAGTCTTTGGCAAATTCAAATTTGTAACGTGTTCTAAAACATATTCATCGGCGGCATCCCAAGCACGGAGCGATTCGTGAACATTTTTCGGTAAACGTTGTAAGGCAAATTCGCCTTGTAATACGCGGAGTTTTTCAATCATTCAATTTTCAATTTCAATTCGTTAACATATCGTGCAATTGTGACTGGATTCTTTGGTTTGATGTGAAATTTAAATCAAATAAAACAATAGAACTAGCCAAATCCATTCCAGCGTAATTGCAATGAAGGTGAAATAGACCAATAGTTTTAAGCATAATTTGTTGAAATTCCTGTAGTACCTAGCGTGTCGGATAATCATGCGAGAATTCCCATTGCTGTACTAATTCGTTGTTTGGCTTTGCTCACAATATCCAAAGAAAAATCGGGATTTAATTTACCGTTTCTGAGTTTAGTGTAGGCGGGAATCGAATTGATATAAGGTAAATCCTTTCTACAATCCGTTCCTAACTGGCTATGAAACTTTGCCAAAATGACGACATCGATTAACGTCAAAGCATCTTGCCCACTTTCGTAATACCAATTTTCTCCATGTTTTGGAATTTCAATCAGTTCATTAGAAAAATCTAAACGTTGGAGTACGAACGCACCTACATTTCGATTCAAATGAGGCATTACGCTTTGCAATTGGTTAAAACTGGGAGCTTGTTCCGCATTTTTTTCAGCGAAGTGAATTAACGGAATTGCGCCAATATCACAAACGAGACCCGCCAATAACGCATCGGTTTTTGGTTTAGTAAATATCTTCTTCATTAACGTTTTCATAACAATTTAATTCTCCACTGTATTTAGCGTTGTATCTTAAAATTAGCAGTGAATTCTATCGCAGTCATAAATGTGAACCTTGCAGTTGCTTGCAAAATTAGTTTTAAAAAGTGAAATTTTGAGCTGAAAATATCGAGGTGGCTTTAAGTTTTTGACGCAGCGGTTGATTTAGTTTTGGATTTTTAAGCGTAAGAGCAGTTGATAACCTTGACCTCGCACACATTTAACACTCTGTATATCGTCCAAAAACGGCGCAATTTTTTTTCTCAAACGACTGAAATGGACTTCAAGATTCATTTTGTCCCATTCTGGATAGATGGATTGTAAAACGACTAACAATCGTCCCGTTTCTATCAAGCCGTTGGGTGCTAAGGCTAATTGATTCAATGTTAAAAGTTCGGCGGGAAGCAGCGAAATACTCTGATTCCGAGGGGAAATTAACGACTGTCTTTTTATGTCTAATATCCACGTCCTGGTTGCGGTTATTCGATTAAGTCGCCGTCCTAAACTAAACACGGTGGCACTAATTTCTTCTGGACTGGCGGGTTTACTAACGTATATATCTGCGCCGTTGGAATACCCCTTCACTTTCTCTGAAGTCGAAACCCGAACCGTGTGCATAATAATGCCAATATCCGGAAAGGCTTGCCGCATTCGTGCCGCAATACTATTGCCATCTTCGACAGGTAAATTCAAATCCAGTATCAAAATATCAGGCGCGGAATTATTTTGTAATAATTCATCCAGTTCTGTACCCGAATCTGCACCTTGTACGGAATGCCCGTCTGCTTGCAAATGAATCACTAATTGTTCGCGTAGGCTGGTGTAATCTTCCACCACAATAATTCGCAAGGGCGATTCAAATGCTATTGAGGAAGCCATAGTTGAAATTCTACCTTGTCGTTGTGTTCAATATAATTCACTGTTCCGCCGAGTTGCGTGGCAATGCCGCGAACTAACCATAATCCTAATCCCGTGCCACGCAACCGTTGAGCATTTTCGCTGCGATAGTATTTATTAAACACTTTCCCAGCATCCGGTTTGCCAGCTCTGCCAATTTCATTACAGACTGAAATTAACACGCCGGCGGGTTCAGCATTCACTTTTGCAGAAATCAAAACCTGGCTTTGCAAGGGCGAATACTTGAGCGCATTTTCAACCAAATTACTCAAAATAATTCGACACAATAATTCGTCGCTGGTAATGAAAAGTTGTGGTGGAATATCAAGCTGCAAGCGCGAATCTTCGTTGGGATCGAGCCATTGTCCATGAAGCCGTCTGTCATGAATAAGCACTTCTAACGGAAAAGTGATAACGCTGATCGTTGAATTTGCTTGCTCTAATTTATCGACTTGAAGACAACGTTCGGTGATGACAGACATATCGTGTGCTGCCGATTGAATATGATTAAGGCTTAATTCCTTTATTTCTGGGTTTTGACTACGTTGGATATTTTTAACTGCCAATTCAATCGTTGCTAACGGGGATTTCAATTCGTGCGCCAGCATGGCGAGAAAATTACTTTTTTCAATCGAGTTTTCACGCTCTTTTTCAACCAGTAATTGCAGTTGTGCCTTGCGTTCGAGTAAAACTTTTAGCAAATTATTAAAACCGTCAATCAATTCGTCGATTTCTTCTCGACCAAAGGTAGGTAAAAATTGCACGTCATTGAGAGTGTCTTGCCATGATGCTAAGTTTTTTAGCGTAATAATCAGCGGCGTTAGTTCATGTTTTAACATCCACCACATCGCGCTTCCGATGAGGCACATTAGAAAAAAAGTGGCAGAAAAAATTCGATATTGCATTGCTTGAATGGGGGCGTAGGCTTCGGCAATTGGTAATAAAACACACACATACCAATTTGCAATATGCACGGGTTTTGCGGAGGCTAACATTTCAACACCACGCGGCGTAACGGTTTCAGCTGGGCCTTCGTAACCGTCAATAAAGCTGTCTATAAATGGGTTGATGCCTTTAGCAGGCAAATTTTCCATCACACGATTTTTTTCAGAAGCCGTGACGACCATTCGATATTTCGGCGCAACAAGTAAGTAATAACCCGTTTTGCTGTAACGACTTTTGGTTAAATCATCAAGGAAATTCGGTACGCCCAAATTGATAACGCCAGAAACTCTACCAATGATTTTGTTTTGTTTATCTCGAATCGGTACGGTCATCACAAAAACTGGCGTGTTTAGGTGTTTGTCTATGAACGGGCGACTTATAATCTTTTTGCCTATTTTCCATGCTTGAATCGTGTCATCTTCATCATTTGCGCTAATTTTTTCACTTGAAACGGGAAAACTTGCCACTGCAACGCCCTCCAAGCCCATAACGTAAACGCCACCGTTGAACAATTGTTGTAGCAAATTGTTTCGTTCCAAAATATCTCGTAATGCGGCAGAATCGTTTTTGATGTCAATAAGTAAAGTTTGTGCAGCGACGATGTCGAGTGCGTTAAATCTATCGTTTAATTCATTGTTGATTTCTGTCGCCAGTAATGAAACGGTTGAAAGTTGCTGTTCGCCTAATAAATGGCGCATATCGGTCTGCAACATTTGCTGGGCGTAAAAAACAATCGACCAAATACCCGTGACAAAAATAATTAAAGTAAAAACGGTAACTCGTACTTTGAGTGAAAGCTGGTGAAAAAATGTGAATTTCATCGAGTGATAGAAAATTGGTTTTGAAACTAACTCAGATTATTTTGGCAACTATAATTGAAATTCTACCTTTGAGTTGCGTGGCAATGCCGCGCAACCGTTGAGTATTTTCGCCACGATAGTATTTGTTAAACACGGCGGCTAAATAGATTTCGAACATTATGCTCGCGACATGAATTTTCCGGTTTCGGTGTTGACCTTAATCATTTCGCCGGTTTCTAAATATTCTGGTACTTGAATTTCCGCGCCGGTGCTGAGACGTGCGGTTTTGGTTCGACCACTTGCTGTCGCACCTTTGATGGCAGGTGGTGTTTCTAATACTTCCAAAATGACTACGGCGGGCAACTCGATACCCAACACTTCGTCGTCCACTAATAACGCAATAATGCCTTCCAAACCTTCGCTTAAATAATCAATTTGATCTTCTAAATCGTCTTTGCTCAAGGTGTATTGCGAAAAGTCGTCGATGTTCATGAAAATATAATTTTCGCCATCAATGTAGGAAAACTGCACTTTAGCGCGAACCAAATCCACGTCTTTGAAAAAATCATCGCCTTTCAACGATTCGTCGTGTTTTTGTCCGGTTTGAACGTTGTTAAAACGAATTTTATACAACGTCGATGCGCCGCGTGATGACGGACTTTTTACGTCTACATTTTTGACAACGTGCGGTGCGCCATTGATTTCGACCACCATGCCACGTTTTAAATCACCTGCTTTTGCCATTTTTTATGCCTCGGTTGCGGCGGCTAACAGTTGCGCCAATTCACCTTTTTTGTATAAATCAATCATGATGTCGCAGCCACCAATCAATTCGCCTTTGATATAAAGTTGTGGATACGTTGGCCAGTTGGAATAGCTTTTTAAGGCTTCGCGTAATTCAGCATCTTCAAAAATATTAAAACCTTGAAAGTTTACGTTGCAGGCTTCCATGATTTGTACCGCTTGACCCGAAAAACCACATTGCGGGAAATCAGGCGTGCCTTTCATAAATAAAAGTACAGGTTCACTTTGTAATAATTGTTCGATTCGGACAGTAACGCTCATAAAAATAACTCCAAGTTAAAAAGATAAAAACGGGGCGATTTTAGCAACATTGTGAAAACTAACGAAAGTTAATTGTCATCAACGGGTGTGCAAACTATAATCCGCCCTTTTTTTGTTGACAGGCAAAACCTTTATGAGCAGTCACATTATGCCCACTTATGCGCGTCTCGCCGTTACCTTTGAAAGAGGTGAGGGCGCGTGGTTGTGGGACGATAAAAATCAGCGTTATTTAGATGCGTTATCGGGCATTGCGGTTTGCAACTTAGGACACGCCCATTCGGCTGTGCATGAAGCGATTTGTCAACAAAGCGCGAAATTGCTACACACGTCGAACCTTTATCAAATCGCTAGCCAAGAAAAACTCGCCGACAAACTCATTCAAATGAGCGGCATGACCAATGTTTTTTTCAGTAATTCAGGTGCAGAAGCGAATGAAGCAGCGATTAAATTAGCGCGTAAATTTGGACATTCAAAAGGCATCGACATTCCGACCATTATCGTAATGGACAAAAGTTTTCACGGTCGAACATTGGCAACGTTAAGCGCAACAGGAAATGCGAAAATTCAACAAGGTTTTGAACCACTCGTTGAAGGTTTTGTGCGTGTGCCGTACAACGATATTGCCGCGATTAAAACTGCGCTGGTTGAAAATAAATCGATTGCCGCGATTTTAGTTGAACCTGTGCAAGGCGAAGGCGGCGTGAACATTCCCGCGTCAGATTATTTAAATCAAATTCGTGCGTTGTGTGATGAATACGATGTTTTAATGATGCTCGACGAAATTCAAACGGGCATCGGTCGAACTGGAAAATTTTTAGCCTTTCAACACAACGGCATTGTTCCCGACGTTTGCACCTTGGCGAAAGCGTTAGGAAATGGCGTTCCGATTGGCGCGTGTTTGGCACACGGCAAAGCGGCTGATTTATTTACCGCTGGCAATCACGGTTCAACGTTTGGCGGTAATCCGTTAGCGTGCAGCGCGGCATTAGCGGTTTTAAACACGTTAAGCGACAGTGATTTGATTGCTCAAGCGGCTGAAAAAGGCGACCAAATTTGTGCCGCATTCCAAGAAAAATTACAAACCAATTCACATATTTTAAACATTCGCCATTTAGGCTTAATGATTGGTATAGAATTAGACACACCTTGCACCGAACTCGTTGGCAAAGCGTTGAATGCTGGCTTGCTCATCAACGTCACGCAAGACAAAGTGATTCGTTTATTACCGCCGCTCGTCATCGACGTAGACCAAATAACCCAACTCGTTGAGACGTTATCAACGCTGATTCAAGAGTACACGCAATGAAAAAACCAAGACATTTTATAAGTTTACTAGATTTAACTAGCGACGAATTTCGGTCGTTAATTGCTCGCGCGATTATGCTAAAACACGTCCGAGACCACGATTATCAGCCGTTGAAAGGGCAAGTTTTGGGGATGATTTTTGAAAAATCGTCAACCCGCACGCGGGTTTCCTTTGAAACAGGCATGGCGCATTTTGGTGGTCACGCGCTGTTTTTATCGCCGCGTGATACGCAACTTGGACGCGGTGAACCAATTGCCGATAGCGCGAAAGTGATTTCGCGCATGGTAGATTGCATCATGTTAAGAACGCATGAACATGAAACGGTGACACATTTTGCTGAAAATTCGCGCGTGCCTGTGATTAACGGGCTGACCGACAAAGAACATCCGTGTCAGTTGCTTGCCGATATGCAAACTTATTTTGAGCATCGTGGCGACATTCGCGGTAAAACGGTGGCATGGATTGGTGACGGCAATAATATGTGCCACTCTTACATTCACGCCGCAATGGTGTTAGATTTCACGTTGCACATTGCCGCGCCACAAGGTTATTTGCCGAATCCTGAAATCGTTGCGTTAGCAGGTGAACGAGTTCACTTTTTTGACAACACAATTGAGGCGGCGAAAGGCACAGATTTGGTTGTGACTGATGTTTGGGCAAGCATGGGACAGGAAGAAGAACAAAAATTGCGCGAAATTGCGTTTAAAGATTACCAAGTTGATTCGCAAGTCATGGCGGCAGCGAAATCAGATGCTTTATTTATGCACTGTTTGCCTGCACATCGTGGCGAAGAAGTGAGCGCAGACGTGATTGATGGCGCACAAAGTGTCATTTTTGATGAAGCCGAAAACCGTTTGCACGCCCAAAAAGCTCTGTTGGAATTACTATTGTGTGGCAATGCGAAAATTTCTTTACTCAATGATTAACCGCGAGGAGCTATGAAAAAAATAATTTTGTCCGCGTTAATGTTCGCGAGCGTTGCCGCTAATGCTAGTAATGACATCGTTTATGTGGCGGATGATTACAATTTGACGCTGTGGAGTTCGCCGAGTTATACCGCGAAACTCAAATCATTGCCGACCGGAACGCCGCTAACAACTTTGAGTGAAATGTCATCGCACACAGGTTTTGTCAAAGTGCGGACGATTGACGGCACGGAAGGTTACATCAAAGCGAAATACACTAAAAAAGAAGCTCCTGAACATGACCGAGATGATATTGCGGCAAAAAATATCGCCGCGTTGCAAGGTCAAATTTCGAGTTTAGAAGGCGAACTCAAAGCCGCGAAAGAAACCATTACGCCTGGCACGACGCTTGAGCAATCGTTGGCGACGGAACGCGATAAACTCAGCCGCGAATTGAACGAACTCAAAAAGATTTCGGGCAGCGCGGTGCAACTCAAAAGTGAACGTGACGAATTACAAGAGCGTTTTGTCAGCGTTGAACGTGATTTGCAGCAGGTGAAACTCGAAAATCAAGCGTTGCTCGATACCGCTAATCAAGATTGGTTTTTGTATGGCGGAATGTTGGCGTTAGTGGGCGTATTACTGGGTTTCATTTTGCCGAAGTTGAGTTGGAAACGTAAAAGCAGTTGGGATTCTTATTAAGCAAACAGGGGATTAAGTTGCCAACGTTATCGACATTTTACGGAATTTTTATTCGTATGTATTTTTCACCAGGTGAACATCCACCACCACATTTTCATGTGTATTATGGCGAATATACGGCAACTATTGATATTCGTACTTGTGAGTGGATTGAAGGTGATTTTCCCAGAAAACAACTGAAATTAACGTTGGCATGGGCGGAATTGCACCAAGAAGAATTATTCGAAAATTGGGAATTAGTCATGTCAGGAACATCACCTTTAAAAATTAGTCCGCTACGTTAAGAGGAATTGCAATGTATCCATCCGTAACTTCTGTATTTGCCTACGATAATTACCAACTTGGCATCACATTCAATAATGGCGAACGTGGTGTATTGGATATGAAACCTTATTTGGATTTTGGTGTATTTCAAAAACTCAAAGAAACGGTTTCTTTTTCAAACGTAAGCGTTGCTTTTGATACCATTGAATGGTCAGAGGCAGACGTTGATCTTGACCCTGAATTTGTGTACGAAAAATCCGTAAAAACACTTATTTTTTAACCTTTTATTCCATAAATTTTATGACAGACAATAAAAATACGCGCACATTTTCCTCTTTAGTTGTTGACGGCATGGAACGCGCACCCAGTCGCGCCATGTTGCACGCAGTTGGTTTCACGAACGACGATTTCAAAAAGCCCCAAATCGGTGTGGCTTCAACCTGGAGTATGGTTACGCCGTGCAATATGCACATCAACAAACTCGCTGATGAAGTCGCAAAAGGTGTCAATGCAGCGAACGGTAAAGCCGTTATTTTCAACACGATTACGATTTCTGACGGCATTTCGATGGGAACGGAAGGCATGAAATACTCGCTGGTTTCACGCGAGGTAATTGCCGATTCGATTGAAACCGTGATTGGTTGCCAAGGTTTCGATGGCGTGATTGCAATCGGTGGTTGCGACAAAAATATGCCCGGTTGCATGATGGCAATTGCACGTTTGAATCGACCCGCAATTTTTGTTTATGGTGGAACAATTTTGCCTGGTTGCCATAAAAATCAAAAACTAGACGTAGTTTCGGTTTTTGAAGCTGTTGGCGCACGTGCAAATAATAAAATTGATGATGCCGAATTGGCAGAAATCGAAGCCAAAGCGATTCCAGGAGCGGGTTCATGTGGTGGAATGTACACGGCGAACACGATGGCTTCAGCAATAGAAGCCTTGGGAATGAGTTTACCAAACAGTTCAGCGCAAGCCGCCGTTTCTGAAGATAAAAAACTCGATTGTGAACGCGCGGGCGCGGCGGTTTTGAATTTGCTCGAAAAAGGCATTTTACCCAGCGACATTATGACGAAAGATGCGTTTGAAAATGCGATTACTGTGGTGATTGCGTTGGGGGGGTCAACGAATGCGGTACTACACATTTTAGCGATGGCAAATGCGTCAAAAGTGGATATTACGCTCGACGATTTTACTCGTATTGGCAAACGTGTTCCGATGCTTGCAGATTTGAAACCCAGCGGTCGTTATCAAATGGCGGAATTGATTGAAATTGGCGGCATCCAACCGCTGATGAAAATGTTGCTCGATAAAGGTTTGTTGCATGGTGATTGTTTGACAGTCACAGGTAAAACGTTGGCAGAAAATTTAGCCGATGTGAAACCGTATCCCATCGACCAAGACATGATTCACGATTTAGAACATCCGATTAAAAAAGACAGTCATTTAGTGATTTTATACGGAAACTTAGCGTCGGAAGGTTCCGTAGCAAAAATCACTGGTAAAGAAGGTTTGTGTTTCAAAGGTTCTGCAAAAGTGTTTGATGCTGAAGAACAAGCGTTGCAAGCGATTTTGAACGGCGACATCGTGAAAGGTGACGTGATTGTGATTCGTTATGAAGGGCCAAAAGGTGGCCCTGGAATGCGCGAAATGTTGTCACCCACTTCGGCGATTATGGGTAAAGGATTGGGTAAAGAAGTTGCGTTAATTACCGACGGACGTTTTTCAGGTGGTACACACGGCTTCGTGGTCGGACACATTACGCCGGAAGCGTTTGTTGGTGGTGCTTTGGCGATTGTAAAAAATGGCGACGAAATCACAATTGATGCTGAAAATAACGCTTTGACTTTGCACGTTGATGAATCTGAAATTGCTCGCCGTTTAGAAAGCTGGCAACAACCTACACCACGTTACACACGCGGCGTGTTGGCAAAGTATGCCAAATTGGTAAATTCCGCTTCACTCGGTGCAGTCACGGATAATTAAAAATTTGAGAGAATTAGACGCGCTTTTAATGCGCGTCTGATTTTCAAACTATTTTCACAAGGAAAATCAATGTCACACGAATCGAAGCCTGAAAATCGGCGTATTTTAGAATTCATTGCCCGTGAAGACGGTACTGCTCTTGATTCGGTAACGGGTCTAACGTGGTGTCGTTATTTAATTGGACAAGTGTGGCAAAAACGCAAAGCTGTAGGTGATGCAAAGGAAGTGTCATTAAGTGAAGCAATGGAAACTATTGATATTTTTAATAAACGGAATTTCGGTAGTTTTGGTGATTGGCGATTGCCTACGCAAGAAGAATTAAAGGTGATTATTGGCAAAAACAAAAAGATTGTGGGAAATGATAATAGCCTTCGCGGTGAAAATGAAGTGATTCTTGTACCCGCTCCCAAAGATATATTTTGGACATTCTCCTCCCATCTTGCACAAAATCAGAAGGTTGAAGCCGTCGTAGGTTACTACGGTGGTAAAACAGCTCGCGCCCAATTTAATTGTAAGTATGCGCGTTTAGTGCGTGGTTTAAATAATTCAATTTAGGATTTTTCGTTATGTCATTGCCCATTGTTAAAGTTAAAGCTAATACAATCATTTTTAAGGAAGGAGCTTATGACAAGACAATGTTTATTGTTCTTGAAGGAAGCGTAAAAATTTATGTTGAACGTAATGATGAAGAAATTGAGCTTTCGGTGATTCATAAATACGATTTTTTTGGTGAAATGGCTTTATATCGAAATCGCCCGCGTAGTGCAACTGCGAAAATATTGACTGATGCTAAGTTAGTTGTGATTAAAAATCAGATACAGTTAGAACAATTCATCACAGAAAATCCAAGTTTTGCTGGAAAAATGATGGTTATCATGGGAAACCGATTAGCCAATTCTAATGACTTATTGTTAGACAAAATAGGCGAGAGTGCGATTCAAAGCACAGAATTCAGTGGCGAGGATGAAAATGTACGCACTACTTCTGTCAGAGTTGGAACGCAACATATTCGTCCAGAACATTAAATATGGGAATACATGAGGAAGTCAGGCGATACGATGTTAAAGGTGGGACTGACTGGCGGGATTGGTTGTGGAAAATCAACCGTTTCGCGTTTATTTTCAAAATTGGGTGTTCCGATTATTGATGCTGATGAAATTTCGCATCAACTTGTTCAAGCCGGACAACCCGCGTTACAAACTATCAAAAATACGTTTGGTTCAGAAGTGCTTTTAGAAAATGGCGAATTGAATCGCGCTTATTTAAAAAAAAATATTTTTGAAAATTCCGTTACCAAACAACAATTAGAAACCATTTTGCATCCGCTTGTTTTTCAAGAAATCTCACGACAACTCCATTCATTTTGTGCCGCTTATTGCATTGTGAGTATTCCATTATTGTTTGAAACGCACGCCGAATCGTTGGTGAATCGTATTTTGGTGGTGAATTGCGACGTAGAAACTCAAATCGAGCGCGTAAAACAACGTGATGATTTATCGTTGGAACGGATTCAAGCGATTATGGCGACGCAGGTTTCGTCTGCGTTCAGGCAAAATCATGCTGACGATATTCTCGACAATTCAAAAAATAATACCGTGCTTGCAGAACAGGTCAAAAAACTGCACAATTTCTATCTTTCTTTAAGCCCTTGTTAGGACACGCCATCGTTGTGAATACCCCGATTATTTACGAATTTCCCCTCAATGAACGCATTCGCGTTTTTATCCGTCTCGAACAACTTTTTCAGCAATTTAATCATCATTTACACGGCGAAAACGTTGCCGACAAACGTGCTGCAATCAGCGCACTATTTGACATCGTGGCGATTTTTAAACGAAACGATTTAAAATCAGAAATTCTCAAAGAGTTAGATCGACACGCGAATGCGTTAAAAATCAGTCCAAATCCTAATCAAGACGTGACGCAGTTGACGGAAATCAGTCAAAAACTGTACGCGATGACCGGCAAAATTGGCAATCACTTAATCGACAATGTGTTGTTTCAAAGTATCACGCAACGCAGCACCATTCCGGGTGGAACGTGTTCGTTTGATTTACCAGAATTTCATTATTGGCTCACGCAAAATAATGAAGCGTGTTTTCGAGATTTGAGTGATTGGAGTCAACCGTTTGTTGATATTGGCAGGGCGATTGATTTAATTTTGAGTTTTATTCGCGCCAGTCATACCGTGACTGAAGAAATTGCACCGGTAGGCTTTTTTCAAATTACTTTGGATACCCATTTTTCGTACCAATTACTTACCGTGAGTGTCGATAAAAAACAGCCGTATTTTGTTGAAATTAGTGGTGGAAAACATCGTTGTACGATTCGATTTATGCGTCCGTCGCAGAATAGTCAACGCCCATTGCAAAGCACTGAAAATATCCCATTTACTCTAACTCGTTGTATTTTCTAATTATGCTGACTGTTAAATGTCCAAATTGTCAAAAGTCTGTCGAATGGGCAGCGGAACAACGTTTCAAACCGTTTTGCTGTGAACGCTTTGACATCCTCACCGACCTAAAGGTACGGTGATTCCTACTGCTAGACGCTTATGTCCAAGCGCGAGAATGTTCTTAGCCGCATTAACATCTCTGTCATGCGTAGTGCCACACTCGGCACAAGTCCATTCTCTTATTCCAAGTCCTGCTCTACCTTTCGGACTGTTGCAACTTATACAGCCGCAACACGAGCAGGTTTGGGTAGTGTAGCTTTCGTTGACTTCTATAAACACGCCTTGCGTCGCTATCGACTTATATTCAAGTTGTGTTTTCAGCATGAACCAGCCCGCATCTAAAACAGACTTTGCCATTTTAGTTTTTGCGAGTTTCTGACTGCTGACGTTACCAACGATAATTAAACTGTTTTCACGAACGATTTTGTTTGTGAATTTATGTATCGCGTTCTTGCGGGTATTTTTTATTTTGGCGTGAATGGCTTTAACGCGCTTTTTGTTCTTAGCCCGTTGTGCCTTTCCTAATTTTAGTTCTAAGTTTCTATAACAATCTTGTCTTGCAAAGCTATCGCCATTTGAACAGGTTGCGGTTGTTTTCAAACCTAAATCAATGCCAATCTGCCCACCTTCGGCTTGTCTTGCTACGGATTCAATCTGCACAACGATATTGAAATACCAACGACCGCGTGAGTCTTGGCTAAAACAGCCTGAACGAAAATCAAACTTCGATAAGCCGTAGCTGTCCCAGACTTTAAAATACTGACCCGCGTATCTAACCTGTCCATTTACCCATTTTGCCGCACCTGATTTTAATGGAATCCAACCCAATGCTTTTTTCGAGCCGCCAGAACACCGCCAATTCAACTTATTTTTCTTGAATTGCTTACGCGCTTTTGCATGAACCGCAATCGTTTCTTGAACCGCTGTTGAGTCGATAATCATGCCGCGTTGCTTACGGATTACTTTCAAGTCCTTCATCAAATCAAACGCCGATGTACCACAATTCATATAACCGACTTCGGGAATCGCCACCCACGAAAATTCAGCAGAATCAGCGTTTGCGGCATTCCAAACTTGATTAACGTCAAAAGCCATGCGATTCAAAACACGAGCGTGTTTATCGCGGACTCTGACTGAAAGGGTTTTGATTATCGGTTTCATGTCTGCCAAAGTACGACTTATTGTCTGCGCTGTCAAAAATCAACAGCACACCTTACATCCCCCACCTGAAGGAAGGGGCTTTGCGGAATTTTGGTAAATTGATCGATTTAGGGGAATGGGCGATGGAAGAAAAACGTATCGCTGGTGACTCGATTGCAATTGAAAATGTATGTGAGCAAGAAACAGATTTGTATAATTACTCATAGAAATACAGTCACGGCGTGAAATGTTTAAATTGCTGTGATACAATTTCAACCTTGTCGGGGCGTAGCGCAGCTTGGTAGCGCACTTGTCTGGGGGACAAGGGGTCGTAGGTTCAAATCCTATCGTCCCGACCAATAAATAAAAATTAAAGCCTTGCAGCGATTTTCGTTAGCAAGGCTTTTTTTTGTCAATATTTCAGCTAATTTTACCAAAATTCCATTTTTTTAAACGAATCTTGCAAGAAACTGCAAGGTTCACATTTATGACTGCGATAGAATGCCTAATAAACAAATTTTCATCGATTCTTAACAAGAAAAAACCGATGCACTCGACCAAATGGTCATTGTACTCAAAGGATTAAGTCTTAAAAATTGACAGTGGAAACCAAAAACCACGTTAAAAAAATACGGGGCGAAAACTGAAAAGCCTTATGAGTAGGTAAAAACATCTTTAGGAGTATTTCGAATGAGTGAAAATGTTAATCAAACCAACCTGTTCGGACAATATGTTCCCGCAGGCAGTTATCAAAACAGCAGTTCCAATATTTCAGTGACGATTAACGCACAATGTAAACGCTTTGATGGTGGTGTTATTCCCTCAACGCTAACGTTTACGACAGATGTTGCGGTTGTTATCGATGATATTGAAAACAGAGACGGGAAACTACTTATGTTGGCAGGAAAAGATCCAAGTCAACCAAATCCGACCAACTTGTTCGGACAATATGTTCCCGCAGGCAGTTATCAAAATAGCAGTTCGGATATTTCGATTACCCTCAATGCAGCGTGTGAACAAACGGGTGGAAATGTCGTACAATCACCCGCTTTAACGTTTTTAGCAACTGATGTTACGACTATCAGCGATATTGAAAACAGAGAAGGGACGCTTAAAATCATTAACGCTTAAAAACTGCAAGTGGAAACCAAAAACCACTCTAAAAAAATATGGGGCGGAAACCGAAAAGCCTTATGAGTAGGTATTTTTTAATTTTTAGAGGTAAAAACAATGGATCCAATACTTGGACAAATTATTTTGTGGAGCGGTAGCTTTATTCCACGCGACTGGTTAGCTTGTGAAGGTCAAGAACTTCAAATTCAAGAGAATATGCCACTTTACTCTTTGGTCGGTGTCACATATGGTGGTGACGGAATAAAAACTTTCAAGCTTCCTGATTTACGTTCCAGAGTTCCCGTCGGATGTGATACGCGAGATGCCTCTGTTGCAGTTGGACATAGTGGTGGCACTGCCAAAATAGCTGATTCCAACGCTGTAAATGGCAATATAACGTTAACGGCTACCAATCTTCCTGCTCATGACCATTCAGTTGCTATTCCTTCCGTTTCCACAGGAAATACCACTAATATTCCAGGAACAAGCGTTCATTTAGCTAAAGGAATTGCAGACCTTACACCATCTGGCGGAAACCTTGAGTCTGCAAATATCTACAGTAACGCAACAACTACTGATAGCACTTTGGCACCATTTAAAACTTCTGTTTCAGGTACAGGTACAGCTACTGGAACTCAAATACCGTTTAAAGTTACTGTACCAAATCAGCCTTACTTAGTTCTTCGTTACATCATAGCGACTGTAGGTGTGTATCCTGATCGTCCTTAAAAACACATAGTTCTTTTAGCACTGCCATCAACAGATGGCAGTGCTATTTTTTATCGCCAGTTCTATTCTATTCAAGATTCCAATCCTCATTTTAAGAGATTTCAATTATGGCAACCCCAACCATCGGCACGACTAATTTTGATACGCTTACACTTGGCAATTTAGCTACGACTTCAACCTCCAGTCTAACGCAAACTAATATTGGAGCTTTGGGGTGGGATTTTTCAGGTTTTGCTACAAGCGGTGGTGGCATGGCAGTGGGGATAGTTAAATTAACTAATTTAATG
>CAINHO010000024.1 GCA_903848935.1 uncultured Pseudomonadota bacterium | reverse complement strand
GTTAAGGCTTCGGGTTCTGATACTTCGCCCATACTGAAACTACCGAAATCTAATTCCATTTCAGGTTCTTTTTCAACCGGCATTTCAAACGTTAAGGCTTCGGGTTCTGATACTTCGCCCATGCTGAAACCGCTGAAATCCAAGTCTTCGACCGGTTCTTTTTCAACCGGCATTTCAAACGTAAAGGCTTCGGGTTCTGATGTTTCACCCATGCTGAAACTACCGAAATCCAAGTCCATTTCAGGCTCTTTTTCAACCGGCATTTCAAGCGTCAAGGCTTCTGGTTCTGATGTTTCACCCATGCTGAAACTACCGAAATCCAAGTCCATTTCAGGCTCTTTTTCAACCGGCATTTCAAGCGTCAAGGCTTCGAGTTCTGATACTTCGCTCATTTCAAAACCACCTGGCACTGAAGATTTTAAAAAGTCTGGAGCTTCGCTGCTTAATGTTTCTTCTTCGGTCAATTCGCCAAAAATAATTTCTTTTTCGTCGGTGTCATCAAAGTTCATTGAGTCAAAATCAATGCTGTCGTCTCCGAATTTTTCATTTGGACTGACACTGGCAAACATTTCATTAAATGGAATCGCCGTTAATGGATCTGGAACGGCTGGCGGAGGCATAAAAAATAAGGCTTCTGGATAAAAACCTGACGCAAGATCGGAAACTTGTGTCCAAAACTCGGGTAAATCATTTTTTCCCAATTTCGCCAATTCAAACACAAATTTTTTGAATTCTGATTTATTTTCTTCTTGGACGTAAAGTTTTAACAAACGCAGCGCGTAATCATGTGTATCTGGACGTTTGGTAAATTCGTTATACAATAATTTTTCAGCGAGTTCGATGTTGCCATACGAACAATAAACATCCGCTTTGTACAATATGTCATCGACGTTGTGTTTGTCTGCGTCATTCGTCGCAAAATCACTTAATCCTGAGAATGACAGTTCGTCAAAATCAGCGGCATTCATATCAAATCCATTGTCAAATATCTCATCTAAAGCATCGGTTGTTTTTGAGTCATTATCCAGCGGTTCGTCAGTGTCATTTTTTTGTGTTTCAGGGACAATCTCGGGGGTAATGATTGGCGGTGTTTTCCGCGCTCGCAAACGCAACCAACCGAGTAAACCCAGCAGTAGCGAACCCGTGCCACCCGCAATGTAATAATACAAATCTATTGGAATACCAAAATTATTTTCCGGTGTGAACGTGATCGACGAGACCGGTGTTGGAGTCGTTACCGGTGCTGGTGGGACAATTATCGATGGAACCGGTGGTGGTAATACGGCAACTGCCGTTTCGGGTGTCATTGCTGGAAGTGTTGGGGCTTCTGGCGGTAAAGCGATAATAGGAATTGCAGGCGACTTTGGAGTTACTGACTCAGGTAAATTTACAGGTGGAATCTCTGCCGTGTTCGTTACTACTTTTGGTGCTTTTAATGCGACTATTTGTGCATCTTTTTCGGCAATGGTTACTTGTTTTTCTAGTTCAATGACTTTTTGCTGTGCAACAGGTTCAACGGACGTTTTTGTGATGCTGGTTACTTTGGGTGCGACCTTTGGCGTATCGCCGGTGAGTGGATTCGCCATGACGGGAATTTTGGGCGATTTTTCTTTTTCATGAACGTGTTTAATGGCAGAAGCGTGATGAACGCGACTGACGGGTTTAGATTTCTGTTTGGATTTAGATGTCGTTGCTGTGCGTCCGGTTGACGAAAAGGGTGTGGGTGCGGACACAAATCGTTGCGGTAATTCTGATAGTTTGGGTGTGGATTCTGGCAATGATTCGATAGATTGATAAGCCATGGGGGGATCAACTAGCACGGTGAATTCACGGTATAGCGTACCTTTTGAACCTTTAATTTCCAGCAAAAAATCTAAAAACGGTTCTTTTAAAACTTCCGTTGAACTAAGTTTGATAACAGTATTGCCATTTTCGGTAATTGTTTTGAATTTAACTTTAGATAAAAATAATGTCCACGGAATACCGGCTTCGTCGAATTTGGCATTCGGTGCAAAACTGATTTGAAAGTCGCTGCCTTTTTCACCTTCCGCTAAAACTAAAGAAATGTCAGCTTTTAAATTTTGGTTGAGCGCGGATTGCAAGTGCATCTCACCGATACCAAGTGCTGAACTGCTGGGTGAACTGGCTAGAAAAGCGGCAGCGGCTAAAGCTGTAGTCAAATGACGCACGTTACTTTTTTTCATAATTGGGAGCTATATATTTTTACCGTGAACAGAATCGGGCGGACAAACCCACTAATAATGTTTAGGTGTCAGCAATATAAACGCCAATAAATAATAAAGTAATAATTTCAATGTGTTAAATAAAATCCGCCAAGAATCTGGCGAGTGGTCTTTCTCGCTTTAAAGCACCCATAAATTTTCACCACCATCTGTTTGCATTACTTTCTCCGCTGCGTTGTAACACAAAAAACCACGTTCTAACGCTTTTTTGGTAGGCGACACAAATTCAATCGTGCATTGTCTTACGCGCCACCGAGTGTTATAAATTGCGTCATGCAATTTTACGATTTAATACATTCGTTTTTCAGCAAGTGAGAATTTAAATGGACAGCCCGCTTCTTCCCGAAAATAGCCCGATAATTGGCATCATTACCGAAGTACACGGCCCCGTCGTTATTATCAAATGTGAGACTCTGCCACCGTTGCGTCAGGCTCTATTCACCCGTTCCAATCATCACGAGATTTATGTATTCGAAGTGCATCAACATCTCGACGAACACCATATCCGCGCGATTACCTTGCGTGGGACGGCGGGGTTGAGTCGCGGATTAACGGTATTTGATACCGGTGCGCCACTGCGGGTTCCCGTGACAGAAGAATGTTTAGGGAGGCTATTGAACATTTTTGGTGAACCGCTTGATGGTTTGCCGCCTTTAACCAATCCGACCTTTCGCAATATCCATAGCAAACCGTTACCGTTAGCCGAATCAATGAGCATGAGCGGCATTTTACCGACGGGCATTAAAGTGATTGATTTGTTGTGTCCGTTTATCAAAGGTGGAAAAACGGGATTATTTGGTGGCGCAGGCGTGGGAAAAACGGTATTAGTGATGGAATTTATTCACGCTGTGTCCGCGATTCACAAAGGCGTTTCGGTGTTTGCAGGCGTGGGTGAACGTATTCGCGAAGCCCATGAATTATGGCGCGAAATGCAAGCTGCTGGTGTGATGTCAGACACGTTGATGGTGTTTGGGCAAATGGACGAATCGCCAGGCGTTCGTTTTCGCGTCGGGTTATCTGCGTTGACGTATGCCGAGTATTTACGCGACACGTTGCATAAAGAAGTGCTATTCGTGATGGATAACGTGTTTCGATTCGTACAAGCAGGTAGCGAAATCTCCAGTTTGTTAGGTCGAATGCCCGCGACTGTGGGTTATCAGCCGACGTTGACCTCCGAAGTCGCCGAATTAGAAGACCGTATTTTATCGACGAAAAATGGCGCGATTACCTCGGTACAAGCGGTTTATGTGCCTGCTGATGATATGACCGATCCCGCTGTGAGTGCAATTTTGAGCCATTTGGATACAACGGTTATTTTGTCGCGTGACCAAGCAAGTAAAGGAATTTATCCTGCTGTCGATCCGCTTCGTTCGAGTAGTAAATTGATGGATAAACACACCTTGGGTGCAAGGCATTATGCGGTAGCGGAAGCGGTGCGTGAACATTTGTCAAGGTATCAGGAATTGGAAGACATTATTGCGATGCTCGGTATTGATGAGCTTTCAGAAACCGACCGTAAAATTGTGATGCGGGCGCGAAAATTACAACGCTATTTGACTCAACCATTTGCAGTATTGGCGAAACATACGAAACAAGTTGGTGTGTCCGTGCCGTTAGAACAAATTCTGACAGATTGCGAAGCCTTTATTGCCGGGGATTATGACGATTTAACCGAACAGCAATGTTATATGCGCGGCAGTATGCAGGACGTAGTGTGATGGCAGGTTTCACGCTTAACATTTTAGCCAGTAATGACGAACAGCATTTTGTGGATGTATCTTCATTTGTCGGCGCAGATGCCAGCGGTTATTTTGGGATTCAAGCGAATTATTCCCGCTTTATGACGGTGTTGGTATTTGGATTGGCGCGGTTTCGATTTGCTGATGAAACGTGGCATTATTTGGCGTTGCCTAATGCGTTAGCGTCGTTCCAAGACAATCAACTCACCATCAGTACGCGCTATTTTTTAATCGATACCGATTTTGACCACATTAGCGCATTATTAGAACAACAAGCCCTGAAAGAATCGGAAAATTTACACGCCACTCGTGAAAGTTTGCAGCGGATGGATTTAGCGATATTCAAAAAAATTAGATCTTTGAAACATAACCCACAGTGGCAATCATGAATCCTCTAACTTTAAAAATACGCATTGAAGAACAAATTAAACGTATGAAACAAGCGGAGCGGTTGCGCCCGACGTTGCTGTCACAAACCGTTTATATCAGTACATTAGGTTTAGTGATGGTTTTTCCGATTATCGGTGGCGCGTATTTAGGGAATTGGATAGACAGTTTAATTGCGGGTTATTCGATGCGCTGGACGTTAACTTTATTATTGAGCGGCGTGGTTGTGGGGTTTTTCAACGTCTATTTTTTAATTAAAGAGTGAGGCGGCAATTTTATGGAAAGCGAATTCTATTTCAATCTTGGCATGATACAAATTAGTGGTTCGGTGATAACAACCTGGGGAATTATGTTGTTCCTTTCAGTAGTTGCATGGTTAGCCACGCGCCAACTGAGTTTAGTTCCGACTCCATTTCAATCGCTCATGGAAGGTGTGGTTATGATGATTGACGAAGCAATTTTAGCCGTCGTGCCAGAAAATGGGCGACAAATCTTGCCATTCATTGCAACGTTATGGATATTTTTGGGATTCGCCAATTTGGTGGGTTTAATTCCCGAACTACATTCGCCGACTCGTGATTTGTCAGTGACATCGGCATTTGCAGTGTCGGTATTTTTGTCCGTGCATTGGTTTGGTATTAAAACGCAGGGCATAAAAAACTATCTACATCATTATTTAACGCCTAGCCCAATTTTATTACCGTTTCACATTATCAGCGAATTCACTCGAACGTTAGCGTTAGCGATTCGGCTGTTTGGCAACATCATGAGTTTGGAAACGGCAGCCATGCTCGTTTTATTGGTGGCGGGATTTTTGGCTCCGATTCCAATTTTGATGCTGCATATTATTGAAGCACTGGTACAAGCCTATATTTTCGGAATGCTGGCACTCATTTATTTAGCGGGTGCGATACAATCACAACAACTTAGTTCTACGGAGTAAATTTTATGAATGATATGGCGTTAATCGTACTTGGTTCCAGTGTCGCGGCGGTGATTGGTATCGCATTAGGCGTGATGATTCCAGCGTTGGCGATGGGTAAAGCGATTAGTAGTGCGCTTGAAGCATTGGCGCGACAACCCGAATCTGAACACTCGATTATGCGGACGTTGTTCATTGGTTTGGCGATGATTGAATCAATGGCAATTTACTGTTTGGTGATTATTTTGATCGTTTTATTCAAAAATCCACTGCTCGAATACGTTATTAACAAATAGGTCAGGGCGATGGACTTTAATTTTTCGACATTTCTCATAGAAATCGTCAATTTCCTGATTTTAATTTGGATTTTACAGCGGTTATTTTATAAACCGTTGTTAGCGATGATTGCCCAACGTAAAGCGTATATTGAACAGACGTTGCTAGATGCTCAAACTATCAAGCAACAAGCCGAAGCCGAATGCCAACTTTATGAAAATCGTCAAAAACTGTGGGAAGAAGAAAAACAGATAGCGTTGAGCGTATTTCATCAACAAATGGATTCGGAACGGGGTTTAAAATTAAGTGAATTTCAACATGAACTTGAACTTGAACAGCAAAAAAATCAGGTTGCATTGAATCGTGAACAACAAGAATTCGAGCTATATGCCCAACAACAGGCATTAAAAAATGGGGCGCAATTTGCCAGCATTTTGTTGAAACAAACCGCTAGCCCAGAACTTGAAGCGCGATTTATTCATTTACTACTTGAGCATCTCGTCACGCTGCCAGAAGCCTGCAAACAATATGTAGAATCGGTGGAAAATCAGCAAACCATTATTGTCAAAATTACTACGACTAATCCGATTCCTACAGACTTACAACAGCAATTGGAACAACACTTTGTTACGCTGATTTCGTTGCCTTTATCGTTTGATTATCAGCAAGATTTGACCTTGATTGCAGGTGTGCGAATTGATATTGGCGCGTGGGTGTTGCAAGCAAATTTGAAACACGAATTGAGCGGCTTTGCCGAATTAGCGTATGACTTCGAATAACGCCTTTGATTTATTAAATAAGCAAACCAACTGGTTAGCCGATTATCAACCCGCGTTGCAGATTGAAGAGCAGGGGATTGTCGTGTCTGTCGGCGACGGCATTACTTGGATTCGAGGTTTGTCTTCGGCGACGATTGATGAGGTTCTTGTTTTCGCTGACGGTAGTTTAGGCATGGTGTTCGATTTAAATAGTGACCACATTGGCGCGATTTTACTTTATGAAACCGAAGCTTTAACCGCTGGCACCACGGTATGTCATGCCCGTCATCCGCTGAGTATTTTGGTGGGTGATGAATTTTTAGGGCGAGTGGTTGATCCGTTAGGCGCACCGTTGGATGGTCAAGTTGCGCCAAAATTCTCTGGGCGAACCAATTTAGAAAAACTCTCACCGCCCATTGTCGCGCGTGATTTTGTGAATGAACCATTTTATACGGGCATCAAAATTATTGACACCATGATTCCGATTGGCAAAGGACAACGTCAACTTATCATTGGTGACGAAGGTTTGGGACGTAGTTCAATTGCCATCGACGCGGTTATCAATCAAAAAGACAAAAATGTTATTTGTATTTATGTGTTGATTGGACAAAAACGTTCAACCGTCGTTAGCACTACGGAAACGCTTAAACAACATGGCGCGTTAGAATATACAGTGTGTGTCGTCGCCGAAGCCTGCGCGTTACCTGGTTTGCAATATATCGCACCCTTTGCGGGTTGTGCGTTAGCGGAATACTGGATGGTAAAAGGACGCGATACGCTGATTGTTTACGATGACCTTTCAACACACGCGCGAACCTATCGGCAATTGTCATTATTATTACGCCGCCCTCCTGGACGTGAAGCCTATCCTGGCGATATTTTCTTTATTCATTCGCGTTTGTTAGAACGTTCTACTCGTTACAACGCTGAAAATGGTGGCGGCACAATGACGGCGTTGCCGATTGTCGAAACGATGCAAGGCGAAATTGCTGCATATATTCCAACGAATTTGATTTCAATTACCGACGGACAAATTTATTTGGATAGCGATTTGTTTACGTCGGGATTTCGTCCGGCGATTGACATTGCGCGGTCGGTGTCGCGAATTGGCGGCAATGCCCAACATCCGAGCATTCGCCATCAAGCGGGACAAATGAAATTGGATTATTTGCAGTTTTTGGAATTGGAAGCTTTCACTCGTTTTGGACAACAATTAGAAGCGTCAATGGAACAACGAATTAAGCGCGGACGGTTGTTGCGTGAATTGCTCAAACAAGACCAGCTCACGCCGTTGCCGAGTTTATTTCAACTGGCGTGGTTGACCGCTTTTAATAGCGATTTGTTGAATTCGTTTGAATTACAAAATGTCGGGCAAGCTCTCGAACGTATTGCACGCGGCATTGTCGGCACTGACTTGACACTCGATAGTCCGCCGGAATTATGGCAACAAGTTTTGCCGGTTTGGTTAGCGAGCGAGTAAATCTGATGAGTCAAAGCCGTGAATTACAATTGCACATTGCCCAACTTGAAGAAATACGCAGCATTCTGAATGCCATGAAAAATTTGGCGTTTATGGCGGTGTCTAAATTGACTCGTTTGCAACGATTACAATCACAAGTTGTGGCGCATATCGAAGACAATGCCGCAGATTTTATAGCGGCTTATCCCGACATATTGCAACAAGAATATCAGGGGCTGCCAGTGTATATCGTCGTTGGTTCGGAGCGGGGTTTTTGTGGGGATTTCAATGAATGCTTGCTCAATAGCCTTGCCGCGCAACCGTGTCACGGCATTATTGCTATCGGTAGCCGTTTAATCGGGCATTTGGAATCTTATCCGTACAACGTCATGGCGACATTGAGTGGCGCAAATGTGGAAGAAGAAGTGCCGTCACTGTTGGAAAAATTATTTGCACAATTCAATGTGGTGACGCATGACCAAACATTGATTGCGGTGTATCACGACCAGGCGACTAATCAAGTGAAACACCGACAAATTCTGCCGATTTCCATGCCAGTGGTGATAAGCAACAATTCTTTGAGCTTAAATTTACCCGCTGAACTATTTTTTTCTGAACTGTTGGAACAGTATTTATTGGCGGTGCTGCACGAAATTATTTATTTATCATTACTTACTGAAAATCGCCTCCGCCTTCAGCATTTAGACGGCGCAGTGAATCACCTCGACGAACAAACCAAAAAATTACATCGAAAATCACAGATTTATCGCCAAGAAGAAATTACCGAAGAAATCGAAGTCATTTTGTTGAATATCGAAATGCAATAAAGGAAGTCACACATTGGACAACAATAAACATATCACGCCAAATGTGGCGATTTTTACCGACTCATTTGAACCCATTTCCAATTATCATCTTCAGATGGTGGGAAGTCACATTCATTGGCTCGATGAGTTACGCAATCGCATCGCTAATAAAGAAACACCCCTAAATATAGAAACTATTTCTAAAGATAATTGTTGTGCTTTGGGTCAATGGTTGCACAACGAACGCACCCGTTCACACCTCGGAAATTCGCACCGTTATCATGAGTGTGTGGAAAAACACGCGGCATTTCATATTGAAGCGGGCAAAGTAGCCGCGCTTGCTAACAAGGGAGAATATGACAATGCGCTACAGGCATTAAGCGGTGATTCCGATTTTTCGCGAGTCTCTGCCACTCTTGTTGCCGCAATTTTTCCCATGATGCCTAATCCGTTTTTTAATGACACCTATTGGAAGACAAAATTACATCTCCCCATGCAAACTAATGGTTCATTGCCCTTAATTGGTAGTCGAACACCAGACTTTTTTTTGGCAAATAGCGATTTGGAAAATGTGAATCTAGCGAGTTATTCCGGTCAACGTAAAATTTTAAACATACTGCCCAGTTTACATGTGCCAGGCAGCATGGCTTTGACACAAAGGTTTGATCAAAATATCGCCAGTTTAGAAAATACCGTCGTCTTGATTATCTCTGCCGATTTGCCATTTATACAACATTGTTTTTTTGAAACCGAAGTTTTACATGATGTTATCGCATTATCCACTTTCCGCACGCCCACTTTTGCCACCGATTATGGGGTACAAATTGTCAATGGGGTGTTGATGGGGTTAATGGCACCCGCAGTAGTTGTGGTTGATGCAAAAAACAAAGTGATTTATGCCCAACTTTTGTCAAAATTGTCACAAGAGCCAAATTATGAAGCGATAGTTGAAGCATTAAAGAATTCTGACAGTGAGGAGGCGGCACTGGAAGCCGTAGAGGACTTATTGGAACATTCAAACATTCCGAATGTGGGCGTTTCAGGAGATAGTCTGCGTGAACACTTTCGTGTAGATGTTCCCATGACGACACCTTGCTATTGTGAAATTGTGCTGCCCGTACCTAAAGAAAATGCGACAACGGAATACAAAAACGCTTACGCCCAAGCTACTCGTAAAATACAAAACAAAATCGATGAGATATTGCGGCAACAACAAGATGCGACCAAGGTCGTTGTGCAAGGCAAAGGTTCAAGTAATTGTATGCGATTACATTTGCATGATATTAGCGCGTCCGGCTGTTCAATTGTTAATTATGACGAGGAGTTCTCCTATTTTTTACAATTGCATACCCTTTACCGAGACTGCATGATTTTTATACCGGGTAACGGTGTAGCAATAGCTAATTTTAAAGTGATGTCAAAACACAAAGTAGAACATCATAAAGTGGGCGGATCTCATGAACTGATTGGCATCAGATTTATCAATATGCCACAATCCACCGAATTCGTTATTTCACGTTACGTCCAGGAACTTGAACGGCAGCGCATCTCACTACTCAGAGAAAGTTTGCCACAGTTGCAATAAAGGATTTCATGAATAACAGTGAACATATCATGCCCGGTGTGGCAATTTTTACCGACACATTTGAACCCGTTTCTAATTATCATCTGCAAATGGTGGGGAGTCATATTCATTGGATCGATAAATTACGCAATAGTATTGTCAATAAAGAAACGCCGTTCGATATAAAAACTATTTCTAAGGATAATTGTTGCACGCTCGGTAAATGGTTGCACAACGAACACACGCGCTTACATCTCGGACATTTACACCGTTATCATGAATGCGTGGAAAAACACGCGGCATTTCATATTGAAGCGGGCAAAATAGCCGAACTGGCTAATAAAGGAAAATACGATGCAGCACTGTGGGCGTTGAACAGCGATTCCAGCTTCTCCCGCGCCTCGATTATCCTTATTGCAGCCATTTTCCCCCCAATGTCTAATTCGTTTTTCCGTGAAGACTGGAAGATAAAGTTAGGTCTTTCTGTGCAGACAAATCGTGCATTACCTGCGCTGGGCAGTCAGGCCCCCGACTTCCATTTGGAAAATAGCGCATTGGAAGAAGTAACACTCGCGAGTTATACCGGTAAACGTAAAATTTTAAATATTTTTCCTAGTTTAGATGTGCCGGGTTGCATGGCTTCGATAGAAAAATTTAATCAAAATATAGCAAATATAGAAAATATCGTCGTGTTAATCATCTCCGCCGATTTACCGTTCGTACAACATTACCTCTCTGAAACAGAAGTTTTGCATGATGTGATTGTATTATCGACTTTTCGCGCCCCTACTTTCGCTACTGATTATGGTGTGCAGATTACGAATGGGCGTTTGGCAGGGTTAATGGCACCGGCGATTATCGTGGTGGATGAGAAAAATGAAGTGATTTACACCCAATTTTTATCGGAATTATTGGAATTAGCACGAGAGCCTGATTATGAATCGATATTTAAGGTATTAAAACAGGCTGATAACGAAATACCGGGTTTAAAAAAATTATTGGAAGATTCCAATATGCCAAATATAGAGGCTTCCGAAATCGATAGTCTGCCTGAAGATTTTCGTGTAATAAATGCCCCTGTCATGGGTAGCGTGCGTGAAAATTTTCGCGTAAAGGTGCCAACTACAAATCCTTGTTACTGTAAAATAGCACTTCCTGTACCTAAAGAAAATGCGTCAAAGGAATACAAACACGCTTACGCGCTAGCCACCCAAAAAATACAGGATAAAATCGACGAAACATTGACGAAACACGGTTCCACTAAGACAGGTTCTCCCAAGGTCGTCGTACATGACAATGATTCAATTCCTTGTATACAATTGAATTTACTCGACATCAGTATGACCGGCTGTTCAATCGTTAATCAAGATGAAGAATTTTCATGTTTTTTGCGTCCGCATACCACCTATAAAAACTGTACGATTTTTATCCCGAATTATGGTGAAGCGACAGTCAACTTCAAACTCATGTCAAAACACAAAACCGAACACGATAAAACTGGTGAACTTCATGAACTGGTTGGAATCTTATTTGTCAATATGACCCAATCCGCCGAACACGATATTTCGTGTTATACCCAAGAACTTGAACGGCAGCGTATATCTATGCTCAGAGGGTATTTACCGCAGACAGAATCAAAAATGGCGTAAAATCACTTCACCCCATCATTTATTCACTTAAAGGTCGATCATGAAACTCAACATTCAATACACCAACGAGCAATTAGCAATCATCCGTGAACAAGGTTTTGTTTATATGTGTGCGTGTCCAAGCCAAGTGGCTGAACAGGTGGCGCGTCTGCGACATTTATTTGCTTACCAACAAAAGTGCATCAGCGAAAATAAAACACCGTTAGAAATAAAAACACATGAAATGATTGCTGAAGCTACCAGTCAAGCACATGACTTGATGCAAACCTGTTTGCACAACGTGTTAATTCACGAAAACTGGGATTTAGACACACTCAAAATGCCTGAACATTTACGGCAAGTGCTAGAAAAAATTGTGCTTGAATAAGGTACGCTTTCAACTATGTTACTTAATCTCACCATTTTAGATTTAGCCATCGTCAAAGCCTTGCAACTCGATTTAACGCAAGGTATGACGGTATTAACCGGCGAAACCGGCGCGGGAAAATCCATTTTATTGACGGCTCTTGGATTGGCGTTGGGTGAACGTGCCACGGCGGATTACGTTCGCCCACACTGCAAACGCGCCGAAGTTAATTTGGAGTTCGATTTAACCGCTTCGCCCGACGCTTTAATGTGGTTACAAGCGAATGATTTCGATGAAAATAACCAATGTTTAATTCGTCGTCTAGTCAATAGCGATGGGCGTTCCAAAGCGTTTATCAACAATCGTCCTGTCACATTGCAAACGTTGCAAATTTTCACGCGCCAACTGGTTGAAATTCACGGACAACACGCCCATTTAACGCTGCTCGAAAGTGATGAACAACGCCGATTGCTTGATAACTATGGCAAAAATTCGGAATTATTGGAACGGGTTAATGGCTGTTTTCGAAACTGGCAAACCGCGCAACACGAATTGGAACAATTGCAAAAAAAATACCTTGTCGCTGAACAGCGTGAAGCCTTATTGCGTTATCAACTCGACGAATTGGAAGCGTTGAATTTAGCGCAATTTGATTATGATGCGTTGACGGAAACGCATCGAAAATTGGCGAATTTCGATCAAATTTTAAGCATCGGTCAAACTGAACTCGACACGCTTTATGATGCCGACAAATCAGCGCATTGGCAGTTGAAAAATTCGCTGAAAGCCTTGACGCATTTGCAACAATTCGCACCCGAATTAAATACTATTAACGCGCTGCTGACCGAAGCACATATCCAAATCGAAGAAGCTGCGAGTGAATTACGCCATTTTTTAGAAAGCCAAGAAGCCGATCCCGCGCAATTGGTCGAACTCGAACAACAAATCGGCGTGTTGCAGGATTTGAGCCGTAAACATCACGTCAAACCAGACGAATTATTGGCATTTCAACAGCGATTAGAAAATGAACTCGCGCAACTCAGTCACAGCGGTGAACGGATTGCAGAATTGGAACGTTTGACCGCCGATTATCAACAGGCGTATGTGCCGTTAGCCGCCGAATTATCTAGTCAACGTCAGAAAAGTGCGAAGAAATTGCAGCAACAAATTTCGCGCATGATGAAAGAATTAGGGATGCCGAACGGGGAATTTTTAGTCGAAGTGAACGCGCTTGCCAGTGATATGCCAAAATTAAACGGCAACGATAGCGTGACGTTTTTAATCAGTGCCAACGTCGGTTTGCCGCCAAAACCGTTGGCAAAAGTCGCGTCCGGCGGGGAATTGTCACGCATTAGTTTAGCGATTCAAGTAACCACTGCGAATGATAAAACGACACCGACGATGATTTTTGATGAAGTAGATTCGGGGATTGGTGGCGGAATTGCGGAAATTGTGGGGCAGAAATTGCGCCATCTTAGCGGTAATCGGCAAGTGTTGTGTGTCACGCATTTACCGCAAGTTGCCGCGCAAGCGCATCACCATTTGTATGTTGAAAAACAACATCTCGCCGATATGACGGCTTCGCAAGTGCGATTACTCAGCGACGAAGAGCGTGTAATCGAAACCGCCCGAATGTTGGGCGGAGTCGAATTGACTGAAAACACCTTGGCACACGCCCGTGAAATGCTGTTTAAAAAACGTTCCGATTAAAGCACGATTTCGCTAATCACCAATTTCACCACGCCGTTATCTACCGAAGTCGATAACGGCATTTTGCCAATGGGTTCACCGGATTGTGCGATGGCATTGCCGGTATGACTAACTCTCGCGCTCACTTGCACATTTTCAACCGACGAAATTGTCATCGCAGGCATCATCGCCATCGAATCATCAAGTGTCACGTCTAACGGCAAATCTTTCACCTGTTTTTTCACCACGGCTAACGGCATTTTGCCACCTTGCGCCGGTTGCGCGTAAATAAAAACGAAGTCTTCGGGATTCGTCGTTGCTTTAAATTTTTCATCTAATGAAACCACTAAATGAATACCTGTGTGATTCGTTGCGGCTTTATTTTCAGTCACAGACACAGGTTGTCCCGATGCTTCACGCGCTTGATCAATCAGCTTTTGAACTTCCAAATAATCGGCATCTTGCGGCTGATAATGGGTTTGCAATTTTTGCCACAAACTAATCGCTTCGTTGAATTTACTATCTTCGGCATTCGCCAATCCGTACAACCACAACGCCATCTCATTATTCGCGTCCAATTCGAGAGCTTGTGCGACTAATTCCGTCGGTTCGCCCAGCAACGTGCCACCTTTTTCCATTGCAATCACGTCCGCCAATTGCAATAAAATTTCAGGCTGTTCGCCCGTTAAAACACGGGCTTTTCGCAACGCTTCCACCGATTCGGGATAACGTTTCAAAACTTTGTACGAACGCGCCAACATAATCCAGCCTTCGGAATCGTTGGGATTGTCTTTCATTTTCTGCGCGAGTTTTTCAACCATGTCGTTAATATCGGCAGCCGTTTTTGTAGGTATTTCGCCTTGAATCGCTGCATCATCAAAAGCACGAAAATCACCTTTCACACTATAAATCATCAACGCTAATAACGGCACAAAAACGCCTAATGGAATGGCGAGCCAACGACCATTTTTGTCAGCCGTAATAAGCGTGTCAGCTTGCTTTAAATCATGATGCAAATTTACCATCAATTCATTTTTCAGCGATTCATATTGTGCCGCTGTAATCGTTCCATTCGTTAAGTCGATTTCAAGAGATTGCAGTTTTTTTTGTGCTAATTCGATGTTAATTTCTGAATCATCGTTCGGCACAATTTTTGGTTTCAACCAAAGTGGAATCAGCAAAAAACATAACGCAATCGCAATGAATAGCGCGACAAAAATACCAAATTGAATCATTTTGAATCACTCTTTGTGTGTAAAAGTTTGTCGAGGCGAGCGCGTTCGCTGTCCGATAATTGTTCATTTGTATTCGTTTCGCGGCGTTTGAGTAACGACCAAAAACCGATGCCGCCGATTAACAATGTCAACACGGGCGCGAGCCACAAAATTAAGGTTTTGACGTTAAATGGCGGACGATACAACACAAAATCCCCGTAACGTTCGGTCATGTAATCAATAATCTGCGAATTGCTTTCACCCGCATTCAATTTTTCATAAACCTTGCGCCGTAAATCTTGCGCGAGTTCGGCGTGCGAATCCGCGATATTTTGGTTTTGGCAAACCAAACAACGTAATTCTTCGGTTAAGGTTTGATAACGCAATTCAAGTTCGGGATTTGCGAATTGATAAACTTCAATTTCAGCGTGAATACTTTGGCTGAAAAGGAATAAAGCTAAAACTAATTTTTTCATTTAGATTATTTTGTTTAATTTTTACAGCACAAAATCCCCAGCAACCAAACTACTCACGCCGTTGAGTTGAATCGAAAACTCAGGTTTATTGTCAGCATTGGTGCTGCCGTAAAGAATATGGCTTGTGCTGTCAAAACGTAATTGCCACCCAGCGGTGAATGCTTGATTACCAATGAAGCTAAAAGGAGTCCACGACCAGTTTGCAATTGCCGACACATCAATTTTATCGCCTTCGCCTGAATTGAAATCAGTAATAACGTCACGAGTTGCCGAGGTAAGTCCTGTTTCTGTCGCGCTATTGAATTTGAAAACATCAGCACCTTGACCACCCGTTAGTGTATCTGCGCCAAGTCCACCGATAAGTGTATCGTTACCCGCCAACGCTGAAAGTGTGTCGTTTTTATCCGTTCCAACAAGTTTGTCATTTCCAAACGTTGGCATTGAACTAGCCGCCGAAACGGCTAACGTTGGTTTGCTAACTACGACTTCATTAGTGCCTTCACCATCGAAATAACTCACTGTAACGCTGATTATTTTGCCAACGGTAGATTCTGGCACGACAAAAGTGTCAGTGTTGCTCACTACGCCGCCGTTAATTAGCCATTGATAACTAAAATCGCCCAAACCGTCTACGTCTGCCAATGTATTCGTCACCGATAAAACTTCACCCACTTTAGCATCACCATTGATAACAATTTCGCCAGTCGGGGCATGATTAGTCACTAAATCTGTTGGCTTACTGGTCACACTTTCTTTTGTACCTTGACCATCGGTGTAACTCGCTTTTACGCTAATCGCTTTGCCGTGTTCAGCAGGTGTCAGTGTGTAGGATGGTGACGTTGCGCCACTAATAATTTTGCCGTCAGCTTGCCATTGGTAGCTGATTGTTCCTAATCCATCTGTATCAGCTAAAGTATTACTGGCAGTTAAAGTTTTTTCTTCTTTTGCTTCCCCTGAAATAGTCACAGAACCCGTAGGCAAATCATTAACATTTTTTACCTTTCCAACAATAGAGCTAGTGACACTTTCTAACATTCCCAATTTATCCGTGTAACTCGCTCGCACACCGATAATTTTGCCGACATCGCTTTGTGTTAATGCGTAGGTGCTTTGCGTTGCGCCTAAAATATCAACATTATTGCTCTGCCATTGATAGCTGATTGTTCCTAAACCATCCACGTCAGACAGTTTGTTGCTAACCGTAAGGGTTTTGTTCTGTTGAAGTGTGCCGTCGATAGTGAGGCTTCCTTTGGAAACGTTATTGTTGTGGTGTGAAGAAGTGTTAAGTAACACCGAGACGTCATTACTCTGAGAGTTTGACGTGACCAGATCCATTTTGCCATCGCCGTTCACATCCGCCACGCTCACGGAGCCTGGATTAGAACCCGCCGCAAAGGTCGTTGGTGGCGCAAAACCGCCTTTGCCGTCGCCCAATAACACTGAGACGTTACCGCTATCGCTGTTTGCCGTGACCAGATCCAGTTTGCCATCGCCGTTCACATCCGCTACGCTTACAAAATAAGGAGTTGAACCCACCGCAAAGGTCGTTTGGGGCGCAAAACTTCCTTTGCCGTCGCCCAATAACACCGAGACGTTGCTACCGTAGTTTGCCGTGACCAGATCCAGTTTGCCATCGCCGTTCACATCCGCCACGTTCACGGAGGTAGGAGAAGTTCCCGCCGCAAAGGTCGTTTGGGGCGCAAAACTGCCTTTCCCGTCGCCCAATAACACCGAGACGTTACCGTAGTAACCGTAGTTTGCCGTGACCAGATCCAGTTTGCCATCGCCGTTCACATCCGCCACGCTCACGGAGTTAGGAGAAGAACCCACCGCAAAGGTCGTTTGGGGCGCAAAACCGCCTTTGCCGTCGCCCAATAACACCGAGACCGAGACGCTACCGCTGTTTGCCGTGACCAGATCCATTTTGCCATCGCCGTTCATATCCGCCACGCTCACGGAGATTGGAGAAGAACCCACCGCAAAGGTCGTTTGGGGCGCAAAACTGCCTTTCCCGTCGCCCAATAACACTGAGACGTTGTTGCCACTGGAGTTTGCCGTGACCAGATCCAGTTTGCCATCGCCGTTCACATCCGCTACGCTTACAAAATAAGGAGTTGAACCCACCGCAAAGGTCGTTTGTGGCGCAAAACTGCCTTTACCGTCGCCCAGTAATAGCGAGACGTTATTACTACCCCAGTTTGCTGTGACCACATCCGCGTTGCCATCGCCGTTCACATCCGCCACGCTCACGGAGTTAGGATAAGAACCCGCCGCAAAGGTTTTTTGCGGGGCAAAGGTGACTGGAGCGATTGATGTTCTTGTTGTCGTTGTTTTTAAACTTGTCATGGTTTTGTTGCTCCTAATTGTGTTGAAAAGAAAATGTTATTGGTCTTAATTTAATCGTTGTTTCGTAATTTAGCTATCGAAGCCACTCGATTGGAATCGCCGAAAACTGCTGCATCACTAAAAAATCACTGTCAAAAGTGACTAATTTCTTCGCGTGCATTTGCGCCAAAACCAAATGCGTTACATCGTTAATACTTTTGCCTAAGTTATGTTCACAAGCAATTTCGGTTGCCTGTTTGATAACATTGGCGTTAATTTCACCCAGGATAAAAGGCAAAAAGTGCTGACAGGCTTTTGAAATGTAGCATTTGTCGCATTTCAACTTAGCCAACACAAACACCAGTTCTTGCACAACCAGCGGTGAAATCATGAATTGATTCGTTTTAATCGCGTGTTCAATGCGTGTTTGGGCTAAATTCATATTCGCTTCATTTTGGTTCACTAGCGAATGAACCAAAACATTCGTATCAAAATAAATCATTCCATCATCTCATTAGCAAGCGCATCAATGTTGATAGTTGGGTCAATAACCTGATTTTTTGCCTGTTTAAAAAGTTCTTTTATACCCGTCAGATCAGTTTGTGGCGTAATCGTTGGGGCTTTGGATTGCGTCAGTAGGTTATTCACATAACTTTGTAACCAACTAGAAAGTTGCCAAACTTCGCGCTCTGGCAATTCCGTTATAAACATTTCAAGTTCTGCAAGTGTCGTAGTCATGGGTGTTTCCAGTGTGTAAAAATAAAATGTTAGTGGTTTGGTTGTGCGTTGTTTCGTAATTCAGCGACAGCTTCAATGGTTAAACCTGTCATGTCGGCAATTTGCGTGTCGGTCATGGCTTTTAAAAGATTGCGGGAGACTTCTAATTTCCCCAACTTAATACCTTCACTGAGCTGCGTCTTTTGAAATTCTTCCCAATTATATTCCTCAATCATTTGGGCTTTTTCTTCGGGTGAAACGCTATCTTGTTCAATGTGTTCGACGAATTTTTGAACTTCGGATTTGTGATAAAGCGTTTCATCGACGCTACCATCTAAACTATCAAAAATCACATCTAACCATTCACGATAAGCGGTTGGCGTATTTTCATCGGTATGACGCGGGCATAAAAAAATGACTTTGTGGGGAATCTCGCCTAACGCTTTGCCTGTTTTTGTTTTCAAATCAAAGTCGATGCTCAAAATATCTTCACGGTATTTCGTATCGGCAGATGTTAAAACGACGATGGTATAAACCGCGAGCGGTGGTCTATAGTTTTTGGCATTTTCTGCCTGTTCGAGCAAGGCAACACAGTGATAATGTAAAAATCGGTCGTAATGATCATCAGATGAATACTGATGTTGAATTTCAACAATCACACGTCCTTCTTTGTCTTGTGCGTACAAATCGAATTTCACCGCCACTTTACCAATCGCGGGTTTAAATTCTTTTTCGGTTTCAACTTTGTCGATATTCAAATTGATGCCCAAAATATCGCGCACAAAACCTTTGAAAACATCCACGTCGCAAAACGCTTTTTTAAAAATGACACCGTACTGCAATGAGGCGACTTGTTTCATAATTCACGTTCTCCATTCAACTTTTCAATCAACGGCATAATTACGGTTTGCAAAATCGTCAAATCGACTGGTCCTGTTTGTTTGTGACGCACAACGCCTTTTTTATCAATCACAAACGTTTCGGGAACACCATAAACGCCCCAATCCAAACCCGCTGAACCTTCGGTATCCGAAACGCTGATTAAATAGGGATTGCCCAATTTTGCCAACCATTGCGTCGCCGCCGCTGGCTCATCTTTATAGTTCAAACCAATCAAATTTACCGACGGATTTGCTCGCGCAAATTCGGTGAAATAAACGTGTTCTTGTCGGCACGACGCACACCACGAAGCCCACACATTTAAAATCCAAACTTTGCCTTTCATATCAGCGGGCGAAAAGTTTTTCTGCGGTTCATGTAATTGCGGCAACGTGAAGGCTGGCGCAGTTTTATCAATCAACGGCGATGGGACTTCGTGTGGATCAAGTTTTAAACCGATGCCTAAAAAAATTACCATCACCAAAAACGCACCAAGAGGTAATAAAAAACGTAATTTCATTAGAACGCCTCCGTTTTGATTTCACGACGATAGCGTTTGTCCATCACCGCCAACAAGCCACCAAATGCCATAAATAAACCGCCCATCCAAATCCACCGCACAAATGGTTTGTAATAAATTCGCAACGCCCACGCACCATCTACGCCCAACGGTTCACCCAATGCGACAAACAAATCGCGGGTAACACTCGCATCAATTCCCGCTTCAGTCATTGGCATTCCTGACGCTTGATAAATCCGTTTTTGTGGATAAAGTTCTGCGACAATTTTCTGATTTTGTGTCACGGTAAAATGCCCTTGATTCGCGTCATAATTCGCGCCTTTCGTAGCGGTTACGCCGTGAAACAGAAAATCATAACCCGCTAAATGCAACGATTCTGTGGGTGCAAGTCGAATGTCTTTTTCTTCGGAATACGTTGAAACTAATGTCACGCCTACAATAAAAATCGCAATGCCTAAATGAGCGGTCGTCATCGCCCAAACGCTCAACGGCGTTTGCAATAACGCGGCAAACTTATCGGTTTTATTTCGCAAACGGTCATAAATTCCCAAACCTGCACCAAGCGTTGTCCAAACTGCTAACGTCAGCCCAATAAATGCCGCCCAAGTAAAATGCGTTTGTAAAAACGCTAACGCTAAACCAATGACCAAACTACTTCCAAGTGGCAACATTACCAACTGCCATAAACGTCTAATGTTATCTTGTCGCCAGCGTGATAACACACCGATGCCGACAAAAAACGCGAGCGGCGCGGTCAATGGAATAAATACGCCATTAAAATACGGCGGGCCAACAGAAATTTTGCCCAAACCAAGCGCGTCAATTACCAACGGATAAAGCGTGCCGAGCAGAATCGTTGCCGTCGTAGCAACCAATAAAACGTTATTCACCAACAAAAGCGCGTCGCGCGAGACGAGTTCAAAATGTCCTTCACTTTGGATTTTTGGAGCTTGAATCGCAAACAACAGCAACGAACCACCGACCACAATTCCTAAAAATACTAAAATGAAAATGCCGCGTGTTGGGTCGCTGGCGAACGCATGAACCGATGTTAAAACGCCAGAACGTACTAAAAATGTGCCTAGCAAACTCAGAGAAAATGCGAAGACTGACAATAAAATTGTCCAACTTTTAAACATACCGCGTTTTTCGGTGGCAGCGAGTGAATGAATTAACGCAGTACCAACTAACCACGGCATGAACGAAGCATTTTCAACGGGATCCCAAAACCACCAACCGCCCCAACCTAATTCGTAATATGCCCACCAACTGCCAAGTACGATTCCCAAAGTTAAAAATAACCATGCGGTGGTTGTCCAAGGACGTGTCCAGCGAACCCAAGCGGCATCGAGTTTGCCATTCATTAACGCGGCAATCGCAAACGCAAACGCCACTGAAAAACCCACATATCCCATGTACAACATCGGCGGATGAATCGCCATGCCTGGGTCTTGAAGAAGTGGATTTAAATCACGACCTTCGAGTGGCACTGGAAATAAACGTTCAAATGGATTCGAGGTAAAAATCACAAACAACAAAAATCCGACTGCCACCGCCCCCATAATGCTCAACACTCGCGCCACTAATTCAGTCGGTAACGATTTGCTAAACATCGCCACGGCGGCTGTCCACATTGATAAAATCAACGCCCATAGTAGTAATGAACCTTCGTGCGAACCCCAAACGCCTGCGACTAAATACATAAACGGCAAATGTGTATTCGAGTTTGAGGCGACGTACAAAATCGAAAAATCGTGATTGATAAACGAAGTCGTCAAAATGCCGTAAGATAGAATCATAAAAAACAATTGTCCAAACGCAGTGGGTCGCGCCAACGCAATCCAACTGCCTATGCCTTTTTGTACGCCAACTAACGGTACAACTGTTAACACCAACGATAAACACGCTGCCAAAATCAATGCAAACTGTCCTAATTCGGGCAACATCATTTTTGTGTCTCCGCAGGTTTATTTTTCATACTGCCCGCCACTTCGGGCGGCATATAGTTTTCGTCGTGCTTCGCTAAAACTTCTTGGGCGATGAAAACGCCGTTTGCGTCTAATTTTCCATTTGCCACAATGCCTTGTCCTTCACGGAATAAGTCAGGCAAAATCCCCGTATATTCAACCGTGACTTCTTTCGCCATGTCCGTTAAAACGAAACGCACCGTTAAACCAGAAGGCTGGCGAACCACGCTACCTTTCACCACCATGCCGCCTAAACGAAATAAATGGTCTTTTGGAGCTTTGCCTTCAATTACGTCTGTTGCCGAAAAGAAATACATCAAATTATCGTTAAACGCGCGTAAGCCAAAAAACGTCGCAATCGCAATTCCTGCAACCATTAACAAAATCAACGTTAAACGCTTTTGTTTGATTGATTTCATGAATTTCGCTCCCGTTTACGTTTTAATAATAAGCCGCGCAAAATTTGTTTATTTGCCATTAACGGATTGATGATGCCGATAAACATCAACACAAACGTCAAGCCGTAAGAAGTCCAGACGTAAAAGGCGTAACCGCCCATTGCAAAAAATTCGCTCATTTCACTTTCTCCAACAATTCGTCAATCCATTTTCCATTCGGTTCACGTTCTAATAATTCGTTTCGGCAACGCAACAAAAGTGCAATTGCGTAATAAACTTTAAACGCGCCAGCCATCACCAACAGCGGAATTAACATATCAATATGAATTGATGGTTTATCTAATTTCGTCACCGTCGCACCTTGATGCAACGTGTTCCACCATTCCACCGAATAATGAATAATCGGAATGTTCACCACGCCGACTAAGGCTAAAATCGCCACCGCGCGGGAAGCGGTGCGTTTATCTTCGATGCCGTTATACAATCCAATTACACCTAAATATAAAAATAATAAAACCAATTCGGAGGTCAAACGTGCGTCCCAAACCCACCACGCGCCCCACATCGGTTTCCCCCAAAGTGAACCCGTGACAAGAGCCAAAAAGGTAAAACTTGCACCGATTGACGCACTAGAAATACTCACAATTTCAGCAAGTTTGATGCGCCACACTAAACCAATTCCACCGCTAATCGCCATCACCACATAGATAAACATCGACATCCACGCAGCAGGAACGTGAACGTAAATAATTCTGAAACTATCGCCTTGTTGATAATCGGCTGGCGCAGTGACTAAACCGCCGTATAAACCGTAACCCAGCAACAGAAAAAATAATGCCGTCAACCACGGCAGCATTTTGCCGCTGATTGAGTAGAAATACGGCGGCGAGGAAAATTTATAAATAAATCGCATGAACATAATTAACTCAAACTCATTTTTAAAGCTGCCGCAGTGGGCAGCGGGGTTAAGGTTATCGCTAGAAATAAAATCGCACACATCATCGATAAATGCCCTGAAACTGGAAAACCACTCATGGCGGCATCAACCGCGCCGCTGGCGAAAATCAAAATTGGAACATACAACGGCAACACTAAAATCGCCAACAACGCACCGCCTTTTCGCAAACCTAACGTCAATGCCACCGCAATGCCACCAATTAAACTTAACACGGGCATTCCGAGTAATAACGTTAGCAATAAAATGCCGATTACGTTGCTGTCCATGTGTAACATCAAGCCCATTAACGGCGCGATAAATAACAACGGTACGCTCGATAAGAACCAATGCGCGGTCACTTTCGCTAAGACTAAAATCGAGAGCGAATGCGGTGTCATCACCATCAATTCCAAACTGCCATCGTCGTAATCAGCACGAAATAAATTATCAATCGACATCAACGATGCCAATAATGCGGCGACCCAAATAATCGCAGGTGCAATACGTTTTAAAAGCGCGATTTCTGCACCAAGAGCTAATGGAAATAAAGTAATTACCATCACAAAAAATGCCAACGGATTGATCAATTCGGCGCGATGACGGTAAGCGAGCAGTAAATCGCGTTTAATGACTGCGCCAAAGGCTTGAAATAAGGAAGACTGTTTCATAAGTGAATTTTTTGCAGCAAAGTGTGCGGAATCGACGTGTCGTGATGCGAAGTCATAATCACTAAACCACCTTGATTCGCGTGTGTTTCAATGAATTTTTCAAATAATTTAATACTCGCACGATCCAATGAGGTAAAGGGTTCATCGAGAATCCACAGCGGTTTGTGAGTGCAAAGTAATCGCGCTAACGCCAAACGTCGTCGTTGTCCCGCCGACATAAAACGCACCAACGTTTCTTGATAACCGTTCAAGCCCACTTGTTCCATTACGTCATCAATCGTCAATGTCGTCGTCGCTAAAGCTTGCGCGTAACGTAAATTTTCTTCAGCGGTTAGTGTGTCTTTCAAACCGTTGTTATGTCCGATATAAGCCGTGTCTTGATAAAATTCTTGCGTGTCATCAATCGCTTCGTCATTCCAAAATAAATCACCCGAATCAGGTTTACGAAACCCCGTTAGAATTCGTAACAACGATGTTTTTCCTGCACCATTTGCACCTTCAATCAGCAAAACTTGTCCACTCATCAACGTAAAATTCAACTCGCTAAACAATAGCCGTTCGTCGCGGATACAAGATAATTGGCAAGCTTTTAGTTTTTTTGCATTCATTAAAACCACGAAATTAAAGGGTTGAATTTTGTTGCGAAGATTTGATAAAAGTGGGAAAAAGTTGTTTAAACCCGCTTTTAGACTGCTTCGAGGGAAACTATAAAGCAGTTTTTTATGTTAAAAATGCAATAACGAATGCACGCGATAATTGGTTAATTGTTCTCGTCCATTTAGAAAATCTAATTCCACCACAAACGCTAATGCTTCCACCGTTGCGCCAAGTTTTTCGACTAATTCACAACTCGCTTTTGCCGTCCCGCCCGTTGCGAGTAAATCGTCAATGAGTAACACTTTATCACCTACGTTAAACGCATCAATATGTGCTTCTAGCGTGGCTGAACCATATTCCAAATCATACGAAACGCTTTGCACGTCATACGGTAATTTACCTGGTTTTCGTAACGGTACGAATGGCAATCCCATTTCCCAGGCAACCAAACTTCCAAAAATAAAACCACGCGCTTCCATTCCCGCAATTACGTTAATGTTGCTGCCTAAAAACGGTTGAATCAGTTGGTGTATGGCGAGTTTCAACGCGGCGGGATCTTTGACCAATGGCGTGATGTCTTTAAAAATAATCCCTTCTTTTGGAAAATCGGGAATGTCGCGAATTTTTGTTTTTAATCGATTCATTGAAATTTGAAAATTAAGTTAAACGGACACGCGGATCAACCAACGTGTAAGAAATATCAGTCAGCAACAGTCCAAAAATGTATAAGACTGAACCTAAAAAAACCATCGCGCGAACAATCGCAAAATCTTGGCTGTTAATCGCGTCAATGGTGTAACTGCCCAGTCCTGGAATACTAAAAAATGATTCCATAATCAAACTGCCCATAAATAATAATGGCAAAATCACCACCACACCGGTCAAAATCGGAATCATTGCATTCGGTAGAACATGACGAAATAGCGTTTGTGTTTCAGTTAGCCCTTTAGCACGCGCCGTGCGAACGTAATCTTTTTCTGCTTCTTCTAAAAACAGCGTTTGATACCACCGTACACCTGAACCTATGCCTGTAAAAACACCAATCAAAACGGGCAAAATCAAAAATTTAATCATTGCAAAACCATCGTCGTAACCCGAAATTGGAACGAGTTTTAACACTTTTGCAATGAAAAACTGTCCGCTGATAATGTAAAACAACGATGAAATCGACATCAGCATCACGCACAAAACAATGCCAACTTGTTCAATTTTCTGTCGCCGAAATAAAACCATCAACAATGCTGCACAGATATTAACAACCAGACCAATTAACAATGTCGGCAATGCTAACGCTAAACTTGGTACGGCACGCTCTTGAATATCCGCACCAATGTTTCGTCCACTGTCTGATGTACCAAAATTAAAAAGCATCAAACCGACTGATTTGCTATAAAAAATTGTTTGTGTGAATTGGTTACTGCCTTCTACGTTCACATTCCACAACAACGGTTTATCGTAGCCATGTTGTTGTTTCCAATTTTGAATCGCTTGCTCGGTAATGTGTTTTTGTCCGAGTTGCATTCGCGCCATATCATCAGGGCTATTGACCACGAAAAATAGCGTGAACGTCAACACATTCACTGCAAATAGCAGCGGTAAAGCGTACAAAAATCGGCGCAGAATGTAGCTAATCATAATTTCTAATCATCGCCCAATTGCGTCAACAATTCGGCGTGATGCTCACTAATTAACGGCTGCAACACTTGATCTAAACCACCTTCCATAATGTCATCGAGTTTATAGAGCGTTAAGTTAATGCGGTGATCCGTTAAACGTCCTTGCGGATAATTGTAAGTTCGAATGCGTTCCGAACGGTCGCCACTACCGACTTGTACTTTTCGCAACGACGATTGTTCGGCGTGTTGTTTTTCTTGTTTAGCCGAAAGTATGCGTGACGACAATAACGCCATGGCTCGCGCACGGTTTTTATGTTGCGAACGGTCGTCTTGGCATTCCACAATCGTTCCTGTGGGAATGTGGGTAATCCGAATCGCAGATTCTGTTTTATTGATGTGCTGACCACCTGCCCCTGATGCGCGGTAGGTATCGACTTTTAAATCGGCTGGATTGATGTCAATTGCGTCAATTTCATCCACTTCTGGCATAATTGCTACCGTACACGCTGACGTATGAATACGTCCTTGTGATTCGGTTTCGGGAACACGTTGGACGCGGTGAGTACCCGATTCAAATTTCAATTGCGAGTACACATCACGCCCTGAAACGCGCAAAATCACTTCTTTATAACCTCCGTGTTCGCCTTGGTTTTCGGTAATAATTTCAGTTTGCCAGCCTTTGCGTTCTGTATAACGCTGATACATTCGTGCTAAATCACCCGCAAAAATAGCCGCTTCATCGCCACCCGTTCCCGCGCGAACTTCCAAAAAAATGTTGCGATTGTCGTTTGGATCTTTGGGTAACAACAATAATTGCACTTCATGTTCTAAGGCTTCGAGTTGATTTTGCGCGTCATTTACTTCGTCTTCTGCTAATTCGCGCAATTCTGGATCGCTGTCATTTGCCATTTCTTTCGCGGTGGCTAACGCTTCCAAAAGCTGCTCGTAACGTTTGTAACATTCTACTAATGGGCTAATTTGTGCATATTCTTGGCTCAACGCCCGAAATTTATTTTGATTACTTTGTGTTTCTGGTTCGGAAAGTAACGCCGAAATTTCGTCGTGACGTTCGCACAGGTTTTGCAATTTTTGTTCTATTGATGGTTTCATTTTTACGCTGGATTAAGTTGAAAAATTTCTAAAGCCGCCGCGAGCAAATCATGACGTTCATTTTCTGCCGCGACGCGCAATTGTGAACTGGGTGTGTGAATCAATTTATTGGTTAATGAATGCGCTAAACGCTGCAATGCCACTTCAGCCGATACGCCATTTGTGAGTGATGCCAAGGCTTTTTGCAATGCGTCGTCACGAAATACTTCAGCTTGTGTGCGATAGTCTTTTATCAATGTTTGTGCGCCTTGAGCGCGTAACCATGCGAGAAAATAATCCACTTGTGTGTCGATAATTTCTTCAGCTTGTTCAGCGGCTTGACGACGCGAATTCATGTTTTGTTCAATTGTGTACTGTAAATCATCGACGGTGTACAAATATACGTCGGCTAATTGCTCAACTTCGGCTTCAATGTCACGCGGTACGGCTAAATCCACCATGAACATCGGTTTGCGTTTACGTTTTTTTAAGGCACTTTCAACGCTACCTTTCCCCAAAATAGGCAATTGACTCGCTGTTGACGAAATCACAATGTCGGCTTCGGCAAGATGATTAGGGATTTCTGCCAAACTAATCGCGTAGCCATTGAACTGTGCCGCGAGTGTATGCGCTTTTTCAAAGGTTCGATTCGCAATGATAATTCGTCCAACGCCTTGCTGACTTAAATGACGAGCGGCAAGTTCAATGGTTTCACCCGCGCCAATTAACAACGCCGTTTGTTCGCTAAGTTTATCGAAAATTTGTCTAGCGAGTTGCACGGCTGCAAATGCCACTGAAACCGGACTAGAACCAATCGCCGTATCTGTGCGAACTTTTTTTGCTGCTGTAAATGTGTGTTGAAATAATTTGCCGAGTAATTTCCCCACCGTTCCCGCATCACATGCCGTTTGATAAGCGGTTTTCATTTGTCCCAAAATTTGAGGTTCACCTAAAATCATGGAATCCAATCCACACGCGACACGAAAAATATGGCGAATCGTGGCGTTATCTGTGTGGTAATACAAATAAGGCGTTAAATCCTGTACAGCGAGTTGTTTATTGTGAGCAATCCAATCGATTAACAAATTTTGATTATCTGATTGCGTGGTGCAATAAAATTCAGTGCGATTACACGTCGATAAAATCGCGGCTTCATTTATTCCATTGACACACAGTAAATTCTGTAACGCATTGGGTAGAATATCGGTTGGAAACGCCAAACGTTCACGAATCGAAACGGGGGCAGTATTGTAGTTGATGCCAAGAGCAAGAAGTGTCATTGAGTAAGCGAATTAAAATGTGAAGTAGCTTTATGATTGCTGCTATTCTAAGAAATCTAGCGGTGTTGTCCAATTGTAAAAAATCAGCATTCTAATTTAGGCGTGTTTTCTGCTACGCTATTAAACAAATTCACATTCTGTCACGAACTAGGAACAAGCGTGTTAAAGCTCCCACTTTTATCTGTTATCAGCGTTATTTTATTAGGCAGTTGTGCTGTCGAAACTGAAAAACTTTCTCCAACAGAAATTTCTGTATCTGAAACAGTTTCGCCTCCTGAAACACAAGTCGAATCTAAACTTACTAAATCAGAATTGCCGCCCATCGAAGCAAAAACAGCAATTGATCCAGATGTAATGTATTTGCTTTTAGCTGCCGAACTCGCCACACAACGCCAGCAATATGGTTTAGCGTATGAAGCATATATGGAATTAACGAAACGAGTAAAAGATCCAAAATTTGCCGAACAAGCCGCGAAAATGGCGTTGCAAATTAAAGATTCTCGGAAGACAAATGAAGCCGTTTCAGCGTGGATGAATCAGGAACCAAAAAATGTGACCGCCAAAAAAGTCGCGGCATTAAACGCCTTGCGTGGAAACGATAAAAAAGCAGCGGTTAAGGAATTAAATGCGTTATTGACCACAGAACCTGAAAATTTTGAAAATGCGTTGCTGGAATTGAGCAGTATTTTACAAAAAGAAGGCAAGGAAAAATTTGTTTATGACACGCTTGAAACCTTGTCAGCGAAAACGACGAGCAATAAACCTGTGATTTATTTTGTGCAGTCGTTATTGTCGATGCAAATGAAAAATAACGCACAAGCCGAAAAGAAAATTGAACAAACATTAGCATTGCAACCCGATTGGGAGCATCCGTTGGTGATTCAATCGCAATTGGCTATTATGGCAAACGATTTACCGCGAGCGAAAACATTATTAAATGCGGCGATTTTAAAACATCCAAATAATCCAGCATTCAAAAAATTGTTGGCTCAAACGCTGATTAAAACAACAGAATACGAAGCCGCCGCAGAACTTTATCAAACATTGATTACTCAAATTCCAAAAGATGGCGAAAGTTATATTGCGTTGGCGTTAATCAATTTACAGCTCAATCGCGATGCAAACGCAGAAACGATTTTAAAAACGCTCTCAGAACAAGCTGAATGGGCATCACAAGCAAATTTTTATCTGGGAAAAATCGAAGAAAAACGTAATAACACAGCGGCGGCAGTGGCGTTATTCGATAAAGTAACCGAAGGTGGATTTGAATTAGACGCGGGCGTTTCGGCAATTAACTTGTTGGCAAAAGAACGTAAATACAATGAAATCGACCAGCGTTTAGAAAAATTGGTGAAAAAATTCCCCGCGCAAAAATTACGTTTCGTGTTGATGCAAGCGAGTTTGTACAATCAACAAAATCAAGCCGAGAAAGCGTTTAGTTTGTTAAGTGAAACATTGTTGCAATTGCCAGAAGAGAAAGATTTGCTTTATACCCGTGCTTTGGTTGCCGAACATTTGGGCAAATTGGATGTGTTGGAATCGGATTTAAAAAAAATTTTGGCGAAAGATGTCAATAATGCCGAATCTTTGAATGCGTTGGGTTATACGTTGTTGAACGATGCCAAGCGTTACCACGAAGCGGAAAAATATCTGCAACGTGCTATTAAATTACAACCAAATGAACCGGCGATTATGGACAGTTTTGGTTGGTTGCAATTCAAGTTAGGAAATTATTTGCAAGCGGTTAAATATCTACAATCCGCTTATGAAAAACAAAATAGCGGTGAAATTGCAGCGCATTTGTGCGAGGTGCTTTGGGCAATGAACAAAAAAGAAGACGCGCAAAAATTATTTGATGAAGCGTTGAAAGTCGCGCCAGAAGATGCTGATTTGTTAAATTTCAAAAAGCAGTTTTTGGAGTAGTCGCGCGTGAAGAAAATTTTGTTATTGGCGGGCGTTTTATCGTTGCAGGCTTGTTCAACATTACCAACTACACCTGAAATCAAGTATCAACCCACTAGCGAACAAAGTGAATTGTATGATTTGCAGCGTTGGGGATTTGAAGGGCGGATTGCGGTGATTAGTAAAAGTGATGTTGCACAGGCGAGTATCAATTGGGAGCATTCGCCTGACGAGGATTTAATTAAATTATCGGGGCCATTGGGGCAGGGTGCAGTGACGATTCAATTGAACTCAACGGGAGTAACGATTGATCGCGGTGGCGGTGATGTAAAAACTTCGGTTAATCCCGAAGAATTTATAAATCAACAAGTTGGCTTATTTGTCCCAGTGAAATCGTTGCGTTATTGGGTGGTGGGCGTGCCAGAAAAGTCGCAAGAGGTGAATGCAATTGAAAGCGGTTTTGAGCAAGCGGGCTGGCGCAATCAGTATAAAGCGATGCAATCGGTAAATGGTCACGTTTTGCCGCGCAATATGACGGTGACAAAAGATTCGGTGAAATTAAAACTCTTTATTGATCAATGGATATTAGATGACAAACAAAAATAAGATTTTTGAGTGGGGTAAAAAATATCCTGCGCCTGCGAAACTGAATCTGATGTTGCGAATTGTCGGGCAGCGTGAAGACGGTTATCACTTGTTGCAAACGGTATTCCAGTTTGTTGAATTGTGCGATTGGTTGGCATTTTTGCCGAATGATTCGGATGAGGTTGTGTTGGACGACGCGATTTCGGATGTTGAAAATGCAGATAATTTGATTGTCAAAGCGGCAAATTTATTAAAATCTGAAACGGGTTTCTCGGGTGGTGTACGAATTCGATTGGAAAAAAATTTGCCAATGGGTGGTGGTTTAGGCGGAGGAAGTTCGGACGCAGCAACGACATTGGTAGTTTTGAATTCGTTGTGGAATTTGCAATTGTCACATGAAAAATTGATGGAGTTGGGACTTTCGTTGGGGGCTGATGTGCCGATTTTTGTCTTTGGTAACGCAGCTTGGGCAGAAGGTGTTGGCGAAAAAATAACTAAAATAAACCTTAAAGAACAATGGGTTTTGATTTTAAAACCAGATTGCCACGTCAACACAAAAGAAATTTTTTCAGTTAAAGATTTGACACGAAATAGTAAATTGATGATAATAGACGAATTCAACGCAGGAAATCACAAAAATGATTGTCTTCGCGTGGTTTGTAAGCATTATGAAGCAATTGAAGAAGCATTATGTGATTTGAGTGTTTTTTCTGAGGCAAGGTTGACAGGAACAGGGGCATGTGTTTTCGCATTGTTTGATTCTGAAGAGTTTGCTATTGAGGCAGAGCTTACACTTAAGGACAAGTGGCAAACCTATCTCACAAAAAGTTGTAATAAATCACCTTTGTTTGTTTAATCCTAATTTGGGGTTGCAAAACGTAATTTTTGGGTCGTCGCCAAGCGGTAAGGCACGGGGTTTTGATCTCCGCATACCTAGGTTCGAATCCTAGCGACCCAGCCAATACTTCTACTAAGCTTAAATCATTCACGGAGTGTTTATGAGTGACACCAATTTAATGGTGTTTTCTGGAAATGCTAACCTAGCTTTGTCTGAAGGCATAGTAAAAAAACTCAATATGCGTCTTGGCATGGCAACTCTTGGTCGTTTTAGCGATGGGGAAATTGCTTTTGAAGTCGAAGAAAATGTGCGAGGAAAGGAAATCTTCGTGATTCAGCCAACGTGTTCGCCGACTAACGAAAATCTAATGGAATTGCTTGTAATGATTGATGCGCTAAAGCGTGCTTCAGCAGCAAAAATTACAGCAGTCATGCCTTACTATGGCTATGCACGGCAAGATCGACGTTCACGTTCGGCACGAGTTTCAATTAGTGCTAAGTTAGTTGCCAAAATGATTGAACAATCGGGTGCAAATAGTGTTTTGACGATTGATTTACACGCTGATCAAATTCAGGGTTTCTTTGATATTCCTGTTGATAACGTTTATTCATCGCCTCTTTTACTTGGAGATATTTGGCGGCAACAGTACGAAAATTTAATTGTCGTTTCACCTGATGTAGGTGGTGTTGTTCGTGCTAGAGCGTTAGCTAAACGCTTAGGTGACGCGGATCTAGCCATTATTGATAAGCGTCGTCCAAAAGCTAATGTATCGGAAGTGATGCACATTATCGGCGATGTCGCAGGGCGAACGTGCATTCTCGTTGATGATTTAGTCGATACTGCTGGTACACTTTGTCATGCAGCGACAGCATTAAAAAAACATGGTGCAATTAAAGTGGTTGCATACTGTACTCATCCCGTTTTATCGGGTGCCGCGATGACAAATTTGCGACATTCTGAACTTGATAAGCTCGTTGTTACTGATACGATTCCGTTAAGTCAAGAAGCGATAGAGTTAGGGAAGATTCGACAATTAAGTGTGGCAGAAATGCTCGCAGAAACAATTAGGCGCATTTCGGCTGGCGAGTCCGTCAGTTCGATGTATGTAGATTGAAAAATAAATATAACGTGCGAAAAGCACAAGGTTAAGAAAATGTCTAATGTATTTGAATTTGTTGGAGAAACGCGTACTGAATCGGGCAAGAGTTCTGCAAGAGCTATGCGTCGTGCTGGTAACCTGCCAGCGGTGATTTATGGTCATGGTGAACCACAAATGTTGTCGTTGAATCATAATGAGGTGGTTAAGCACTTAGCGCATGAAGAGGTTTATTCGCACATTTTAGATATTACGATTGATGGCAAAACTGAAAAAGCAATTTTGAAAAGTGTACAACGTCATCCTGCAAAAGTGCGTGTTTTGCACCTTGACTTTTTACGCATCAATTTAGCTGATCGCATTAAGGTTCATGTTCCGCTGCATTTTATCAATGAACATACAGGTATCGGCGGTAAAAAAGGCGGCGTAGCGGCACATACAATGACGAGTGTCGAAGTTTTTTGTTTGCCAACTTTCTTGCCAGACTTTATTGAAGTAAATTTAACAATGCTTGACGTGGGTCATTCCATCCATTTATCAGAATTAAAAATACCTGCAAATGTACAAATCGTAGAATTGACACACGGTACCGACCACGATTTGGCTGTGGTTTCAATGCAAGCTGCAAAAGTATCTGTTGAATAATTATCGTGATTAAGCTAATTGTTGGTCTGGGAAATCCAGGGCAGGAATACGAAAAAACCCGGCATAATGCCGGGTTTTTGTTTTTAGATTATTCGTATTCTGGCATCTGGCTGAATGAATCACGTTTTAATGGGCAAACAGCAGTTTTGAAGATTGGTAATGAACAGATTCGGTTGCTAAAACCGATGATGTTTATGAATCGTAGTGGTCAAGCTGTTGGAAATATGGCGCGGTACTACAAGGTTAGTCCCGATGAAATTTTGGTTATACATGACGAATTAGATTTCAAAACTGGTACTGTGAAACTGAAAAAAGGCGGGGGGCATGCAGGGCATAATGGCTTGCGCGATATTATCGCGCACTTAAATAGCAATGATTTTTATCGTTTGCGTGTTGGCATTGACCGTCCAAGCTTAAGTCATCAAGTAGCGAATTATGTACTGTCTGCGCCTAGTAAAATAGAAAATGAAAATATGATCAAAGCTTTTGATAGCGCGAATTTATGTCTTGAGAATATTATTTTAGGCGATATCACAAAAGCTATGAATGGATTAAATGCAAAGAATTAGAGTTAATTGTTGACAAAGTTATCATTATTAAACATAATATGAAGCTGTTTAGGAGGGGTTCCCGAGCGGCCAAAGGGATCAGACTGTAAATCTGCCGGTTCTACCTTCGGAGGTTCGAATCCTCCCCCCTCCACCAAATAAAATCCAGCGGGTGTAGTTCAATGGTAGAACTCCAGCCTTCCAAGCTGATCATGTGGGTTCGATTCCCATCACCCGCTCCAGAATAAAAAATAAGTAAGGCTCATATAGCTCAGTCGGTAGAGTACTTCCTTGGTAAGGAAGAGGTCACCAGTTCGAATCTGGTTATGAGCTCCATTATTTACAAAGAATAATTTTAAGGTTATCGATATGGCTAAAGAGAAATTTTCGCGTAGTAAACCACACGTTAACGTTGGCACAATTGGTCATGTTGATCATGGTAAGACTACTTTGACAGCTGCATTAACCAGTGTGATGGCAAAATTGCACGGTGGTGCGGTGAAAGCGTTTGATCAAATTGATAACGCCCCTGAAGAAAGAGCTCGTGGTATTACTATTGCAACTTCTCATGTCGAATATGAATCAACACAGCGCCATTACGCGCACGTTGATTGTCCAGGTCACGCGGATTATGTGAAAAACATGATTACCGGTGCGGCGCAAATGGATGGTGCGATTTTGGTTTGTTCAGCGGCCGATGGTCCGATGCCGCAAACACGCGAACACATTTTGTTATCTCGTCAGGTTGGTGTTCCATATATCGTTGTTTTCTTAAATAAAGCGGATATGGTTGATGACGAAGAGTTAATTGAATTAGTTGAGATGGAAATCAGGGAATTGCTCGACATGTATGAATTTCCTGGTGACGATACACCTATTATCCGTGGCTCGGCATTGTTGGCACTACAAGGTGATGAAAGTCCAATCGGGATGCCTTCAGTTATTAAATTGGTTGAAGCATTAGATACTTACATTCCATTGCCCGAACGTGCTATTGATGGCGCATTCTTGATGCCAATCGAGGACGTGTTTTCGATTTCAGGTCGTGGTACTGTCGTCACAGGTCGTATCGAACGCGGTGTAATTAAAGTTGGTCAAGAAGTTGAAATTGTCGGTATTCGTCCAACTGTCATCACAACGTGTACCGGCGTTGAAATGTTCCGTAAATTGTTGGATCAAGGTGAAGCTGGTGATAACGTTGGTTTATTGTTGCGCGGTACAAAGCGCGATGATGTTGAACGTGGTCAAGTTTTAGCGCACAAAGGTACGATTAAGCCTCATGCTTATTTCAATTCTGAAATCTATATCTTGTCCAAAGATGAGGGCGGTCGTCATACGCCGTTCTTCAATGGTTATCGTCCTCAGTTTTATTTTAGAACGACTGACGTGACTGGTGCGGTAGAACTACCAGAAGGTGTTGAAATGGTAATGCCTGGTGATAATATCTCAGTGAAAGTGAAATTGATTTCACCTATCGCTATGGAAGAAGGGTTGCGCTTTGCAATTCGTGAAGGCGGTCGCACAGTAGGTGCTGGCGTTGTCGCATCAATTATTGAGTAAATATTTCCACTCTAGACATGGAGTGTTGTAGTAATAAAAAATTTGTCTGAAATAGGTCAGTAGTTCAATTGGTAGAATGGCGGTCTCCAAAACCGTTGGTTGGGGGTTCGATCCCCTCCTGGCCTGCCAGCAAATTATCTTAATTTTCATAGTTCATCTTAAAAGTCCGCACTTATGAATACGCAAACAGAGGCATCAACAAACGTTTTTGATGTTGTCAAACAAGTTTTTTCCGTCGTCTTTGTTATTGCTGGAATTGCGGCGTTTTATTATTTTTCCGATGTTAAGTTAATTTATCGTGTTTTAGGTTTATTGGCGGTTTCAGGTGGTATCGTTGCAATGCTTGTAACAACAGCTTGGGGCAGTACAATTAGCACGTTTATTATCGACTCAAAAATCGAAGTTAGAAAAATTGTCTGGCCGACCCGTGACGAAACGATACGCACTACTTTGTTAGTATTTGCAATGGTGTCAGTTGTTAGTTTAGTTCTTTGGCTACTTGATACATTCCTTTTTTGGGGTGTACGGTTATTAACAGGGCAGGCATAATATGTCGCAACGTTGGTACGTCGTGCAATCGCAATCTAATTTTGAAAATAAAGTTAAGCTCGCTCTTCAAGAGCGTATTACACGCGAAGGCTTAGAAGAGTCTTTTGGTCAAATTCTCATTCCAACTGAAGAAGTTGTTGAGATGAAAATGGGGCAGCAGCGAAAAAGTGAACGCAAGTTTTTTCCTGGTTACGTTTTAGTGCAAATGGAACTAACCAATGAAACGTGGCATTTAGTTAAAGATACGCCGAAAGTGCTTGGTTTTATTGGGGGGACATCTGATCGACCTGCACCCATTACTGAAAAAGAAGCTAATGCAATTTTGAATCGCGTTGAAGAAAGCATAAATAAACCCCGTCATAAAGTTTTATTTGAAGCAGGCGAAGTCATTCGAATTGTTGATGGACCATTTAAAGATTTTAACGGTGAAGTCGAAGAAGTTCTTTACGAAAAAAGTAAGTTGAAAGTTGCAGTGTTAATTTTTGGTCGTGCGACACCTGTAGAATTAAATTTCGATCAAGTCGAAAAAACTTAAAAAAGTTTTGTTTGTTGATTATCTCTAGTTTTTTAAAGCTAGGGATTTTTTGTCTTAGGGGAGCTGAAAAGCGTTTGACCCACAATGGAGTAAGTTATGGCTAAAAAAATTACCGCCTACATTAAATTGCAGGTCAAAGCAGGTGAAGCAAATCCAAGTCCACCAGTCGGTCCTGCATTGGGACAACGTGGTGTGAATATCATGGAGTTCTGCAAAGCATTTAATGCAAAAACTCAAGATGTTGAAAAGGGCTTGCCATTGCCAGTCGTTATTACAGTTTATAGTGACCGTAGTTTTACGTTCATTACTAAAACACCACCAGCTTCTATTTTGTTGAAAAAAGCGTTAGGTCTGAAAAGCGGCAGTAGCAATCCAAATACTAAAAAAATCGGTACAGTAACTCGTCAGCAGTTAGAAGATATTGCTAAAGTTAAAATGGAAGATTTAAACGCGGCAGATTTAGAAGGCGCAGTGAAAACGATTGCAGGCAGTGCGAAAAGCATGGGCTTAATTGTGGAGGGTTTGTAAAATGGCCAAATTAACAAAAAAAGCAAAGCTGATTGCTACAAAAATTGATACCGCGAAACAGTATTCAGTTACGGATGCGGTGGCTTTATTAAAAGAATTAGCAACTTCAAAATTCTCAGAATCAATTGATGTTAGTGTTAACTTAGGCGTTGACCCACGCAAATCAGATCAAAACGTTCGTGGCGCAACTGTGTTGCCAAACGGAACAGGTAAAACTGTTCGTGTTGCGGTATTTACACAAGGCGCAAATGCTGATGCAGCGAGAGAAGCTGGTGCAGATATTGTTGGTATGGACGATTTAGGTGATTTAGTCAAAAAAGGTGAAATGAATTTTGACGTAGTTATCGCATCACCAGACGCGATGCGTGTTGTTGGTCAATTAGGTCAGATTTTAGGGCCGCGTGGTTTAATGCCTAATCCGAAAGTTGGTACAGTGACCACAGACGTTGCAACTGCTGTTAAAAATGCAAAATCAGGTCAGGTTCGTTACAGAACCGACAAAGGTGGCATTATTCATTGCACATTAGGCAAAGTAGCATTCGACGTGGCTGCAATTCAAGGCAATTTAGAAGCTTTAATGGCAGATTTAAGAAGATTAAAACCCTCAACATCAAAAGGTGTCTACGTTAAAAAGATTACCTTGTCATCAACCATGGGACCTGGCTTGTGGTTGGATATGAGTGGTTTATAATCAACCCCACTTTGCGTTGCAGAGCTTTCACTCTGTAGCCGTCAAAGACCGCAGGTGTATAAAAACTTAATTTCCTGCGTAGGCGGAATGTAACCTAAATGGTTCGTACCGTAAGTTTAAACACACTGAAAATTTCAGAATTATCGGAGTAAATTATGGCTCTAAATTTAGACAGCAAAAAAGTTGTCGTAGAAGAAGTTGCTGCGTATGCTGCGAAAGCGCATTCTGCAGTTGCCGCAGAGTATCGTGGGTTGACCGTAACCGAATTAACTGAATTGCGTAAAACAGCTAGAGAAACAGGCGTTTATTTGCGAGTGGTAAAAAACACATTAGCAAAGCGTGCTGTTGCGGGTACTGAATTTGAGTGTATGCAAGAGGGTCTTATTGGACCGTTATTGATTGCATTTTCAATGGATGATCCTGGTTCAGCTGGACGCTTAATCAGTAATTTTGCGAAAACACACGATAAACTTATCACTAAAATTGTCGCTATCGGCGGTCAATCTTATGGCGGTTCAGAGTTGCCACGTTTGGCAAATTTGCCAACACGCAACCAAGGTATTGCAATGCTGATGTCTGTGATGAAAGCACCAACCGAAAAATTCGTTCGGACGTTGGCGGCTCTCAGAGATCAAATGCAAGAAGCAGCCTAATTTTTATTTACTCGTTTAAACCCTATTATTTTAGAGGAACATACAATGGCAATTTCACAAGCGGATATTTTAGACGCAGTTGCAAACATGACCGTCATGGAAATCGTTGATTTAATTTCAGCGATGGAAGAAAAATTTGGTGTTTCTGCGGCGGTTGCCGTTGCTGCAGCACCTGTTGCTGCAGAAGCGGCTGAAGAACAAACTGAATTTGACGTAATTATGACTAGCTTCGGCGAAAACAAAGTTGCGGTGATTAAGGTTGTTCGCGGCATTACTGGCTTAGGTCTGAAAGAAGCGAAAGATGCAGTTGAAGGCGTACCAACAGTCGTGAAAGAAGCAGTTTCTAAAGCAGACGCTGAAACTTTCAAGAAAGAATTAACAGAAGCTGGCGCAACGGTTGAAATTAAATAAATTTTAATTCGCTGTACAGGTTTGACCTGAATTTCTGAATGGCTGGTGGCAACTTTGTCACCGGCCTTTTGTTGCTTGCAATGATTGCACAGTAAAGCGTTCTACGACAAAAGGTTTTAAAGCGATATGTCCTACTCTTTTACCGAAAAAAAGCGTATTCGAAATAACTTTGGGAAAAGCACGGAAGTGCTTGAAGTTCCCTATCTTCTTGCCACTCAAATTGACTCTTATGCCCATTTTTTACAGTCCGGCATTGACGTAGCTAAACGCGATAATCTCGGTTTGCACGCCGCATTTTCAAGTGTTTTTCCGATTGAAAGTCATAACGGATACGCTGTATTGGAATATGTGCGTTATCGTTTAGGTGATCCAGTTTTTGATGTCCGAGAATGTCAACAACGTGGCGCAACTTACGCGGCATCTTTGCGTGTTTTAGTTCGTTTAGTTATTTATGACAAAGAAGCTGCTGCTTCTGCAAAAGTCGTTAAAGACGTGCGGGAACAAGAAGTATACATGGGAGAATTGCCCTTAATGACCGATAACGGAACCTTTGTGATTAACGGTACTGAGCGTGTTATCGTGTCGCAATTACACCGTTCACCGGGCGTATTTTTTGATCATGATAAAGGCAAAACGCATTCGTCAGGCAAATTATTATTTAACGCTCGCGTAATCCCTTACCGTGGTTCGTGGTTAGATTTTGAATTTGATCATAAAGATTGTGTGTTTGTGCGTATCGATCGCCGTCGTAAAATTCCCGCCACTATTTTGTTACGCGCGTTAGACAAAACATTCGATAACGAAAAAATAATCAGTATATTTTTTGAAACCAATAAATTTGTAATAAATCAAAATGCTTGTATTTTGCATATCGCTCCCGAACGGTTGCGAGGTGAAATCGCCGCATTTGATATTAAAGATGGTAGCCAAGTTTTGGTCGAAGAAGGGCGGCGCATTACTGCAAAGCATATTCGTGATATTAATAAAGCAGAGTTGACCGCGTTTGAGGTACCGAGAGAATACTTAATCGGTAAAATTTTAAGTCACAATGTAATCGATCGAAAAACGGGTGAGTTAATTGCATCCGTTAATGAAGAAATGACCGGTCATATTATCGATCGTTGTATTGAATGTGGCGTGAGCGAACTCAATACTTTATACGTCAACGACTTAGATCGCGGTGCCTATATTTCTAACGCGATGCGTTCCGATACTACTACCAATAATTTAGAAGCCTTGGTTGAAATTTACCGGATGATGCGTCCTGGTGAACCGCCAACACGCGAATCAGCAGAAAATTTATTCCAAAATTTATTTTTTACCGATGATCGTTACGATTTATCTACTGTTGGGCGAATGAAGTTCAATCGTCGATTAGGGCGTGAAGCCATTGTTGGTTCAGGTACCTTGACAAAAGACGACATCATTGATGTATTAAAAGAGTTAATTGCTATTCGCAACGGTAACGGTATCGTTGACGACATTGACCATTTGGGAAATCGTCGTGTGCGTTCCGTTGGCGAAATGGTCGAAAACCAATTTCGCGTTGGCTTAGTGCGTGTAGAACGTACAGTCAAAGAACGTTTAACGTTGGCAGATTCTGAAGGTTTAATGCCTCAAGAAATTATCAATGCGAAACCTGTTTCAGCGGCAATCAAAGAATTCTTTGGCTCTAGCCAATTGTCGCAGTTCATGGATCAAAACAATCCATTATCACAAGTGACGCACAAACGTCGCGTTTCTGCGTTGGGTCCTGGTGGTTTAGCTCGCGAACGCGCAGGCTTTGAAGTTCGCGACGTACACGCGACACATTATGGTCGAGTTTGCCCAATTGAAACGCCGGAGGGACCAAACATTGGTTTGATTAACTCATTGTCAGTTTATGCACGCACCAATAATTATGGCTTTTTAGAAACGCCTTATCGCAAAGTAGTGGGCGGCAAAGTAACCGATCAAGTGGATTATTTATCTGCAATTGAAGAAGGTGAATTTGTTATTGCGCAGGCGAGTGTGCCCGTTGACGAAACAGGAAAATTGATTGATGGGCTAGTATCTTGCCGTCATAAAGATGAATTTACTTTAGCGATGTCTGACACGGTGCAGTATATGGACGTTTCGTCGAAACAAATTGTTTCAGTGGCGGCTTCGATTATTCCGTTCTTAGAACACGATGACGCGAACCGGGCATTGATGGGTTCAAATATGCAACGTCAAGCCGTTCCGACGCTACGCGCTGAAAAGCCGTTAGTGGGTACTGGTATGGAACGCACCGTAGCCAAAGACTCTGGCGTGACCGTCGTCGCGACACGCGGTGGTAAAATCGAATCAGTAGATGCCGCACGAATCGTGGTGCGTGTGAATGATACCGAAACTGAAAACGGTGCGTCTGGCGTTGATATTTATAACTTAATTAAATATACCCGTTCGAATCAAAACACTTGTATCAATCAAAAACCATTGGTCAAAGTCGGCGACAAAGTAAAGTCTGGCGATATTATGGCGGATGGTCCTTCAACTGATATGGGCGAATTGGCACTCGGACAAAATATGTTGGTTGCCTTCATGCCGTGGAATGGTTACAACTACGAAGATTCGATTCTCGTTTCAGAACGAGTCGTCAAAGAAGATCGTTTCACCACGATTCACATTGAAGAAAAAACCTGCGTAGCTCGTGATACTAAACACAGTCCGGAAGAAATTACCGCCGATATTCCGAACGTTAGTGAAGAGGCGTTATCGAAATTGGACGAATCGGGTATTGTCTATGTTGGTGCCGAAGTAAAAGGCGGCGATATTTTGGTGGGTAAAGTGACGCCCAAAGGCGAAACTCAACTCACACCAGAAGAAAAATTATTACGCGCGATTTTCGGCGAAAAAGCCGCAGATGTGAAAGATACGTCCTTGCGTGTCCCCGGCAGTATTGAAGGCACCGTGATTGATGTACAAGTCTTTACTCGTGATGGCGTAAAAAAAGACAAACGTGCGTTGGATATTGAACAAGATCAAATCAAAAGTTATCGCAAAGATTTAGATGATCAGATTAAGATTTTGGAAGGCGATATTTTCGCTCGAATTGCTAAAGACTTAGTTGGCAAAGTTGCTCAAGTTGGCAAAGATTTGAGTGCTGGTGACGTACTTAAGCAAAAATACTTAGATGGTTTAAAACCATCTGATTGGTTCAAACTCAGAATGAAAGAGGATGAACTCAATACCTTATTGGAAGTCACTGAAAAACAAATCGAACAGCAACGTAAAGATTTTGATGCGAAGTTTGAAGATAAAAAACGCAAAATTACGATGGGTGACGATTTGCCGCCTGGTGTATTGAAAATGGTGAAAGTGTATCTTGCTGTGAAACGCCGTATTCAACCGGGCGATAAAATGGCGGGACGACATGGGAATAAAGGGGTTATCTCCATGATTCGCCCGATTGAAGATATGCCGTATACCGCTGACGGTAATCCGGTGGACATCGTACTTAATCCTTTAGGTGTACCGTCGCGAATGAACGTCGGGCAGGTACTGGAAACCCATTTAGGTTGGGCAGCTAAAGGTTTGGGTATCAAAATTGGCAAAATGCTGGAAGCGAAATACGATGCGTCGCAAGCGAAAGTAAAAGCCATTCGAGAGTATTTAGATAAAATTTACAATTGCAATGGTCGTAAAGAGGATTTAGCTTCGTTCAGCGATGCTGATATTTTGGAAATGGCGGCGAATTTAGTGAGCGGCGTTCCGATGGCAACCCCCGTTTTCGATGGTGCAAATGAAGAAGATATTCATGAAATGCTACGTTTGGCGGATCTACCTGAAGATGGTCAAACTTGGTTGTATGACGGTTTAACGGGTGAACGATTTGAACGTAAAGTCACGGTTGGCTATATGTATATGTTGAAATTAAACCATTTGGTTGATGACAAAATGCACGCTCGTTCGACCGGACCTTACAGCCTCGTGACGCAACAACCGTTAGGCGGTAAAGCGCAATTTGGTGGTCAGCGTTTCGGTGAAATGGAAGTCTGGGCATTACAAGCCTACGGTGCAGCGTATACGTTGCAAGAGATGCTTACTGTTAAATCAGATGACGTGACGGGCAGAACTCGGATGTATAAAAACATCGTCGACGGCGACCACAAAATGGAAGCCGGAATGCCAGAATCATTTAATGTGTTAATTAAAGAAATTCGTTCATTAGCGGTCAATATTGAGTTAGAACGAGAATAATCTAGGTACAAGCCGGTCTACAAGGCGCAGCTTGCGCCTTGTGCTTTTAAACTTATTTTAAAGAGGACAAGCTCTTGAAAGATTTAATGAATTTCTTAAAACGTCAAAATCGTGCAGAAGATTTTGATGGTATTCGTATTGGTCTCGCCTCGCCAGATGTAATTCGTTCGTGGTCGTACGGCGAAGTAAAAAAACCAGAAACAATTAACTATCGTACTTTTAAACCGGAACGTGACGGATTATTTTGTGCCAAAATTTTTGGCCCTGTCAGTGATTACGAATGTTTATGCGGTAAATATAAACGCTTAAAACATCGCGGTGTCATATGTGAAAAATGCGGTGTGGAAGTCACGCTCTCTAAAGTACGTCGTGATCGTATGGGGCATATTGATTTAGCCAGTCCAGTCGCACATATTTGGTTTTTAAAATCATTGCCGTCGCGTATTGCGTTATTGCTTGATATGACGTTGCGTGAAATTGAGCGCGTGTTGTATTTTGAATCTTTCGTGATTTTAGAGTCAGGAGATACGCCTTTAGTTAAAGGTGTATTGTTGACAGATGATGAATACCAAGATTCGCAAGAAAAATATGGTGATGATTTTGTTGCCAAAATGGGGGCTGAAGCGATTTACGAATTGCTGAAATCCATCGATCTAAAAGCCGAAGTTGAGATTTTAAAACAAGAAATCAACGCGACGAGTTCAGAAACTAAAATTAAAAAATACGCCAAACGTCTCAAAGTTATGAGTGCATTATTGGTGTCGAAAAATCGTCCTGAATGGATGATTTTGAAAGTATTACCTGTATTGCCGCCTGAATTACGTCCATTAGTACCACTTGACGGTGGTCGGTTTGCGACTTCCGATTTAAACGATTTATATCGTCGGGTTATCAATCGAAATAACCGTTTAAATCGGTTATTGGATTTGAGTGCGCCTGACATTATCGTGCGTAATGAAAAACGAATGCTGCAAGAATCGGTTGATGCGTTACTTGATAATGGTCGTCGCGGTCGTGCAATCACGGGGACGAATCGTCGCCCCTTAAAATCGCTTGCCGATATGATTAAAGGTAAGCAAGGGCGTTTTCGTCAAAACTTACTCGGTAAACGAGTTGATTATTCGGGGCGTTCTGTAATTGTGGTGGGTCCTTCATTACGTTTGCATCAATGTGGTTTACCGAAAAAAATGGCATTGGAATTATTCAAACCATTCATTTTTAGCAAATTGCAATTCCGTGGATTAGCGACAACGATTAAAGCCGCGAAAAAAATGGTGGAACGTGAAGGCACGGAAGTGTGGGATATTCTCGAAGAAGTAATTCGTGAGCATCCTATTCTGTTGAACCGTGCGCCAACATTGCATCGTTTAGGGATTCAAGCGTTTGAACCGACGTTAATTGAAGGCAAAGCGATTCAATTACATCCGTTAGTTTGTAGTGCTTTTAACGCGGATTTTGACGGCGATCAAATGGCGGTTCACGTTCCATTATCGATTGAAGCGCAATTAGAAGCGCGAACATTGATGATGGCGACGAACAACATTTTGTCGCCTGCCAACGGTGAACCGGTTATCAACCCTTCACAAGATATGGTTTTGGGTTTGTACTACATTAGTCGCGAAAAAATGGATGCGGTAGGTAATGGCAGTATTTTTGTTAGCGTAAGTGAAGTCCATAAGGCGTTAGAAGAAAAAGCGGTGGCATTGCAGTCTAAAATTCAGTTGCGTATTACTGAGAAAGTAACAGATGAAACAGGCATAGTGGGTCGTAAAACACATCGTGTGGATACGACCGTTGGAAGAGCGTTGATTTGGGAAATGATTCCCGCTGGTATGCCATTTGATTTAGTCAATTGCGATATGACGAAAAAGAATATCTCGCGCTTGATTAACTACAGCTATCGTTACATGGGTAACAAAGACACCGTTATTTTGGCAGATCAGTTGATGTATTTGGGTTTCAAATACGCAACACGTTCCGGAATTTCATTTGGTATCGAAGATATGGAAATTCCAGCTGAAAAAGATGTCATTTTGGCGGATTCAAATAAAGAAGTGAATGAAATCCAAAGTCAATATGCGGCTGGTTTAGTTACCGATGGTGAACGCTACAATAAGGTTGTTGATATTTGGTCACACGCGAATGATAAAATCGCTAAGGTGATGATGGATGGTTTGGGTAAAGAGAGTTATGTTGATGCACAAGGTGAAAACCAAGAGCAAAAATCATTTAACTCAATTTATATGATGGCGGATTCCGGCGCGAGGGGGTCGGCTGCACAGATTCGACAATTAGCTGGAATGCGTGGTTTGATGGCAAAACCAGATGGTTCGATTATTGAAACACCAATTACTGCGAATTTCCGTGAAGGCTTAGACGTATTACAATACTTTATTTCAACGCATGGTGCCCGTAAAGGGTTGGCGGATACAGCATTGAAAACGGCAAACTCAGGGTATTTAACTCGACGTTTGGTCGATGTTGCACAAGATTTGATTATTAGCGCACAAGATTGTGGCACCAGCAGTGGGCTGGCAATGACCCCCATCATTGATGGTGTAAACGTCGTTGAATCGCTATCTGAACGTGTTCTTGGACGAGTTGCAGCTATCGATATTATGGATAAGTCGGGCGAGAATATTGTTGCCCCTAGAGGTACGTTAATTGACGAGGATTGGGTGGTTGTACTCGAAAAAGCGGGTATTGATCATGTACTTGTGCGTTCAATTATTACTTGTGAAAATCGACACGGGGTTTGTGCTGCATGTTATGGTCGCGACTTAGGACGTGGGCATTTGGTAAATATCGGCGAAGCGGTTGGTGTTATTGCCGCCCAATCAATTGGTGAACCGGGTACACAGTTAACAATGCGAACATTCCACATTGGTGGTGCCGCTTCTCGAGATGTAGCTATCAGTAAGGTTGAGGTAAAATCTGAAGGTAGTATACGGTTGAGTAATCTGAAAAGCGTCGTGAATCGTGAAGGAAATCTCGTGGCTGTTTCACGTTCTGGCGAAGTTGTTGTGATGGATGAATATGGTCGTGAACGCGAACGTTATAAAATTCCTTACGGCGCGGTACTTTCTAAACAAGAGGGCGATCGGGTTGAAGCAGGCGAAGTTATCGTTAATTGGGATCCATTTACTCATCCGGTTATTACGGAAGTGGACGGAATTGTTGAACTAAATGCCTTCGTAAATGGTGTCACAGTACAGTCACAACTAGATGCAATCACTGGCTTGACAGATTTAGTAGTTATTGATCCAAAACAACGGGGTAGTGCGGGTAGAGAGTTGCGTCCGATGGTGAAATTGCTTGATGCAAATGGTGGCGCAATTTATTTGCCGGGTACTGAAATTCCCGCGCAATATTTTTTACCGACTGGTGCTATCGCTAGCATTAAAGATGGTGGCGAGGTAAAAATCGGTGACGTGTTAGCGCGTATTCCGCAAGAATCAAGTAAAACCCGTGATATTACCGGTGGTTTGCCGCGTGTTGCCGATTTGTTTGAAGCGCGTAAAACGAAAGATCCCGCGATTCTTGCTGAAGCGACCGGCATCATTGCGTTTGGTAAAGAAACTAAAGGTAAGCAGCGTGTTTCCATTACAGATGCGAGTGGTGAACAATTTGAAACTTTAATTCCCAAGTGGCGGCACATCACTGTGTTCGAGGGTGAACAGGTGGAAAAAGGTGAAACCATTGCCGAGGGTGAATTGACACCGCACGATATTTTGCGCTTACGCGGCGTGGAAGAGTTGGCGAATTATTTAGTTAAAGAGATTCAAGATGTGTATCGTTTGCAAGGCGTAAAGATCAACGATAAGCATATTGAGGCCATTATTCGGCAAATGTTGCGTAAAGTTGAAATTACTGCTTCGGGCGATAGCTGCTTTTTAAAAGGTGAGCAGGTAGAGAGAGCGGCGATGCGTGAAGAAAATGACCACGTTGAAGCGGCGGGAAAAATTCCAGCAAGTTATGATTCTGTGTTGTTGGGTATTACAAAAGCCTCATTAGCTACAGAGTCTTTTATTTCAGCCGCTTCATTTCAAGAAACTACTCGGGTACTAACCGATGCGGCAGTTCGTGGATTAAGTGATAGTTTACAGGGGTTGAAAGAGAACGTTATTGTCGGGCGGTTGATTCCAGCTGGAACGGGCTTGGCGTACCATGAAAACAGACGGCAACGCTTTGTATTATCTGAAGTTAAGAATGAGGTAGATTCGTCCGTTGTCATTGACATTGATGACGTTGAAGAAGCTCTTAAGCACGCATTAAACATTTAGGCTTGACCTAGTGTAAAATAGTCAGTATTATTGCCCGCTACAGTCAGCTGTTGCACTTTGATTTAGGTTGAAGTCAGTTAGCACCGTTTTGGTAGGTTGTTTTATTGATCTGACAGTTAAAATATATTTCGGAGTAAGAATATGACCACAATAAATCAATTGGTCCGTAAGCCTCGAGCTAAGAGAATAGAGAAAAGTAATGTACCCGCTTTAGAAGCGTGTCCGCAGCGTCGAGGTGTTTGTACTCGTGTTTATACGACGACACCTAAAAAACCAAACTCAGCACTTAGAAAGGTGGCTCGTGTTCGATTAACTAATGGCGCAGAAGTCAGTAGTTATATTGGAGGTGAGGGTCACAATCTTCAAGAGCATTCTGTGGTTTTGATTCGTGGTGGTCGTGTTAAGGATTTGCCTGGTGTGCGTTACCATGTCGTGCGTGGTAGTTTGGACGCTTCTGGTGTAAGTAATAGAAAATGCGGTCGTTCTAAATATGGAACAAAACGCCCTAAAGGTTAATTGGTAAGTAAATGTCAAGAAGAAGAGTAGCTACAAAAAGAGAAATTATTCCAGATCCTAGATTTGGCAGCGTGATGTTGACTAAATTTATGAATATGATTATGGAAAGCGGCAAGAAGTCAATTGCTGAAAGTATCATTTATGGCGCGTTAGAAGTTATTGAGCGCAAAGGTCATGAAGTACCGTTAGATATTCTTTCTAAAGCGTTAGAAAATGTTCAGCCACGTGTCGAAGTTAAATCACGTCGCGTCGGTGGTGCAACCTACCAAGTGCCTGTTGAAGTTCGTCCAGCACGGCGAATAGCCTTGTCAATGCGCTGGTTAATTGATGCAGCACGTAAAAGAAATGAGCGTACTATGGCGGCTAAGTTGGCTGGCGAGTTAATAGATGCGTTTGAAAGTCGAGGTTCTGCTGTCAAAAAGCGAGAGGATACTCATCGTATGGCTGAAGCAAATAAAGCGTTTTCGCATTATCGCTGGTAGAAAATAAGTTGGTCATTGTGGCGCGTAAAACATCGATAGAACATTATCGAAATATCGGTATCATGGCGCACATTGATGCTGGAAAAACTACGACAACTGAACGCATTCTTTACTACACTGGTGTCTCTCATAAAATGGGGGAGGTTCATGATGGTGCCGCCGTTATGGATTGGATGGTGCAGGAGCAAGAGCGTGGTATTACGATTACGTCCGCTGCCACGACATGTTTTTGGGAAGGGATGTGGGGGCAGTATGATCAGCATCGAATCAATATTATTGATACACCAGGGCATGTTGATTTTACAGTTGAGGTCGAGCGGTCGTTGCGTGTTTTGGATGGTGCTTGTGCAGTATTTTGTGCCGTTGGTGGTGTTGAGCCTCAGTCTGAAACAGTCTGGCGACAAGCTGACAAGTATAAGATACCTCGATTAGTTTTTATTAATAAGATGGATCGGTTAGGTGCTGATTTTTTTGGTACGGTTAATCAAATTCGAAGTCGTTTAGCCGCTGCCCCTGTTTTATTACAATTGCCACTAGGGAAAGAGGATTCTTTTGATGGTGTAATAGATTTGTTAAGTATGCGCGTCATCTGTTGGCACGATACAGATATGGGGGTGACCTTTGATGACTTAGATATTCCAATTGATTTGGTGTCTGAGGTAATCAGGTGGCGTGAACTACTTGTTGAAGTTGCAGCTGATGCTAATGAATTGTTTATGGATAAATATCTGGAAACAGGTACTTTGACAAATGACGAGATTAAAAATGGTATTCGTACTTTAACAATTGCGGGTCGAGTTGTTCCAGTGCTTTGTGGTTCTGCTTTTAAGAACAAAGGTGTTCAAACATTGTTAGATGCGATTGTTGAGTATTTACCATCGCCGATTGATGTTAAACCTGTTCAAGGAATGTCGGTAGATGGTAAGGCATCGATAACGCGATTGGCAAGAGATGATGCGTCGTTCTCAGCTTTGGCGTTCAAAATTGCTATTGATCCTTTTATTGGACTGTTAACTTTTTTTAGGGTTTACTCGGGCGTATTGGCAATTGGTGACAGTATTTACAACGCTACAAAAATGAAGCGCGAGCGAATTGGACGGATTGTTCAGATGCATGCTGACAGTCGAGAAGAAGTTAAAGTTATTTTTGCAGGTGATATTGCTGCTATTATCGGTTTAAAAGATGTGGTCACTGGTGATACATTTTGCAGTGGTGATGATCTTATTATCTTAGAAAAAATAGAGTTCCCAGAACCTGTTATTTCAATTGCAATCGAACCTAAAACCAAAGTCGATGAAGATAAGATGCTTATTGCTTTGAGACGATTGGCACAAGAGGATCCTTCTTTTAAAGCGAGCATCGACCCCGATTCTGGGCAGACAGTTATTTCTGGCATGGGTGAATTACACTTAGACATTATCGTTGATCGTATGAAACGAGAGTTTAATGTTGATGCAAATGTAGGTTCACCTCAGGTTGCTTATCGAGAAACTATTGGATGCGTTTTTGAACAGGAAACAAAATTTATTCGTCAAATGGGCGAGAAAGGACAATATGCCCACATTTGGTTACGTTTAGAGCCTCAGAAACGCGGTGTTGGTTATCAGTTCATTAATGATATTTCAGTAGGTGTAGTTTTAGCCGAGTATATTCCAGCTATTGATAAAGGTATTCAAGATCAGTTGAAAAGTGGTGTTTTGGTCGGCTACCCTGTTTTGGATGTAAAGGTGACATTGTTTGGCGGTTCTTATCACAACGTTGATTCGAGTGATTCCGCTTTTCGTACTGCTGGTGCGATATGTTTTAGAGAAGGCACCAGAAATGCGAATCCCATTTTATTAGAGCCGGTAATGCGTGTTGAAGTAATAACCCCAGAAGAATACATGGGAGATGTTGTCGGAGATGTTAGTAAGCGGCGAGGTGTTATTCAAGCAATGAAAGATACTGCTTCAGCAAAAGTGATTGACTGCGAAGTGCCGTTGTCGGAAATGTTTGGTTATGCCACCGATTTACGTTCCGCGACCCAAGGTCGAGCAACGTACAGTATGCAGTTTAAAAAATACGGTGAAGTGCCAATGCATATCACAGAATCAATCATTAAGAAATTTTCGTAAAAATTTGAATTATTTTAAGGTGTAACTCATGGCTAAAGAAAAATTTTCGCGTAGTAAACCACACGTCAACGTTGGTACAATCGGTCACGTTGATCATGGTAAAACTACTTTAACAGCAGCATTAACTAGTGTAATGGCTAAATTACACGGTGGTGCGGTAAAAGCATTCGATCAAATTGATAATGCACCAGAAGAAAGAGCGCGTGGTATTACTATTGCGACTTCACATGTTGAATATGAATCGACCGTGCGTCATTACGCACACGTTGACTGTCCAGGTCATGCCGATTATGTAAAAAATATGATTACAGGTGCTGCTCAAATGGATGGTGCAATTCTAGTTTGTTCCGCAGCAGATGGTCCAATGCCACAAACGCGTGAACACATTTTATTATCGCGTCAAGTTGGTGTTCCATATATTGTTGTTTTCTTGAACAAGGCAGATATGGTTGACGATGAAGAATTGATTGAATTGGTAGAGATGGAAATCAGAGAATTGCTTGATATGTACGATTTTCCTGGTGATGATACGCCAATTATTAGAGGTTCTGCTTTGCTAGCATTACAAGGTGATGAGAGTCCAATTGGTATGCCATCAGTTATCAAATTGGTTGAAGCTTTAGATACATATATTCCATTACCAGAGCGTGCTATTGATGGCGCATTTTTGATGCCAATCGAAGATGTATTTTCTATTTCTGGACGTGGTACGGTAGTCACCGGTCGTATTGAACGTGGTGTGGTTAAAGTGGGTCAAGAAGTTGAAATTGTTGGCATTCGTCCAACGGTTGTTACCACTTGTACCGGTGTTGAAATGTTCCGTAAATTGTTAGACCAAGGTGAGGCTGGTGATAACGTTGGTTTGTTGTTACGTGGTACAAAACGTGATGACGTTGAGCGTGGTCAAGTTTTAGCACACAAGGGTACAATTAAACCACACGCTTATTTCAACTCTGAAATTTATATCTTGTCTAAAGATGAGGGTGGTCGTCATACGCCATTTTTTAACGGCTATCGCCCTCAGTTCTATTTTAGAACAACCGATGTAACAGGCGCGGTAGAGTTACCAGAAGGCGTTGAAATGGTTATGCCAGGTGATAACATTTCGGTTAAAGTAAAATTAATTTCACCCATCGCGATGGAAGATGGATTGCGTTTTGCGATTCGTGAAGGTGGTCGTACAGTAGGTGCTGGCGTTGTTGCATCGATTATTGAGTAAAAATTATGTCTAATCAAACTATCAGAATTCGCTTGAAATCTTTTGATCATAAATTAATTGATCAGTCGGCTAGTGAGATAGTAGAAACAGCAAGAAGGACCGGTGCACAAGTTAAGGGTCCGATTCCATTGCCTACTAAAAAAGAACGATTTACCGTATTAGTTTCACCGCACGTTGATAAAGATGCGCGTGATCAGTACGAATTGAGAACATACAAAAGATTGCTAGATATCGTCGAACCAACTGATAAAACAGTTGATGCTTTGATGAAGTTAGATTTAGCAGCTGGTGTTGATGTTCAGATTAAGTTGAATTAAGAATAGAGGAATTGGCAAATGTCAATAGGTCTTATTGGTCGTAAATGTGGTATGACCAGAATATTTTGCGAAGATGGTTCATCGGTTCCAGTGACTGTCTTACAAATTGATTCGAACAGAGTAACACAAGTTAAAAGTCTCGAAATCGATGGCTACTGTGCAATTCAAGTTGCCGCTGGCGACAAAAAATCATCAAAGGTGACTAAGGCGATGGCTGGACATTATGCAGCAGCTAATGTTACTGCAGGTCGCGGTCTTTGGGAATTTAGGCTTGAAGAGGGTGAAAGTTCAGAATTTAACTTGGGTTCGGAATTACCCTTAAGTATTTTTGCTGAGGGTCAAGTAATTGACGTACAAGGTCAAAGTATTGGTAAAGGTTTTGCTGGTGGTGTTAAGAAGCATCATTTTAGTATGCAAGATGCAACTCATGGTAACTCGTTGTCACATCGTGTATTGGGTTCTATCGGTATGTGTCAAACGCCAGGTCGCGTTTTTAAAGGTAAAAAAATGGCGGGGCATTTAGGTGCCGCAAAAACGACCATTCAAAACTTGACGATTCACTCGATTGATGCAGAGAGAAATTTAATTTTAGTGAAAGGTGCTGTTCCTGGTGCCAAAGGTGGTGATGTTGTGATTACGCCAGCTTCTAAAATGCGGAATAAGGGCTAAGTCATGGGATTGCAAATACCTAAATTAAATGAACAAAATGGCATTCAAGTTAGTGAGGCTGTTTTTGGACAATCGTACAATGAAACACTTGTCCATCAGTTGGTGACACGTTACTTGGCTGGTGCAAGACAAGGTACGAAAGCACAAAAAACACGTTCTGACGTGAGTGGTGGCGGTGCCAAACCTTGGCGTCAAAAGGGAACTGGTCGAGCGAGATCTGGAACAACACGCAGTCCATTATGGCGGACGGGTGGTGCTACTTTTGCTGCAAGACCGCGCAATTATGATCAGAAACTTAATAAAAAAATGTTTCGTGTCGGTGTTCGTTCAATTTTATCGGAATTGTTGCGTCAAGATCGTTTGATTATCAGTGCAGAAGTGTTAGCTACTACACCGAAAACGAAAGCGTTACGCGCACAATTGGATTCTTTTGACTCAAAACGTACTTTGATTGTTGTGAGTGAAGTTGATATGAATTTGGCTTTAGCTTCAAGAAACATTCCTTATGTGGAAGTGGTTGAAGCAGCAAATTTAAATCCTGTTTTATTAGTTGCAGCAGATAAAGTGATTGTCACTCCGAGTGCGTTGCAGCAGTTAGAGGAGCGTTTGGCATGAGTACAAATTTATATCAGTTAACACGTATTTTAGAAGCACCTGTTATTTCTGAAAAAAGTACAATTATTGCGGAAAGAGATAAGCAAATTGTTTTTAAAGTGCAGAAAAATGCGACTAAAAAACAAGTGAAGAGTGCCGTCGAAGCAATGTTTAATGTCGAAGTAGATGCTGTACGGGTATTAAACGTGAAAGGCAAACAAAAAAGATTTGGGCGTTCGTTGGGTCAGCGTTCTGATTGGAAGAAGGCTTATGTTAAGCTGAAAGCTGGTCATGATATTGAATTTGCAACGGCTTAATTGAGATAGAAAAGGAAACGGTAAAAATTATGGCGATTGTAAAGTCAAAACCGACCTCCCCTGGATCACGGTTTGTAGTACGAGTTAAAAATGATGCATTGCATAAAGGTAAACCATTTGCTGCGTTATTAGAGAAGAAGAGTAAAACAGGCGGTCGTAATAATAACGGTCGTATTACTACTCGTCACGTCGGTGGCGGTCATAAGCAGCATTATCGTCTTATTGATTTTAAAAGAAACAAGATAGATATTTCTGCAGTTGTTGAGCGGTTGGAATACGATCCTAACAGAACTGCAAACATTGCATTAATTTTGTTCAAGGATGGTGAACGCCGGTATATTATCGCGCCGAAAGGTCTTGAAGCTGGGCAGGAAATTATCTCTGCTGAAATTGCACCAGTTAGAATCGGAAATTGTATGCCACTGCGTAACATTCCGGTGGGCACAACGGTACACTGTGTTGAATTGAAATCAGGTAAGGGCGCACAAGTTGCTAGAAGTGCGGGAACCTCGGTGCAATTAGTTGCACGTGATGGCGTTCATGCTACACTTCGGTTACGTTCTGGTGAAATGCGTAAGGTATTAGCTGATTGTCGTGCTGTAATCGGTGAAGTTTCTAATTCAGAGCATAATCTCGCTTCTTTAGGTAAAGCCGGAGCATCAAGATGGCGTGGTATTAGACCGACCGTTCGAGGTGTTGTTATGAACCCAGTTGATCATCCGCATGGTGGTGGTGAAGGTCGTACATCGGGTGGTAGACATCCCGTGTCGCCTTGGGGTGTACCTACAAAAGGTTATAAAACAAGAAAGAACAAACGTACTGATAACATGATTATTAGACGTCGTAAGTAAAAATAGAGGGGAATCAGCGTGCCGCGTTCAATTAAAAAAGGTCCTTTTATTGATCATCATCTCTTTAAAAAGGTTGAGGATGCTATAAAAATCAGTAGCAGGAAACCGATTAAAACCTGGTCTAGACGATCAATGATTATTCCTGATATGTTAGGCCTGACCATTGCAGTTCATAATGGGAAGCTACACATCCCCGTTCTCGTTACTGAGAATATGGTGGGTCATAAATTAGGCGAATTTGCACCCACCCGAACCTATAAAGGTCATGTGGCTGACAAGAAATCTAAGTAGGATGGACGATGGAAGTTTCAGCAAAATTAAGTAATGCGCCTTTATCTGCTCAGAAAGCACGGTTAGTTTGCGATCAAATTCGTGGACTTCCTGTTGAAAAAGCATTGAACATTTTAAAGTTCAGTCCGAAAAAAGCCGCATTTATTGTAAAAAAAGTTTTAGAATCAGCAATCGCTAATGCAGAGCATAATGAAAGTGCTGACATTGATGCGTTAAAAGTATCTACGGTTTTTGTAAATGAGGCGGCGACATTGAAAAGATTTAAGGCAAGAGCTAAAGGTCGTGCGAATCATATCCTTAAAAGAACCTGCCATATCACCATTAAAGTTGCAGAAAGCGAGTAGGGGATAACATGGGTCAAAAAGTACATCCAACTGGCATACGTCTTGGTATTGTTAAAGACTGGAATTCGCGCTGGTATGCAAGCAGCAAAGATTATTCCACTTTTTTGTATCAAGATTTAAAAGTCAGAGAGTTTTTAAGAAAAAAATTAGCGCACGCTTCAGTGAGTCGCATTCAAATCAATCGCCCCGCGAACAACGCACAAATTACGATTTACACTGCACGCCCAGGTATCGTTATTGGTAAAAAAGGCGAAGACATCGAAGTTTTGAAGCAAGAAATTGCTAAAATGATCGGTGTGCCTGTACAGCTCAACGTTGAAGAAATTAGAAAACCGGAGTTGGATGCATATTTAGTCGCTGAAGGGGTTGCTCAACAGCTTGAAAAGCGTATCATGTACCGTCGTGCAATGAAACGGGCTGTTACCAACACGATGCGTTTAGGTGCTGAAGGTATCAAAATAAACGTGGGTGGGCGTTTGAATGGTGCTGAAATTGCGCGAAGTGAGTGGTACAGAGAAGGGCGCGTACCCTTGCACACTTTGCGTGCGGATATCGATTACGCAACGGCTGAGGCACATACAACCTATGGAATTATCGGCATTAAAGTGTGGATATTCAAAGGTGAAGTATTTGATGTAGATGCACATAAAGCATCTATTAACTCTGAATCTAAAAAATAGTTGAAGGAACAGAAAGATGCTTCAACCTAAAAGAACAAAATTTCGTAAACAGCATAAAGGCAAGAACAACGGTATTGCTGTTCGTGGATCATCAGTTAGTTTTGGTGAGTTCGGTCTTAAATCAATTAGTCGTGGTCGGTTGACGGCTCGTCAAATTGAGTCCGCTCGTCGTACTATTACTCGTCATGTTAAACGTGGTGGTAAGATTTGGATTCGTGTATTTCCGGATAAGCCAATTACTGAAAAACCTTTAGCGGTTCGTATGGGTAAGGGTAAGGGCAACGTAGAGTATTGGGTTGCACAAATTCGCCCAGGTACGATGCTGTATGAGATTCAAGGTGTTTCTGAAGAGTTAGCTCGTGAAGCTTTCATGTTAGCATCAGCTAAGTTACCTTTGAAAACACTATTTACTGTACGGACGATAATGTGATGAAAGCAAGTGAATTACGTCAAAAGTCACGCGATGAGCTATCAGTTTTGTTAATTGAATTAGCGCGAGAACGTTTTACCCTACAGATGCAAAAGGGTACAGGGCAGCTGTCTAAAACAGCTCAGGTGAAAAAGGTACGACGTGACGTAGCTCGCGTTCAAACCGTGTTAAATGAGATGGTGAGAGCGTAGTATGAGTGAAAATACGACTAAATTACGAACCATTACGGGGCGTGTTGTCAGTAATAAAATGGACAAGACGATTACTGTTTTGGTTGAACGCGTAGTAAAGCATCCCGTTTACGGGAAGTATATAAAACGTTCTACGAAGATGATGGCACATGATGAGGATAATTTTTGTCAAGAAGGTGATGTAGTTTCAATTACATCTTGCCGTCCGATGTCTAAACATAAAACGTTTAAATTGGTACAAGTGTTAGAACGTACTAACAAATAATCAGTTAAACGCTTAATTTTATATTTGTAGGAATAGATCATGATTCAGATGCAAACTAACCTTGAGGTTGCCGATAATAGCGGTGCAAAAAAGGTCATGTGTATCAAAGTACTTGGTGGTTCGCATCGGCGTTACGCTGGTATTGGCGATATCATTAAAGTCAGTGTAAAAGATGCGATTCCTCGCGGCAGAGTGAAAAAAGGCGAGGTTTATAACGCGTTAGTCGTACGTACTCGTAAAGGTGTACGTCGTTCTGATGGTTCAGTTATTCGTTTTGATGGCAATGCAGCGGTTATTTTAAATAACAATTTGCAACCGTTAGGTACACGGATTTTTGGCCCTGTGACTCGTGAGCTTAGAGGTGAAAAGTTCATGAAAATCATTTCATTAGCACCTGAAGTGTTATAAGGTCGAGAGTAAAATTATGCAAAAAATAAGAAAAGGTGACGAAGTCATCGTCCGTATCGGTAAAGATAAGGGCAAAAGTGGTCGTGTGACCCAAATTCTGAAAAATAACAAAGTTCTTGTTGAGGGTATCAATCAGGTTAGTAAAAGCCAAAAGCCGAACCCTAATGTAGGTGTTCAAGGCGGTTTTGTGACTAAGGATATGCCGATTGAAATTTCCAATGTAGGGCTGTATAACCCGGTAACAAAAAAAGCGGATCGGGTCGGTTTTAGATTTTTAGATGATGGAAAAAAAGTCCGATACTTTAAATCAACCAACGAAGTTGTCGATGCGTAAGGTGAATCATGGCTAGATTAGACTCGGTATATAAGGAAACTGTTCGTCCTGCTTTAATTGAACAGTTCGGTTACAAAACCGTAATGCAAGCTCCTCGTATTACTAAAATCACCCTCAATATGGGGGTAAGCGGTGCAGTGGCGGATAAAAAAGTATTGCAGTTTGCTGTTAGTGACATGGAAAAGATTTCAGGTCAGAAACCAGTAATTACTTTGGCGAGAAAATCTATTGCGGGATTTAAAATTCGTGATGATATGCCTATCGGCTGTAAAGTGACATTACGTAGCGATAAAATGTACGAATTTTTGGATCGTTTGATTAGTATTTCTATTCCTCGAGTTCGGGATTTTAGGGGATTGAATCCAAGAAGTTTTGATGGACGCGGTAATTATTCGATGGGGGTGAAAGAACAAATTATTTTTCCTGAAATCGATTACGACAAAATCGACATGTTGCGCGGTATGGACATCACCATTACTACGACAGCACAAACTAACGAAGAAGGTTTGGCGTTGTTGAGGTTGTTTAATTTTCCATTTAAACAGTAAGGGGTGATTGATCATGGCAAAAAAATCAATGATTGCGCGTGAAGAAAAGCGCAAACAATTAGTTAAAAAGTATGATGTTAAGCGTAATTTTTTGAAAGAGATTATTCGAGCTCCTAGCTCTACTTTTGAGGATAAAGAGTCTGCTCAGTTGCAGCTTCAAAAATTACCCAGAGATTCCAGTCCATCGCGCGTGCGTAACCGTTGTAATTTAACCGGTCGCCCACATGGTTATTACCGCAAATTTGGTCTGAGTCGTAATAAATTACGCGAAGCAACAATGCGTGGTGACGTACCTGGTGTTGTTAAGGCGAGCTGGTAATTTCTGTTGGATCAATTTTGGAGAATTAAGCGATGAGTATGACAGATCCAGTAGCGGATATGCTGACACGCATTAGAAACGGTCAGTCTGCTGGTAAAAAATTTATAAAACAACCTTCGTCTAAACTTAAAGTATCGATTGCAAAAGTACTTAAAGAGGAGGGTTATATTACGGGATTTAGCACTGAAACCAATGGCAGTCACACTGAGATGACAGTTGTGTTGAAGTATTATAAAGGTGCGCCTGTAATTGAAAACATCAAACGAATCAGTAGACCAGGTTTGCGGATTTATAAATCGAAAGATGAATTGCCAAAAGTTCTCGGCGGATTGGGTGTCGCTATCGTGTCAACTTCAAATGGAGTAATGACGGATAGAGCGGCGCGTGCCATCGGGCATGGTGGCGAAGTCATTTGCACTGTTTGTTAACATAAGGCGTAGTTATGTCAAGAATTGCTAAAGCCCCCGTTACTATTCCAAGTGGTGTGGAGGTTAAAGTTGACGGCAACAATGTTATTGTAAAAGGTAGCAAAGGTTTGTTGACGTTTGATTTTGATACTTCAGTTAGCATGGAGATTACAGACAATGTGATTTCAATGCAGTGGAATAAAGATGACAAAAAAGCAACCGCTCAAGCTGGTACAGCGAGAGCGATTGTAAATAACATGGTGACTGGCGTATCAGCTGGTTTTGAAAAGAAATTAACGCTAGTTGGCGTGGGTTACAGAGCACAAGCAAAAGAAAGTATTCTTAGCTTATCGCTTGGTTTTTCACATCCCGTTGACTTTGAAGTACCTGCAGGCGTTTCAGTGGAGACTCCAAGTCAAACTGAAATTATCCTTAAAGGTAGTGATAAGCAACTTGTTGGACAAGTTGCCGCAAAGATTCGAGCTTACCGTCCCCCTGAGCCCTATAAGGGGAAGGGTGTGCGTTATTCGGATGAGCATGTCACTAGAAAAGAAGCCAAGAAAAAGTAGGGTAGCGTAATGGATAAGAAACAAACTCGTATGAAACGCGCATTAAAAGTGCGTAGTCAGATTAAAAAGTTAAACGCTACTCGGTTGTCAATTCACAAGACATCACAGCATATCTATGCACAGATTATTAGTGAAGATGGCACTGTGACTTTGGCAAGTGCTTCGACAAATCAAACTGAATTGAAGGCAGGTTTGAAGGGAACGAGTAATATCACGGCGGCAATTGCGGTGGGTAAGCGTATCGCTGAAAAAGCCCTCGCGGTAGGTGTTATTGAAGTTGCATTTGACCGTTCGGGATTTAAATATCACGGTCGTGTTAAAGCATTGGCCGATGCCGCTCGTGAAGCTGGCTTGAAATTTTAGGAGAATACAATGGCTACAGCACCTACTCAAGGTTCGGCTGACGGGTTACAAGAAAAATTAGTTAACGTTAGACGAGTTGCAAAGGTGGTAAAGGGCGGTCGGGTTTTTGGTTTTACTGCTTTGACTGTCGTGGGTGACGGCGAAGGGCGCGTCGGTTACGGCGTTAGTAAAGCACGCGAAGTTCCCATTGCTATTCAGAAATCATTAGAACAAGCACGCAAAAATATGCGTAAAGTGGAGTTGAAGGGTGATACCCTTCAATACGCGATTACAAATACGACTGGAGCCGCAAAAGTTTATATGCAACCTGCCTCGGAAGGTACTGGTATTATTGCTGGGGGTGCGATGCGTGCAGTTTTTGAAGTTGTTGGTGTACATAATGTGTTAGCAAAATGTATTGGTACAAATAATCCAATTAATGTGGTTCGTGCGACGATTAACGGCTTAACTGGAATGCACAATGCTCACCAAATTGCCGCCAAACGCGGGTTGTCCGTTGATAAAATCACTGGGTGATAAGATGAGTAATAAGTTAAGTGTCACAATGATAAAAAGTCGGTTCGGACGTTTGCCTAATCATCGAGCCTGTTTAAAAGGTTTGGGGTTGCGTAAAATCAATCAGACGGTTGAAGTGCTGAATACTCCAGAAAATATAGGGATGATCAACAAAGTAGCTTATATGCTTAAGGTTGAGGAGGTTTAATGTTTCTAAATACAATTAAAGCTACTGATGGTGCGCGTAAGAAATCAAGACGTGTAGGTCGTGGTATTGGCTGCACAATGGGTAAAACCTGTGGTCGTGGTCATAAAGGTCAAAAAGCTCGTAGTGGCGGTTTTCATAAAGTTGGTTTTGAGGGTGGTCAAATGCCTTTACAACGCCGCCTGCCAAAAGTGGGTTTTACTTCCCACAAAGCGAAGTTTTCATCTGAAGTTCGTTTAGGTGAATTGAATGGGTTAACAGCTGATGTAATCGATTTGAAAGTGTTAATTGACGCGAATATTGTTCCGATTTTTACCAGAGTTGCACGTATTATTAAATCGGGTACGTTGACAAAAGCGGTCACTGTAAAAGGTGTAAAAGTAACGGTAGGTGCAAAAGAATCTATTGAAGCTGCTGGTGGCAAAGTAGAGGCATAAAGTGAATGGATCAAAAGCGCAAATGGCAAACAAAACTGGGGATTTTTCAGAGCTGAAGGCACGCTTATTTTTTGTTTTGGGGGCTTTTATTGTTTATCGCGTTGGGGCGCATATTCCAGTTCCTGGAATTGATCCTAAAGCGTTGGCTGCTATGTTTGAACAACAAGGCGGCTCTATTCTGGACATGTTTAATATGTTCTCGGGTGGAGCGTTAATGCGATTGAGCTTGTTTGCGCTGGGTATTATGCCCTACATATCCGCTTCTATCATTATGCAACTCATGACGGTTGTTATTCCGTCAATGGAACAAATGAAGAAAGATGGTGAGCTGGGACGACGTAAGATTTCTCAGTTTACTCGCTATGGTACGGTGGTTTTGGCGACTTTTCAGGCAATTGGTATTTCCTTAGCGTTACAAAATCAAACTGCAGGCGGTTTGTCTGTCGTGTTAAGTCCAGGCTTGAATTTTGTTGCTATCACTACGGTCACATTAGTCACTGGCACTATCTTTCTGATGTGGTTAGGTGAACAGGTGACTGAACGTGGCATCGGTAATGGTATTTCGATGATTATCTTTGCTGGTATCGTTTCAGGGTTACCTAAAGCAATTGGTGGTACGTTTGAACTTGTTCGTACTGGTGAGATGAGCAGCGCGTTCATTGTGCTGCTATTTTTAATTTCCATTTCTGTAACTATGTTGGTTGTGTTTGTAGAGCGTGGGCAACGTCGTATTGTAATTAATTATCCAAAAAGACAACAAGGGCGTAAATTATACGCAGGTCAAAGCAGTTTCTTACCCTTGAAGTTAAATATGGCTGGTGTTATTCCCCCAATTTTTGCATCAAGTATTATTCTTTTTCCTGCAACCATTGCCAGTTGGTTTGGTCAAAGCGAAGGGTTTGGTTGGTTGCAAGACGCGGCAACGTTACTTTCACCAGGGCAGCCTGTTTATGTTATTTTTTACGCACTGGCTATTGTTTTCTTCTGCTTTTTCTATACGGCTTTAGTATTTAATTCTAAAGAGACAGCTGAAAATTTGAAAAAATCGGGTGCCTTTTTACCTGGAATTAGACCAGGTATTCAGACCAGTATTTATATTGACAAGGTAATGACGCGACTAACATTAATCGGTGCGTTTTACATTACGTTAGTTTGTTTGTTGCCCGAGTTTTTAATTGTTTATTGGAACGTTCCTTTTTATTTTGGCGGAACGTCGTTGTTGATTATTGTTGTGGTTGTGATGGATTTTATCTCACAAATGCAGACGCATATCATGTCGCAACAGTATGAAGGTTTAATGAAAAAAGCTAACCTCAAGAAGTAGCGGTTAGCACGTTTATTGATTTGAGAATCTTGGAGGTTCCTATGAAAGTTCGCGCATCTGTAAAACCAATTTGCAGAAAATGCAAAGTTGTAAAAAGACAAGGTGTTGTTCGAGTGATTTGCGAAGATGGCAGACACAAACAGCGTCAAGGGTAATTTTGGATTGCTCAATTATTGTTATATGTTATAATCTAACACTTAAGCTTAGAATTCGTACTCAAGGGAGTATTTAAATGGCTCGTATCGCCGGGATAAATGTACCAGACCATAAGCATGCTGTTATCGCTCTAACCGCGATTTACGGTGTCGGTCGTCAAACTGCAAGTGAAATTTGTAGTGAAGTGGGTGTGTTGCCTTCGGTAAAAATTAAGGATCTCACTGAAGAGAAAATAGAAGCTATTCGTAACGTCATCGCAAAAATGACTGTTGAAGGCGATCTTCGTCGTGAAGTTTCTATGAACATCAAACGGTTGATGGATCTTGGTTGTTATCGTGGAATAAGACATCGCAGAGGCTTGCCATTAAGAGGGCAGCGCACTAGAACGAACGCGCGTACTCGTAAAGGTCCTCGTAAACCAATTAAAAAATAGCACCACTTTTAAGAGTCTGAACTAATGGCTAGTCAAAATCGTTCAAGAAAACGTATAAAAAAAGAAGTCGCGGATGGTATCGCGCATGTCCATGCGTCGTTTAATAATACAATCATCACCATTACCGATAGAAAAGGTAATGCACTTTCTTGGGCTACTTCGGGTGGTTCGGGATTTCGCGGTTCGCGGAAAAGTACACCTTTTGCCGCACAGGTTGCCGCTGAAAAAGCGGGTTCAGTTGCGCAAGAATACGGGATGAAAAATCTTGATGTGTTAATTAAAGGTCCAGGTCCAGGTCGTGAATCTGCGGTGCGCTCTTTAAATAACTTGGGCTTTAAAATTAACAATATTATTGATGTGACGCCAATTCCTCATAACGGTTGCCGTCCACCTAAAAAACGACGTGTGTAGCAAACTGGAGTATTAACATGGCAAGATATCTAGGTCCTACTTGTAAATTGAGTCGCAGAGAAGGTACTGATTTATTTTTGAAAAGCAGAGGGAAGTCTCTGGAAAATAAATGTAAATTAGACCAAAGACCAGGTCAGCATGGCACGAAACGTGCTAGAAATTCTGATTACGCAACACAGTTGCGTGCTAAGCAACGGTTGCGTCGAATTTACGGTGTATTGGAAAAACAATTCAGAAACTACTACAAATCAGCCGATTTGAAAAAAGGTGCAACAGGTGAAAATCTATTGAATCTTTTAGAGTCACGGTTGGACAATGTGGTTTATCGCATGGGCTTTGCAAGTACTCGTGCTGAAGCCCGTCAGCTTGTATCACATAAATTAATTCAAGTGAATAGTTCACTTATCAATGTCCCGTCTTATCAGGTTTCTCCTGGCGACGTATTAACGATTAGAGAAAAAGCTAAAAAACAACAACGTATCATTGATGCGTTGGTGGTTACTGAACAGTACGGTTTTCCTGTTTGGGTTAGTGTCAATTCTAAAGACATGACAGGAACATTTACTAGTCTACCTGACAGAGTTGATTTAGGGACTGATATTAACGAACAACTCGTTGTGGAACTTTACTCTAAATAATTATGGTTCCGAGGAATACAAATGCTTAGTTCTATCCCTAATTTGCTTAAACCTAAATTGGTTGAAGTTGTGAGCGAATCGCCAAATCACTCAAGGATTATCATTGAACCTTTAGAACGTGGTTTTGGGCATTCGTTGGGGAATGCGTTGAGGCGTGTTCTTTTATCAACCATTCCAGGTTGTGCTGTTACGTCGGTGGAAATCGATGGCGTTCTACATGAGTACACCACAATAGAAGGTATACATGAAGACGTTATTGACGTTCTACTGAATTTAAAGAAGCTGGCAATTGTGGTTCATTCTAAAGATGACGCTGAATTAACGTTATCTAAAAGTGGGGCAGGTGTGGTTACCGCAGCGGATATTAGCTTGCCATCTTTCGTGGAAATTTTAAATCCTGATTTAGTGATTGCTAATTTGACGCATTCGGGCGTATTGACTATGAAAATCAGAGTAGGGCGTGGGCGTGGTTATGAACCTGCAAGTATTCGAAAACTAAATTCAGACGTTAATTTTCCTGTCGGTACGTTACATTTAGATGCCTCTTTTAGTCCTGTAGTGCGCGTTTCTTATCAAGTGGAAAGTACGCGCGTCGAACAACGCACCAATTTAGATAAGTTGATTATTGACTTAGAAACAAATGGTACCGTTGATCCCGAGCAAACGATTAAACTTGCTGCGACAATTATTCATGATCAGCTTTCTGTATTTGTCGATTTTGAAAAGGTAACTGAACAACCCAGAGTTGAATATTCATCACCAGATGAATCTATAGATCCTGTACTGTTACGTCCTGTGGATGATTTAGAATTGACGGTGCGTTCAGCGAATTGTTTGAAAGCTGAAAATATTTTTTATATCGGCGATTTAATTCAGCGTACAGAAGTTGAATTATTGAAAACGCCTAATCTAGGCAGGAAATCATTAACAGAAATTAAAGATATTCTCGCATTGAAAGGGTTGTCGTTGGGAATGCGTCTTGAAAATTGGCCTCCCGAACATCTCGCTGAACATAATCAATCCATATCACATTAAATTTTAGGTCATTCCAAAATGAGACATCGTAAATCTGGTAGACAGCTCAATATGAACAGTAGCCACCGTAAGGCACTGTTCAGCAACATGACAAACTCATTATTTAAACATGAGTTAATCAAAACCACGTTACCTAAGGCAAAAGAACTTAGAAGTTATGCTGAGCCGTTGATTACTTTATCAAAAGAAGACAACGTCGCTAAAAGACGTTTAGCTTTTGCTCGTTTGCGTGACCGTGATATGGTTACCAAATTGTTTAACGAATTAGGTCCACGCTACAAAAATAGAGCAGGCGGTTATTTACGCATTATGAAATGCGGCTTCAGAGCAGGGGACAATGCGCCTATGGCGTATGTTGAACTTGTTGATAGAGAAGTTTAAGTCTGTAAAATCTATGTTTAAAAAACGCCTGCTTAACAGGCGTTTTTTTTGCCTAATTTTTAGGTTAGCCCCAACACATCTTGCATATCAAATAACCCGCGTTCTTTGGAATTTAACCAAATCGCCGCTCTCACAGCTCCATTCGCAAACGTCATACGACTAGTCGCTTTGTGGATAATCTCAAGACGTTCACCATCATCTGCAAACATCACTGTATGTTCGCCCACAATATCACCAGCACGAATAGTTGAAAAACCAATTGTTTTTGCATCACGTTCACCGGTATTGCCTTCACGTCCATAAATCGCACAGTCTTTCAAATCACGCCCTAGTGTTGCCGCAACTACCTCGCCCATGCGTAAGGCAGTTCCCGACGGTGCATCGACTTTGTGACGATGATGCGCTTCAATGATTTCAATATCCGTATAATCCCCCATCACTTTGGCTGCCATTTCCAAAAGTTTAAACGATAGATTCACACCTACGCTCATATTCGGCGCAAGTACAATTGAAATTTCTTTTGCTGCTTCGTTAATGAGTGCCTTTTGTTCATCTGAAAATCCCGTTGTTCCAATGACAATTTTTTTACCCGTTTTCCGACACAATTCTACAAAAGTCATTGATGCTTCTGGACGGGTAAAATCAACCAATACATCGAATTTGTTTGAATCTATCGTGTCAACGGAGTAGTTGTTAATCGATTCAACTGTAACATTTAGACAATCAATACCCGCTAATATCCCAGCATCTATAACATTGACCTGGTAACGTGCATAGGCGGCAGTTAATCTAGTTTTATCATTTGATTCCACTGCTTTAATTAAACACAATCCCATGCGCCCTGTAGCACCAACTACTGCTATGCGTACCATAAATTACCTACCCCGTCACTTTATCAAAAAAGTTTTTCACACTGCTGATCCACGAAGACTCTTGTGGGCTGTGATGTTTGCCGTTACTTAAGAGCGACTCGTCTAATTTCTCTACCAAAGATTTTTGTTCAGCAGTTAAATTAACGGGCGTTTCGATTAACACTTTGCAAATTAAATCACCGACTGGACCACCTCGAACGGGTTTTACACCTTTGCCGCGTAAACGGAATAATTTTCCTGTTTGTGTTTCAGCGGGAATTTTTAATAAGACTTTGCCGCCTAATGTAGGAACTTCAATTTCTCCACCTAAACAGGCGGTGACAAAACTAATTGGCACTTCGCACGATAAATTTGCGCCATCACGTTTGAAAATAGCGTGTTGTCTGACGTGAATTTCGATGTATAAATCGCCCGATGGTGCGCCCATTTGTCCGGCTTCACCTTCACCCGATAAGCGAATACGATCGCCCGTATCAACACCGGCTGGTATTTTCGCAGACAACGTTTTTTCGTCTTTAATACGCCCTTGACCATAACATTTACCGCACGGATCTTTGATTTGTTTGCCGGTACCGCGACACGTTGGGCAAGTTTGTTGAACGGTGAAAAAACCTTGTTGCATTCTAACTTGTCCGTGTCCATGACACATTGAACATGTTACGGGCGAAGAACCTTTTTTCGCGCCAGAACCTGAGCAATCGCCACAAGTTACTAACACCGGAATACGAATTTTTTGCTCGGTGCCTGCAACAGCTTCTTCTAAGGAAATTTCGAGGTTATAACGTAAATCCGAACCACGTTGTCCGCCTTGTTGCCCGCCGCCATTTCCACCGCGTCTGCCAAACATATCCCCGAAAATATCACTGAACGCATCACCAAAATCGCCGCTTCCGCCCCGTCCACCGCCCATCGATTGATCCACGCCTGCATGACCAAATTGATCATAAGCAGCGCGTTTTTTGGGATCAGATAAAATTTCGTAAGCCTCTTTAATTTGTTTAAATTTTTCTTCCGCCGCTACTGGATTATCTACATTGCGATCGGGATGATGTTTCATCGCCAAACTGCGATAACTTTTTTTAATTTCAGCGTCACTCGCGTTGCGTTCGACGTTGAGTATTTTGTAAAAATCTTCTTTAGTTGCCATAAACTCAGATGTTGAGAATTGAAAGGATTAGGATTGAACCTTTGTATTATAAGGGTAACGCTCGAAAAAACGAGTTACGACACGTCGGTCGTATTTTTAATAATGTGGTGAATGCGTTTAAAACCCAAGCCGATACCTACCAAAATAAACGGCACGGACGCGCCTTCGACAATTTCTGGATTAACATCCCAGCCTAAAGCGTGCAGCGTTCCCGTCATAGCGTAAATTAAACTCGCGGCGTAATAAGTAATGGCGACGATTGAAATACCTTCGACCATTTGTTGCATTCGTAATTGCATTTTTGCGCGTAAATCCATCGACGTGAGCAAGCCCTGATTTTGTCGCTCGATAATAATATCCACGCGCGTACGTAACAATTGGCTGGCATTGCCGACTCGTTCCGAGAGCGATGTGAAGCGACTCGCCGTGGAGCGGCAAGTATTTACCGCTGGTTCAAGCCGCCGATTGATAAACTCGCCTATTGTTTGAATACCTTGAATCCGTACTTCGCGCAAATCAATTAGACGTTGTTCAACTAAATTGTAATACGCATTTGCCGCTGCAAAACGCAAGTGATTACTCGACACATGATTTTCAATTTCCGCCGCAAGCATCGTCAATTCATCGAGTAATTTTGCGTCATTGCCGGCTGATTGCGTCATCGCATTGGTAATGGTGTAAAGCTGTTGATCCGCTTTTTTGAGTTCAGGATAAAGTTTCTTGGCAATTGGAAACGCAAGTAACGCCAAAACACGATAAACCTCAATTTCAAATAGCCGGTGCATTAACCTTGCGCCTTGCTCGACCCGCAAATTTTGATTCACAATCAAAAAGCGACTAAATCCATCGACGTGAATCCGAAAATCTGTGAATACACTTGCTGCCCCGCCCGTCACTGTCGAACCGACGAGCGAATTATTCGCAAAATGCGGTGCAATTTCGCTCAAATCTGGCGCATTTTCATTTGCGGGTAAAATGGTTGCGTGAGTGGCAACGAGGATTTTTCCTGTCATTGTGGACAGCCAATCAACGGGTACTTTTTTTAACGCAGGTTCGGCAAAAGGATTTTCTTCTGCACCTTGCACATAAAATGTGTAAGTGCTGAATTCGCCATGCTGTTCCCACCGAATTTGAAAGGTGTCAAACGTCGCGCTGAAATGATCGGCATCTTGTGCCGGTGCCGCAACACCAAAGCGTTCGCAAAGTTGGTTTAAATGCTGACGTTCATGAATTTTCTCGTCGTTAGATCGCGATAATGCCAAATGACTGGCGCGACCAGGTAAGCCTTTAATTATTGACGAACGGGCATGAACTTCGTTGTGTAGCACAAAACGTTGTGCGTGATTTTCAGGAATAGGGTAAATAGTCGTCACAGAAAAAAGGCGGGTAGGTCAATGAAAGTCAGTCGGGACGCATTATCATGTTAATTGATAATGCGTTAGCGATATGATTACTTTTGAAGCGCAGAGCAAATCGGACACCAGCCAGAATAGCCCATTGCTGTCATTGCTAAACCAATAAGCAACAAAGGAATACTCGCGGTGAATACGGACACTAATAATGCTGCTACACCACCGTATAGACGGTATTTTTTTTGTTTGTCGTCTAAGTTCAATTCAAATTTAAACAAACGTTTATAATCAAAACTCATTTTAAAACCTTCTCTGTGTAATGTTGTTATCAAAAAACAAGCCGAATAACCGGCTTTGTCTGCCTTCGAACTATACACAGCTGCTAAAAATCTGCAATCAAAAATTATGGATATAACTCCGATTATCGCATCGCTAAACGATGCACAACGCGCCGCAGTTACAGCTCCTTCGAAAGCCATGTTGGTTTTGGCTGGTGCGGGTAGTGGTAAAACGCGAGTTTTAGTACATCGAATTGTTTGGCAAATTAAAGTCCACGAGGTGTCACCGCAAAGTATTCTTGCGGTAACGTTTACCAATAAAGCCGCTAATGAAATGCGTGGGCGAATTGAAAATTTATTAGAAAACAGTGCATCTGAAATGTGGATTGGCACATTTCATGGCATCGCACATCGTCTCTTGCGTCGACATGCTGAACAAGCCCGTTTGCCAAAGGATTTTCAAGTTCTCGATTCTAATGACCAGCAACGTTTAATCAAACGTGTGTTGGACGATTTAAAAATTGATCAGAAAGAATTACCCGCGAAAGAAATTCAGTGGTTTATCAATGAGCAAAAAGATGCGGGTTTACGCAGCAAAGATGTGATGGTCGGTGATGACCACAATGCCATTCGTTTTCTGCGAATTTACCGAGAATATGAAGCGTTATGTGAACGTTCTGGCGTGGTTGATTTTGCGGAATTGTTGTTGCGAGTTTATGAATTGTTACGCGACGATGAATTATTACTCGCTCAATATCAAAACCGATTCAGTCAAATTCACGTTGATGAATTTCAAGACACGAACCACATTCAATATGCGTGGCTGACATTATTAAGTCCTGCTAGAGATAATATGTTTATAGTGGGCGATGATGACCAATCGATTTATGGTTGGCGTGGCGCGAAAATCGAAAACATTTATAAATTTCAACGAGAATATCCGCAGCATCAAATCATCAAATTAGAACAAAATTACCGTTCAACAGGTTCAATTCTCAAAGCAGCAAACGCCATTATTACAAATAACCAAGGACGCCTGGGCAAAGTCTTGTGGACGGAAGCGTCCGATGGCGAAAAAATTGCGGTTTATGCCGCGTATGACGAAAAAGATGAAGCAAAATATGTCGTGGGACAAATTCGTCGTTGGGTTGAAGCGGGAAACAAACGCTCCAATGTAGCGATTTTATACCGTTCTAACGCGCAATCGCGTCAGTTTGAAGAACAATTGATGCTGACCAAAACACCGTATCGGGTTTACGGCGGATTACGGTTTTTCGATCGTGCCGAAATTAAAAACGCGCTTGCCTATTTACGTTTGTTGGCTAACTCCGATGACGACGCGGCGTTTGATCGTATTGTAAATACGCCCACACGCGGTATGGGTTCAAAAACGATTGATTTGCTACGCCAATTGGCAAATGAACAACAGGTTTCATTATGGACTGCAGCTCTTTTGTTGTCTGATAACCAGCAGCGGTTAAGTTCTCGTGCGGGAAATGCGTTATCTAATTTTTTAAATTTAATTATGCAATTTGAAAGTAGAACAATGGGGCTGTCTTTGGCTGAAAAAGTTCATTTTGTCATTGAGCAAAGCGGTTTGATGGCGTTTTATTCGCAAGATAAAGTCGAAAAAAGTGTGGATAAAGTTGAAAACTTAAAAGAATTGGTAAACGCGGCGGCGGCATTTAAATACAAACCCGATGAAGAAGAAAATTTGTCTGAATTAGCGGCATTTCTAAGTTACGCGGTTTTAGAATCGAGCGAATCACAAGCCGATGAATTTGAGGATTGTGTACAACTAATGACGTTGCATACCGCAAAAGGTTTGGAATTTCCGTTAGTCTTTTTGGTGGGCGTAGAAGAAGGCTTATTTCCAGCACAACAATCAACAAGTAACGCAGGACGTTTAGAAGAAGAACGTCGTTTATGCTACGTCGGTATTACGCGAGCAATGCAAAAATTGCACATTACACATGCTGAAAAACGTTTTTTATATGGACGAGAATCTTTTCCGAGAAAATCACGATTTTTAGGAGAGCTTCCAGCCGCGTTTCTCGACGAAGTTCGCCCTAAAAGTGACGTATCGTACCCAGTTACGGCGAGAAAACCTGTTGTATCTACGACAAAATTGTCGCCTGAGATTAAAACGGACAGCCGTTATCAAAAGGGACAGCATATTGATCATGTCACGTTTGGTCGCGGAGTAATTTTAAATATCGAAGGCGAAGATGAAAAGGAAAGGGCGTTGATTAAATTTCGGGATGGTGAGCGTTGGTTGATGACCATTTACCTTTAAATTCGATAACAAAATAATACCGTTTTTCGGCGATCTTTAATGTGTTGAATACTTTCGGGTTGCCAATTCGGCGCGGGAAATGAGGATGACACAAACAATGTTCCTGGTTGCATTTCACTTTTTATTTTTTCGCTGACTTCTGGTATCGCCAATGGTGATAAAAATGCAAAAATTACGTCGTATTTTCCAAAGTCAGCAGCGAAGAAATTACGACGTGAGGCAGTGAAATTCGATAAACACCATCCGCGCCACTCGCTGATTAACCACGGTAATGGCGCACGTTCCCACGCTTCAATTTTCACAGCTGGTAATTGTTCGGCAACGGGAATTGCGACAGACCCCACACCTGCGCCTAAATCTGCAAACGTTGTGGCGCGTTCTTGTTGCAATAGAAGCGTTACGGCTTGCGCGACTTCAGGTGATGACAGAAATAACGGTACATCACCGCGAATCGTTCCCCAAAAAATCAGAGTCAACACAATTACCGTGAGTAAATAAAACCATGCGGGTAACGCCAACGTGAAACAAATAAATACACTCGGCAAGAATAACAAATGAATTGGAATCCACCATGTCGGTTGACGCAATAACATTGAGCCAACCACCGCAAAGCCGCTTTGTATCAATAGAAACGGAATCGGCTGGTGAAAAATAGGCAGCCAATAAGCAAAACTCAATGTCACCAAAAGTGCGAGAGTTTGGCAGGCGAGGGCGCGTAATAGTGTCATTTATTCAACATCTTTGCGGAATTCACCTTCTAAAACATTGTCATTGTTCTGTGGTGGCACCACGAAATAATGTTGCATAGCGTAAGTGATTATTTTTTGACGTAACGCAGGCAATAAACAAATCAGACCTACCACATCCGTGATAAAACCAGGCGTAAGTAATAACGCGCCACCTAGTAAAATTAAAAAACCTTCTGCTAATTCGTACGCCGGAACTTCTTGCCGCGCAATCGAGGTTTGAAAACGTTGCCATGTCGCCAGCCCTTGTTGTTTCAACAAAAACGAACCCAATGCCGCGCTTATAATAATCAAAAAAATTGTTGGGAATGCGCCCAATACGCTACCCACGGCAAGTAATACATAAAGCTCTAAAAAAGAAACCACGATAATGGTGATAAAAAGGGAACGAAAGATATTCATAGTAAAAATTTGGTTCAAGGTAAGAATGTTTCGACAATATAAAGGCAAACTCGCTACTTTTCTACGATAATGTTGCTTTACCTGTGATTGGCAACGAAGCGACTCATGACAACTGAATATCAGATTATTTTGTGTACTTTTCCACAGTTTGCGCGTGCTGAACAATGCGCTCACGATTTAGTTGCACAACATTTGGCGGCGTGTGTGAACATTTTACCTGCGATGACTTCGGTTTATGCGTGGCAAGGTGAAATTGAAACCACGCAAGAACATTTGCTGATTATCAAAGCACAAACGAATCAATATGCCGCGATTGAAAATTGGTTAAAATCGAATCACCCTTACGAAGTGCCAGAAATTATAGCCTTGCCGATTGCTCAAGGTTTGCCCGATTACTTAAACTGGATAAGCTCATGTCACGTTACCTCTTAATTTTTTTAACGATTTTTGCCTTCAATTCACCAACCTTCGCCGCTGATTCGCTTGAGCAATTAGTGCGAAACACTGCGGAATTAAAACTGAATTTATTTGGTGACGAATTATTACAACCTGAACAAGCGTTTGAGTTTTCTGCCAACGTCAAAAATGGCAATACGTTGTTTGTGAGTTGGGAAATTGCGCCGAATTATTATTTATATCGCGAGAAAATTAAACTCGAATTGCTTAACAGCGACGGCGTAAAACTAGGCGATTATACGATTCCAAACGGTTTGCCAAAACACGATGAAGCCTTTGGCGATGTTGAGGTTTTATCCGAAGACTTGAATTTTAATGTACCGCTGTGGCGCGAAGATCATGGCGCACAAACGGTTAAATTACGCGCGTATTTTCAAGGATGCGCCGAACGTGGTGTGTGTTATCCACCGATGACCAAAGACGTAATGTTGGATTTACCGGTGGCGCAGCAGCTCGAAGCGTTGCCTGAAATTGCGCCCGTTCAATCGCAAAATATCAGTGTAACAATGACAATTTTGTTAATTTTTTCAATCATTGTGCTGATTTTGTCTGCGATAATTGCAATCCGTTTTAAAAAATAAATTTCTAATTTTAAAAAATCATAAGGAAAAACTCATGGAAAAAACTTACGCGCCACACGATATTGAACAACGTTGGTATGAAAACTGGGAAACGAATCAGTATTTCGCGCCATCTGGAAAAGGCGAACCCTATTGCATCATGATTCCGCCGCCAAACGTGACAGGTAGTTTGCACATGGGACATGCTTTTCAAGATACGATTATGGATGCGTTGACACGCTATCACCGTATGAAAGGTTGTAACACACTTTGGCAAGCGGGAACTGACCACGCGGGGATTGCCACGCAAATGGTGGTTGAACGTTTATGTAACGCCGAAGGCAAAACGCGCCACGATTACGGACGTGAAAAATTCATCGAAAAAATCTGGGAATGGAAAGGCGAATCAGGCGGCACGATTACGCGCCAATTACGTCGCATGGGTTCATCGCTCGATTGGTCGCGCGAACGCTTCACGATGGACGAAGGTATGTCGGGCGCGGTGCAAGAAGTTTTCATTAAGTTATACGAAGAAGACCTAATTTATCGCGGTAAACGCTTGGTGAATTGGGATCCTGTTTTGCACACGGCGGTTTCGGATTTAGAAGTTTTATCCGAAGAAGAAAACGGTTTCATGTGGCATTTGCGTTATCCGTTGTCGAATGGTCAAGGGCATTTAATCGTAGCAACCACACGCCCTGAAACCATGCTCGGTGATGCGGCGGTTGCGATTCATCCAAACGATGATCGTTATAAACATTTGCTCGGCGAATTCGTGGAATTGCCGTTAACAGGTCGCCGAATTCCGATTATTGCGGATGAATATGTTGACCCGGAATTCGGAACTGGTTGCGTCAAAATCACGCCTGCACACGATTTCAACGATTACGAAGTCTGGATGCGTCACCGCGACACATTGGCAATTCAAGATTTACCGCGTGGTGGTTTAATTAACATTTTGACCGTCAATGCCAGCATCGATGATGACGCGCTAATTCCTGAAAAATACCGTGGGCTAGACCGTTTTGAAGCACGAAAACAGATAGTTGCCGATTTTGAAGCGGCGGGTTTGCTTGAAAAAATCGCTGACCATAAATTGATGACACCACGCGGCGACCGTTCTGGCAGTGTTATCGAACCATTTTTAACCGACCAATGGTATGTAAAAGTTGCGCCACTTGCTGAACCTGCGATTGCCGCCGTTGAAAATGGCGATATTAAATTTGTCCCTGATAACTGGAAAAACACTTATTTTGATTGGATGCGAAACATTCAAGATTGGTGTATTTCGCGCCAAATCTGGTGGGGACATCGCATTCCTGCGTGGTATGACGATGAAGACAATATCTACGTTGGCGAATCAGAAGCGGTGATTCGTGAAAAACACAATTTACCTGCCGATTATCCATTGAAACAAGACGAAGACGTTTTGGATACTTGGTTTTCGTCAGCGTTATGGCCGTTTTCAACATTGGGTTGGGATGGCAAAAATGAACCTGATTATTTAAAAACCTTTTATCCAACTAGCGTTTTAGTGACTGGTTTTGACATTATTTTCTTCTGGGTAGCACGGATGATTATGATGGGTTTGAAATTCCGTGGCGAAGTGCCGTTCAAAGAAGTCTACATTCATGGTTTGGTGCGCGATGCTGAAGGGCAAAAAATGTCCAAATCAAAAGGTAACGTGCTTGACCCGATTGATATTATCGATGGCATCGATTTAGAAGCATTAGTAGCAAAACGCACTTCTGGGATGATGCAACCGCAATACGCGAAAAAAATCGAACAAGCCACACGCAAACAATTCCCTGACGGCATTCAATCTTACGGCACAGATGCGTTGCGTTTTACCTTTGCGTCACTCGCTTCAACAGGTCGAGATATTCGTTTTGATTTGGCACGCACCGAAGGTTATCGCAATTTTTGTAACAAACTTTGGAATGCGGCGCGTTACGTTCTGATGAACACCGAAGAACACGACTGTGGTTTGACGGACGAATGTGAATTTTCACACGTTGACCGTTGGATTGTGGCTCGTTTGAATCAAGTCATTTCAACCACTAGCCATGCAATCGATAACTACCGTTTCGACTTAGCCGCACAAGCGATTTACGATTTTACTTGGAACGAATACTGCGACTGGTATTTGGAATTAACCAAAGTGGCGTTGCAATCAGATAACGAAGCGTTGCAACGTGGCACGCGCAAAACCTTATTGCACGTTTTAGAAACAATTTTACGTTTGGCGCATCCAATTATTCCGTTTATTACGGAAGAAATTTGGCAACGTGTCGCGCCACTCGCTGGCATTGAAGGCGATACGATTATGTTGCAGCCGTATCCGATTGCGGACGAATCGAAGATTGATAATGACGCGGTTCAAAATACAGATTGGCTCATGGCGGTGATTTTAGGCGTGCGTCGAATTCGCGGTGAAATGAACATTGCGCCGAGTAAACCGTTACCAGTTTTATTGCAAAATGGTTCGCCACAAGATGCTGAACGTTTAGAAATCAATCGTATTTATTTGAACAGATTGGCGCGTTTGGAAACGATGACGTGGTTAAATCCTGACGAAGTTGCACCTGAATCGGCAATGGCGATTGTGGGTGAAATGCAGATTTTGATTCCGATTGCAGGCTTGATTGATAAAGCCGCAGAATTAGTACGTTTGGATAAAGAAATTTTGAAAATTCAAACCGAATTAGAACGTATTGATGTGAAATTGAGCAATCCGTCTTTTGTTGAAAAAGCTCCTGCTGCCGTGCTTGAAAAAGAGCGAGCAAGGCTGGCGGAATTGCAATCGACGTTAGGAAATTTACAAGCGCAACACGTTAAAATTAGCGCGTTATAATTTCGAGTAGGTCGGATTTCACCAAAATGAATCCGACCTACAACTTTTAACTCCAACTTTTTAATCCCAAGTGACTATAAAAATTATCCGCATTGCCACCCGTCAAAGCCCTTTAGCTCTTTGGCAAGCCGAACACGTTGCTACGCTTTTGCAACAAGCATTCCCCAATATCAAAACTGAACTCGTGAAAATGGTGACACGCGGCGATAAAATCCTTGATGCACCACTCGCTAAAATCGGCGGCAAAGGTTTATTCGTCAAAGAACTTGAACAGGGAATGCTCGAAGGTAACGCCGATATTGCCGTGCATTCGATGAAAGATGTGCCGATTGATTTCCCAGAAGGTTTACATCTCGCAGCAATTTTGGAACGCGAAGATCCGACCGATGCGTTTGTGTCGAATCATTATCAAAGCCTCGATGAGTTGCCTGAAAATGCCCGAATTGGGACATCAAGTTTGCGTCGTCAATGCCAAATTAAAGCCCGTTTTCCAAATGCCGAAATTTTGTCGTTGCGCGGTAATGTGAATACTCGTTTAGCTAAACTCGATGCGGGTGATTATGACGCGATTATTTTGGCTTCTGCTGGTTTGAAACGTTTAGGCATGGTGGCACGAATTCGCCAAAGTTTGCCAACGGAAATAAGTCTGCCTGCGTGTGGACAAGGCGCAATTGGAATTGAATGTCGCGTTGATGATGTTGAAATTAACGAAATGTTAAAAACCTTGCACGACGAAACTACCGCCATTTGCGTAACTGCTGAACGTGCTATGAATGCAAAATTAAACGGCGGTTGCCAAGTTCCGATTGCGGGTTTTGCCGAATTGAATGATGGCGAAATTTTCATGCGGGGTTTAGTGGGAAATCCTGACGGCAGTGTGATTTATCGTGCAGAACAACGCGGTTTATCTGCTATCGAAATTGGTGAAAACATTGCCGATGATTTGCTTAAACAAGGTGCCGCTGAAATTCTAAATGCGTTGTTGATTGACGCTTAGTACGGTGAATCAGAACCCTAAATCAATCTTAATCGGTGTCTAAAAAACTTAACCATTACAATTTAGTGCAACCAATTTATTTTAGTGCGTAAAGTTCGGGTATTTCGTTTTAAAATGCGTGGCTACCTTTTACGCATCAATCACAAGAGACTTTTTTATGACAACAAACACACAAACCACGCACTGCCATTGGTCATCACGGTTTGCGTTTATTTTAGCGGCGACCGGTTCCGCTGTCGGTTTAGGCAACATTTGGAAGTTTCCCTATATCACCGGCGAAAACGGCGGCGGCGCGTTTGTCGTCGTATATTTAGCGTGTGTTTTGCTAATCGGAATTCCGATTATGATTGCCGAAACGATGCTCGGACGACGTAGCCAGCGCAATCCAATTGAAACGATGGAGCTTTTAACTGAAGAAGCCCAAGCTGATAAGAATTGGCATTATCTCGGTTGGATGGGTGTTATCGCGGGCGTGTTAATTTTGTCGTATTACAGCGTGATTGCGGGTTGGGCTTCGGCGTATGTTTTGAAAGCATTTACAGGCAGTTTTTTCGATGCTGATGCAGCACAAATTCAAACGCTATTTGAAAACTTCACCGCCAGCCCGATGCAATTGATTTTTTGGCACAGTGTTTTTATGGCAGCGACTATGTGGATTGTGGCGCGAGGCGTGAATAACGGGTTAGAAAAAGCCACGCGCTTTTTAATGCCGAGTTTGTTTGTGTTGCTGGTTTTATTGGTGGGTTACGCGATGACCACGGACAGCTATCAACATGGTTTAGATTTTATGTTCAATTTAGATTTTAGCAAATTGACGCGCAATTCCATTTTGACTGCGATGGGTCACGCCTTTTTCACGTTGAGTTTAGGCATGGGCGCGATTATGGTTTATGGCGCGTATTTGCCGAAAAATGTGTCGATTGCCAAAACCGCCTATTTAGTCGCAGCGGCGGATACGGTCATAGCGTTGTTGGCAGGCATTGCAATTTTCCCACTCGTTTTTGAGCATGGTTTGCATCCCGCGTCGGGTGCAGGGTTGATTTTCCAAACCTTGCCAATTGCCTTTGGCAATATGACCGGCGGTTGGTTGATGGGGATTTTGTTTTTCGTATTATTAGTTTTTGCGGCGTTGTCATCATCAATTTCATTGATTGAACCAGCAGTTGCTTGGCTGGTTGAAAATAAAAATATCAGCCGCGAAAAAGCCTGCGTTTGGACAGGTTTAGGAACGTGGTTTTTAGGATTAGGCACCGTGTTTTCATTCAACATTTGGAAAGACGTGCTTTTCTTTGAACGCACGATTTTTCAATTGCTCGATTACGTTACCGCGAATTTGATGTTGCCGATTGGCGGCTTTTGCATTGCGGTTTTTGCGGGTTGGATTATGAAACGTGAACATAGCGAAAGTGAATTACAAATGCCGTGTAAAGCTAGTTACAAATTGTGGCGCGTGTTGATTCGCTATGTTGCACCCATGTCGATTTTCTTAGTGTTTCTGCACGTCGTTGGAGTTTTATAAATGACGCGAGTTGAAAAAAGCGCGTTGGTGAAATTCTCCGCGCAACAAATGTTTGATTTGGTCAACGACATCGAAAACTATCCACAATTTTTACCGTGGTGCAGCGGCAGCCGTATTATCAAACGCGACGATAATCTTGTTGAAGCGGAATTATCAATTTCAAAAGGCGGTTTTCAGAAAAACTTTTCCACTCGAAATCAATTGGAATTCGGGCGCAAAATGACAGTGGAATTACTCGATGGCCCATTTTCACATTTGACGGGTGACTGGCATTTTTTACCGTTGCGTGATGATGCGAGCAAAATTACGTTAGATTTAGAATTTGAATTATCGGGTAAGTTAGCCAGTTTGGCGTTTGGCGCGGTGTTCAATCAGATTTGTAACACGATGGTCAGCTCATTTACCCAACGTGCCAAAGAGGTTTACGCGCATGATTAACGTTGAAATCGTCTACGCAAAACCCGAAAAACAAATGTTATTGACGGTTTCATTATCCACAAATCGCACCGTTGCCGAAGCGATTGTCCAATCGGGAATTTTGTCGCAGTTTTCAGAATTAAAATTAGAAACGTTGCATGTCGGGATTTTTTCAATGCCGTGTGCGTTAGATCGTAGCGTGAAAAATGGCGATAGAATTGAAATTTATCGCCCGTTACAACATGACCCGAAAGAGGCACGGCGGCAGAGAGCAATAAAAAAATAACCAAAAAATGCTGCTGTCATCGCAAATGATAGCGGCATTTTAATTTTAGATGTTGAAGCAGATATTAACGAGGCGATTCTGCGTATGTCGAACCAAAATTGGTTTTTTTCGTATCCCACTGCGCTTTAATTCGCAAAATATCAGGGAAAATTCTTTCGAAAATATCAACTAAGCGCGGTTCAAAATGACTGCCAGAACCTTTTTTAATTTCAGCAAAAGAATCTTCAATTGACCATGCTTTTTTATAAGGTCTATCCATGGTTAATGCGTCAAAAACATCAGCAATTGCCACAATACGGGCAGGTTCTGGAATGTCTTCACCGGCTAATCCATTCGGATAACCGTTCCCATCCCATTTTTCATGATGACAAAGCGCAATTTCTGCTGCCATTTTAAATACCGGCGCACTACTGCGACTGAGAATTTTATGACCCATTGCAGAATGCGTTTTCATCACCATCCACTCGTCATGATTCAACTTGTCTGGTTTGCGTAATATCGCATCCGGAATGCCTATTTTTCCTGTGTCGTGCATCGGGGCGGCTAAACCAAGCAATTGACTCGCTTCAAAATCCCATCCACATTCATCTGCAAGGCGCATTGAATAAGCCGCGATACGCCAAATATGAATATCCGTATCGCTATCATTGTAGTGACCCGCTTCGCCCAACATATAGATAGCATCACGATAACTTTCTTCTAATTTTTCGGCTTTAACTAACGACAAATGAATGCGGACACGGGCGCGAACGACAGCAGGTGAGAGTGGCTTAGTAATATAATCTACGGCACCGATGTCCAAACCGATCTGCTCGTTTAATTCATCCCGCATTGCCGTCACAAAAATAACGGGAATATGTTCGGTGTTCGGATTTTTTTTCAGTTCGTTGCAAACATCATAGCCATCAATATCCGGTAATTGAATGTCCAATAAAATAAGCGCGGGATTGTGTTTCTCTGCCGCAACTAACGCCCCCGCGCCATCTTTTGCGTACACCAATCGGTAATCATCGCCCAGCGTTTCACGCATTACCGCTAAATTACTGGGTTCATCATCTACAACAAGGATTAAAGGCTTTTTAAAGTCAAACATCGTAAATTCCTAGAGTAATATTGTGTTCATCGGCGAGTTTTATCACTTCTAACTTTGCAATATAAAAATCAAAAGCCTCCAGTGCTAATTTAAGCGGTTCCATACATTCGTTTGTGAGGTATGTCCCTAATTCATCCAGTACCGCGACTAATCCATCAGGACTATCTTGTTCGATACGGCGCAAAACCAAGGTTAGCAATTCTGCTACCGCCGCTTCATCAAATGGTTTTTTTTCTAACGCTTGAACAACGACGGCACCTTGTTCAGCAATATATTGTGCGATGGAATTATTCGCTGTGGCGATGGCTTGTTTTAAGCGTTCGACCGCGTCATCCGTATTCATATCATCCTGTGCCAATTCATCAAGTTTTGCCGCCGCATTTTCTATGTCAACCAATCCCAGCATTCCCGCTGTTCCCTTAATTTTATGCGCCAAACGTGCTAATTCATGAGTCGTTGCATTTTTAATTGCGTCGATATGCGCTTCACAATCTGTCGAAAATTTAAGCAAGTAACGTTGATAAACAGTGGTGTCGTCCCAAATTTTTAGAGCCATTTCGACATCAATACCTGAAAATTGAAACTCAGAAATGGGTGATTCTTCAGATAACGGTGTGGTTTTATTTTCTGGTTTCACTAGATCTTCCATCGGAATTTGCCGTGCTAATTTGCGAATAAGATTGACGGCTATCTCAACGTCAAAAGGCTTGGCAATAAAATCGTTAATACCGGCTTCATGTGCTGTTTCAATTTGTGATTTAAATACGCCTGCACTTAACGCAATTATCGGCAAATTTTCCAACGTTGGAATTTGGCGAATAAGTCGTGTGGCTTCGTAGCCGTCCATAATCGGCATTTGAATATCCATCAACACCAAATCAACTGTATCGGGATGAATTTTCAACCATTCAACTGCTTCATGGCCATTATTAGCCGTCATAATTGCTGCCCCTTCTGCACCAAAAATTCGACTGGCAACTTCAAGATTGATTTCACTATCATCAACGACTAACAACCGACACCCGTCAAGGCGTTTTAGCTGGTTTTCACTTGAAAAACTCTTTTGAAATCCATCCTTTTCGTTTATTTTTAACGCTGACGAAATCGCATCATAGAGTGAAGAAACTGTTACAGGTTTGCTTAAAATAGCATCGGGAATGGAAGCGTCGGGATGTTCTTCTAATAATTTACGGTCGTAAGCCGTGACCATAATTACAATCGGTTTTTTTTCTGTCCCGTCTAATTCATCACGAATTTTTTTGGCAGTTAATAATCCATCCATTCCAGGCATTTGCCAATCTAAAATAATGATTTCTTCTTTAAATTTCGCCTGTTTATGACGGATAACATAATTCAACGCATCTTCCCCCGAATCAACAATTGTCGCTGTCCAACCCAGTGATTTAGTGATTGAGTGTAGCGCATCGCGGGAAATTTCGTTATCGTCAGCAATTAAAATATCAACACGTTGATTATTTTGAACGGCGGCATCATCCGCTTCAACATAGTCAAAACGAAGGCAAAAGGAAAACTCACTGCCTTTTCCCATTTCGCTTACTAGCGTGATTTCGCCGCCCATGAGTTCAATCAATTGGCGAGAAATGGTCAACCCTAAACCCGTGCCGCCATAGTGGCGAGTCGTCGAATTATCAGCTTGTGTAAAAGGATTGAAAATATGTTCTTGTACATTGGCGGGAATACCGATTCCCGTATCTGTTACTGAAAAGCGTAAATAAACACTATTTTCGGTATGTTCAATGGTACTGATGTTGACATCAACATGACCTTTCGCAGTAAATTTAATCGCATTACTCACTAAATTTATTAAGACTTGTTGCAGCCTTAACGAGTCACCGATTAAGCCATTCACAGAAATGCCAAACGGCGGATGAATAATCAAATCGATATTTTTTTCAGCGGCATTGAACGTCATAATGGTCGCTAGATTATCCAAAACATCGTTTAAATTAAACGTCGAAACTTCAAGATCCAGTTTTCCCGCTTCAATTTTTGATACGTCCAACACGTCGTTAATAATCCGCAGCAACGATTGTCCAGCGACACGAATTTTATGCAACAAGGACTTGTCGTCACTCGATAAATCTCTGCGTTCGAGTATAAAGATAAGTCCCAAAATGGCATTCATCGGCGTGCGAATTTCATGGCTCATATTGGATAAAAAGCTGGCTTTCGCCAAACTGGCGGCTTCAGCAGCTTTCGTTCTTTCAGTTAAATTGTAAGTCAGTTTTTCTATCCGATAGCGCGACTTTGCAATCCACACGGCAAGTGCGATTGATAATACGGTCAAAAATATAACGGGCAGAATTAACGTGAGTATATATTTATTTAATTCAGCGGTTATTTCTTGCTTATCGGTATAAATAACCGCAATCCAGCGTTCTTTGTTTTCTGATGGATCACTAAAATCTTTTATCAAAACGAGCGAAAAACCCCTCCGTTTAGGGAGGGGATGGATAGCTCGGGCGGTGATAGCCGCCCTGCTTTAAAGGTGGTCAATGAGGAGTTTGCTGCTGCTCAATATATTTACGAATAACCTCAATCGGCGCAC
>CAINHO010000023.1 GCA_903848935.1 uncultured Pseudomonadota bacterium | reverse complement strand
CGCTCGGCTGGGAACATATCGGTTTGACTGGTGATTATGTTTGGAAGTTGAATGATAAAGAAAAGACTTTAATTTCAGATGGTTGAGCTTTTAGAAATTCCTTAACGTGGTTGATATGCCATTTCGTGCGTCGACCCGTGGTTGCGTGAAGTGGCAAGAGGCGAACCCGTTACGGTGCAAATTGACACCATCGACCAATACGGGCGGAGCGTTGGGACTGTTTTCATGGGTAACGAAAACCTTAACGCGATGATGGTCGAGGACGGTTATGCGTGGGTTTATGACCAATACGCCAAAGACAAACAAGGCGACGAACTGCGAAAACTTGAAACCGTCGCGCGTGAAAATCACAAAGGCTTATGGATTGATGCGAACCCAGAAAACCCCGCCGATTTTAGACGATCGCAAAAATGAAATGGCAAAACCACATGATAATCGGTGCGGCATTCGGTGCGGTTATCAATCCGTTAATTATTCCCGTTGCCGTCTTGGGTTCAACTGCGCCCGATTGGCTTGAATATGTTTTGAAAATTTGCGGCTATCGCGTGAAACATAGAACCGTCACGCACGTTTTGTTGTATTGGCTCGCGGCAATCGCATTTTTTGCACTGGTGATTGATTACCGCCATATTGGGCTAGGCTTTGCAATCGGCGGTTTTTCTCATGTTATCGCCGATTCATTCACCATTGCAGGCGTGCCATTTTCGCCAACCAGCGACGCACGTTTTCATTTATTCGGTGGCAAACTTCGCACAGGAAACGCGGGGGAGTACGTTGTTGCTGGAATTATCGCGTTAATGTGCGCGGGTTGGGTTCACTTATCACCAGCAAGTTTTAAAAACGCGCCAACGCTTGAAACGTCTGGCTTCATTCCGTTTTTTTACGACTGGAAAAAAGAATATGACAGCGGCATCGTTGACGGCGCGGAGTGGCGCGAGAACCGTTTGAAGTTTATTTGAAAAACCGTCTGTAATAAAAAGCCCGTACTAGACGGGCTTTTTATTATCTATTGCGGGGCTTATTTCAACTATTTAACAGTTGATTGCATCTTTACTTCTGGACGTAGATTTATATCTTCCGTAACAACAACCCTTTTGGGTTGCTCTGGTTTTACAGGTTGATTTGGTTGAACAGAAGGCGTGGGTATTTGTTGGTTATTATTAGTTGCCATGATTTTACTCTCCTTACTTTGATTAACTATTTCAATTTTATAGGTTTCAGACGGGTCTTTTATTAGCGCAAATATGAACGGGACGCTAGTTAATACAGCAAAAATAGCAGATACGCTTAGGAACGTATTAGCACGACGCAGATACTCAACTTTTTTGTTGTTATTACTAAAATTTACGTCCGCAGTTTCTGCATATTCTGAATCTATGAATTCAAGCGTTTCATTATCTGCTTTTTCTTTGGCAATTTCTTGTTCATCACCAAGAGCCAAATAATAGCCAAAAAGATTGACCGTATATTCCTTAATCGTCTTTGGTGACGCTATGTATAAATACTCATAGCCCGTCCACGACTTGTACAAAAAATAACTGGTTATTAAGAAAAAAACGAATGTAATTGCCATTACGATTATTTGGTACACCTCAATTCCGTCCAATGGAAAATCTATTTCTTTGGCGACTATTAAAACCGCGCCAACCAGTATGGACAAGACCCCAAAAGGAATAGTTAAAGCATTATTCGCATCTTCTCTGCGAGTAAGTTCTAAAAAATAATGATCTTTATAGAAATCCGACAATTTCATAATTTGACATCACCTCTAATGTGATTTGAATTGTGCAAATAGGGGTTCCGACACTAACGGGGCGAAAATATACGATAAGAGATTTTAACCTGTTGAAATCCGCATGATTACTGGATTTGTAGTCTAAAATGTTTCAACATCGTAGACAGTGAAAACACCCCATAAAATCACGTCTAAAAAATCGTTTTTTGGCACTTAGTAGACGATTAAATCTATAAATTGATTTAGTAGACAGCTTTATAGATTGAAATTCTAGCTAAAAATCTCTTATCGTATATTTTCGCCCCGTTAGTGTCGGAACCCCAAATACTATGCTTAAAACCAAAAATGTGACATTCCGCAATTGTGTCATTTTTCTATCTCATTAAATTAAAATTAGGACAATGTAAGCGCAAAGATTCTACACGCATAATTTAAAAAAATCATTTGAAATAAAATAGTTGTTTTTAAAAAAAAATCATGTATGATTCACTGAAATTCAAAAAAGGATTAGTTTTGAATCGCAATTAAATTAAAAGGTGAAAAACATGAATATGAAGAGTTTAATCGACGCGCAAACAAAAAGCATCGCATCTGCTACTGAGGCTGAAAGCCCAATCACGGTGAGGCTGCCAACGTCTACAGTCTCTGAAATAGAAGAGTTAGCTTTTACGCTTGACGTTCCTCGGAATACGTTGCTATCCACACTTATCAAAGACGGGCTGACGGTAGCACTGAACTTATACGATAGTACGATAGATGAAACCGTGGAGGATTTATGGGTTGACGAGGAAAAACCAGAAGCCAGAAGATTTGTAATTTTAAATACGAACAAGCGTTACAGCATTGAAGATCATCGATATATTTCGGGAGGTATTGCGGCAGCCTTTCATGGGCGAAAACACCGCATAGACCAATTACGCAAAGATACTGATGTCTATATCTACGAAAATGGCGTTGGAATTATCGGCTGGGGGAAAGCCAGTGGTGAAACCATTGTAAAAGATTACGGAAAATACATTGGTGATTTACACGAACAGTCTTTAATTGATTACTCACGGGTCGCGCCTTTGTCTGCAAAAACAATTAGAAAAATTATCGGTAGGAATTTGCCGTTTTTACACACGATATTCAAATTGAGAACAAACGATGGTTTGGAGATTGAGAAACACTTGCAGCGTATTTGAACGTAATTGGCAAGTCGTGAAAGTCCCGTGAGTGAACGGCTTGCGGCAAACAGCAGCCGCGCCTGCGAAAATATGCCCCCTACGCTTACGCTGTTCGTTCGCTTCGCCGCAAAAAGCGCGGCTTGCTCCCTCTCTGCTACGCTTACGGGTGCAAGGTGCGGCGAAAAAGCCGCCGCGCTTAATTAGATAAAAAGAAAAGGAGAAAACCAGATGAAAACAAGAACACCAGAAGAAAGAGCAGCTTTGTTAATCAAAGCAAAAATACTTGATGAAAACGGAATCTATCACAAAGATTTTTTCAGACCTGAAACCGTCGAGAAAAGCAAAGCGCGTAAAGCCAACGCGGGGAAATAATTTTGTATTCTTCAAAACCCGCTTATGTGTTCGGCTTTCACGGTTTAGATGAAACCGTTGGCAGAGCCGTTTTAAATAACGAAACCGAATTAAAACACAGCAAAAACAGTTATGACTGGTTAGGTCATGGTGTTTATTTTTGGGAAAATAGTTTTGAACGCGCTCGCCAATACGCCGAAGAAAGCCAAGTACGCAAAGATTCTACAATTCAAAATCCGTTTGTTATCGGTGCAATTATTGATCTAGGGAACTGTTTAGATTTGCTCGATAAAAAGTGTTTGGATTTATTACGCAACGCTTACATCGAGTTAGAATTGACGCTAAAAGAAAGGAACGCTTACATCGAATTAGAATTGTCGCTAGAAGAATGGGGGCAAGAACTCCCAACTAACACACCATTTGGCGCAAACGATTTTGATTTTAAAAAACGTGAGTTAGATTGTGCTGTTATTCGTTATGCTCTCGAAATGGCGGCGGACGAAGGCATTTATTTTGATTCAGTGAGAGCCGCATTTTGGGAAGGCGAAGAACTCTACCCAACCGCAGGCTTTAAAACCCACAATCACATTCAGTTGTGCATCATCAATCCCGATTGCATCAAAGGGATTTTTTTACCACGCGAGAAACAGGTTAAATGAAAAAATTTGGAATTGCGTTAATTTCACTTGGAATATATTGTGCAATTTTTGCCTTCAATGTAGATGTTGTAATTGGTACAACTTACAACATTGGATTATTAAACGAACGTCAAAATATCATTTATCTTTCAGGCATTATTTTTCTAGCTGGAATTATTCTTTTTGGTTTCGGGGTTGTAGTAAAAGAAGAATCTAAAAATCTTAAAAAGTTTGTATTTTTGTGTTCATTGCCATTTTTGTGTTTTCTCGTCATTAAAGCATATTACATCAGACAATATGTACTAGCAGAAGAACAGAAAATTAAACATGAATATGAAAAGTCATATCAAGAAATACAAGATAAAAATATCGAAGAAGAAAATAAAAAAGAAATAGAAAAAGCCGAATCTTCTTATCAAATGACGTTAAATTCTACGGAATTTGTAGATATGGGTAATGGTTCTGTTTTCGATAATAAAACTGATTTAACATGGCAACGGTGTCACGTTGGTGAAAAATGGAAAGATTCAACTTGTATTGGTATTGCCGACCTAGTTGTTTGGGAAGATGCGACAAAAATAAAAGATACGTTGGCAAATAAAAACGATTGGCGATTACCCACCAAAAAGGAATTAGAAACATTATTATTTTGTTCAAATAATGTTTGCACGATAAATACAGATATTTTTTCTAATAATGCAAAAACTCGGGTATGGTCTTCATCATCAGATAATCAACATTTTGGTAATGTTTGGTATGTAGATTTTAGGACTGGCATACCAATTTCTACATTTATAGAAGGCGACAATTTACGAGTTAGGCTAGTTCGTAATGGGAAATAGCCGCCCCCGCCGTGCGCTCGTCCAGCCCACCCCAAAAAAAACTCGCCGCGAATGAAAGTTAATTTAATGTCGTTTCGTGGCTTGGCATTTGATGCTTTTGTGCTTGTTATTACACAAAATCAGTCGTTTAACGCTCACGACTTTAAATTTTGGGCGAAAAAAAAGCCCTGCGAGCAGCGAACTCCAACGGGCTATTTGAAATCACAACTAATTGAGATAATGAAATCATGAAAGATAATATCATTAAATTTGTATCACGCAACGAATTTGAACGCAGAAAATTCCCCTTTCATGGCTATTCAATTGTGCCGCATTTAGCTGAAATGGAAGCGCAACTGGCGCGAGAAGCTAAAGTGTTAGGCAAAAAAAAATCACAAACTAACGACGTTACGGGGATTCAAAGATGAACCCGCAACTGGCACAGCTTAACCCTTTACCTGAAAAACCCGCGTTTCCACTCAGTAACCATTCCATAGTCGGTTCTTTAGCCGAAATGAAAGCGCAAATGTTGGCGGATGTTTTTGTACTTGATGGCATTGCGCTGTTGGGACAGTTGACCACCATTTACGCCAAACCGAACGCAGGCAAAACGCTCACCACGATATTTATGCTCAAAGAATCCATCAAAGCGGGCAGAATTAAAGGCGAAGACGTTTTTTATATTAACGCGGATGATTCGGGAAACGGATTAGTTGCCAAAGGTCACATCGCCGAACAATACGGCTTTGATATGCTTGCACCTGGTTACGAAGGTTTTAAATCAGAAGATTTCGTGAACAAGTTAAAAAAGTCGATTATTGACGACACGGCACGCGGCAAAATCATCATCTTAGACACACTCAAAAAATTCACCGACTTGATGCACAAAACAAAAGGCTCTGAATTTATGAAGGTGGCGCGTGAATTCACCTTGAAAGGCGGCACGATAATCATGTTGGCGCACGCCAATAAAAATCGTGGTATGGATGGAAAAATCGTTGCAGGTGGCACGTCCGATATTGGCGACGATTGCGATTGCGTCTACTTATTAGACGAAGTGTCGAAAACAGCCACCACGAAAACAGTGCTATTTGAGAACGTCAAACGACGCGGCAACAACGTTCAAGAAGCGTCATTTTCTTATGCGTTGAGCAGTGAAAATTACGGTGAATTGCTTGAATCTGTGAAACCGTTGGACGTTGAAACAATAGAACAAGTCAAAAAAGAATTTGTAACCAATGCTAAACGCGAAAAAGACAAACAAGCCATTGAAGCAATCACCGACGCAATCAATCAAGGTAAAAATAAACGTCTTGATTTAATCCAATTCGCAAATGAATCGTGGGGAGTGCCAAGACGTAAATTAAACGATGTTCTTGACGAGTACACAGGCGAAAAATTGAGTAATTCGAGTTTGTGGAAAATGATAGCGGGTGAAAAAAGAACGAAAATTTATTATTTACTTTCGGTGGATGATTCGACGACCGAAGATTATGAAAATGCAAAAAATGGTTATTGATTCGTTCTCTGGTAAGTTTGGTAAGTTTAGATTCTGTTTTTGGTAAGTTTAAAAAAAATCTTGGTAAGTTTAGAAAATATCGTCTGTTTGATGAGGATTCTTTATGCCTAAAATTCTAAACTTACCAGACACCACTCACCCCTCTGGTAAGTTTGGTAAGTTTGGTAAGTTTAGAAAATTTCTTGGTAAGTTTAGGTTTTTTTAGGGTGAAATCTTGGTAAGTTTAGAAAACCGCGTCCATTTTACGCGGTTTTTTTGTGCCTAAAATTCGCTGTAAGCCGCATTACAGCTTAAACTTACCAAACTTACCAAACTTACCAAACTTACCAAACTTACCAAACTTACCAAACTTACCGAGCTTTTCAGTCAAATTTCTAAACTTACCAAGATTTTTCTAAACTTACCAAAAACAGAATCTAAACTTACCAAAAAATTAACAGGGCTTTTTTGCTTTTACGAACAAACGAAAATGAGCGATTAAATCAAAAGATTTTAATTAAAAAGTGAATTGGAAGGATTCGGCATGACTGCAAAAATTATTGATGACGTTCTCAACGATCCAACAATTAGCGACTGGTTAAAATGGGCATTGCGTAGCGCGTTGAATCGTGACCCGTTGGATGTGACAAACGATGTCGAAATTTTGCACTTGATTCTAGTCCAACGACTAGAGGCTCTCGGTTTGGTGAACTATTCGCCGAACTGAAAAATGGATGTCTCCGTTATCGGGTCGACGCACGAAATGGCATATCAACCACGTTGGGTGAGTTTAAACAAACGACACAAAAGTCCTATAGGATTTTAGGATTGGAATCGCTCGCGTGAGGTCATCAAATGATTCTTTTTAAGCCAATTATGTAAATTCGCCTCTGTCGTTTTGTAACGTTGTGCGACAAAT
>CAINHO010000022.1 GCA_903848935.1 uncultured Pseudomonadota bacterium | reverse complement strand
GTGAATTATGTAGGGAATTAGGAATTACACGGCAAACACTTTATCGCCATATTTCGCCAAATGGTGAACTAAGAAAAGATGGCAAAAAGTTACTCAAAATTCCTTAACGTGGTTGATATGCCATTTCGTGCGTCGACCCGCTGGTGTGCTACCTACTTGCTGGTTCAGTATATTTTCAAAACTAGACGGATCATCTGAACTACTTTTAGTTGTTACTTTGTGAGCGAAAGAGTGAGGATTACCAGTTCTGTTGATTGATATATTTGACATAAAAATCCAAATTTGTGGGATTAGAAATGATGTTGAAAAAACTGTTAGCCTTTTCAACATCAATAATCATGGATACGACTATAAATAATGAATAACGTTGTCTGAAAAGGCAACCATTTCAATCTTGTAATGAAGCTGATCCAAAATAACAACACCAGAATTATTTATGCCGTCATAAAGCCAATCGGCGGGTGTACAAATATTTAAATCATTCCCTACCTGATAGAAACTGAAGTTTGCAAATATATCATTAGGAATTTCGATTTTATCAATGCCACCACCATTAACCTCACTTACAAAATCTACCATGCCGCCCGTATAGTGGGAATAGATGTCATCACCTGTACCACCGTAAACGTAATCAACGCCTACATCGCCACTTAAAAAATCATTTCCTGCACCACCAAGAAGTGTGTCATTTCCAATGCCACCGTATATCGTATCATTGCCGCCGCCACCGTTTAATGAATCATTCCCACCTCCACCTGAAATCGAATCATTACTTGAACCGCCAGTAAAAGTATCATTAGCAAAGCTACCTGTAAAAACTGTCATAAATCATCCTCATTATTTGTTTTGATAATCTAAATTATGCCCAAAAAGCTAAGGCAGCGGAATTCTGACAGAATAACGAAAAACCACAATGTGACAAATCGTCGCGCGACAATTTGTCACACGCCTAAAAGGCTGGCGAAAACCAGCTTTGTTCGAGCAACAGTTGAAAACGGCGATTGCTGTATCGGCGCAGCGGTTGGAAAAGGAGTGGGATTCGGTTTAAATGAAAAAGCCCCGATTTGCGGTGATGCAAGTCGGGGCTTTTTTAAATTCAAAGATTGGAACAATTGTTTAAACTGTTCGTCTAAAAAAATCTGCTCGTTCTTGTTTAAGGAATTCTAAAGATTTTTGCAATGCTGAAGTTTGAATCGTTTCTGCATGATTATTACTATTTTGTTCTGTCATCAATTTGTTAATGTAATTTTCATCAACTTCACCAGAAAGTGTCCCCGTTTCACGATCAATGGCGATACGGGTTGCCAATTGATTTACTTCATGAAGCCCCGATGATAACACAGGCTGTAATCCACCTGTTGCCACTGTTACCAATTTTTTATCATGTGCAGTAAGTACGTCATTGATAACAAAACTCTGTGATTTTTGGTTTTCTGCTGTTGGTGTTACATATTTCGTAGACGTTGCAATCGGATTGTTTGAAACTTGCATAAAATTTCCTTTCAACGTGATTGTAAAAATAAGTCATACCTAAAAAATTTAGGCACGCGAAGTTTGACAGAATAACGACAAACCACAATGTGACAAATCGTCGCGCGACAATTTGTCACACGCCTAAAAAGCTGGCAAAAACCAGCTTTGTTCGAGCAGCAGTTGAAAACGGCGATTCCTGTATCGGCGCAGCGGTTGGAAAAGGAGTGGGATTCGGTTTAAATGAAAAAGCCCCGATTTGCGGTGATGCAAGTCGGGGCTTTTTTTATGCGTTGAAGTTCTTCATCATGTTTAATTGTTTCTCCAAGTATTCTGTTGACTCTCCAACACTTTTGTTAAAATCAATCTCCTTTTGAACCATATCAATGTAGTTGACTGTTGTATTTAACATTGTAGATATTTGTTTCTGTCTTTCTTCTTCTGTTGCTGCTGTCAATCCCACTGGTGGTGTAAGAGGTGGGAGTTCAGTAAAACGACCAGATTTGTACAATTCATTAAATTCATTTGGATTCATGTTTGTAAAATCTACAGGTGTTTTTAACGTTGTAGCGTCAGATTTAGTAGATGTTGTAGATTGTGGCGTAACAGATGTTTGCTTTGTTTGTGTTGCAAGAACTGAATTAAAATCACTTGTTACCTGTTTTTTTGAACTAGGTGGTACGGCTTGTGTTGTCGTTATTTTGTTCGTTACACTGTTTAACATGAGAATCTCCGTTGGATTTAGCTATTGTGATTGTCACAGGATGGTTTATCGGCTGAAAACAAAAAAACACGACAATTTGTCACATACTGTAAAACTTACAACAAAAAAGGCTGGCGAAAACCAGCTTTGTTTGCGCAACAGTTGAAAACAGCGATTCCTGTGTCGGCACAGCGGTTGGAGAAGGCGTGGGATTCGGTTTAAATGAAAAGAACAAGTTGCAAGAAGTTTGCTTGAAATTGCAGAAGAAAAAATTATTAGATAACAAGGTATGAGGTTAAAAAAATAAGATGTTCAAATTTGGTAATCGACAAGAAAGAGATAATTTTTTACAAAAATTATTTTTTGGGACATTTATTGTAGGTGGATTCGCATGGTGTTGGATTGATGTAAGAATTTTTATTGGATTACTCATTATTTCATTTGTTGTATATGTGATAAATGAACCAAATCTTAAAGGTTTAGAATCCGATGAAGAAAAAAAGATTAGGCGTGAAAATTTTTTAGAAAGAGAAATGTATTGGGTAGGAAATAATGAGATAACAAAGGAAGTGATAAGAAAAATTTTAAAAAATTCGTATATGTATGAGGAAATAGCAGCAGATGGAAAAAAAGAAGATGCTATGAAAATCAAAATTTTCTTATTTGCATTTTATGGATGGGCGTTTTTAGCGTTGATTTATGCTTACTTTAACCATTCATCATTATGCTAATTTGACCAACAAATCCGCACCTTGATTGTTTAAAATGAAAAAAGGCTGGCGAAAACCAGCCTTTTTTGTTTGTGTTGATTTGTAAAAATACTATGTGCGAAACTTTTAACGGTGATTTGTGCGAAAATGGAACGGGATTAGCAACGTTGGAACTCATTGTAGAAAAATGGAAATCACTCTAAATAAAAAAATCACGCACAATCATGACGCGCCACATTTTTAATTTCGCACACCATTTTTTGTTGTGGACGTTATTGCTGATTGCGGTCAGTTTTTTGGGCGTAAATTTTTTATTTTCTCAAATCGAAAATTACAAAACTGATTTAGCGCATGAATTAACCGAAATCGTTGCTGCTCCCGTCACTATTGGTAAATTAAACGCTAAGCTTCGCGGCATTCAACCCGAATTACAGCTTTCGCAATTCAACATTGCCGCCGAAAAAATCCAACTCAAAGAAATTCGTTTAGGGTTTGATGTTTGGCACTATTTATCGACACAAAATTTTCTTGCCGCCACCTCCGTGACATTGGTCGGTGCACAAATTACCTTGATTCGACACGCTGATGACAGTATTACGCTGGAAGGTTTGAAAGCCAGTGCGGGTCAACCTTTGTGGTTGTTACAAGGTCGAAAATATCTGATTTTGCAAAGTTCAATAACGTGGCGCGATGAAAAGTTGAATAAATCCGAGCGGCAAATTTCGCCTGTAAATTTGGCGATTCTAAATGACAGCGAAACGCATCGAATAAACTTACTGACGCAATTACAAAAAACTGAACCGTTGCGCGTGTCGATGGAATTTACAGGTAATCCATTTGAACCAAAAACGCTAAACGGTAAAATTTTTCTCGAAAGTAAAAATCTAAAGCTAAAGGAATTCGCGGAAGTTGATTTGCCATTGTCGCTAAAAATGGCGGACGGCGTGGCGAATATGAAGGCGTGGGTAAATTGGCAAAATGGTGGGATTAGTACCATTAACGGCGAACTAAAATTGCAAAACGTCACGCTCACCCGTCCACAACATTCCAATTTCAAACTCGACGAATTCAACAGCCATTTTCAACTCAAACACGAAAATGAAATCTGGAAAATCGCTTTGCCAAATGTTGAAATTTCAACACCAGAAACTGAACTTAATGGAGCGGTTTCTGCGGCGTGGAATGAAAATAATCCTGATGAAAATAATGTTGGGTTATTTTTAGAAAAAGTTGAAATTGCACCGTTAATTTCAATAGCTAATTTTTTCACCGATACGCCGCTTGAAAATCACACATCAGGAGCCGTGAAAAATCTCAGTTTATTTGCACAACCTGCCCGCCAAAAGTTTGCAGCTGATGGCGAATTTGACGATTTAAAAATCAACGTTGCCAATCTAAACATCGAGAATTTAAATGGATACTTGCATGGTAATGAACAAGCGGGAACATTGTTTTTAAATTCGGAGAAATTAGCTTTTAACGTACCGACATTATTTCGAGAACCGCTGCCGACGATAAAATTAGAAACAGAATTAAATTGGCAACAAACCGCTGAAGCGTGGCGTATTGAAAGTGAAAAAATTGTTTTAAATAACAAAGATATTCCGAGCGAAAGTCGTTTGAAATTAACGTTGCCGAAAAATGGCGTGGCATTTATGGATTTACAAACGCAATTTGCCATCAATGATGCAACGCAAGTTTGGCGTTATTTGCCCGTTAGTATTATGGAAAAAGATATTGTTTCGTGGCTCGATAAAGCGTTTGAAAAAGGGCTTGTGAAAAATGGGCAATTTTTATTTTACGGATTACTCAAAGATTTTCCGTTTGAAAAAGGGCAGGGCGTGTTTGAAGTTTTATTTGATGCCGAAAATGCTCAGCTAAACTACGCACCAGACTGGTTGCCGCTTAGTGAATTAACGGCGCAAGTTCGTTTTTATCGGGATAGTTTGCAGGTGAATTTATCGGGCATGGCGCAAAATGCGACGCTGAAATCGGCTGAAATCACGCTTCCGTCGATGTTCACCAGCGATTATATTCATGTTGTCGGCGAGGCTGAAGGCGAAATCGCGCAAGTATTAGGTTTCATGGAGCGCACGCCTTTGAAATCAAGGGTTGATTCGGTTTTAACGGCGATTTCACCACAAGGTAAAGCCAATGTTTCGCTTGATTTGCAAATTTCGTTAGTTGAAAAATTAACCTCAAAAGTGAAAGGTTCGGCAAAGTTTCAAAACGCAAAACTGAAAGTGAAATCGCTCGATTTGCCTGTTCAAGCGATGAACGGCGCGTTGCAATTTACCGAAAATGGCGTGTTTAGCGAAACGATAAATGCTGTGGCGTTAAATCGTCCGATTCAAATTCGTTTGCAAAGTAATGATACGCAAACGACCGTCCATGTTGTCGGTAGCACGAGTGTTGAGGATTTATTTGAGCAGTTGAAAATTTTGCCGCTCACGCAATTGAATTCTCAAACAAAATGGATTGAAGGTGGTAGTGATTACAATTTAACATTGAATTTACCTTACGAAAAAACTCTGCCGACGTTGCAAATTCAATCAATGTTGTCGGGAATTTCATTGAATCTTCCTGCTGAATTGGCAAAGTCAAAATTGCAAAAATTACCGCTTTCAATGACGCTAACTTTGGGCGATGAAACAATGTTGCCACTGACGTTGGATTATAACGAGCAATTAAAAGCTGCTGTGAATATCGACACCAAAAATAAAAAATTGGAACGAGGTGCGATTCTGTTGGGTGATGGGAAAGTTGATTTGCCTGACTTTTCAGGTTTGAGTTTGAAAATTTCGCGCGACGATTTGGCATTGCAAGATTGGTTGGGATTAGCCGTAGCGAGTTCAGAAAATAATACTACTGACATTCACACCGTTTCAATTCATAGTCAAAATGCGCGTTGGAAAAAATCTGAATTGGGCGAATTTGATTTGATTTTGAAGCGTGAAGATGAAATGTGGCGCGGCAATTTGAAAAGCGAATTTGCGCTTGGGAAATTACAGTTTCAGAAAAACGCCATATTGAATTTGGAACTCGAAAAATTTGATTTGGCGATTTTTAAGAAATTGCAAAGTAACGGCGAAGCGAAAAACGAAGGTATTCCAACTTCAAGTGAATTGTCGAAAAAATTACCGTCACTTTCGTTACAAAGTCAGCAAACATTTTGGAATGATAAACTGCTCGGAAAATTAGCGATTGAAACGCAACAATCTGCAAATGGCATGACGATTAAAACTGTGGATTTACAAGCGGCGACACACCATTTAACGATGACGGGTGAGTGGCAAAACTCACAAACTCAATTGCGGGGGAAATTGGATTTTTTCAAAGCAGGGCAGCTGTTTTCAAATTTAGGCATTACGAAAGACGTTGCCGAAACATCTGGGAGTGCAAAACTGGATTTGCATTGGCAAGGTTCACCGCAACAATTTGATTTAGAAAAATTGCGTGGGCAAGCAGATTTGAATTTACAAAATGGACGCATTTTGAGTATCGAGCCAGGATTCGGGCGGATTTTAGGTGTGTTAGCGTTGGAACAATGGATTAAACGCTTGCAACTCGATTTTACCGACGTGTATTCCGAAGGCTTGACGTTTAACAGCATCAACGGGCATTTCGATATTTTCCAAGGCAAAGCCAGCACACAAAATTTAACGGTTGATGCCATTCCTGCTAAAATTTTGCTCAAAGGTGACACTGATTTTGTCCACGAAAACGTTGATTATTTGGTCAATGTCATGCCTAAAAGTGCCGACGCAGTGCCTATTGCTGGTACAATTGTCAGCAAAATTATGAGCCTCGTAGGCAAAACCCTGACCGGTAAAGATCAAGACGGTTTTTTCTTCGGTTCACAATATCAAGTTAAAGGTTCGTGGGGGAATGTTGAAGTAATTCCAATGCACGAGAACGAGGGGCTGGTGCCAAAAACATGGTATGGCATCACGCAATTTCCGTGGTTAAATCAAAAACTTAATTCAAAAGAGGCTTATCATCATGACTAAATGTGCTGCCATTCAAATGGCTTCCAGTCCCAGTATTAGTGCGAATTTATTAGAAGCGGAAAAATTGATTGCTGAAGCGGTCAAAGCAGGCGCAAAACTGGTAGCGTTACCTGAAAATTTCGCGTTAATGGGCGATCACGAACAAGACAAAATCAAAGTTAAAGAAGCCGATGGCTTGGGAACGATTCAAAGTTTTTTAGAAACGACCGCGAAGAAATACAGTGTATGGATTGTGGGCGGCACGATTCCAATTGCAGGTGATGATAAAAACAAAGTTCGTGCAGCGTGTTTGATTTATAACGACAAAGGTCAGCGTGTGGCTCGTTATGACAAAGTACATTTGTTTGATGTTCACGTTCCGAATACTAATGAAGTTTATCGGGAATCGGATTCGATTGAAGCGGGTGACGATTCACTGGTAATTGATACGCCCTTTGGACGCATGGGCGTGGCGGTTTGTTACGATTTACGTTTCCCTGAATTCTTCCGTAAAATGAGCGAACAAGGTGTCGATTTTATTGTGATTCCATCGGCATTTACGGCTGAAACGGGCGCGGCACATTGGGAATTATTATTGCGAGCGCGAGCTGTTGAAAATTTGTGTTATATCCTCGCGCCAAATCAAGGCGGTTTCCATAAAAACGGGCGGCGGACATTTGGTCACAGCATGATTATTGACCCGTGGGGCGTAATTTTAGATTGCTATAAAACGGGCAGTGGTTTTGTTTCAGCTGAAATTGACCATGAAAGAATCATAAAAGTTCGGGCTGGTTTTCCTGTTTTGACACACCGTCGTTTTTTCTGTGAATAACATGAAAAGTGGATTCGTTATTTTAGTTTTGAGTAGTGGGTTAGTTGCTTGTGGCGCGGTAGAAAATAGCCGTTATCGTGACACTGCACAATTGGAACGTCCTCCAACTTTGGCGTTACAAAAAATACTGCAAAATGCAGTGATTGATGACAGCGTTGAACCGAAAAAGAAAGTCGCAGGCTTGGAGGAAAAAGTTGTTTTGCTCGATGAAAGTCCAAAAAAGCTGGTGTTGAAACAATCGATTAGTGAAGCGTGGCGCACAGTTGGAACGGCGTTGCGGCAAAGTGATATTAAAATTACGGATTCTGACAAAAATAAATACGGCTATTACGTCAGTTACAAATCGCAAGGCGTGTTGAAAAATATTTTAAGTGCTTTGAACGAAGAGGATACCAAAACGATTTATCTGATAACGCTCGCGCCGCAAGATAGCGACACCGTTATTCAAGCTGCGTTGGCGAATCGGAATGAACAACGCAGTCAAAATACTGATGAAAATGTAAATAACGTCGCCGATGATAGCGATGGTTTGATTGAATCGCTTTATCATTTGTTGCGTGATGATGTGAAAACGGAATAATTTTTTAACTTTAAACAAGAGGATTTAGTATGAATGAAAATTGGATTGCACCATCTATTTTATCTGCAAACTTTGCAAAATTGGGCGAAGAAGTAGACAACGTTTTAAAAGCGGGCGCGGATGTTGTGCATTTTGACGTGATGGATAACCACTTTGTGCCGAATTTAACAATTGGACCTTTGGTGTGTGAAGCCTTACGCAAACACGGTGTGATCGCACCCATCGACGTGCATTTGATGGTTGAACCTGTAGACCGTTTGATTCCTGATTTTGCTAAAGCGGGTGCCAGCATTATTACGTTTCATCCTGAAGCCTCGACCCACATTGATCGCACGTTGCAATTGATTAAAGACAACGGTTGCCAAGCGGGTTTGGTTTTCAATCCTGGTACGCCGTTACATTATTTGGATTACGTTATGGACAAGATTGATATTATTTTATTGATGTCCGTGAACCCGGGTTTTGGCGGTCAATCGTTCATTCCATCTGCGTTGACGAAATTGCGCGAAGTCAGAAAACGCATCGACGAAAGCGGTCGCAACATTCGTTTAGAAATCGACGGCGGCGTGAAAGTGGACAATATCCGTGAAATCAAAGCGGCTGGCGCGGATACTTTCGTGGCAGGTTCAGCTATTTTTAGCCAACCGGATTACAAAAAAGTGATTGATGAAATGCGCGTTGAATTAGCGAAAGCGGTGTAATTGTGTCAGCGAGATTGATTGTTTTTGACTTAGATGGAACGTTGATTGATTCCGCGCCTGATTTGGTGGAAGCAGTCAATTACGCATTGACTAAACTCAATAAACCAACGCATTCGCAAGCGACAATTCAACAATGGATTGGTAATGGCGCGGATGTGTTGGTGAAACGGGCATTGCTAAATAATTGGCATGTTGGCGAAATCCCCGATGATTTTGAAGTCGCTTTTGAATTGTATAAAACGTATTACGCCGAACATGATTGGGTTCGTAGTCGATTATATGACGGCGTTTTGGAAACGTTGCAAACGCTTAAAAATGCAAATTTTAAATTGGCTTGCATCACAAATAAAACAGCACGTTTTACGAATCCGTTAATGGAAACAGCAGGACTTGTGCCGTATTTCGATTTTATTGCGTCGGGCGATACATTTGCCGAAATGAAACCCAATCCGTTGCCACTTTTAGAAACAGCAAAATTGTTTGCGATTGCGCCTGAAAATGCGTGGATGATTGGTGATTCGATTAACGATATTTCAGCAGGAAAAAGTGCAGGATTTAAAACAATCGCCGTTTCGTACGGTTACGCGGGACAACATTCAATGGCAGATTTAAACGCCGATTACACAATCGATTCGTTACGCGAAATCGTTACCTTAGTAAAAAATGAAATTTAAAAAAGAATTTGACGTTATCGTGGTCGGCGGCGGTCACGCGGGAACAGAAGCCGCTTTAGCCGCCGCAAGAACAGGCGCACAAACATTATTACTGACCCAAAACATCGATACGCTTGGGCAAATGAGTTGCAATCCTGCAATTGGTGGGATTGGCAAAGGGCATTTAGTCAAAGAAATCGATGCGCTTGGTGGCATCATGGCGAAAGCAATTGATGTTGGCGGGATTCAATTTCGCATTTTGAATGCAAGCAAAGGCCCAGCAGTTCGCGCGACTCGCGCTCAAGCTGATCGCCAACTTTATAAACAAGCGATTCGTACAGCATTAGAAAATCAGCCAAATTTGATGTTATTTCAACAGACGTGTGCTGATTTGATTGTTGAAGGCACAAAAGTCGTCGGCGTGAAAACACAGATGGGCTTGGATTTTTCAGCGAAAGCGGTGGTTTTAACTGCGGGGACTTTTTTAGCGGGCAAAATTCATATCGGTTTGGAAAATTACAGCGGTGGACGCGCGGGTGACGCGGCTTCGATTGCGTTGGCAGAACGTTTGCACGAATTGCCATTGCGAATTGACCGTTTAAAAACAGGCACGCCGCCGCGTATTGATGCACGAACGATTGATTTTTCTGTTTTGGAATTGCAACACGGCGACACGCCAACGCCAGTATTTTCGTTTTTAGGCAAACCTGAACATCATCCGCGCCAAATTCCCTGCTTCATCACGCGAACGAATGAAAAAACGCACGATATTATTCGCAATGGTTTAGACCGTTCGCCGCTTTATTCAGGCATTATTGAAGGTATTGGTCCGCGTTATTGTCCATCGATTGAAGATAAAATTGTGCGTTTTGCTGACCGTGATTCGCATCAAATTTTTATCGAACCCGAAGGTTTGAACACGCATGAAATTTACCCGAATGGAATTTCAACGAGTTTGCCATTTGATGTGCAATATGAATTTGTGCGTTCAATGTTGGGCTTTGAAAATGCAGAAATTATGCGTCCAGGTTATGCGATTGAATATGATTTTTTTGACCCGCGTGATTTGAAAAGTTCACTCGAAAATAAACATTTGGACGGCTTGTTTTTCGCGGGACAAATCAACGGCACGACAGGTTACGAAGAAGCCGCCGCGCAAGGCTTGATTGCAGGTTTGAATGCAGCACGATTAACGAAGGGTTTGGAAAGTTGGTGTCCACGTCGTGATGAAGCTTACATTGGCGTGATGATTGACGATTTGATTACGCGCGGCACACAAGAACCGTATCGAATGTTCACTAGCCGCGCCGAATATCGGTTGTTGTTGCGCGAAGATAATGCCGATTTACGTTTGACTGAAAAAGGACGTGAATTGAATTTGGTTGATGACGAACGTTGGCAAGCATTTGAAACAAAACGTGAAAATATCGACAAATTACAAACGGCGTTAAAACAAAAGTGGATTCACACCGACACCGAAAATGCCGCGCAAGTTGAAACTTTTTGGGGCAAAGCCTTAAACAAAGAAGCAAATTTAACCGAATTATTGCGTCGTCCTGAAGTGGATATTAAAAATTTAGTTTCGTTTTTAGACGAAGGTGAAGATTTTGCTGACGATGTGACGGAACAAGTTGAAATTCAAGCGAAATATCAAGGTTATATCACGCGCCAACAAGCCGAAATCGACAAATCTTTGCGGCACGAGCATTTAAAATTATCAGTGACTTTGGATTATAAAGAAGTTTCAGGTTTGTCGAATGAAGTGAGTGAAAAGTTGCAAAAACAACGTCCTGAAACTTTGGGGCAAGCTTCGCGGATGCAAGGTATTACACCCGCAGCGATTTCATTATTACTCGTTCATTTGAAAAAGAAATCAGCATGAATTCAGAAGAGAAATTATTACGAGACGGTTTAAACGCGCTAAATATCCCGACAGACGATGACAAAGTGACGAAATTACTCGCGTTCATTGCGTTAATTGAAAAATGGAACAAAGCCTACAATCTGACTGCAATTCGTCGCCGTGATGAAATGGTGAATTTGCACTTGCTTGATAGTGTGGCAATTTTGACGTATTTGGAAGGCAAACGAATGATTGATGTCGGAACTGGGGCTGGTTTACCCAGCATTCCACTTTCGATTTTTCGTTCTGATATTGAATTTCAATTGCTCGACAGTAACGCGAAAAAAACCCGTTTTGTCCAACAAGCGATTTTGGAATTGAAGTTGCCGAATGTGAAAATCACGCACAGTCGCGTTGAAGATTTTGAACCTGAGCAACCATTTGACACTGTTTTAACGAGAGCGTTTGCGAGTTTGCCTGAAATCATTGATTTGACACGGCATTTAATTTCTGAAAATGGCGTATTACTTTGTATGAAAGGGCAAACTCCTGAAGAAGAACTTGCCGCTGTAAATGCAAAAACAACGCTGATTTCGATTAACGTGCCGCACATTGAAGCCGAGCGGTGCTTGGTAAAAATCACACATCTGAAGAATTGAGGAAATATCGTGGGAAAAATTATTGCCGTTACGAATCAAAAAGGTGGCGTAGGAAAAACGACCACTAGCGTCAATTTAGCTGCGTCGCTTGCCGCGTTAAAACAACGTGTTTTGCTCGTCGATTTAGACCCGCAAGGCAATGCGGCAATGGGTTGCGGCGTTGATAAACATGATATTGAGCATTCCAGTTACGATTTGTTGATGGAAACCGTTCCCGCTGCACAAACCGTGATTAACTTGCCCGATTTAAAATTCGATGTGATTGCGGGCAACTCGGATTTGACAGCCGCCGAAGTCGAATTGATGCAAGCAGAACGCAAGGAATTACGCCTGTCGCACGCTTTAACGACGATTAAAAGTGATTACGATTACATTATTATTGATTGTCCACCGTCTTTGAATATGTTGACGTTGAATGCAATGGTTGCGGCAAATAGTTTGTTGATTCCAATGCAATGCGAATACTACGCGCTGGAAGGAATTTCGGCGTTAATGAGTACGCTCAAAAACATTCAAGGCACGGTAAATACAGGACTGCATTTAGAGGGTATTTTGCGGACGATGTACGATGACCGCAATCGTTTAACGAAAGACGTATCGGAGCAGTTGATTCGTTATTTTGGTGAAAAAGTTTTTAAGGTTTGTATTCCTCGAAATATCCGTGTTGCCGAAGCTCCGAGTCACGGTTTACCTGTGTTGAATTACGACAAAGGTTCAAAAGGCGCGGTAACTTATATGGCGTTGGCAAAAGAAATTTTAGGCAATGCGACATGAATATAAAAAAACGCGGTTTAGGTCGGGGATTGGACGCACTTTTGGGTGATGTGCCAGCTGCTGCAAAACTCGTAAATACCTCAACGCAACAAACTTTACCGATTGAATTATTGCAACGTGGAAAATATCAGCCACGCAAAGATATGAATGCAGAAAAATTGCAAGATTTGGCGAATTCGATTGCGATGCAGGGCATTGTGCAACCGATTGTGGTGCGCCACATTTCGCCCGAACAATATGAAATTGTGGCAGGTGAACGACGTTGGCGAGCCGCACAATTAGCTGGTTTGCAAGACGTGCCTGTAATTATCAAAGAAATGGATGACCGTACAGCAATGGCAATTGCGTTGATTGAAAACATTCAACGTGAAGATTTAAATGTACTTGAGGAAGCGGAAGCGTTGCAACGGTTGTTGACTGAATTTGAAATGACGCATCAACAAGTTGCCGAAGCGGTGGGGAAATCTCGGACGACGGTGACGAATTTGTTGCGGTTATTGGAACTCGCGCCTGAAGTTAAAAAAATGTTGGTCAATAAACAGTTGGAAATGGGACACGCTCGTGCTTTGTTGCCGTTAACTGCCGAACAACAAATTGTAGCAGCGCGAAAAATTACCAATGAAGGTATGACTGTGCGATTGGCTGAAAAGTTGGTTAAAGATATTCAACTGCCGCCGAAAGTTCAAATAAAAAATACTGCAATTGATTCGGACGTGCTTTCGCTTCAAAATGATTTGAGTGCGAAATTTGGTGCGAAAGTTCAAGTTGAAAGTAATGAAAAGGGTAAGGGAAAATTGATTATTCATTATTCGACGTTTGACGAATTAGAGGGTATTTTGAGCAAGATGCCGTACGATAGAAACAAATGAATCATGAATGTGCCTTGATTAAACTTGGTTCGCTCTATATAATCCACACCCATGTTTAAACCTTTGAAATTCAGTTTATGACTGCCAATGCGTCATTGATTATTAAAGTTCTAAAGTATCAGGTTTTAGTAATTTTAGCAGTTAGCCTCGTTTTAACGCTGGCATTCGATTTGGTTTCAGGTGGGTTCGCGTTTTTAGGTGGTTTAATTGCTTTTTTACCCAACGCTTATTTAGGATTTCGTATAACGCAAGCCGCGAAATTAGAAGCAAAAAAATTCATCAATTCTTTTTATACTACTGAGTCGATTAAATTAGTTTTAACGGCTTTGTTTTTTTTACTGGTGTTTAGAATTACAAACGTCAAATTATTACCGCTGTTAGCCTGCTATATCAGCACATTATCAGTATTTTGGTTCGCATTATTGATGCGTTAAATTTTCAAGTTAGAAAGTCAAATAGAGAGGAACGATGGCTACTGAAGCTCACGCCGAAGGTGCAACTGGCTACATTATTCACCATTTAACAGCACTGCGTGTCGGTGAGGGTTTTTGGAGTTTGCATCTTGATACCTTGTTTTTCTCAGCGTTGCTAGGCGGTGTATTCATTTGGTTTTTCAAAAATGCTGCTGAAAAATCCACTGCTGGCGTACCTGGATTAGCACAAAATTTTGCTGAAATGCTGATTGAATTTGTTGACCAACAAGTGAAAGATAGTTTTCACGGGCATAGCAATTTGATTGCACCGTTAGCCTTGACGATTTTCTGCTGGGTTTTCTTGTGGAACTTCATGGATTTATTCCCCGTCGATATTTTACCGTTAATCGGTTCAATGATGGGAATTGAGTATTTGCGCGTTGTGCCAAGTACCGATTTGAATGCAACATTTGCAATGTCGATTTCAGTATTCTGCTTAATCATTTTCTACAGCATTAAAATTAAAGGACCGATTGGCTTTGCAAAAGAATTGATGTTCCAACCTTTTGGGCCTTGGCTGACACCGTTTAACTTGCTGTTGAAGTTAGTTGAAGAAATCGCAAAACCTATTTCGTTAGCCTTGCGGTTATTCGGTAACTTGTATGCAGGCGAGCTGATTTTTATTCTGATTGCTTTGTTGCCTTGGTATGTTCAGCCATTATTAAGTTTCCCTTGGGCAATTTTTCATATTCTGATTATTACCCTTCAAGCGTTTATTTTCATGGTACTCACGATTGTGTACTTGAGCATGGCGCACGAAGATCACTAAGATTTTTAAATTTTCACTTTTTATTTTAACAATACGTTGGAGGTATTATGGAACTCGCAAAATTGATTGCTGATGTGCAGGGTATGACTGCAATCGCGGTAGGTTTGGTTTTAGGTTTGGGCGCATTAGGAACGGCTATTGGTTTCGGTTTATTGGGCGGCAAATTTTTGGAAGGTGCAGCGCGTCAACCTGAAATGGTTCCTATGTTACAAGTCAAAATGTTCGTTGTTGCGGGCTTATTGGATGCGGTAACAATGATTGGCGTTGGTTTGGCTTTATTCTTCACCTTCGCAAATCCATTCTTATCAGCAGTGCAAGCGGCAGCAGGTCAATAATCCTGTTTCATTTTAATCGCAACAAGAGGAACGCATCGTGAGTATCAATGCTACTCTGATTGGACAAATGATTACCTTTGCACTTCTGGTGTGGTTTACCATGAAGTACATTTGGCCACCGTTATTTGACTCTTTAGAAGAACGTAAAAAGAAGATTGCTGACGGTTTAGCTGCAGCTGAAAAAGGTCAAGAGCAAATTATTTTGGCTGAGAAGAAAGCTAAAATTGTTCTTAAGGAAGCCAAAGATCAGTCTTCGGAAATTGTGACGCTTGCTCAAAAACGTGCCAATGAAATCGTAGAAGAATCGAAACACACCGCGAAGCATGAAGGTGAACGTTTAATTCTCGCGGCGAAGGGGCAGATTGACCAAGAATTGCAACAGGCAAAAGAAGGTTTGCGAAAAGAAATTACCACGTTGGCATTATCTGCCGCGCAACAAATTCTGGGTGCAGAAATCGACAAAGCCAAACATCAAGACATTCTCAATAAAGTCTCTAGTCAATTAGGTTAAGTATAATGAGCGAACTAGCAACATTGGCAAGACCTTACGCCGTAGCGGTTTTTAAGCGAGCGAAGGAAACGGATTCTGCTAAGACGTGGTCAAAGAATTTAGCTTTTTTAGCCACTGTGTTGACTGATAAATCGATTTCGGGTGTCATTGATGACCCTAAAGTTGGCACGTCTGCGTTATCGACACTGTTGCTGGATATTTGCGAAGGTCAGCTTGATCAAGAAGGCAGTAATTTCTTAAAGCTACTGATTGAAAATAATCGCTTGAGTTTGATTGCGGCAATTGCCGAGATATTCGAGACTTATAAAGCTGAAGATGAAGGCTCTATTGATGTTGGTGTAACGACGGCTTTTGCTTTTACCAAAGAGTCAAAACAGCACTTCAATGCGACGCTCGAAAAGACTTTTGGTAAAAAAATCAATATGAAAATAGCGGTTGACTTGTCACTTATTGGTGGCGTTCTAGTACGAGCTGGTGATCAGGTGATTGACGGTTCGGTTAGAGGTCAGCTTCAACAATTAGCACAAAGACTCTAACATTTAGAGCGAGAAAAAGTATGCAATTAAATCCATCTGAAATCAGTGATCTGATTAAAAAGAAGATCGAAAACTTCGAGTTAAGTACGCAAGCACACACCGAAGGCACCGTAGTCAGCGTGACTGACGGGATTGTGAGGGTTCACGGACTTTCGCAAGCGATGCAAGGTGAAATGCTAGAATTTACAGGCGGCATTTTTGGTATGGCTCTCAACTTAGAAAGAGATTCGGTCGGTGCCGTTGTATTAGGTAGCTACCAACATATTTCTGAGGGCGATACCGTTAAATGTACTGGTAAAATTTTGGAAGTACCTGTCGGCGAAGCCTTACTCGGTCGTGTCGTAGATGCTTTAGGTAATCCTATTGATGGCAAAGGTACCATTGATACGACTGAAACCTCTCCGGTTGAAAAAATTGCGCCAGGCGTTATTGCGCGTCAATCCGTTGATGAACCAGTTCAATTAGGTTTGAAATCTATTGACGCAATGATTCCAGTTGGTCGTGGTCAACGTGAGTTGATTATCGGCGATCGCCAAACTGGTAAAACTGCAATTGCCATCGACGCAATCATTAATCAAAAAGGTACAGGTATTAAATGTATCTATGTTGCGATTGGTCAGAAACGTTCGTCAATTGCTAACGTTGTTCGTAAATTAGAAGAGCATGACGCATTAGCGCATACGATTATTGTTGTGGCATCTGCTTCTGAATCAGCGGCTCTACAGTTCATTGCGCCGTATACCGGTTGTACAATGGGCGAATACTTCCGCGACAAAGGCGAAGATGCGTTAATCATTTATGACGATTTAACCAAACAAGCGTGGGCGTATCGTCAAGTATCATTATTGTTACGTCGTCCGCCCGGTCGCGAAGCGTATCCTGGAGACGTTTTCTATTTACATTCGCGTTTGTTAGAACGTGCTTCGCGTATCAATGCTAATGAAGTTGAAAAATTAACCGGTGGCAAAGTAAAAGGTAAAACAGGTTCTTTAACCGCATTACCAATTATTGAAACCCAAGGTGGTGACGTTTCAGCTTTTGTACCGACGAACGTAATTTCGATTACTGATGGACAAATCTTCTTAGAAAGTAACTTGTTCAACTCTGGTATTCGTCCTGCGGTGAATGCTGGTTTATCTGTTTCAAGGGTAGGCGGCGCGGCGCAAACGAAAATCATCAAAAAGTTGGGCGGTGGTACACGTTTAGACTTGGCACAATATCGTGAGTTAGCTGCATTTGCTCAGTTCGCCTCAGATTTAGACGAAAGCACACGCAAACAAATTGAACGAGGTCAACGTGTTACTGAATTGATGAAACAAAATCAGTATTCACCAATGTCTGTTGCACAAATGGCGGTTTCTTTATTCGCAGCGAATGAAGGTTTTTTAGACACTGTTGAAGTGAATAAAGTCTTAGCTTTTGAAGCGGCATTGCAATCGTACATGAAATCAGAACATGCCGAATTGATGGCTAACATCAACGCGACGGGAGATTTTAGTAGCGAAATTAGCACGGGCATTCGTTCAGCGATTGAATCGTTTGTAAAAACTCACAGTTGGTAAAAAGGTCTTCTTATGGCTGTTGGTAAAGAAATACGCACAAAGATTGGCAGTATTAAGAATACTCAGAAGATCACTCGCGCTATGGAAATGGTCGCGGCAAGTAAGATGCGTAAAACAAAAGAAAGAATGTTGGCAACACGCCCATATTCAACAAAGATTGGCAAGATTATTAAACATCTCGCTCACGCTAATCCCGAATACAAACATTCTTTCTTGGTTAAGCGTGACGTAAAACGTATCGGTATTATTGTGGTGAGTTCCGATCGTGGATTATGCGGCGGCTTGAACTCTAACTTGTTTAGAAAATTGTTAGGACAGTTGACGCAATGGGATAAAGCAGGTGTTGAAGTCGATGTTTGTACGGTCGGCACGAAGGCTTACAGTTTTTTTGCAGGTTTAAGTAAAACGACGGTTGTCGGGCATACCGCTAAATTAGGCGATACGCCGCATTTGAATGATATTATCGGTATTATTAAAGTTATGTTAGATGCGTATTATGTTGGTCAAATTGACGAGCTGCACGTTGTCAGTAACGAGTTTGTAAATACGATGACGCAACACCCAACTATTGAACAGTTGTTGCCGATTGTACCGAGCGAATTAGACGAACAATTGAGCAACCGACATTGGGATTACATTTACGAGCCAGATGCGAAAGAAGTTTTAGATCACCTGTTGACACGTTACATTGAGTCGATTGTTTATCAAGGTTTAGTTGAGAATAATGCTTGTGAACAAGCCGCCCGAATGGTCGCGATGAAAAGTGCATCCGACAATGCGGGTAATTTGATTAAAGAATTACAACTAATTTACAACAAAGCTAGACAAGCCGCTATTACTCAAGAAATTTCAGAAATTGTCGCTGGGGCAGCCGCTGTTTAAGCTGGCGAAAAATAAGTAGCGTAATGTTCCTTCGTGAATCACGGAGGAGTTTCGAGATTTTCAGAAAAATATTTCCCTAGAGTGTAGGGTTGTTTCGAGGACGAATTTTTATGAGCGGTAAAATTGTTCAAATTATTGGTGCGGTTGTGGACGTGGAATTTCCACGTGACGAACTGCCAAAGATTTATGATGCCTTAATTGTTGAAGGCAAAGGTTTAGTTTTAGAAGTACAACAACAATTAGGCGACGGCGTTGCTAGAACGATTGCGATGGGTACAACTGACGGTTTGAGTCGTGGTTTGGACGTGATAAATACGAAAGCTCCGATTTCTGTGCCAGTAGGTAAAGAAACGTTAGGGCGTATTATGAACGTTCTTGGCGAACCCATTGACGAAAAAGGACCTATTGGCGAACAAGTTAAATGGGCGATTCATCGTGAAGCTCCAAGCTACGCTGATCAAGCTGCAGCGACTGAATTATTAGAAACTGGTATTAAAGTTATCGATTTAGTTTGTCCTTTCACCAAAGGTGGTAAAGTCGGTTTATTCGGCGGTGCTGGTGTAGGCAAAACCGTTAACATGATGGAATTGATTCGTAACATTGCTATCGAACACAGCGGTTATTCTGTATTCGCAGGTGTTGGTGAACGTACTCGTGAAGGTAACGATTTCTATCACGAAATGACTGATTCAAATGTTATCGATAAAGTATCGTTAGTTTATGGACAAATGAACGAGCCGCCAGGAAACCGTTTGCGCGTGGCGTTGACTGGTTTGACGATGGCGGAATACTTCCGTGACGAAGGTCGTGACGTTTTATTCTTCGTGGACAATATTTATCGTTACACATTGGCAGGTACTGAAGTATCTGCATTGTTAGGTCGTATGCCGTCTGCGGTAGGTTACCAACCAACGCTTGCGGAAGAAATGGGTGTATTGCAAGAACGTATTACGTCAACGAAAACAGGTTCGATTACCTCTATTCAAGCAGTTTACGTTCCAGCGGACGATTTAACCGATCCATCACCAGCGACCACTTTCGCGCATTTGGACGCGACTGTTGTATTATCACGTCAAATTGCAGAATTAGGTATTTATCCTGCGATTGACCCGCTCGATTCAACCAGTCGTCAATTAGATCCATTAGTTATTGGTCAAGAGCATTACGACGTAGCGCGTAACGTTCAAGGCACGTTGCAACGTTATAAAGAATTACGCGATATTATTGCAATTTTGGGCATGGACGAATTGTCTGAAGAAGACAAATTGCTTGTTTCAAGAGCGCGTAAAATTCAACGTTTCTTATCACAACCGTTCTTCGTTGCCGAAGTCTTTACTGGTTCACCTGGTAAATACGTTTCGTTGAAAGATACTATCGCAGGTTTTAAAGGCATTCTTGCTGGTGATTACGATACGATTCCAGAACAAGCGTTCTACATGGTTGGTAGGATTGATGAAGCGTTAGAAAAAGCTAAAACGATGAAAGCGTAAGGCTGTTGTCTACTAACTTTAAATTTTTAAGGTAACAAATCATGACAATGACAGTGCATGTAGACATCGTGAGTGCGGAAAAAGAAATTTTTTCGGGTTTAGCAGAAATGGTTTTTGCCCCTGCTGAATTAGGTGAACTTGGTATTTCGCCTCGTCACGCGCCGTTAATTACAAAGCTCAATCCTGGTGAAGTTCGCGTCAAAGTAAGCAGCACGGAAAGTTATCCATTTTTTGTTTCAGGTGGTTTATTAGAAATTCAACCGCACGTTATAACGATTCTGGCAGACACTGCAATTCGTGCGAAAGACATTGACGAAGCTGCGGCAATTCAAGCCAAAGCGCGGGCTGAGGAAATTTTATCAGACAAAACCAGTCGTGTGGATTACGCATCGGCTGAAAAACAATTGTTTCAAGCGATTATGCAATTACGCACACTCGATAGATTTAGAAAACGCGGCGGCTAACGATTAAGTTATCGCTCGATTCTTAACAAAAAGCCCGATAACGTCTGACGCTATCGGGCTTTTTCGTTTATTTTACGGAGAAGCAAAATGAACCTCACCACGATTATTCTCGCCGCTGGAAAAGGTACGCGAATGCGTTCGCAGTTACCGAAAGTGTTACATTCGATTAGTCACAAATCGTTGTTGCGTCATGTTCACGATTTAAGTGCAGGTTTGGAAAATAACGTAATTCACATTGTGATTGGACACGGCGCTGAACAGGTTAAAAAAACATTAGCGGATTCGATGGTGAATTGGATTGAGCAAACGCAACAACTCGGCACTGGTCACGCAGTACAACAAGTGAGCGGTCAAATTGACGACAATTCGATGGTGCTGATTTTGTACAGCGATGTACCACTATTAAAACTTAAAACGTTGCAAACGTTGTTATCGAAGGCAAATGAAAAAACACTCGCACTTTTAACGCTAAATTTAGCGAATCCTACGGGTTATGGGCGAATTGTGCGAGATGGTTGTTCTGGAAAAGTATTGCGAATTGTCGAGGAAAAAGATGCGACAGAAATAGAAAAAAAGATTGTCGAAGGCAATACGGGAATTTTAGCGGTGCAAGGCAATGCCCTGAAAAAATGGTTATCACAACTCGACAATAACAACGCCCAAGGCGAATACTATTTAACGGATATTATTGCGTTAGCGGTTGCCGATGGTTTTGAAATCGCCACCACGTCACCTCAAACGGAAGACGAAGTTTTGGGTGTGAATGATAAATTGCAACTCGCGCATTTAGAGCGCGTTTATCAATTACAACAAGCACAAAATTTAATGAAACAAGGCGTTACATTGCGTGACCCAAACCGTTTTGATTTGCGTGGTTTGCTGGAAGTTGGAGAAGATGTTGAAATTGACGTGAATGTGATTTTTGAAGGTGAAAATCGACTTGGTAACAATGTTAAAATCGGTGCAAATTGTTCCATCAAAAATGCCACAATTGGCGATAATGTCATTATTTTAGAGAATTGCGTAATTGAAAATGCAGTTGTTGGTGTAAATAGTCGAATTGGTCCTTTCGCAAGATTACGCCCCGAAACCGTTTTGGCAAGCGAGACACACATCGGTAATTTCGTTGAAATTAAAAAATCTGTCATCGGACAGGGTAGTAAAGTCAATCATTTGAGTTACATTGGTGACAGTTTAGTGGGTAAAAAAGTGAACATTGGCGCAGGCACAATCACTTGCAATTATGACGGCGTAAATAAATTTCAAACTATTATTGAAGATGGCGCATTCATTGGTTCAGACACACAATTAGTCGCGCCTGTAACCGTCGGAAAAAACGCCACAATTGGTGCCGGATCAACGATTACTAAAGATACGCCAGACAATCAATTGACGCTTAGTCGAGGCAAACAAATTTCTGTGCCGAACTGGCAACGCCCCGTTAAAAAGGAGAAATTATAATGTGTGGCATCGTCGCTGGTATCGCGCAACGCAACGTGATTCCAATTTTATTGGAAGGTTTAAAGCGGTTGGAATATCGTGGCTATGATTCTGCTGGGCTAGCGGTTTTGCACGAACGAACGATTGTGCGTCAGCGTGCAGTGGGCAAAGTGAGCGGTTTGGAAGCGTTGTTGCGCGAAAATCCAACATCGGGAAATATCGGTATCGCGCACACCCGTTGGGCGACGCACGGCAAACCGAGTGAAGAAAATGCCCATCCACACGTCAGTTGCAACGCCGTCGCAGTGGTTCATAACGGTATCATCGAAAATCACGAGCAACTTCGCGCCGAGCAACGTCAAAATCATTACGAATTTACGTCTGAAACCGACACTGAAGTGATTGTGCATGAAATTTATCACGCGCTAAAAACGTCACGGAGTTTGTTGCAAGCCGTCAAAACGACGTTGCCAAAACTCGAAGGGGCGCATGCGTTGGCGATTATGTCGAGCGATGAACCTGACACATTGATTGCGTGCCGCAAAGGCAGTCCGCTCGTTATTGGCGTTGGGATTGGTGAGTATTTTGTCGCGTCCGATGTCGCTGCATTATTGCCAGTGACACAACGTTTTATTTTTCTCGAAGAAGGCGATATTGCGGCAATTAAAATTGATTCACTGACAATTTACGACGCGCAAAATAACGTTGTGCAGCGTACAGTAAAAGAAAGTCAGCTCAAAGCCGATGCTGTTGAAAAAGGCGATTATCGCCATTTCATGCTCAAAGAAATTTACGAACAGCCGTTTGCGGTTTCGCAAACCTTGGAAGGGCGTTTTATCAATCAGCGCGTGCAAGATAGCGCGTTTGGGTTTAATGCGGCACGAATTTTTGACGGTATTAAATCGATACAAATTTTAGCGTGCGGCACGAGTTTTCATGCGGGTTTAGTCGCTCGATATTGGTTTGAAGAATTAGCTCGTGTACCTTGCAATGTTGAAGTCGCTAGCGAATTTCGTTATCGCCACCCAGTTTTAGCAGCTGACACATTAGTGGTGACGATTTCGCAATCGGGCGAAACAGCAGACACTTTGGCGGCATTAAAAGAAGCGAAACGGCTAGGTGTAAAACACACATTGGCGATTTGCAATGTGCCAGAAAGTTCGTTGGTGCGTGAATCAAATTTAGTCTTGCTAACTCGTGCGGGACCTGAAATTGGAGTTGCTTCAACCAAGGCTTTTACTACGCAATTAGTTTCGTTAATGTTGTTGGTTTTGGCGATTGGACGAAGGTTTGAATTAAATGAAACCTTAGAACAGCATATCACGGACGAATTATTCAAATTGCCTCGCCAAATGGAACAGGTGTTACAGCTTGATAAAGAAATCGAAATTTTGGCGGAACGGTTTGCGGAAAAACATCATGCGTTGTTTTTGGGACGCGGATCACATTATCCGATTGCAATGGAAGGTGCATTGAAACTCAAAGAAATTTCCTACATTCACGCTGAAGCCTATCCTGCGGGTGAATTAAAACACGGTCCGCTCGCGTTGATTGATGCCGATATGCCTGTAATTACGGTTGCTCCGAATAACAGTTTGCTTGAAAAATTGAAGTCGAATATGCAGGAAGTTTCTGCGCGTGGAGGGCAGTTGATTGTATTTATGGATGAAACCTTGTTGCCGACCCCTGATGAAAATGTACAAATTATAAAAGTGCCACAAGTTGATAATCACATTTCGCCAATACTGTATACGTTGCCGTTACAATTGTTGTCATATCATGTCGCCGTTTTAAAAGGCACGGATGTTGATCAGCCACGCAATTTGGCGAAATCGGTTACAGTCGAATAAATTCAAAAGGAGAAACTTATTTTGCAAAAATATAACACCGACGACTTACGCATTTCGGGCATGAAGGAAGTGATTGCGCCCGCCGAAGTTCATACGGAAATGCCGCTTTCTGAAATGGCGGCGCAGACTATTTTTCAGACACGCCAAACGATTCACAACATTTTGAAAGGTAATGATGACCGTCTAGTTGTTGTCGTTGGACCGTGTTCGATTCACGATACGAAAGCCGCGCATGAATACGCAGCACTTTTGAAAACAGCGATTACAGAATTTCGCGACGATTTACTGATTGTGATGCGGGTGTATTTTGAAAAACCGCGCACAACGGTTGGTTGGAAAGGTTTGATTAACGACCCCGATTTAGATTCGAGTTTTAACATCAACAAAGGGCTACGAATTGCGCGGCAATTATTGCTCGATCTAAATGATATGGGCGTTCCCGCTGCGACTGAATATCTTGATTTAATCACGCCGCAATATATTTCGGATTTGATTGCATGGGGGGCGATTGGTGCGAGAACGACTGAAAGCCAGGTGCATCGTGAATTAGCATCAGGTTTATCGTGTCCGGTTGGATTCAAGAATGCAACGGATGGCACGATTAAAATTGCGATTGACGCGATTGGCGCGGCGATGAGTCCGCATCACTTTTTATCGTTGACGAAAGCAGGGCATTCGGCGATTTTCTCGACGACAGGAAATGAAGACGTGCATATTATTTTGCGTGGTGGCAATCGCCAGCCAAATTATGACGCAGTTAATGTGAATCAAGTCGCACACAGTATGGAAAAAGAGAATTTGCGCCCGAATATCATGATTGATTTCAGTCATTCCAATAGTTTGAAACAATGCCAACGTCAGCTAATTGTCGGTGATGATGTTGCCACACAAATCGCAGCGGGTGATAAACGAATTATGGGTGTGATGATTGAAAGTCATTTGAAATCGGGTTCACAATCAGTCGTTCAAGGGCAAGAATTGGTTTATGGACAAAGTATTACTGATGCGTGTTTGTCGTGGAACGATACGTTGCCGCTGTTAAAAATCCTTGCGAATGCAGTACAAAAAAGACGGAGTATTAAAATATGATGATTTATATCAATGGCGATGGACGAGAAGTGGCTGAAAATATCACTGTCGCAAATGTCGTTACCGAATTAGGTTTAAGCGATAAAAAAATCGCGCTTGAATTAAATGAAGAAATTTTACCATTTCAAAATTTCGCCTCGCAAATTTTAAACGCTAATGACAAATTAGAAATTGTTCACGCGATTGGCGGAGGACAAGATGATTCATTTTTAATTGCGGGCAAACGTTATCAGTCACGCTTATTGGTTGGCACAGGCAAATATAAAGATTTAGACGAAACACGTTTAGCAATTGAAGCGAGTGGTGCCGAGATTGTTACGGTAGCAATTCGGCGCACAAATATCGGACAAAATGCAGGCGAACCGAATTTACTCGACGTGATTTCGCCCGCCAAATATACGATTTTGCCCAACACAGCGGGTTGTTACAGCGCGGAAGAAGCTGTACGGACGTGTCGATTGGCGCGTGAATTATTGGGCGGACATAATTTAATAAAGCTTGAAGTTTTGGCTAATCAAAAAACGCTGTTTCCAAACGTCGCTGAAACGTATATTGCCGTTGAAATTTTGGTACGCGAAGGTTTTGAAGTGATGGTTTATACCAACGACGATCCGATTGCTGCGAAACGTTTGGAAGAGATGGGCTGTGTTGCGGTGATGCCGCTTGCTGCGCCGATTGGTTCGGGTTTAGGCATTCGTAATCCGTACAACATTTTGACGATTGTTGAAAATGCCAATGTGCCGATTTTGGTTGATGCGGGTGTAGGTACAGCTTCCGATGCGGCACTGGCAATGGAATTGGGGTGTGCGGGCGTGTTGATGAATACCGCGATTGCTGAAGCGAAAAATTCAATTTTAATGGCTTCGGCAATGCGAAAAGGCATTCAAGCGGGACGTGAAGCATTTTTAGCAGGGCGAATGCCACGCAAACGTTTTGCCTCAGCATCGTCACCAATTGATGGGTTGTTTTTTTAAAGAAATACGCCCGATTCGCCCTATAATATGGCGTTATTTTATTCACAGTTCAGGTTGAAGTTTATGAAAATTATTCAAGAAGCGTTGACGTTTGATGACGTTTTACTCGTTCCCGCACATTCAGTCGTTTTGCCTCGCGAAGTGTCGATGCAAACCCAGTTAACACGCGGAATTGCGTTAAATATCCCGTTAGTTTCGGCGGCAATGGACACTGTGACGGAAGCGCGTTTAGCGATTGCGATTGCTCAAGAAGGTGGCATCGGGATTATTCATAAAAATATGACTATCGAACAGCAAGCCAACGAAGTTCACCGCGTTAAAAAATACGAAACTGGTGTGATAAAAGACCCAATTACCGTCGCACCAAATGTCAGTATTCGGGATGTTTTGGAATTGACGCAAGCCAATAAAATTTCTGGTGTTCCCGTCGTTGATGGTGATGAATTAGTGGGGATTGTAACGAGTCGAGATTTGCGTTTTGAAACTCGTTTTGACGAACCTGTTTCAAAAGTCATGACACCAAAAGAACGTTTAATTACAGTCAATGAAAATGCAGATCGCAAAGATGTTTTAGCGTTATTACACAAATATCGAATTGAAAAAGTGTTGGTAGTGAATGAAGATTTTCATTTGCGCGGTTTGATTACGGTGAAAGATATTCAAAAAGCCAAAGATTACCCAAATGCTTGTAAAGATGAATTAGAACGCTTACGAGTTGGGGCGGCAGTTGGCACAGGAGGCGATACCGAAGAACGGGTGGCAGCATTAGTTGAAGCGGGCGTTGACGTAATTATCGTCGATACTGCACACGGACATTCACAAGGCGTTTTAGATCGCGTGCGTTGGGTGAAACAAAACTATCCGAATTTACAAGTGATTGGCGGCAACATTGCTACAGCATCGGCGGCTTTAGCGTTAGTCGAAGCTGGCGCAGATGGTGTAAAAGTCGGTATTGGGCCAGGTTCAATTTGCACCACGCGAATTGTCGCGGGTGTTGGCGTGCCACAAATTACGGCGGTGAGCAATGTTGCTGAGGCATTGAAAGGCACAGGTGTAACAATAATTGCTGATGGTGGTGTACGTTATTCGGGCGACGTAGCAAAAGCGATTGCCGCTGGCGCACACGCGGTCATGTTGGGCGGATTATTTGCGGGAACGGAGGAAGCACCAGGCGAGGTGGAATTATTCCAAGGGCGTTCATACAAATCGTATCGCGGCATGGGTTCACTTGGCGCGATGTCGCAATCGCAAGGTTCGAGCGATCGTTATTTTCAAGAAGAATCAGCGGATTCAGTTGAAAAATTAGTTCCCGAAGGCATTGAAGGGCGCGTGCCGTATAAAGGTACGATGTTAGCGGTTGTACATCAATTACTCGGTGGCATTCGTGCCAGTATGGGTTATACGGGTTGTGCAACAATTGAAATTTTGCATGAAAAAGCGCAATTTGTGCGTGTCACAAGTGCGGGAATGCGTGAAAGTCATGTGCATGACGTAACGATTACCAAAGAAGCCCCGAATTATCGAATGGATTAACACGCCGTTTTTCGTTTTTTATACAACGCTTTGATGGGTGAAAACCCTCAAGGCGTTTGTTTTTTCAAGTTTTCAAATAGGTTTTTATTTTATGTTACTAATCCCCGCGATTGATTTAAAAGAAGGAAAATGTGTGCGTTTGCGTCAAGGACGCATGGACGATGACACGGTGTTTTCAGATAATCCCGTAGAAGTCGCTGGACGCTGGGTTGAAGCGGGCGCAAAACGCATTCATTTGGTGGATTTAGATGGCGCATTTGCTGGTAAACCGCGCAATGCCGACGTGATTACGGCAATTGCCAAAGCGTATCCGAATTTACCTGTACAAATTGGCGGCGGAATTCGTGATGAAGCTACGATTGAAGCGTATTTAAACGCGGGCGTTCAATATGTAATTATCGGCACAAAAGCGGTTCAAGAGCCGCAATTTGTTCGTGAAATGGCAGCAAAATTCGCAGGTCACGTTATGGTGGGTTTAGACGCGAAAGACGGTAAAGTTGCCACCGACGGTTGGGCGACGGTTTCACAATTCGACGTAATAGAATTGGCATTAGAATTCCAAGAAAATGGAGTTGCGGCGATTATTTACACCGATATTTCACGCGACGGCATGATGCAAGGCGTGAACGTAGAAGCCACAGCACGTTTAGCGCGTGCCATTTCAATTCCTGTAATTGCATCGGGCGGCATTACCAATTTGGACGATATTTACGCGCTCGGCAAAGTGGCGGGCGACGGCATTATGGGTGCAATTACGGGACGGGCGATTTATGAAGGCACGTTAGATTTTGCCGAAGGTCAAAGAATTGCAGACCAATTTTAGGAAATCAAAATGAGTTTAGCGAAACGAATTATCCCGTGTTTGGACGTGGACAACGGGCGCGTCGTCAAAGGCGTACAGTTTGTTGACATCCGCGATGCTGGCGATCCCGTTGAAATTGCGCGACGTTATGACCGCGAAGGGGCAGACGAAATTACCTTTTTAGACATCACCGCGACGCATGATAATCGCAGCACGATGGTTCACGTTGTTGAACAAGTCGCCAGCGAAGTGTTTATTCCTTTAACGGTTGGTGGTGGTATTCGCACGTTAGAAGATATTCGCCGAATGTTAAACGCAGGTGCAGATAAAGTAGGTATCAACAGCGCGGCAATTTTCAATCCAGATTTTGTCAAAGAAGCCGCTGATAAATTTGGCTCACAATGTATCGTTGTGGCAATTGATGCAAAAAAAGTCAGCGTTGAAGGCGAACCGAATCGTTGGGAAATTTTCACGCACGGCGGTCGCAAATCAACAGGTTTAGACGCCGTCAAATGGGCGAAAAAGATGGTGCTTTTTGGAGCTGGTGAAATTCTTTTAACTAGCATGGACAAAGATGGCACGAAATTGGGCTTTAATTTGCCTCTAACTCGCGCAGTCAGCGAAGCAGTTTCGGTACCCGTGATTGCTTCGGGTGGTGTGGGGAATTTAGACCATTTAGCCGAAGGAATTTTAGAAGGCAAAGCCGATGCAGTTTTAGCTGCAAGTATTTTCCATTTTGGTGAATACACGATTGGGCAGGCAAAATTGCGAATGCGCGAACGTGGGATTGAGGTTCGTTTATGAGTTGGTTGGACGAAATTCGTTGGACAGCGGACGGTTTAATTCCTGCAATTGCTCAAGATGCAAACACAGGCAAAATTTTAATGTTTGCTTGGATGAACCGCGAATCTTTACAACTTACCGTTGAAGAAGGTTATTCAGTCTATTGGTCGCGGTCACGCAATAAACTTTGGCGTAAAGGCGAAGAATCTGGACATAAACAAAAAATTATTAGTATTCAACTTGATTGCGATGAAGATGTTTTACTTTTAAAAGTCGAACAAGAAGGCGGCATTGCCTGTCACACAGGACGCGAAAGCTGTTTTTATCGGCAGTTGATTGATGGCGAGTGGCAAACAGTTGAAACTGTTTTGAAAAATCCGAATCAGATTTATCGCTGAAATCGATGAGTCAACAACAAGCTGGCATGTTCAACGCGGCATAACCATTACCATAACCGATAAAGACATTGGCTCTATATGGATTCCAAGGTCTTTTTGTTAAATTGGACGAATGGAAAATACACTTATAACAATCAAAAATTTGTCGCGCTACGTTACAAAACGACAGAAGCTTCGTCTACACAGCAATAAATGTAAATGACAAAATCCTCGACTGGCATGGCTCTTCTCCTGAATTTAGTTGCTTTAGCAAAAACAACTCTACAGGAAATCGGGTCATGCTTTCAATTCAGCAAAAGCCGAACATCGCGTATCAAAGAATTTATCGAAATCAGCACCTGAACCATTGGCGGTGAATCGGTAAATTCAGTTTCAGCGCGGGATTTGTATTTAGATTTGGGTTTTGACGCTTCAAATTAGGCTAAGTGGGCGAGAATCAATGTATCTGAAAATATGTTTTTTAAGCGAGACGTTGATTTTGTTGAACTCGTACTCAGTACGAGTGAAAAATCACATGGTAAATTCGCAAGCGATTACGCCGTGACAATCGAAATGGCGAAGCACCTTGTGATAATGGCAAAAATAGGGTGAGTTTAAACAAACGACACAAAAGTCCCATAGAATTTTAACGAATCCCTTATTTAATAATGGTTAGAGCCACTTTTGGACTTCCCAAATTTAAGACGTTTTCGAGGGTGATTTTTTGGGGGATAATAACCCGACC
>CAINHO010000021.1 GCA_903848935.1 uncultured Pseudomonadota bacterium | reverse complement strand
GGCGCACGCGGCAGATTTAGCCAAAGGGCATCCTGGCGCACAAGCGCGGGATAATGCGATGTCAAAAGCGCGTTTTGAATTCCGTTGGGAAGACCAATTCAACATCGGTTTAGACCCTGAAAAAGCGCGTGAATTCCACGATGAAACCTTGCCAAAACAATCGTCAAAAGTCGCGCATTTCTGTTCGATGTGTGGCCCGCATTTCTGTTCGATGAAAATCAGCCAAGACGTGCGCGATTATGCGAATGCAAAAGGCGTTGCCGAAGCAGAAGCGTTGAAACTCGGCATGGACGAAAAATCGCAAGAATTCTTAAACGAAGGCGCGGCGATTTATCACGAGGTTTAAATTGTCGGGGCGGGTTTTTTAAGCTCGCCCTTTTCACTTGCACAGAGGGTAATCTATGACTTGTAAATCAAAACAGTTTAACTGTGTCAGTTGTGGGGAATGTTGTCGCCATATCCACCTTGTGGAGGGCTTGAAACATCTTCAAACGAATGGAGTATGTAAATACTTAGTAAATAACGAATGTATCATCTATGAAAATAGACCTGATTTGTGTAAGTATGATGCTCTATATGAAATGCTTAAAGAACAAATTTCACTAGAAGATTATGACAGACTGTCAGTGGTATACTGCGAACAGTTACAAAATTTTAAAAAGGATAGTGTCCCACAATGAATCAACATCGATTATTAAAACAACAGGCAGAATGCGCTCAGAATCATATAAAAAGAATCAAGGATGACCAAGAGCAAGGATTATATCCAAAATCGTTTTCTTTGCCGTTAGGCTTACAATTTGAATTGACCTCTAAATGCGGCTTATATTGCAAACATTGCTATAACGCTTCTGGTGAAAGTCATAGCAAGGATGAAATGACACTTGCTGATTGGAAACAATTAGTTGATGGCATCATCAAAGAAGGCGGTATTTTTCAATGTATTATTTCAGGGGGCGAACCTTTACTGCTCGCAGATAGTATGTTTGAAATTATGAATCCGTTACACGAAGATGGAACTGGCTTTGTTCTTATTACAAATGGTCTGCTTGTAACTAACGACATTGTTAAAAAGTTAAAAAAATACAATTTTTATTGGGTTCAAGTCTCTATTGATGATGTGCTAGATACTGCCCATGACGAATTTAGAGGGAAAATTGGCAGTTGGGATAAAGCAATAAATGCCGCTTATTTGTTTTCAGGTGCTGGATTTCCCTTACGCATTGCTCATGCGGTTACGCCAGATAATTTGAGTAGATTGCCAGAAATGATTGATTTAGCTTATAAATTAGGTGCGTCATCCATGGTTTGCGGTAGTGTTATGCTTAGTGGAAGAGCGGTTGCTAACAAAGAACTATTTTCTAATGACGATGAATTTTTACATGAATTGTATTCAGTTATTGAACGAAGCCAATGCCAATATAGGGGGAAGATGGACATATTAACCAGTAGCGACTTAATGATGGACATCGACAAAAAGAAGGAACTGCCTAATTCGGCGGTTGTAATTAGACCTAATGGCGATGTAAGAATGGATTGCACCATGCCTTTCACTGTTGGTAATGTTTTAAAAAACAGCATCACAGATATTTGGCGTAATCTTGGTGCTAATTGTTGGGAACACGATACTGTTACTCAGTATATTTCAGAGCTGGATGAGCGTGGCATTCATCCATCACACAAAAATCATCAAGACTTAGACATAAAATTAGGGTGAGTATTATGAAAAAGAAAATTTATACAAAACCAATTGCATTAAGTGTTAATGCTAACACGGGTCTACCAACTGTTTTAGCTATAGGTGCGGCTAGTGCGGCATTTGCCGCTGCCTCTGTTGCTGTAGGTAGAATGGTTGGAATCGACGGCATGATGGCGGCGAAACTAAATTCAAATCAACAAATTCTAGGTGTGTCAAATGCGTAAAAAATATGTTTCTCCACAAGTTAGAACTGACATGATTCCTAACGAAGCTGTGCCATTAGCATTTTTTTCTGCTGCAACGGCTGCCGCAGCTGTTGTGGGTGCGGCAGTTGGGGCTGTTGCAACATCAAAAATGATAGGTATAGGTAATGACGGTTGCCGCAGAGAGATGATTAACCAAGAAATCATGGGATTATGTGCATGAATTATATAGATTCCATTTATGGAAAATACCAACACTTAGTAGTTCAGCCCTGCTATCGAAAAGCGCGACTTAATGGTACTGATTTTTTAATTGTTATGAATGACAATTTAGAAACTTTTTACCTTGCTGCGACTGCTAAAGAAATAATGGAAACCATATCGACTGGAATTAAGGTTGATGACTTATATCAAAAATTGCAAACAGAGTATGAGATTGACGCTACGACTTTAAAAAGCGACATCTTAGAATTTTTGAAAGATATGCAGTGGAAAAGAGTTATTTGTTTAAGCGCATAGCTGTAGTAGGTGAATGCGTTGAAAAATGGTGTACTTGAAGGCGATACGAATGGGGATGGCAAGCCCGTTTGTCAACCCAACTTAGCGGCGTGAAAAATTTAGCTATTGATGATTTTATTTTGTAATTCGCCTGAAACCGCCCGTTTTTCAGAAAAAAGCGGGCGGTTTTGTTTTTTGTATTTCACTCGGAGAAAAATAATGACGGCACTACTTTTAGAATTAAGCGACGACCTTTACGAACCTATCAAACAACAAGCCTTAAAAAAGCACGAAAAACCTGAACAGCTAGTGATTGAATTGTTGCGGCAATTATTTGAAAAACCCAAAACCGAATCACAGCAAACAGGTGAAAGTGTTTTTAAACTTTTAACTGAATTATCGGATGATTTTATGGCGGAAGGTCGATTGCAATTGCCTGTGCAAGAACGGGAAGCATTTTGATGTATATGCTCGACACCAACATTTGCATCTACATTAACAAAGAACATCCACCGCAGGTGCTTGAGAAATTTCGCTCGATTCCACTGAATCAGATTTGTATGTCATCAGTGACTTATGCAGAATTGTTTCATGGCGCAATGAAAAGTGAACAGGTAACAAAAAATCTTGCGAAAATCACCGCGTTGAAAACGATGATTTCGATTTTACCGTTTGACGAATTAGCGGCACAGCAATACGGCATTATTCGCACTGATTTAGAAAAACGTGGTTTGATTATTGGCTCGAATGATTTATTGATTGCCGCTCATGCGTTAAGTGAAAACTGTGTTTTGGTTTCAAATAATTTGCGTGAATTTAATCGAGTTGAAAATTTACGCACTGAAAATTGGTTGTAAAAAAGCAGGCGGTGACACGATTATGGATTTATCGACAGGTAAAAATATCCACGAAACCCGCGAATGGATTTTGCGTAATTCGCCCGTGCCGATTGGCACTGTTCCGATTTATCAAGCTCTCGAAAAAGTGAACGGCAAAGCCGAAGATTTAACGTGGGAAATTTTCCGTGACACGCTGATTGAACAAGCCGAACAAGGCGTGGATTATTTTACGATTCATGCAGGCGTGCGTTTGCATCACGTTCCATTAACCGCAAAACGTATGACGGGCATTGTGTCGCGCGGCGGTTCGATTATGGCGAAATGGTGTCTCGCGCATCACACCGAAAGTTTCTTGTACACGCATTTTGAAGAAATTTGCGAAATCATGAAAGCCTATGACGTGGCGTTTTCATTGGGTGACGGGCTGCGTCCAGGTTCGATTTATGACGCG
>CAINHO010000020.1 GCA_903848935.1 uncultured Pseudomonadota bacterium | reverse complement strand
GCATCCGCACGGGTTGCTAAACGTCCTTCCACTGCCGCCACCGACAGGATATTGGCATCGGCAACGAGTTGATTGACCGCATCGATACAGGTATTCAAGTTGTTTTTCAGAATGTTGAAATCACCGTTGTAAGTGTCGGTAATTTTCGCGGGAATGTTACCTTTTGCGATGTTATCAACATAGTTTGCCGCAACATTCAAGGGATTGATGACCGCGTCTAAAGTGGTATTTACGCCTTCCACAATTTTACGGAAATCCCCTTGATGTTTCGTGGCATCCGCTCGCGTTGCTAAACGTCCTTCCACTGCCGCCACCGACAGGATATTGGCATCGGCAACGAGTTGATTGACCGCATCGATACAGGTATTCAAGTTGTTTTTCAGAATGTTGAAATCACCGTTGTAAGCGTCGGTAATTTTCGCGGGAATGTTACCTTTCGAAATGTTATCGACGTAGTTTGCCGCAACATTTAAAGGATTGATGACCGCGTCTAAAGTTTCATTCACCCCTTCGACAATTTTACGAAAATCGCCCTGATGTTTCGTCGCATCGGCACGGGTCGATAAACGTCCTTCCACCGCCGCCACAGATAACTTATTAGCATCCGTGACTAAACATGTGATATTTGTTCGCAAGATACCCACGCTGTCGTACAGTTTTTTGACTACGCCTTCTCCACCGTGTGCAATATGTCCCAATTCTTTACTCAAATCACCTTCTGAAACAGCGTGTAAAACCTCGGCTATTTCATTGATGGAAGTAAGATCACTCCACTCCACCATCGTACTCGTCCGCTTCCCATTGCTATTAAATAACGGTGTTGCCGCAAGCGAAAAGGTACGTTGACCCACCGTAATTTCAGTATTGATCGATGCCTCCAAGTTATCCAAAATGTTACGCTGATATTCTGGGTTTTTATGGAAAATATCCATATTCATACCCACTAGCTTTTTTGAATTGAAGTTCGGTATCGCTTTACGAATATCTTCATTTGCCTCGGCAAACATTTTTACCAATGAAGGATTCATGTAGATGATGTTGTAGTTTTCATCGGCTAGTTGTACGCAATTCGATAAAGCATCAAGCAAACTTTCCATTTTTACATCGCCAAGTGGTATGTCACTTGTCATTTTTTTTTCTTCTGGCATTTTATGTTCCTCGTTATCCAACTCGTTGTTTAAAATGATTGTGGCGGGTGCCGTCGTCGCTGATTCGCTGTTTATTTCTTTGTCCACCCACGCCAGCGGATCATTGGGCGGTTTAGGTGGTCTTCTACGTCTTTCTGCCATTGTGCTTTCCTTCTAAATTTTCAGCCTTAACCAATAATTCGTTAACGCGAGATAATCATTTGCCCCCGAACTGTCAGGGGCATAATCAAAAATGCTCCAGCCATAACCCGGTGATTCGGCAAGCCGCACCGATTTACGAATAACACCGCCCAACAAATTATCACTAAAACGCTGCGTTAAACTTTCACGCGCCTCTCGATGCACAATTAACCGCGCATCGTATCGGCACAGCAATAAACGTAATTTAGTGCGTGAAATGTTGAATTTTTCCATCGTTTTAAACAACCGACTCACACCTTGCATACTCATAAATTCGGGTTCGAGCGGTGTTAAAATCCAATCGGCTTCTGCCATTAAATGGGCAACTGTTGGATTCCAAACCGGCGGCGCATCAATAATCACAAATCCCTTGGGTAAGGTTCTCGTTTTAGAAATTTCCGGTGTGGTTGCCGGGTCGCAATCTCCCGTAATCAGCGATAATTGCTCGCCGATTTCCAACGGTTTTCCTGCCCGTCCCGCTAACCAATCGCTCACATTCCACGCAAAATTTTCCGCTTGATGACCTAATGCCGCCGTTAAATGCGTTTGCGGATCTAAATCGACCAGCGTCACGGGCAAATGACCAAAACGCGCCAATCCCGCACCTAAATTCAACGCCGTTGTCGTTTTACCTACACCGCCTTTTTGGTTGAAAATAAGAATGTTCATGCTGTTTATTCCCGATTATTCGGCTTTAAAGGCAGAAAGCGTTTGTTTTAGATCAATGATGTGTTCGGAAATGAGACATTGTGCGTCCAATAAAATAGCGACTTTATTGCCTTGTTTGCCTAAACCACGAATGACCCCTTCTCTATTGCTTCCGAATTGGGGCGGTTGATCAATTTGGCTTTCGGGAATTTCCATGACTTCGCTCACGTTATCGACAATCAAACCAATCAGTACGCCGTTAATATCCAGAACGATAATAACCGTGCGTTCGCAATACACTTCTTCCGGCATATTGAAGCGTTTGCGAACATCCATCACGGGAATGACTTTGCCGCGCAAATTGATCACGCCTTTAATAAATGCAGGTACGTCGGGAACTTCCATCACGCGCTGCATTCCGACAATTTCAGTGACAAAGCTAATCCCAATCCCATATTCTTCCGTCCCTAACCCGAAAGTAAGATACATATCGTTAATATCATTTTCGTCGTTAAATACTAGATGGATTTGCTCATCATCCACTCTTCGTTTGGGTGTTTCTTCGTGATGCGTATTACTGTGTGGCATTCGATTTCTCCTAATTGTAATAATTTTTTTTATCTAAGTGCGTTGATCAACGCATTCGGAATCTGTTCTAAAGGCAACATTTTTTTAGCCGCCCCTAAGCTCATTGCTACTTGAGGCATTCCAAATACTACAGAGGTCGCCTCATCTTGTGCATAAGTGTGTCCACCTGCTTGACGAATAGCCAACAAACCTTCCGCGCCATCTTTACCCATGCCCGTTAAAATGGCGGCAGCCACTTTACAGGTAGCTTCATGTGCTATCGAATGAAATAGCACATCCACCGCTGGGCGACAGTAATTGACGAGTTCCCCTTCTCGAAGGCTGATTCGATATTGATTACCCGAACGAATAATTCGTGTATGACGTAATCCACCAGGTGCAATAAGAATTTGTCCTGGAACAATGACATCGCCATCTTCGGCTTCCTTTACCTGCATTTGGCATAAGCCATTTAGGCGCGTTGCGAAAGCGGTAGTAATGCCTGCGGGCATGTGTTGAACGATAATAATGCCTGGAGAATTCGCTAAAAAAACGGGCAAGATACGATTTAAGGCTTCTACGCCGCCCGTCGAGGAACCGATGGCAATAATTCCTGCTTTACTACAAGAAGAGGACGCGGACACGACCGACCTCGGCGTATCACGATACACTATTTTTTTTACGACAATGCCCGCCGCACGCTTAATACGCTGATTGATTTCATCTTTTGACATTGCCAAATGGTCAAGGGTATTTAGCGTCGGTTTGGCAATCACATCCACCGCGCCAGCTTCTAACGCATCAAGTGTAATTCGCGCTCCGGCTTGCGTCAGCGAACTAATGATGACGGTAGGAGTCGGCATAACTTCCATAAAATGCTTGAGGAACGTGATGCCATCCATACGCGGCATTTCGACATCTAAGGTGATCACGTCTGGCTCTAATTCCACCATTAAATCACGCGCTTTGTAAGGATCTTCTGCTTCACCAATCACTTCAATTTCGGGGTCTTCTGCCATATTACGAGACAAAATTTTTCGCACCAATGCCGAATCATCGACAATTAAAACGCGAATCGGTTTTTTGCTAATAGACATGATTCAAATCCTTTCGATAAATTCCCGACCCGACGTTAATCCAACGTGTTTTAAGATGACGCAAGGTCACGGTCACACTGGTTAACATCCAACCGCCGTCTTTGGTCACATCATAGATATTTTCAATAATTTCTTGTTGATGCGCCTCGTCAAAATAGTAAAGAACGTTGCGGCAAAAAACGACATCAAATGGCTGTTTGAAAGGATACGGTTGAGTTTTTAAATTCATCGTTCGGAATGTACACACATTACGAATACTTTTATTAACGCGGTGTTGTCCTTCGCCTTCCGATTCAAAATAACGTTTTAAAATGTCAGTCGCCGTATGCTCAAGCGCGGTTTGACGGTAAATAGCAAGTTCAGCATGAGCAATCACCACTTTGTTAATGTCGGTTCCCAAAATGCTTAAATTGTTTTTCACCCATTCCATGCCATTCACCTCCGCCGCAATCATCGCAATCGTGTAGGCTTCATCACCTGTCGAAGCTGCAGCACTCCAAACACGCACATCATTCGAGTTTAGCGTGGGCAAAATGACCTCTTGAAAATAATTGAGAACTTGCGGCTCACGGAAAAAATAAGTGTGATTGGTCGAAGCGACATCAATCACTACGGAATGCAATTCATGCAACTCTGGGTTTTCCACCGCATTGGCGAGTTCGACTAAATTGGAAATTTTTTGTTGTTCGCACACGCGCGTTAATCGTTGTAGCAACAGTTCTTGTTTTTTTTCGGGGTAGTGCATTCCACAACGCTTATTCAACCACATACGAATGCGATTAAATGCAGAGGGATCTAAAACGACGAGAGCCATTAGGATTTGCCCGAAATCAGTTGTTCACAATCCAATACCGTGGCGACTTCGCCCGTTCCTAACACCGCGCACCCCATGCTGGCGCGAATTTTTCCTAACGAAGGGGGTAGCGGTTTCATAACGACTTGTTGTTGATCAAAAATTTCATCCACTGGCAGCCCAATCTGACCTTGGCTCGTGGTGAAAATAACGATAATTTGCTTGATAAGTGGGATTTTTTCTTCAGTAGCTTCGCCGTAAAATTCGTCTAATCGGCAAATGGGAATAAAACAATCGCGTACTTTGACGACTTCTGAACGGTCATCAGCGGAAATATGGGTGATTTGAGAATCGAGGGGTTGGAAAATTTCACTCACTACATCTATCGGCGTAGCGTAAAGACGGTTGCCGACGCGCATCACTAAACTGTCGAGAAATGCGAGTGTTAAAGGAATGGACAAGGTGACTCGTGCGCCGATACCTGTTTCACTGTGAATCGCAATACGTCCGCGCAATTCTTTGATGGTGTTATTCAAAACATCCATGCCGACACCGCGCCCGGAAAGATTCGTAACGGCTTCGGCAGTTGAAAAACCGGGTTGAAAAATCACCTTCCAAAGCACATCGTTAGGCGGTTCTTCCGTTGCGCCAAATAAACCCCGTTCCCGCGCTCGTGCCAAAATACGTTCTCGATGCAACCCGCCACCATCATCTTCAATGATGATGTTAATGTCGCCTCCCACTTGGGTTGCTGATAACGTAATGGTGCCGACTTCGGGTTTACCGACGGCGATACGATTAACGGTGGATTCCAGCCCGTGATCTGCTGAATTCCGCACAATATGAACTAAGGGTTCGTAGAGCCTATCGACAACAACTTTGTCGATTTCAAGGTCTTCACCGACGAGTACCAGATTGATTTTTTTGTTGGTTTGACGTTCTAACTCACGAATCATGCGACGCATACGCCGAAACACTTCACCGACTTCCACTTGACGTAATTCAGTCGAGATTTCTTGAATTTCCCGCACAATCATTTTCAAACGGTGGGCGGATTTTTCGAATTCGTCTAGTTCTAAGCCTTGCAGTTCGGGACAATTGATAGTTTCCGACACACTCAAGCCCAACTCCCCAACAATATCGATTAGCCGCGATACTTTTTCAGCCGGAACGCGCAGAAATGTAGTTTGTTGTGCGCCAGACGCAGTGGATGCGTCGCTCTCGGTTTCGTTACTCATCAATTCGTCTCATTGGAAACATTAGTTAAATTTTAAAAATGCTAGCCGATGACATCACTCAAAATGAAAAATTAACGAATTACGCTTTTTGAATGTAAGTGATTCTGAAAATCTGTATCGTTTAGGGCTGCCAACTTTAAGCCACTTTATCGTTCAATTAACCGAATTCTTTAATTTAAATTTCGATGGTATGCAGCAACTAACCGTGGTGAACGAAGGAAATGATTTGCCAAAATTTTGGCAAATCATTTCCTTCAGTGGGGCGGGAAAAATAAGCGGGTTAAATGTACGTCAACCAATCGGCGTACTTATCGCCACGACCATGAACCGCGTCAAAATAGGCGGTTTGTAATTGCTCAGTAATCACACCGCGACTACCGCTGCCGATTTGACGATTATCCAATTCACGAATCGGCGTGACTTCGGCGGCTGAACCTGTAAAAAAGGCTTCATCTGCCACATAAATTTCGTCGCGCGTAATGCGTTTTTCAACAACTTCGTAACCTAAATCACGCGCTATCGTCATGACAGAATCGCGGGTAATTCCTTCCAATGCTGACGTGGTTTCAGGTGTGTAAATTTTTCCGTTACGAATAATGAATAAATTTTCTGCACTGCCTTCGGCGGCAAAACCTTGATGATCCAACATTAACGCTTCGTCATAACCATTGGCTTGCGCTTCTTGTAATGCCAAAATGGAATTGATGTAGTTACCGTTAGCTTTTGCTTTGCAAAATGTGCTGTTGTGATGGTTTCTGGTGTAAGACGAGGTGCGAATTCGGATGCCACTTTCGATAGCATCTGCGCCTAAATATGCACCCCACGACCATGCCGCTACCATCGTATGCACTTTCAAATTATCTGCACGCAAGCCCATGCCTTCTGAACCCAAAAAACTCATCACGCGAATATATGCGGTGTCTAAATTGTTTTTTCTGAGTGCGTCAATTTGAACTTGGTTTAATTCTTCTTTCGTGTGCGGCAATTTCATATTCATGATGTGAGCCGAGCGAAACAATCTGTCCGTGTGTTCTTGCAAACGGAAAATTGCCGTGCCTTTTTCGGCGTGATAAGCGCGAACACCTTCAAATACCCCTAGCCCGTAATGCAATGTATGAGTCAAAACGTGAACTTTCGCGTCACGCCAATCAACCCAATTTCCATCTAACCAAATAAAACCGTCGCGGTCATCCATAGTCATTTTTAAAGTCTCCGAAAAATAATAAAAGTTAAGGTTTTAAGCGCGGTTTTCGCCGCCAAAAATTGCTAACAAACTTGGCAAAAATTTTGCCAATTCTGCGGTCATAATTGAAAAATCAATATCGAATTTCTCTTCAAAGGTTGCCGCTTCCGATTCGCCGACTTGTTCTTGAATCAAATCGAGGAATTTTAAACGTTTCACACCTAAATTTTCATCCAACACAAACGACAAACGTTCTTCCCACGTCAATGCTAATTTGATGACTTGTTTGCCAATATCCAAATGATTTTTAATTTCTGGCGCGGCTAAATCGTGACGTTTGCAACGAATAATCCCGCCATCTTCTTCGGGCGCACGCAATTCACATTCATCTTCAATGGTGATTTCAGACGGCGGATTTTGATTTAATAACCATTCCGTCATGGTCAATACGGGTTTTTCAACGGTATTCAACGGAATCGCCGCCAATCCACCCAACGTTTTACGCAAGGCACTCAATAAATCTTCGGCTTTTTTTGTTGAAGCGGTATCAACGATGACAAAACCATTTTTCGTATCGATATAAGCAAACGTATTGTGTGAAAAAGTGAACGCGCGTGGCAACAATTCAAAAATCAAATTGTCTTTGAGTTCAGTTTTAGCTTTTTTGGAAAGTTTATGACCTTCTTTTTCTTCGATTTCTTCAATTTTTTCTTGAAGCATTTCGTTGATGACGGAACTCGGCAACACCCGCTCTTCTTTTTTCGCACAAATCATCAAAAAGCCATTTGAACTGTGAACTAGCTGCTCTGCACCTTTACCGAGCGGTGCCGTCCAACCAAAACTAAACGTTTGTTGGCTAGAGCAAGGATGAAACACTTGCGTTTCGAGTTTTTCGGCGAGCGTTTCATCGTTCAACGGGAATTCTTCTGTTAAACGAAATACGCTTAAATTTTTAAACCACATATTTTTCCTGAATTGGGTAGAAGTTAAGAATGGCGCATTATCGCATAAATTACTGTTGACACGGCGTGGCGGAATTCTGCACCACGATGTTGGGAAATTTGCTGCTAAAGTCTTTCGGTTTTAACGCTAATTTCGCTGCCATTTTTCGTGCAATCTCACGATAAATTTCTGCCACCCGACTTTCGGGTTGAGAAATTACAATCGGTGCGCCGACATCTGCTTGTAAGCGAATTTGAATATCGAGTGGCAACGCCCCTAAACATTCAATTTTGTTAATTTCCGCCATCGCTACGCCACCGCCGGCACCGAAAATCGCTTCTTCATGTCCACAATTACTGCAAATATGAACACTCATATTTTCGACCAAACCCAAAACGGGAACGTTCACTTTATCAAACATACTCAAACCACGTTGTGCGTCGAGCAAGGCAATATCTTGTGGCGTGGTGACGATAATCGCACCACTGACAGGAATGTTTTGTGAGAGCGTCAATTGAATATCGCCTGTCCCTGGCGGTAAATCGATAATCAAATAATCAATGTCATTCCAACGTGTTTCATTCAGTAATTGGCGCAACGCATTTGTCACCATCGGGCCGCGCCAAATTAACGCTTGGTCTTCCGAAACCAGATAACCAATCGACATGGTTTGCACGCCAAACGCGGTTTTAGGTTGCATAGTTTTATTGTCGTGGCTTTCGGGTGCGCCAGAAAGTCCGAACATCATCGGCACACTTGGACCATAAATATCTGCATCCAAAATTCCAACATTCGCGCCTTCCGCCGTCAACGCTAACGCTAAATTCACCGCTGTTGTCGATTTACCCACGCCGCCCTTTCCTGACGCAACCGCGATAATGTTTTTCACGTTGGGTAACGGTTTTAAACTTTGTTGGACGGCGTGTGAAGCAATTTTCACACGCACAAAAACAGTGATTTCGCCAACGTCTGGCAAAGTTTTTAATAATTCGGTGAGTTCAGTTTTAAGCGTTTCTAAATAGCTTTGTGCTGCGTAACCTAATTCCACATCGACACGAACATTTACGCCGTCGATTTCAATTTTTTTGATGGCTTTCGCGGCAATTAAATCGATGCCGTAATGCAGGTCGATGAAGGTTTTTAAAAGGTTTTCAATGTCGGCTTGAGTCATTTTCAGAATTCGATTTGGGAGTGAAATCTGACGTAAGTGCAAATTGAATTTACCCTTACGTCAATAAAAACGTGATTTATTTTTTGGCAGACTGAACAACAGGGAAACCTGCATCTTGCCAGCCTTTAATTCCGCTTGTGACGCGGTAAACATGATGATAACCCAATTCTTTTGTCCACAACGCTGCCGTATTTGAACGACCACATTTGTTTCCACCACAATAAACCACGACTTTACGATTCAAATTATCACCAACCAATGTTTTGTAAGCGTCTTCGCTGCCGCCAACGACATCATCTTTCCAATTGCGGGTGAATTTGCCTTGAAATTCAAAATTGTTTGCGCCTGCAATGTAGGCTTCGTTGAATTGCATTTGTGGATGCGCGTCGATTAAAACGAAATTTTCTTTTTCATCAATCATTTTCTTCAAATCGACGACGGACAATAATTCATAACCGCCTTGATCGGCTTCGTGATGAATTTTCATTGCGATTTCTTCGATTTCGTTTTCTTTATACGTTTGCGGTTCGGCGAACGCTTGTGATGCAAATAATGTCGTAACTGCAACAGCTAAAAGTGTTTTTTTCATGGTGAATCCTTTGTAAGTTAAGTTAAAAAAGAAAGTAACGCGGGTAATAAATCTTCATCTTCGAGTTTCAAAAGTTCGGCAAACTGCTGACGTTTTTGTTCAGTAGTGTGCGAATAATCGTTTTCAAGATATTTTTTTAGCAACAGGTCTAACTCTAAACTACCCCGTCGGCATTGCCAATAGAGTTGCGAGGTTTTCACGCCCGTTGCACCAATTGTTTTTTAATATCGGCAATCGCTTTCGCAGGATTTAAACCTTTCGGGCAAGTATCAACGCAATTCATAATCGTGTGGCAACGGTATAATTTAAACGCATCATCGAGCGCGTCCAAACGTTCATCTGTATTTTCATCTCGACTGTCCGCAATCCAACGATAAGCTTGCAACAAAACCGCAGGCCCTAAATAACGTTCACTGTTCCACCAATAACTTGGACAACTTGTCGAACAACACGCACATAACACACAATCATAAAGTTCATTCAACGACGCGCGTTCTGCTTCACTTTGTAAGCGTTCACGTTCGGGAGCAGTTTGATTTTCTATCCAGGGTTTAATTGACGCATACTGTTCATAAAAATGCGTCATATCAACGACTAAATCTTTAACAACATTCATGTGTGGTAACGGATAAATTTTCAGCGTGTCACCTTCATAATCAGCGAGTGATTTTGTGCAAGCGAGCGTATTTTTACCATTCACATTCATCGCGCAAGAACCACAAACCCCTTCGCGGCATGAACGTCGGAACGTCAATGAACCATCCAATTCGTTTTTGATTTTCAGCAACACATCTAAAACCATTGAACCGCATTCGTCGCGTGGAATATCAAATGTGTCGATATGTGGATTTTCGCCTGATTCGGGTTGCCAACGATAAATTTCAACACGATAAACTTTGGTATCTTTTAACAGTGGAAGATTTTTTTTTGTTACTTTAGAATTTTTCGGCAACGTGAATTCGACCATTTTTATATCTCCTTTGTATTTTTTGCGTGACTAATTAACTACCAAGTCATCATAAATTTTTTTTGCTAAATGATAAGCAAAATTCACTGGCACCGCATTTCCAACCATTTTGTAGCCATCATTGATGTTTTGATATTTAAAAATAAAATCATCGGGGAAAGTTTGTATTCTGGCACATTCGCGCACCGATAAACGACGATATAAATCTTCCTTTCCTGCCACAAAAATACGTTTATCTTGCCCAACTAATTCCATTTTTGGTGCTTGCGGATGAAGTGGCGCATGTCTACCGCTCGCTTGGATAGTAAATGACGGTTCATGCCAGGCTCGAACGCGATTGCGTGACATGAAAATTGTCGAGAATCCACCCGTCATGTATTCATGATTCAACGTTTCCAACACCTCATTAGTTTTATTTGCCTCCTTTGCTGGCGTGGCTAATGGCAAATCACTAATGGCATCTTTTAAAACGGGTTTGTAGTTTTGAGACGCTGGAAATTCAAACTTTTTTCCTAAATCACATCGATAACCAATGATAATTACCCGTAAACGATCTTGTGGCACATCGTAATTATTGGCATTCAAAAGTTTATAAGACAGCGTATAACCTGCCTCTTGAAATGCTTGAATGATATTTGCAAAAGCCAACACATGTTTAGGTTGAAGAATTCCCGCGACATTTTCAGCCAGAAAAAATTTGGGCTGCTTTGTTTTTAAAATTCGAATGTAATCAAAAAATAATTTTCCACGTTTATCGTCAATGCCGCGCTGTGAACCTGCGGCACTCCAACTTTGACACGGTGGCCCGCCGATAATGCCATCAACATCAGGAATATCACCGCTCGAAATAGCCGTGATACTACGCTTGTCTAAAATAGTGTTTGGGAAATTTGTCTGAAAAGTATCCCAAATCGTACGGTCATATTCGTTCGCCCAAAGGGTGTGAAATCCCGCCTTTTCAAAACCTTTATCTAGTCCGCCGCCACCTGAAAAAAATGACGCTATTTTCATGGGTTTTGCCTAAATGAAATCAGTTTTGCGATATTTTTTAGAGCAATTAGCAGATTTGTATTCATATTTTTAATCGATGCAATGTTTCAAGCAGTCGCGCTACGTCGTCGGCTTCGTGTAACGCAGAAAACGTGATTCGTAATCGAGCTTTACCTTTTGGAACCGTCGGCGGACGAATCGCACTGACTAAAAAACCAGCCTCTAAAAGTTGTTGACTCATTTGCGTGGCGCGAAAACTGTCACCAATCAACAACGGTTGAATTGGCGAATTCGACGGCATTAACGGCAAAGCTAACTGCGCCGCGCCAACTTTGAATTGCGTAATTAACGCCTGCAATTTTTCTCTGCGCCACGTTTCATGAATGATAATTTTTAAACTGGCGCGAGTCGCTTCGGCAATCGCAGGCGGTAAAGCAGTGGTGTAAATATAGGTTCTGGCGGATTGGATTAAGGTTTCAATTAACGTTTCTGAACCCGCGATAAACGCGCCAAATGTACCAAACGCTTTGCCTAACGTTCCCATTAAAATCGGCACGTCATCTTGCGTTAAATTTAATTCTTCAACCAAACCGCCGCCCGTTTTACCTAAAACTCCTAGCCCGTGTGCATCATCAACCATCAATAACGCAGCGTTTTGTTTGGCTAAATCTGCCAATTCCCACAACGGTGCAACGTCGCCATCCATACTAAAAATGCCATCGGTGACAATCAGCTTTTGTCCGTTTGACAACGTTAATAATTTTTCAAGTCGTTCCAAATCAGCGTGCGGATAACGTTTAAAGTTTGCGCCCGAAGACAAACCGCCATCGAGCAACGAAGCGTGATTGAGTTTGTCCTCGAAAACAGAATCACCACGTCCAATCAGCGCATTTATTGTTCCGACGTTTGCCATGTAACCCGTCGAAAATAATAACGTTCGTTCGCGTCCAGTGAATTCGGCGAGTTCTTCTTCTAACGCATGATGCGCGTGGGAATGTCCGCAAATTAAATGCGCTGAACCACTGCCTACGCCATAAATATCCGCTGCGTTTTTGAAAGCGGCGATAACGGTTTCATTTTTTGCCAGCCCCAAATAATCGTTGCTGCAAAAATTAACGACGGTTTTGTCGTCAATCATTCGCCGCGAACGATATAAGCCTTGGGCTTTAAGGATTTCGAGATGTGAAGATGAAAGCATTTTTAATTACGCATAACTCGAACCCGCCGATTTCAAACCTAATCGGTCAAACAATCTCAAATCATGATTCGTCATTGGATTATCGGTGGTGAGTAATTTGTCACCGTAAAAAATCGAATTCGCCCCCGCAAAGAAGCATAACGCCTGCATTTCGTCACTCATTTCATTGCGTCCCGCCGACAAACGCACGCGCGATTTTGGCATCATAATTTTCGCCACCGCAATCGTGCGAACAAACATCAGTGGATCAAGTTGTTCCGTTCCCATCAACGGCGTACCTTCGATTTGCACCAACATATTCACCGGCACACTTTCGGGATGTTGCAGCATATTCGCCAATTGAATTAACAAATTTGCGCGATCTAAATCACTTTCACCCATGCCGACAATCCCACCGCAACAGACGTTAATGCCTGAATTTCGCACTCGTTCCAAAGTGTCTAAACGGTCTTGATAAGTCCGCGTGGTGATGACTTCTGAATAATAATCTTCGGACGTATCCAAGTTGTGATTGTAATAATCCAACCCGCCCGCTTTTAAACTTTCGGTTTGTTCATCGGTGAGCATTCCCAACGTGACACACGTTTCCATTCCCAACGCTTTTACGCCTTGCACCATTTCGACGACACGCTCAATGTCTTTGTCTTTCGGTTTACGCCATGCTGCCCCCATGCAAAACCGTGTCGCTCCTTGAGATTTCGCCAATTGAGCCGCTTCTAAAACTTCGTTAATAGGCATCAAAGGTTCAGATTTCAAACCCGATTCATACCGCGCACTTTGTGGACAATAGCCACAATCTTCCGAACACGAACCGGTTTTAATGCTCAATAAACTACTGATTTGCACTTCGTTGGGATTAAAATTTTCACGGTGAATCGTTTGCGCTTTGAATAACAAATCGTTGAATGGCAACGCATATAAATCTAAAACTTCGGCGGCTTGCCAATCGTGGCGAATTACTGAACTGGTCATTTACAAAAAACTCCTAAAAATATGATTAAAATTTTACAAAACTGTCTTTCTTATTTGATGCCGTCACGTTGTATTTTGTGTGGCGACAAAGGTGTTGAACATCGCGATTTATGTGCGGCGTGTTATTTAGAATTGCCGCGCAATTCACCCCGTTGTTATCGTTGTGCGAGTGATTTCGACGCGCCACATTCACAAACCGCCCTTTGTCCGGATTGTGTCGAAAATCCGCCGGCATTTGATGAAACGCTTGCGCCGTTTGTGCATCATCGCGCCATTCGGCATTTAATTATTCAACTCAAATTTCACCGTCATTATCCGAGTGCGCGATTGTTAGGCGGGTTGCTGGCGGATTATTTGAAACAGACAGCGGAATTACCCGATTGCATTATTCCCGTGCCGTTACATAAAAATCGTTATCGCGAACGCGGCTTTAATCAATCGATTGAAATTGCCCGTGTTCTCGCTAAAAATTTGTCTGTGCCGTTGGATTTAAACAGTTGCCAACGGCATCGTGACACCGCGCATCAAGTCGGTTTGAGTGGTGAACAACGTAACGACAATATGAAAAATGCGTTTTCGGTATCACCCCATTTTCGCGCCAAACACGTCGCCATCATTGATGACGTGATGACTACGGGGTCAACGGTTCATGAGCTGGCGGCTGCGTTGAAGACAGCTGGCTGTCATCGGGTTCAAGTGTGGGTGTGTGCGAAGGCTCGCTAGGTATTTCGGGTTCTTTACCAAGCAACGCCGAATCTGGCACGTCGCTCACTTTCGCTAATGCCGCTAACAATGTGGCATCGTGTCCATAAATATCACTGTAAAACGTCAACTTGTCGTTCTGTTCATAAAACGCGGTGGTATAAAAAAACAAAACGGGAATTGTCGTTTTCAAACTGACTTGATGATGGTCGTTGGTTTTCAGCGTGTTTTCAATGCGTTCGTTTGTCCAACCTTCTTGATTTTTTAAGACAAAATTTGCCAACGCACTCGGATTTTGAACACGCACACAACCATGACTGAAATCACGACGCGGACGACTAAATAACGCTTTCGACGGCGTATCGTGCAAATAAACGCCTTCGCTATTGGGGAAAATAAACTTAATTCGACCTAACGCATTTTTACCTCCAGGACGTTGCCGCACACGCATTCCACCGTTTTTCAACGAGACCACTTCCATATTTTGTCCCGACAAATAACCTGGATTATTCGCCAGTTTCGGCATGATTTCTTTTTTCAAAATACTGGGCGGCACGTTCCAATACGGCATAAATTCCACTGAATTCATGTCTGCCATAATAATCGGCGTTTGAGTTTTCAAGGCTTTACCGACGACCACATTTAAATTGAGCGGCGGCGTATTGGTTTGTTCATTCGCATCAATCGCCCATAATTGAAACGCCGGAATGTTCACCATAATCGACTGCCCCGTAGACATTTCTGGCAACCAACGTAAGCGTTCCATCGCCAATTCAATTTTGGTAATGCGTTCGGCAGAATTCGCGACTTTTTTAACCTTGCCTTTTCTATGCGATTTTTCAATCGATGGTGGCGAAACAGAAAGGTCTCGATACGTCGCCAACGCAGAACGTAATTGCCGATATTGTTGCAAATTCGGTTCGACAGTTTGTGCCAATTGGGTGACTTTGCCTTCATTCATCGCGGCTTTAATCGCTTGTGCAAAATCGACATTTTTGCGGGTGCGTAATTTGATATTGAATTCGACGCTATGCGGATTGATGCGTCCATAATGAACATCGTGCAAAAAACGTATCAATGAAACCGTCAATGCCGTGTCATATAACGCTAAATCTGTTGATGCTTCGGACTTCAACAATTGAATAAACGGCAATTTCTGTTGCAAAACTGCCGCAGAATAATCCGCCGCATTCAAACCTTGCGCGGCGGCACTTGAAAGTAACGCAAGAACATCCGTGAGGTTTTGCGGATTATTGAGCCAAAGTGGCGTGTAATTGGTGGTTTTATAAAGCGCGTCTACGTCTTCGGCGCGATATTCAAAATTAGCGCGAGCGAGTAACGGATTTTGTTTGCTGTTTAAAATCGTGGTGATTTCTTGGCGCACGGTTGTCGTCGGCACGGACGACAGTGACGAATAATCCTCGGCAACCGCCACGTTTTGAAACAGTAAATACACCAAAAAAAAATAGTGCGGTAAAGCGGGACGTAACAACATGAATGGACTCATTGGGCGCGTAAAAGTTATGTGTTTAATTCTAGCATTAACCGCTGGATTCCGCTTTGTTCGTACTAATAAAAAAACCGCCCCCAGTTCACGACAACTGAAGGCGGTTTTTTAGTTACGTTCCAAACAAATTTTTAACCTGTAGGAGTAGCCCCGAAAACACCATTCCCAAGAGGTTCAACTGACGTTGTGCCAACCAACACCACGGCTTCATTCGCACCGCCTGGGTCTGAACCATTGTTGTCATAAACCAAAAGTGTGTCGTTGCCGTTGGCGTTCGAGGTGAACGTGTTGTCTGCATAAATTCCTCTGAAAGACTGTGCGGCGGCAGTTCCCGTTCCAGCGGCGATAAATGCAGTGGAATCCGTGATCGTTGATGTAATTGCGGTGATTGTCGTCAAAGTCGATGCAATCGCTGAAATATCTAACGTGTCGCCCGCACCCATCATGTAAATATCCATGCCGACAGTGCTGACACTTGAACCTTGAGGAGGGATAATGTTGATGATTGAACTAGCTGACCAAGTTTCTGGCAAACCGCCCGTTTCACCTGTTGCCGAAATAATATATTTATCCGCTCCCGCTCCGCCATCGATGGTGTCAGCACCTAAACCGCCTGTGATGGTGTCATTCCCCGAACCGCCTGTAATCGAATCTCCCGCTGTACTTCCGACAATCGAATACTTATTTTCTGAATCAGCAGCCTGATAAGAAAAACCACTCTTTAAACGGCTAATTTCAACGATGTTACCATTAAAACCAACATTGACCGTTTCTTCAGGATTCACGCCGCCTAATCGGTACGTTCCAACAGAATTGACGAGAACATCGTTGTCTTCGTTTCTGATATTTACCGTGTTATCGCTTAACGTTGTTGCGGCATCTAAAACCAACGCATCGCCATCTGAAACATCGATGATATTGGCGTTTCCTGTGCCTTTGAAATGGAAAGTTTCAGCGTACTTTGTCCCAAAAATAATGTTGTTTTCTTTCGCTGAAGACAGCCACCAGTCGGTTACATTTTCGCTTGCAGGCGAAACCAAAACTGTCGTTGTCTCATCAACAGACTTTATAACCGTTGGATTCGCGGACACGGTCAACGGATAGATTGCCGTTACAGGCGACAAAATATGAATATTACCATCCGTCAAACTGATGTTAACGCTCGCCGTCCAAGCCTTCGTTGCCGTAAACGTTGCAGCGGCTAATGCTGCATTGATTGTTTCAGCCGAACCTGTGATTTGAATGCCATTTGCAGAATTATTATCTGCATCCGTCACACCATCAATCGTGCCGTTTGTCGCTATCAACGTCACGGTCAACGTATCGCCAACGTTAACATCCGCCACCGTGAAACCCGCTAATTTTGTCGCTACATCTGCAACAACATCAAGTGCAGAACTTGGTACGTTCACGGCGATGATATTTACCGTCGTTGAACCCGTGACAAACTGCGCTCCATTGCTTGCGCCAGTCGTATTGGCATCGTTAAACGTCCAATCAATCTGCGCGGTTGCAGGTGGCAACTTATTTGAATTGCTGTAAGCGATTGCTTGCAGCGCAGAATTGACGAGGCTTTGCGTTGCAGTAGCGTTGAACGTTAAAAACAACGTGCCAGCCGAGTTCGTAAATGTGCCGATGGTTGTAGTGCCAACCACGATATTTGAACCATTAAAAACACTCGAAGAAAACACATCATCCAAATTCGCGCCGCCGTGTCGAGCCAACGTCAAGGTTGAACCTGTGTAAATGCCTGAGTTGCTTAATTCGGCATCGATGATTTGAACGGTTGGGGCTAAAACGGTCGCGTTGCCACCTTCGGTGAAAGTTGGGTTTGATGAAGCAGCAAATTTCATCACGGTCGCTTTACCGCTATTACCATTATGCCGATAGGCTAGATAAGGTGTGCCATCCGTCGCAATGGCGAGGCTTTCCCACATAGCCGCCGCCGTAGAGACAACGCCTGTGCCAACCGCTTCCCAACTCGTGCCGTTAAATTTCATCACGGTCGCTTTACCGCCATTACTACCATTCAAATACGCCAGATAGGGTGTGCCATCCGCCGCAATGGCGAGGCTTTCGTAAAGAGCCCCCCCCGTAGAGACACCGCCCGTGCCAACCGTTTCCCAACTCGTGCCGTTAAATTTCATCACGGTCGCTTTATTTCCATTAGCAGCATCCTCATACGCCAGATAGGGTGCGCCATCCGTCGGCGAAATGGCGAGGCTTTCCCAAATAGCCCCCCCCGTAGAGACACCGCCCGTGCCAACCGCTTCCCAACTCGTGCCGTTAAATTTCATCACGGTCGCTTTATAGCTATTATCATCATCCCGATACGCCAGATAGGGGGTGCCATCCGTCGGCGAAATGGCGAGGCGTTCGTAACCAGTCGCCCCCGTAGAGACAACGCCCGTGCCAACCGCTTCCCAACTATTCGTACCGCTATTAAACTTCATCACGGTCGCTTTACCGCCATTATCATAATCCTCATACGCCAGATAGGGTGTGCCGTCCGTCGCAATGGTGAGGCTTTCGTAAAGAGCCTGTCCTGTAGAGACAACGCCCGTGCCAACCGCTTCCCAACTCGTGCCGTTAAACTTCATCACGGTCGCTTTATTTCCATTAGCAGCATCCTCATACGCCAGATAGGGTGTGCCGTCCGTCGGCGAAATGACGAGGCTTTCGTTATAAGCCGTCCCCGTAGAGACACCGCCCGTGCCAACCGTTTCCCAACTATTCGTACCGCTATTAAACTTCATCACGGTCGCTTTATTTCCATTAGCATTATCAAAATACGCCAGATAGAGTGTGCCGTCCTTCGGCGAAATGGCGAGGCTTTCATAAGTAGTCAATCCCGTAGAGACAACGCCCGTGCCAACCGTTTGCCATGCACCAAAACTAAACGACGGCGCAGTATTCAAATTCGCCACGGTATAAACGTGATTATCGGTTCCCGTCGGCATTACATTTGAAAGCGCGTTGCCAACCGAATCAGTGATGTTTTGACCAGTTGCAAAACTGAGTGAAACGTTGCCATTCAAACTCGCTAAATTTCCACCTGAAACTACGACATCGTAAGCATTTTCACTTACTGAATACATGTATGTAACCGTTGCCGTCGTGCCAGCAGAAACAACAAAATCAGTCACATCTATACCTGTTACCGCTTCGCTGAATGTCACACGATAAAGGAGTGAATTGGCATCGGTGGTTCCACTTGTGTTGGTTGTTTGAAGGTCAATGCTGGTGACGGTTGGCGCAACATCAGGTGTATGAGTTCTTATATCAACTTTTATTGGCGTTGTTGAGCTACCGTCGTTGGATACAACATAAGCATCGTAATCGGTACTCGCCGTCAAACCCATAATATCAAAAGTTACATTACCAGGTGCTATACCCTCTAAAGTTCCAGATTTTGGAGCGACAACACTTGCACCTGTTGAATCTTGTCCCGCCAAAACTTGAGCTACACTAGGCGCAGGCGCATTATTCGGCACAAGGACAAAGGAAATACCCTCATCGTGATTAGGAACACCAACAGATAAAACCGCTGTTGTGTCAGTTATGTTTATGTCACTAGCTTCAGGGAGTATGTCAAAAACTGCGGGATCAGCAAAATCAATTACTAAATCACTTTTCGTTGCATTCGTAACCGCTGCCGCACTTCCGCCCGTGAAATAACTGTCCGCAAAAGCAACCGTTAAATTATTCACATCATTAGCATTGGCATGAGCAGTCGCATTTCCCGTGAAAGATAATGTTGCCGTTGTTGCATCAGTACGAATTAAATGAGCTGTTAAACCCGCTGGAACATTACTAACCAATGATGACCAATCAGCATTATCAGAGCCTGTGAACGTATCGCCACCTAACGTAATTGTTAACGAATCTGTAATCGAGCCATCATTTGCACTAGCTTCTGTAAAAGTCGTTGCGCTGTATAAAAGCTCCAGTGAAAGAGTTCTTATATCAACTTTTGTTACTGCTGTTGCTGGGCTATCGGCTTTATCTACAAAATAAATATCGTAATCGGTATTCGCTGTCAAACCTGTAATATAAATAGCTGGGCTTGTCATATCTCCAGATTTTAGAGCGGTAGCACCCGTTGAATCTTGTCCTGCCAACACTTGATCCGCACTGGGCGCAGGCGCATTATTCGGTACAAAGACAAAGTAACTATTAGGCATGTCTAAATACAATGTTGTGTAACTTAAGTTAAGTATCAGGACATCATTGACATTAACGGTTAGCAAATGCTGCCAATCTGCCGCCTTCACTGTATTCGCTTCAATTACGCCCGTGTGATTTTCTAAATCCCAATCACCACCAAAACTTGCTGCGCCTGTGAAATCAATCGACGCAGCCACATCGGCTTTGGTGACATTCGCCAACGAATTGATGAACGCTGTGCCGTCGTCACCTTTCGCCACGTCGCAACCATAAAGCAACAAATCGCCTGTTGCCGAAAGTGAGCTGCCAATTTTTTTGAGTTGGCTGGTGTATTTTGAGAGGTTTGCGCTGTTGATTGCACCGCTGGCAAAATCTAATTCGCCTTCTGAACCGTGCGAAATGATGTGAATCGCATCGAGGTTTTTTTGACCTTTCAGCGCGGCGACCATTTGAGAAATGGCATCGGTTTTGTCGTTGAGTTCAACGACTTTGACGTTTTTAGCAACGTTTGCGATGAGGGTTTGTTTATCAGCAACGTTTGCGTCGATGAATAAGAATTCGGTAGTTTTCATAGTATTTACTTTTTTGTAGTTGTGAGGGCGTTTTACAATTCGCCGATTTGTTTGAGAAAGTTATCGCGCACATTTTTACTGTACCAACGGCCTTTGCTTATCAACTCATCCAGCAACGGCGTGACGCACTCGATAAGATTTTTCTTTTTTGCTAATTCCAAAATGGTCAGCGTGCCAATCGGGTACAGCTGTTGAGATTGTGCGATTTTGTAGCCTAATCGCTCATCAATCACCAAAATATCGGCGTTCAATTCTTTTGCCAAAACAATCGCTTCTGCTTCGCCTTTATCGAGTTCATTGCACAATAAATTCAGATAATCCTTGTTCTGCACGGCAATAATTTCAATATCCATGCGATCAATTTCAGAATAACCCAAACTATTTTTAGCTTTAATTTCCTGATAAACGGCACACGGAATATAAAATTTTCCAAAGAGTTCATTCAGCAATGACAGGCGGTTAATGGCAGAAAGCGACAAAATTGGCGTGGTGTTGGTGACAACTCTCATCGGCTTTCCATCAACGTCAACACATGATTAGCCGAAGTCGCCATTTGAACCGTTAGCTCATTTTCGTAATCAAAAATGACTTCACCGTCGCGCTGCAATTTTTGAATGAACGAGATTTTGTCGTACCCCGCTAATTCAGCCGCTTTGCCTAAACTAAGTTTGCCTTTTCGGTAAAGCATCAAAGCGTGATGAAAGACCATCTGTTTGATGAATTCGTCTTTCTTTTCCTTGAGCGACAGCAAGAAATTATCGTCGATGCTAATTTGAAGTTGGATTTGCATGATATTTTCCTTTCGATTAAACGAATAAAATTGAGCTGCCGCCGAGGAACGTACTGAGTTCAGTCACCGTGTCGATTTGTCCACCGACGTTGCTGCGGTCGCCCGTCATTCCGATCAACGTAATAAATTGCACGCTTCCCGCTACATCGGCGGCAATTTTAATATCGGTGCCGTTGTCTGAAATGCCATAAAGTGCGTCAACTGCTGTAAAACCATCGGTTGGCGTATCGACTTGAAAAGTCAGCGTATCGCCTGTTCCAAAACCTGTGAGAGTGACGTTTGCAGGTTTTAAAACGCTGTCTATCACCGTATCAATTACATATTTTTTATCACCACCCGTGGCATCGAATGGAATGGCGGCAATCGACACATTGCCTTGATTGAGATTGATGGATGACGCAACAACAGGATCAGACGAGTCATTGTTCGTCGGCGGTGTTGGTGGAAGTGTTGGTGCAACAACGTCAGTTGGATGATTCATCCAAGTATTCAACTCGTTCGTCAATGCCGCGCTTTTCGTGGCGAAATCACCCGTTGAATTTTGCAAGGTGTTTAACGTCGTTGCCAATGTTATTAAGTCGGTTGCCACCGTCGTACTTTGTGTATCAAACGTTCGAGCGGTGTCATGCAAAATACCGCCCGCATCATTTTGG
>CAINHO010000019.1 GCA_903848935.1 uncultured Pseudomonadota bacterium | reverse complement strand
TGCGCCGATTGAGGTTATTCGTAAATATATTGAGCAGCAGCAAACTCCTCATTGACCACCTTTAAAGCAGGGCGGCTATCACCGCCCGAGCTATCCATCCCCTCCCTAAACGGAGGGGTTTTTCGCTCGTTTTGATAAAAACTGCCATCTGTACGCATACAAAATTGAAAAACTAAACTAGGTAGCTGATTGGCAATTTTATGTAACCGTTCAGAGGCTTCTTGTTGCGCTAATTCACTCCGTTTAAGTTCGGTCACATCGGTCGAAATGCCAGACAGCGCATAAATCTTGCCGTTTTCATCTCTTAACGGTTCTTTTGTCGTTAAAAAAACATGCTCTTCGCCGTTTTTTAAATGATATTTACTGATAACTTCTACACGTTCGCCATGTTCCAGAACCCTTCGATCGTAATATCGAGTTTTTTGAACAGTTTCTTCATCAAAAAAATCACTATCAAGACAATCAATAATTTCAGCAGATGGTAAACCGAATAATTCTGTGACCATTCGATTTGAGTATTGATAGCGATAATTCAGATCCTTGGTGTACGCCGCCACGGGCGCATTATCCAAAATAGAAGACAGTTTATATTTTTCAGTATTTGCTTTTTCTTGTTCGGCGAGTAATTCGGCAGTCGTTGGTAACTTTAGAGCATCTGGGATAATTTTTAATAGTGCAATTGCTGTCGCGACTGAAATAATTGCCGTAAAAACTTTGATATAACCATCAAGCCAATACAGTGGAATCCAAATTAGAATTGCAGACATTAAATGCGTTGTGCCACAAGCAACCACAAATAACCCAAACATGAGAATCAGCCACGCATAAGGTAAATCTTTACGTTTTCGAATGAAATAAAATAGGCTGAAGGGAATGGAATAATAAGACAATGCAATTAACACATCAGACACAACGTGTAACCACAATAAAACGGGATTCCAACTTAAACAGAAACCATGTGGAATAAATTTTGTAATGCCAAAAAAATCAATGAATGTTTGCATAATGTGAAAATAAAACTGTTATTAAGACCGGATTGATTAGATTTCGGCGGAAGGTGAATAAATTGCGGTTGCATAACCTGGTGGAACGGCTAATTTGTATTGGTTGAAATCGTTTCAAATTAAAAAGCTCCACCTAGAAACTAAGCGGAGATTTTTTCAACAAAGCGACACTAATCTGTTGTCGAAGTCTTTTATTTTTTTCCCGTGTTAATTTTTTGAGGTTCTAAATAAGCGATATTCAAATGGTCATCAATGAGGTATTTTCGCGCCACATTGCGAACTTGTTCAGCAGACACTTGGTTAATTTTTCCAACATATTCGCTTTCTTTTTGCCAACCCAATCCCACTGTTTCAAGCATTCCTAGTTGCATCGCCTGATAAAAATTTGAATCACGTTGATATACTTCACTCGCTAACACTTGCGCTTTGATACGCTGTAATTCAGCGGGTTCGACGAGTTTGGTTTGTAATTTCGAAATCTCTTGTTTTAATGCCGTTTCCACATCCCAAACGGTTTTACCTTCGGCGGGTGTGCCTTCGAGTTCAAATAAATCATCTAATCGTGATGTTAAGTTATAACCTGCGCTGGCAGCCACCGCGACTTGTGTACCGCGAATCAATGAACTACTTAAACGCGCACTACTTCCACCATCTAAAACGCCTGCCAATACTTCGAGTGCGTAGGCTTCCGATTCGTCTTTCGCGGTTTTCAAGGTGGGAACGTGATAACCCAATAACACTGACGGCAATTTGGCAGGAGCTTTCACGGTCATTTTGCGAACGCCAATTTGCGGAGCTTCATTTTGTGGCTTGAGCGGCAAAATTTCGCTGGTTTTTAAATCCCCAAAATACTGTTGAGCCAGTGCAAAAACGTCTGCCGTTTTTATATCACCCACCACGACAAGCGTCGCATTATTCGGCGCATACCAACGTTGATACCACGCTTGCAAATCGGGTGCGGTGTAAGCGGCAATATCAGTTTGCCACCCAATAATCGGATTTTTATAAGGACTGCTCGTGTATGCCATCGCCGCAAATTGTTCTGCCATTTTCGCTTGCGGATTATCTTCGGTACGCATTCGACGTTCTTCGGTGACAACTTCCAATTCTTTTTTTAATTCTTCGGGCAAAATGTGCAAATAGCGCATTCGGTCGGCTTCAAGTTCAAAACTAACCGCTAATTTCGAGGACGACATCGTTTGAAAATAGGCGGTGTAATCTTGTCCGGTGAAGGCATTTTCTTCGCCGCCATTTTCCGCAATGATGCGCGAAAATTCACCAGCGGGATGTTTGTCTGTACCTTTAAACATGGTATGTTCAAGCATATGTGAAATGCCGGTGATGCCATTAGGTTCATAGCTTGAGCCAACTTTATACCACACTTGCGACACCACGACGGGCGACCGGTGGTCTTCTTGAACAAGAACTTTTAAGCCATTAGTTAAGATATGTTCAGAAATTTGTGGCGCAGCGAAACTTGCCGTAGGTAAAAGCATTAACAACGATAAAATTTTTTTCATCAACTAATCACCAAAATAAAAAAACGGCGCATTGCGAAAACAATACGCCGTTAAAAAAGTTCAAAATGCGGGCTGTTAGCCGTCTGCGTTGATTCGCGCAATCACGTCTAGTAAGTCTTTTTCACAGAATTCATTGGCAACTTGGCACGTTCCTGCGTTCAAATGTCCGCCGCCGTTGTAGCTCAAACATAATTCGCCAACGTTGGTATTCGACGTGCGATTCAAAATTGATTTGCCAATGGCAAAAACGGTGTTTTGTTGCTTCACGCCCCACATAACATGGATTGAAATGTTACATTCTGGATAAAGCGCGTAAATCATGAAGCGATTCACAGCATAAATGATTTCTTCTTTACGCAAATCTAAAACCGCTAAATTGCCATAGACCGTGGTGCATCGCGTGATTTGTTCTTTGGCGGCTTGTTCGTGTTCTCTGAATAATTTAACGCGCTCTTGAACATCAGGTAATTGCAAAATGTGATCAATATCGTGGTCTTTACAAAAATCAATCAAATCCATCATCAATTGATAATTCGACACCGTGAATTCTCTGAAACGTCCCAATCCTGTTCGTGCATCCATCAAGAAATTCATCAATACCCAACCTTCAGGGTTCAGAATTTCGTTTTTGCTGAATTGCGCGGCATCGCCTTTATCAACTGCCGCCATCATGACATCCCAATTCGCCGGGAAACGTGACGCGCCACCGTAATAATCATAAACGACTCGCGCCGCCGAAGGTGCATCAGGGTTGATGATGTGATTATCTTCTTTACCGTTACGAATGGTTTCACTCAAATGGTGATCAAACGCCAAATGGACACCTTTCACATACGGTAAGTTGGTCGTAATATCGTTGTCGGTGACTTCGATAATTTCATCCTGCATATCTTTCGGATGCACGAATTTGATTTCACCAATCAAACCCATTTCTTTTAAAAGAACCGCACAAATCAACCCGTCGAAATCGCTACGAGTGACTAATCTAAATTTTTTCTCTGTCATGAATTTTCACCTTTAAAAATAAAAAATATGGTTTCGGAATGCAAACCTTGGTTTGCACTCCGATGCGGTCATTGTAGCATTTAAAACAAGCCGGTAATTTTACCGTTATCATCAATATCAATGCGTTCTGCAGCGGGAACTTTTGGCAAACCAGGCATGGTCATCATATCGCCTGCAATCGCTACGACAAACCCTGCACCATTCGCTAAACGCACGTCACGGATTTCAATCGTATGTCCTGACGGTGCGCCTTTTAACGCGGGATTGGTTGAAAACGACATTTGCGTTTTTGCCATACAAATTGGGAAAGTGCGGTAATCTACATTCCATGCGGCAAGTTGAGATTTGACTTTTGCACTGGCTGTAACGCTGCTTGCTCCATAAAGTTTCGTTGCAATCGCTTCGATTTTTTCCCACAAACTCAAGTTTTCATCGTAGACAAATTTGAATTCGGGTTCACGATTATCAACCACTTCAACCACGGCTTTCGCTAACTCTTCTGCACCTTCGCCACCGTTTGCCCAATGTTTTGATACGACACAAGTCGCGCCTAAAGCAGCGCATTTTTCTTGTAAGAGTGCAATTTCGGCTTCGGAATCAAACGTAAAATGATTCACACAAACCACACACGGCAAACCATAATGCTCGGTGATGTTGTGATAATGGCGTTCGAGATTTTCAAAACCAGCTTCCACCGCTGCCAAATTTTCTTGATTCAAGTCGTCTTTCACCACGCCGCCGTGGAATTTCAACGCCCGAATGGTCGCCACTAAAACGACTGCCGATGGTTTTAAACCTGACATTCGGCATTTGATGTCGATGAATTTTTCCGCGCCCAAATCCGCACCAAAACCTGCTTCCGTCACGACATAATCGGCGAGTTTTAACGCCGTTTTTGTGGCAGTAACGGTGTTGCAACCGTGCGCGATATTCGCAAAAGGGCCACCGTGAATAATAGCGATATTGTTTTCGAGCGTTTGCACCAAATTCGGTTTAATCGCGTCTTTCAATAAGGCTGCCATTGCGCCGTGTGCTTTTAAATCTCGCGCATAAACAGGCGTAACTTTGTCGGATTTATAACCAATGACAATGCGCCCTAAACGGTCTTTCAAATCCGCGCGACCAGTCGCTAAACATAAAATTGCCATCACTTCAGACGCGACAACAATATCGTAACCGTCTTCACGCAAATAACCGTTTGCCGCGCCGCCCATGCCAACGACAATGTTTCGCAATGCACGGTCGTTCATATCCACCACCCGCTTCCATTGAATCCGACGTGGGTCAATGTCTAAATCGTTGCCGTGATTGATGTGGTTATCGATTAACGCCGACAACAAATTATGAGCCACACCAATCGCATGAAAATCGCCGGTGAAATGCAAATTGATGTCTTCCATCGGAACAACTTGTGCATAACCACCACCTGCTGCGCCGCCTTTCACACCAAAACACGGCCCTAAAGAAGGTTCACGCAAACACATAATTGTTTTTTTATTTAAACGATTCATTGCATCGCCTAAACCCACGGTGGTGGTGGTTTTTCCTTCACCAGCGGGCGTAGGACTAATCGCCGTGACGAGAATCAATTTGCCATCGGTTTTGTCGGCTAAACTGTTAACGTATTCGAGCGAAAGTTTCGCTTTGAAATGCCCAATCGGGTCTAAATGTTCGGGCGCAATGCCGTAATTTTGTTGAGCAAGTTCAATAATTGGTTTCATGGTGGCGCGTTGCGCGATTTCGATGTCTGACATTTTTTAGTCCTGAAAAATTAGAGTTTATGACAAGCTGAAAGAAAATCGTCAAGAGCTTTCATAGAATTGATATGAAAGGCACGTCCATAATGAATCGGCGCAGTGCCTTTATTCACTCGTTTTGGAAATGCCGTCATGTTGCCCGCGTGTTGAAATTCATTTTTTTCGTTAATCGCCACACCCTCAATAGCAACAAGCGTTAACGGCACTTCGTCGGGGTTAATGACCACACAAATATAACGTGGTAAGCCGTGATCAAGTCGTAAGTAAGCGATTTTATTATTTATGTTGGATTTGTATTCAATGATTTTTTTAGTAGCAAGATTTTGAATAAATCCGTTTTTTTCAAACGTTCTTTCTACATCGCTTTGTTCTATTGACATTATTTTCCTGAATTCAGTGAATTTTTATATAAGTGAATGACGATAAATTTATCAGCAATCGTTACAATAACCAAATCCATTGAAAAATCCTAATTGTGACATGAAAAAATTACTGTTTTTATTGTTTATTAGTTGCCCGTGTTTCGCGGCTGAACCGTCGCCTGAACGCCAAACTGAATTACGAAATTTATTGAAAAATGATTGTGGCGCGTGTCATGGTTTACTATTACAAGGTGGTTTGGGTTCACCTTTGCAGCCGCAAGATTTAACACAAAAATCAGACGAATTTTTAATAGACACTATTGCTAGCGGACGTAAAAATACAGCCATGCCACCGTGGAAACCCTTTATGACACAAGCCGAAATAACGTGGTTAGTGAATTTGCTACGAAACCCCAACTAAAATCTCTTACTCAAAAATTATTGGACACTTAAAAATGCACACATTACTTGTTGTTGATGATGATCCCGATGTTTTATCGACGTTAACGCGCAGTTTTCGTAAAGGTTACAAAACGCTCTCAGCACCTGGCGGGGCAGAAGCTATAACGATTCTAAATGAACAGCCGGTCGATTTAATTATTTGTGATCAACGAATGCCGAATATCGGGGGCGTTGAAGTGTTAAGCCATGCCTTGAAAGTGCAACCAGAAGCAATCCGCATTTTATTAACGGGTTACACGGATGTGGATTCGTTGCTGGCGTGTGTCAATGACGCGCATATCTACAAATACGTCACAAAACCATGGGATCCCGAAGAATTAAATTTAACCGTGGTGCGGGCATTAGAATCGTTGGATTTGAAGCGTGACTTGGACGAGGCGCGAGGCTTATTAGAATCGGCATATAAAGACGCAGTGGTGATGTTGTGTTTGGCAGCAGAAGGTAAGGATCAGGACACGTCGAGCCATTTACACCGTGTGCAAAATTATACCGAAGCACTCGCGATGGCGATGGGCGTGGACGAAAAAGAAGCGGTACACATGGGTGTAATGAGTATGTTGCACGATATTGGCAAACTCGCTACACCTGATGCAATTTTGAAAAAACCCGGCAAATTGACTGATGAGGAATGGGTGATTATGCGTGAACATCCCATGGCTGGTGTGCGTATTTTAGGCGACAATCCGTTCTATGAATTAGCACGCGAAGTTTCCGCTGGACATCACGAAAACTTCGACGGCACCGGTTATCCAAATAAATTACGCGGCGAAGATATTCCCCTTTCAGCGCGAATTGTAAAACTTGCCGACGTGTTCGACGCATTGACCACGAAACGACCTTATAAAGAACCGTGGTCAATAGAAGCAGCCTTAGAAAACATTGAAACTTTTTCGGGCAGTATGTTTGATCCGGCAATCGTAAAGCAATTTAAACAACTCTACTTTGACGGGACGTTAGACCATATTAGAGAGTTGAATTAAGGGCATATTGCTACTTTTTACAATGCGTATAAAACGTGAGGATGGTCGGTTAAATCCTGATAAATCGCATCCAACTGTTGTTTGCTTGTCGCTTCAATCGTGACGGTAATCGATACATAATTACCGTCTTTGCTAGGTTTGGATTGGACTTTGTGATTATGCGTGTCGGGCGCATGACGACTGACGATTTCAACAACAGTAACTTCTAAGTCGTTGCTAAATTTACCCATTGCTTTGATGGCAAATTCGCACGGAAATTCAAATAACGTTTCTTCTGCTTTCGCAATTTCTTCGCTCATTTTCCACCTGCGGCGTAAGTGGTTTTATAGGTTTGCAACAAATCATTCATGGTGTGCCAAAATTGTCCGACGCGACCATTCGCTACCGGTCGTCCGTCTAATTCTACCACCGGTAAAATTTCGCGAGTCGAACTGGCAAACCAAATTTCACTCGCCGTTTTTAGCGCGTCAAGCGAAATAATGTCTTCGGCGTACGGAATGTTATTCGCTGCTGCAAGTTCTAAAATCACGTCACGGGTGATGCCAGCGAGAATGAAATTGCTTTTCGGCGGCGTGATTAAAATGCCATCAATCACTGCGAAAACGTTACTCGCCGAACCTTCAGTGATATAACCTTCACGCACTAAAATCGCTTCAGCACAGTCATTTTCAACCGCTTGCTGACGTAACAAGATATTACCGAGCAATGCAATGGCTTTGATATTACACGCGCTCCAACGGTTATCATCCAAACTAATCGCTTTTACGCCGTCTTCTTTGCCGTTGAACGGTGCAATGTCATTGCACATCATAAATACCGTCGGTTTCACGCCAACCGGAAACGCATGATCTCGTTTTTCAGCCGCGCCGCGCGTCACTTGAAAATAAATATATTGATCTTTCGTTGCGTCAATTAACGGCAACATGATGTCGCGCCATTCATCGCGGGAATAAGGATTGTCGATGCGCGTGAGTTTCAAGCTATTTTCTAAGCGTTCCAAATGTTCGTCAAATCGGAACAAACAGCCGTGATAAACCGGAATCACTTCATAAATACCGTCACCAAATAAAAAACCTCTGTCCATCACCGAAATATTGGCGTTTTCGACCGGCAGATAGCTGCCGTTTAAAAATACTTGCTTACTTTTTGTCATTAGATTTTTCCCGCATCATTAAAATACTATCGTAAAGTCGTTGAAAGATATTACCTTGTTCAACCGCTCGCAAAGCGACTAAATCCGCCGTCGCTACTACGTCATTTTTTAACGTCACTTTCACTGTGCCGAGTTTCATGCCTTCCGTAATGGGAGCAGTGACTTTTTTATCCACCGTTAATTCGGCTTTCAAATCGGCATAATGTCGGCGAGGAATTGTCACGTTTAAGTCGCGCGTCAAACCGAGCGGCACATTTTGAATTTCACCTTTCCAAACTCGCGCTTCCGCTAATTGTTTTTTCGCTTCATACAATTTATGACCTTCAAAGAAACGAAAGCCATAATTGAGCAAATTTTGGTTTTCGTTGGCACGGGCATTTGCGCTGCTTGTTCCCATCACAACTGAAATCAAACGCATATTTTCACGAACCGCTGAAGCCACTAAACAATAACCTGCATCGTCAGTAAAGCCGGTTTTTACACCATCCACGGTTTCGTCACGCGACAAAAGTTGATTGCGATTGTGTTGAGTAATTTTGTTGTAAGTGAATTCTTTTTGCGAAAACCAACGGTAATAATCAGGAAATTCGTCAATGATGGCTTTGGTGACAATCGCCAAATCGCGTGCGCTGGTGTAGTGATTTTCGGCGGGAAGTCCGTTACTGTCTTCAAAATGGCTGTTCAACATTCCTAAACGTGCCGCTTGTTGATTCATCATTTCGGCAAAGGTCGATTCACTGCCTGCGATATGTTCTGCGAGGGCTACAGCGGCATCGTTGCCCGATTGAATGACAATGCCTTTGATTAAATCTTCGATACTAACTTTATTATTCACTTCCAAAAACATCCGTGAACCGCCCGTTTGCCAAGCATTTTGGCTAACGGTCGCTAGATCTTCGAGTTTCAAATGTCCGCTACTAATTTCACGAAATGCGACATAGACCGTCATGATTTTGGTCAAACTAGCGGGCGCGAGCTTAATGTCAGCATTGTTTTCAGCCAAGATTTTGCCGGTGTAATAGTCCATTAAAATGAAACTACTCGCCGCAATTTTTGGCGCGGCGGGAGTGAGAATGTCGGATTCTTCCGCGTTGGCAAACAACGCGGTAAAAATCAAAATAAAAATAGGGATAAAACGGAAAAATGATTTGATTGTCATGGGCTTCGGTCAGATATAAAACGAGATAAACTGAACGCGATTGTATCATGACAATTAGAAACACTCCCACGCAAGTGGGAAAGATGACCGTAGCTCATGATAATCAAGCCATTTTTTCAAATTTATTGAAAACGACTAATTGGTTTCTGTCACAAATTGCGTGTCTGTAATACCTAATTTTGCCAATCTGTCATTAAGGTCACTTGCGTGGCGCGAAGATTTGATCGGCAACTGAACTTTGTAAAGCGTAGCGTTTTTATTGCTGGATGCAGCAATTTTCGACTCCGGCAAATGCTGTTTCACGAGGCTTTTTTGTAACTCTTGCGCGAGTTTTTTATTACTGAAACTACCAATTTGTAAATAAACGGGCAGATTTTGTTGTTGCAATTGTTTCAAGGCTTGACCCGGTGCAATCGCTTTAATCGTAACTTTGCTAGTACCGGCTTCATCCATACCCAATTGTTTCGCTGCAGAATAAGATAAATCTAAAACACGATGATCGAAAAAAGGCCCCCGATCGTTGATGCGGACAATTACAGTTCGATGATTTTCAACGTTAGTAATTTCAGCATACGAATCCAGCGGTAAACTGTTGTGCGCGGCCGTCATGGCATTCATGTCGAACAATTCGCCAGTCGCAGTTTTTTTACCGTGAAAATAATTGCCGTACCATGAAGCGACACCTTGGTTTTTACCGGAAGTTAATTTTGCAGATATTTTGTGCGCTTGAGTTGGAACAGTAATTGCCGCGACTTTTTTAGTGTTTTTATGTTTAGTCGTGGCAACAGGAGAAATAGTTTCAATTTCTAAGGGAATAATGTCTTTCGACGATGGAACTAAACTTGCGTTTAGAGGTGTTGTATTCGTGCAACTGCTTAAAACAGCTAACGATAAAATCGGAATCAATTTTTTCATAAAGTGCTCGATGGTTGGTTTTCAATAGGCGAAATCATAAAAAATAATTCCGCGTATGAAGAACTTTGAATAATGTTAACTCTATGAATTCAAAGTGCTTCGCCAGCCTCTTACGTCGCTTCATTGCAGCGTGAGAAGTGTTTAACTTTAGAGAATAAAACTGTACGTTTTGTTGTTAAGGTGCATCGATTGTAATGCGATATGTATTAAATCCGCCTTAAGTCTAAGTTGAAAACTTGTTATGCCAACATCGTCGTTGCCATTACCGCCATTCGCACTGCAACACCGTTACTGACTTGCTGTAAAATCACGGATTGCTTGCCATCGGCGACTTTGGAATCAATTTCAACACCGCGATTTATAGGTCCTGGGTGCATGACAATGGCATCGGGTTTGGCGAGTTTTAACTTTTCTTCGGTTAAACCAAAACAGTTGAAATACTCGCTTTCGCTCGGCAACAATGCCGAAGTCATGCGTTCTTTTTGCAAGCGCAACATGATAATCACGTCAATATCTTGCAAACCTTCGTGTAAATTGTGTGACACCGTCACACCTAACGCCTCGATTTCAGCAGGCAACAACGTTTTTGGCGCAATCACACGCACTTCTTTCGCACCTAAAATGTTAAGCGCGTGAATTTCAGAACGTGCCACGCGCGAATGCAAAATATCGCCGATAATCGCCACGCGCAATCGTGAAAAATCCGGTTTGTGTTGCCGAATCGTAAACATATCCAACATCGCTTGTGTCGGGTGGGCGTGTTGACCGTCGCCTGCGTTAATGACGCTGATATGAGGTGCGGTTTGTTGGGCAATAAAATGTGCCGCGCCACTCACCGCATGACGCACTACAAACGCATCGACAAACATCGCTTCTAAATTACGAATCGTGTCGAGCAAACTTTCACCTTTCGAAGTCGCCGACGTAGCGATATTCATATTAACGACTTCCGCACCTAAATGTTTCGCGGCGAGTTCAAAGGTCGTGCGGGTGCGGGTGCTATTTTCAAAAAACAAATTCACCACCGTTTTATCCCTCAATAACGGTGTCGATTTAATTTTTTTAGGCGATTGCGTGTTATCAATAAACGTTTCGGCGGTATCGAGAATTTGCGTCAAAAGTTCCGCGCTCAAACCTTCGGGCGTTAAAAAATGTTTGAGTTTGCCATCGGCAGTAAGTTGTAAATTTGTGGTCATGAATTTGGTTTTAGAAAAATTAAGTGGAATTTTAAAAACGATAAGATTTTAACGCGGCTTTGAGATTGATAGGATTCCGAAATTCTTTCAGCTCAATTTTCGCGTCCTTCAGAACTAATTGCATTTCTTTAATATCGAACGCCAACGATTTCAGCACTTGTTGCGGTTGCAAATTCGAGTGCCACGACGTTTGTAATTGCGCTCTAAACGGATATTCGATTTGCTTAATTTCTTGTTCTAATTCGCCAAGTTGCGTTTGCAAAACTTTGTTAAATTGCTTCAAGCGATCTTCGGTAATCGTGTTCAAATGTGCTTGATCAATTTGTGCGATTTCTAGTTGTAACGCCAATAATTGCATCAAATCTTTTTTCGTATACGCGATATTCGCCCGCTGCATGAGTTTGGTTTTACGTTCCCGTTCGGCTTCATCAGGTTCACGATCCGGATGCAACGCCGCAACCAATTTGCGAAAAACCTCTTGAATCGATTTACTGGCATTTTGTTCTTCGGCTTTTTGCTTCGCTTCTTTGGCAAGCTGTTTTGCCGATTTTTTACGAGTCGTTCGATTTTCGTCGTAATGATGTTGGGCTTCATCTACCTGTAGATCCATTTCCTCAAACATTGAATCCATCGCCATCTCGTCCTCATCGAATGCCGTGTCGCTATATCGGTTATAAATCGCTTTCAATTCATCTTTACCCGCGTAAATCAGCCCCATCGATAAATTACAAATGAGTTCTCTTAGTTTCGCTTTGTCGGTTTTTTTGAAAAATTTATCGCCATACGCCTCGTCCAATAAATACACCAACGCCACGCGGGAATCATTGTAATCATTGGCAATTGGTTGATATTCGGTATGAAAACGCTGCTGATATTTCAAAGTCGTTTCTTGCCATTCTTGTAATAACTGTTTTTGTGCCTCGATTTTCTTGGTTAAATCGTTAAATTTTTTCTGAGCTTTTGATGACGTGGTTGGTTCAACTTCATGGTCACTCAGCGCGATTTTTTGATTGTTATACAGCATTTATTTTTCTCACATTTTATCGTGTAATTTTAAAAAACGTTCATAGCGTGATGTAGGAATTTCACCACTTTCAACCGCCGCGCGAACCGCACAGCCTTTGTCATGATGGTGGCTGCAATCGTTGAATTTGCATTGCGCTAAAAATGGCAAAAATTCACGATAACCTTGCGCCAATTGTCCGACGTTAATATCAGCCAAACCAAAAATCGCTACGCCTGGCGAATCAATTAAATCGCCGCCTTCTGGCAAATGATAAAGCGTCGCTGCCGTCGTGGTATGACGACCATGTTTCGTGGTTGCCGAAACAGTATTCGTTTTTAAATTTTTATCAGGAATCAGCGTGTTGGTTAACGACGATTTTCCTACGCCAGATTGACCGGTAAAAATACTGACTTGTCCACGCAAGGCTTGTTTCAACTCGCTCAAACTGTCCGCATCGTTCGCACAAACCCGATACAGCGCGTAGCCCAAACGCACATAATTTGCCAATTCCGTTTCGATTTCGTCAGAAAGTGGCAAATCGGTTTTGTTCAAAATCAGCGAGGCTTTGAAATCACGGTTTTCGCAAATTGCCAAATACTGATCGAGCAACAGAAAATCACAAAATGGTTCGACGGCAAAAACGACAAAAACGTTATCGATATTTGCCGCGACAGGACGAACTTTGTCGTTGCGCGACGGCCGACTTAACACCGATTTGCGCGGCAAAAGAGCTTCGATGCGTCCTTGTTCCGGTGCGACGAGCGACCATAAAACTTTGTCGCCCACCGTCACGGTGTCTAACTTCCGCAACGGTTGGCACAAAATAATTTCGCCGTTATATTCGACTGCGATGCCCTGCCCTAAATGCGCGATAACCAAGCCTTCGAGTGTTTCACTCATGCCGATTTTTCCAAATGCGCGATACGAATCGCCGCAGGTGGATGACTATAATAAAACGATGCAAAAAGCGGGTCAGGTGTGAGCGTACTGGCGTTTTCTTCATATAATTTCACCAAGCCGCTGACTAATTTACTGGCTTGTGCATGTTGTGAAGCAAAATCGTCCGCTTCAAATTCAAATTTGCGCTGAAAATACGCGCTAATCGGTTGCATGAAAAAGGTAAAAATCGGCGCAATCAACGTGAATAATAATAACGCGGCGGCATTCGACGCATGGTCAACACCTAAACCTGTAAAAAACCATTCTTTATCAATCATCCAACCTAAAGTCGCAAAGCCAATCAAGGTCGTAATCGAGGTGGCAATCAGCATTTTGACAACGTGTTTGCATTTGAAATGCCCCAACTCATGCGCTAAAACGGCTTCCAATTCTTCGTCATCGAGCGATGCCACTAAATTGTCGTAAAACACGATACGTTTGTTATTGCCCAAACCCGTAAAATAAGCATTACCATGACCTGAACGTTTTGAACCGTCCATGATAAAAATACCTTGGCTATTAAAGCCGCAACGTTCCAATAAACCGGAAATGCGCGTTTTTAATGCGCCCTCTTCCATCGGCGTGAATTTGTTGAACAGTGGCGCGATAACGGTGGGAAATAACCAACTCATCAACAGCGAAAAGCTGATTAAAATCGCCCACGCCCAAATCCACCAACTGCTGCCGACGCTGTCCATAATCCACAAAATCAACGCTAAAATCGGTAAACCAATCACAGCGGCAAGCGTTAATTGCATCACTTCGTCTTTGATAAATTGCGCTGGCGTGTTTTTGTTGAAGCCGAATTTTTCTTCGATGACAAAGGTGCCGTACCAACTCACAGGAATTTCAAATAGCGACATTAACACGGTCAACAAGGCAATCGCACCAACGCCTGCCATTAAAGGCGATTCGATACGAGCGGTGCAAAATTCAAATGCCGCGTTGATGCCGCCGAATAAGGTTAAAATCAAAATTAGACCCACACCCAACGCGCGTTCGATGTCGCCAAGTTGTGATTTTGCCAGCGTGTAATCAGCCGCTTTTTGATGTGCCGCGAGTGAAACGGTTTGCATAAAGGCTTCGGGAACATTGTCACGATGCGCCAAAACATAAGCTGCTTGACGTTTTGCTAACCAAAATTGGGTTGCCGTCACGATAGCGAAGGCGAATAAAAATATCAGAGTAAAAGAGTTCATGGGATTTCGTTTTAAAGTTTAGCGTTTGTTACAACAAGTTTATAATCGCGCCATTATAAAGTTTTTATGGAGTTGGTGGCGCGATGATTAAAGCACGCGGTTTTACGCTGATTGAAGTGTTAATCTCGATGGTGATTTTGGCGATTGGATTATTAGGACTGGCAGCGATGCAGGCAATATCGTTACGCGATAATCAAGATGCCTATTATTACCAACAGGCGACGTTATTGGCGTATGAAATGCAAGATCGGATTCGTGGGAATAACACGGCAAACTGGCTAGGTGTCGCACCGAATTATTCCACAACTACCTGCGTTGCTACGCCTGGTTGTAGCCCAGATGCGATGGCAATAAATGATTATGGCTATTGGCAAAATAGCGTTAAAGGGACAAACACTATTCCTGGAATTTTACCTAAACCTAAAGATGCTTCGACAAAAATGGTTGATATTCAACTAAGTAGCGGAGTAAATAAAAGCGGCTGCGTAGGTACTTATCCAACATCTTTATGCTTAATCACAACGTGGGGGCGCACAAATAGTAAAACTTCAGGCACGTTATCAAAAGATTCAACTTTCTATTTGGAGGTTACGCCATGATTAAAAAACAACTTGGTGTGACGCTGATTGAATTGATGGTCAGCATGATGCTTGGTTTGGCTTTGGTTTCGGGTATTAGTCAGCTATTCATTCAATCGCAAAAGAGTTTTACCTTGCAGCGGAATATAAGCGACATGATGGACGATGGCGTGTTTGTTTTAGAAGATTTGGCGAAAGGTCTGTTGTTGGCGGGCTTTTATCCCTCAGCAACAAGTATTCCTGTTGGATATGTTGTTCCTGGGTATATTGGAACTAATAGCACAGATAACGAGTTGTACTATAGCTTTATACTGGGCGATTTGAGTCAATTAAATAACTCTATTTGCCTTTCAGGAGCTTCTAATTGCATTTCAACGTCTACCAACTGTGACCCAATCACAGTGCATGTTTCTTACGACACCACAAGCGGTGACTTATCTTGTATCTCGGGTAGTGCGTCACAACCGTTAATTCAAAATGTAAAACAACTGACTTTCAAATACGGAATTCGGAATGGTACGTCACCAAATTACACGTTCTATTACACGGATGCAGCAACTGTAACTGCTAATAATCAATGGACAAATGTCATCGCAATTAAAGTATTTCTCGTGCTACGCAGCACAGACGATAATTTGAATCGGATTAAAGGATATTATTACGACATTGATGGTAATAAAGTAACGATGACGGACAATCGACTTTATAAAACATTTTCTAAAACGATTTTTTTGCGTGCAAATGACCACTGAGAAAACGGGATGACAACAAAACAACGATTTAGAAATAAGTATCGCCTTCAGTTGCGCGAAAACGATCATGAGCCAATGCACATTCATGTCGTAGGCGGTGATGTAAATGCAAAAATCGACTTGATAACCTTAAAAGTTATTGCTGGCGATATTCCAACAAGTTTAAGAAAAGAAATTTTAACGTGGCTGATAAAAAATCAAGCCGTCATGATTGAGGAATGGATACTATGCCAAAAAATATGAAACGCCCACGACTATTGACTGTCGAGGCTTTAGATGATTACAAATTGCGCTTACATTTTTTAGACAATAGCATTTTTACCGTGTCGTTAGCGGAAGGCTTAAATAAGACTCAGCGATTACGATTATTGAAAGATCCTGAAGAATTTAAAAAAGCCAAGATGATTGTCGGCGAAGGCTGGACGGTTGAATGGGAAGAATTAGACATTCAAATGGGGGCTGATATTTTATGGCTTGATGCACAAGCGCAAAATGCACCCGATGAAAACACTCGGATTTTTGCTCAATGGCGGGTAAAACACGGATTTTCACTTGCGGATGCCGCACGAGTATTGGGAATTAGACCGCAAACAATGAACAGCTATGGCAATGGAAAACGTCCAATGCCGCGTTACATAGCTCTCGCCTGCAAAGGTTGGGAAGTTGAAAATCAAAACTAAATTTTCAGGTTTAGTCATGCAAACATCGAGTAAGTTTAAATCTCAACGTGGCGCGGTTTTAGCCTTCAGTCTCGTGATGTTGTTATTGTTGACTTTGGCAGGAACGCGCATGATTCAACAAAATAAACAACAATTAGAAATGGCAAATAGTGACAGACTTATAACTCAGGAATTTGCGAATGCGGAGGGCGTGTTGGCGAATGGAAAAACTTTAATCAATGGTGTTGTTGACTTTATGCCGCAGCATATAGATCCAACTGACACTGCTATTAACAGTAGTACGCACCAATGTGTAACTCTACCTACATCATACAAACAAAATATAGGATTAGCAGGTGCTGTTCCGATTACTATGCCGAATACAACGGTAACTATTTTATCGGCATCATGTATGTCATCCACAGGTACGATTACAAAATGTACAGATTACAACACCTCTAACTCTAAACTCACTTGCTATCCCAAAAGTGCAAGTTCAAGCGGCGTAGATTGTACAGGGAATAGTATTGATGCCATTGCCGCTCTTTTTACTGATCCATCCGATGTTTGCTATCAGCCTTATGATCCGCTATGCACAGATCCAAGAGGGGGAAGTGATTCTACAATTACCGACAGTTTAAATGTTGTAGACAACTATAATCCAAACCCAAGATGCAGGCTTGCACCTCCAAATCCTTTGCCGCTGCCTAGCTGCCCCAAAGAAGTTTATAAAGTTGACGCTATTGCAACCAGCGCAAACGGAACAACCCGTGAAATCGTCAGTGATCATGTGGTGGGCTGTGGAACTTGATAGAAATTATTAAGAGGTTTTATGGTGAACGAAAACAAAGGTTTTACCCTCATCGAATTGCTGATTGTTGTCGCTATTATTTCAATGACGATGGCGATTGGCTTACCGAGTTTTCAATCGATTATCGCAAGCACTCGATTAACTTCGACGACAAATGCGATGGTGAGTGCGTTGCAATTAGCTCGAATGGAAGCATTGAAACAGCATAAAAGCGTTGTTATTCGTAAAAAAACAACCGATTGGACAAATGGTTGGAGTGTGTTTGTTGATAATCAGGTTGTAAATAACACGATTGATGTCAACGAGCCTATATTGGTAGTGACGTCTTTTGATACAGTCAATTCAACAGTTTCAGTGCAATCTAGTTATGCAAACTATGTTAGCTATGGTGCAAATGGGCGGGTGAATCAGGGCGGGCATTTTACATTTAGTTCTGGAACTGATTGGCGTTGTGTAATTATCGCTTCCACAGGACGTATTCGTACCGTGGCAAAAGACACAGCAACAGCGGCAGACGTAGCAACCTGCACCTAAATTTCGCGCAAATCCGGTTTGGATTGGGAAAATTTCACCGCACGCACTAAAAAAACCATTACCGTATTTCACCCAACGCAAAATCAGTCATACCATCAATGATTCGTTATAATGCCTTTTACTTTTCACCAAAACCTATAAAAATAAAAAATGTTTGAAATTGAATACGAATTCCGCGAAGACGACTTAATCCACTTTAACGAAGTGCAATTTACCCGAAACGAAGACATCCAAAGCAATATCCGCAAAAATCGCTGGATTGTCCCCGCCGTGATGGCGTTGATTGGCGGCTTTTACTATTTCTATTACGGCGACAAAAATTCTGCCGCGTATATCCTCGTGATTGCGACGTTATGGGGTTGGTTATCACCGAAAGTCATGATGCTCGATTTGCGTCGCCAAATTCTCGCCAACTACACTTACAAAGAAAAAAACGCCATGTTCGGCACTTACACGCTGACAATTGACCCTGAACAAGCGCAGTATTTGTTAGAAAAATCACCGAGCGGCAAACACAAAATGCTGTGGTCAGATTTAGTTCGGGTCGAATACAGCAAGCATTACGTCTATATTTATATCAGTTTGGCGACAGCGTTAGTGATTCCCCGCGAAACCGTAAAAAGTGGCGATTTAGATGCGTTTGCCAAACAAGCTGAACAAATGATTGAACGAGCGGCGTAATCGAAAATGCTGAATTTTAGAAACATCACGCTTCGCCGTGGCACACGAGTTTTATTTTCAAACGCTTCTTTCACGTTACATCATGGGCAAAAAGTGGGTTTCACTGGCGCAAATGGCGCGGGTAAATCCAGTTTATTTGCAATGGTCAAAAACGAATTGCACGCCGACGAAGGCGATTTCACCATGCCGCCCAATTTGGCAATTGCTCACGTTGCCCAAGAAATGCCAGCGGTTGAATGCTCTGCACTCGATTACGTTATGGATGGCGACACGGAATTGCGCCAATTAGAACAACAATTGAAAGTTGCTGAACAAGCGAACGACGGTATTAAGCAAGCCGAATTGCACGCCGCGCTAGATGTCATTGGCGGTTATAGTGCAAATTCACGCGCCGCGCGATTACTCGATGGTTTAGGTTTTACCGCGCCCAAAATGGAAAATCCCGTGAATTCATTTTCGGGTGGTTGGCGAATGCGTTTGAATTTGGCGCAAGCGTTAATGTGTCGTTCCGATGTTTTATTGCTTGACGAACCGACGAACCATTTGGATTTAGACGCGGTTTTATGGTTGCAAGATTGGCTGGGACATTATGCCGGCACGTTGTTGTTGATTTCGCATGACCGAGATTTTCTCGACACGATTACTGACCACATTGTTCACATTGAACAAGGTCAAGCCGAAATCTACACCGGCAATTATTCAGCGTTTGAGCGAATGCGAGCCGAAAAATTAGCACAACAACAATCTTCTTATCAAAAACAACAGCGTGAAATTGCTCACATTCAAAGTTTTGTAACCCGTTTCAAAGCGCAAGCGACGAAAGCTCGTCAAGCGCAAAGTCGCATTAAAGCGTTGGAACGCATGGAATTGATTTCGATGGCGCACGTTGATTCGCCGTTTAATTTCACCTTTCCTGCGCCGAAAAAAATGCCGAATCCGTTGTTGACGTTGGACGACGTAACGATTGGTTATGAAAATAACATCATTCTACCCAACATCAGTTTGAACATTGCGGCGGGCGATAGAATTGGGTTACTCGGTTCAAATGGCGCTGGAAAATCGAGTTTATTAAAAACGTTAGCGGGTGAATTACCGTTGTTGTCGGGTAAACGTTTAGAAGCCGACGCGCTGAATATGGGGTATTTCGCGCAACATCAACTCGAACAATTGCATCTCGACGAAAGTCCGCTCTGGCATTTGCAACAAATCGATAAACAAGCGACTGAAAAAGAATTGCGTAATTTTTTAGGTGGATTTGATTTTTGTGGCGATAAAGTTGTTGAAATTGTGCAGCCATTTTCAGGTGGCGAAAAAGCGCGTTTAGTTTTAGCGTTAATTGTGTATAAAAATCCGAATTTATTGTTGCTCGACGAACCGACAAACCATTTGGATTTGGATATGTGTCATGCGTTGAGTGTGGCGTTGCAGGATTTTCAAGGCGCAATGGTTGTAGTTTCGCATGATCGGCATTTATTGCGCTCCGTCACTGATACGTTATTGCTAGTTGCTGACGGAAAAGTGGTGCCGTTCGATGGTGATTTAGACGATTATCGGGCGTGGTTAACCGAGCAAAAACGCAATAACGATGCGGCGAATGCACCTGATAAATCTGAAAATGTGTCACGCAAAGATCAGCGCAAACTCGATGCCGAACGTCGTCAAAAACAAAAACCGTTGCTCGATGCGTTGAAAAAAGCGGAATCGGCGGTCGAAAAATTTCACGCTGAACAACGTGATTTAGAAGCGCAACTCGCTGACATGGAAATTTATGCAGACAGCGAAAAATCGCGTTTAAAAACAGTTTTAGAACGCAAAACACAAGTTGATAAAGCCTTAGATGAAGCCGAATTTACCTGGTTAGATTTACAAGAACAAGTGGATGCGTATGCCGATAACACAGATTCGTGATGACGAAATTGCACGCAATTTTGATAAACCCGTAAAATAGCCCCATATCGAAAACTTCCCTCGCTTCCTACTCCAAATTATGACTTTACGGAAAATTTTCACGACAAGCTGCGTACTTCTTAGCGTGGCTTGTTCGACAACGCCAGTCAAAGAAACGCCACCACCCAAAACAACCGATTCCTTTGAAGGTTTTAATCGTAGTATTCATTCGTTTAACGAAGGTTTGGACGCGGCAATTTTAAAACCCATTGCCAAAGGATATATGTGGGCGACTCCATCGATTGTTGAAAAAGGCGTAACCAACTTTTTTAACAACATCAACGACATCGGCGTAACAGTGAACGACTTATTGCAATTCAAAATGACGCAAAGCGGCATGGATGCTAGCCGTTTTATCATCAATACGACGGCCGGTGGTTTAGGCGTATTTGATGTTGCCGAAATGATTGATTTGCCGAAACACAACGAAGATTTTGGGCAAACGTTAGGCTTTTGGGGCGTACCGGCAGGAGACTTTTTAATGTTGCCATTCGTCGGTCCCAGCTCACCACGAGAAGTCGTGGGTATGGTTGGCGACGCGCTATTGAATCCTTTTAGTTACACCTTTTTATTTGGTGGCGGCATTGCGGTAACTGCTGCAACAACAGGTGCTAGAGGTTTAGACGTGACTAATACTCGCGCCAATTTGATGGGAACTGAAAGAATGGTGGACGAAGCCGCCACCGACAAATACAGTTTTATTAAAAACGCTTACCAACAACGCCGTGAATACCTTTTGCACGATGGCAATGCTCCCACTGAAGATGATATTGATTTGCTCGACGAAGAATCGCCCGCACCTGCATCTAAATCAACAACCGTTATGCCCAACAAAGGTTTGTCAAAATTGAATTCACCCATTTCTGCGCCAAATTCTTCCGGCTTGCCGCCAGTCATCAATAATTCTCGCCGTTTTTTAGAATTGAGCGCACCTAAATGAACATATTTACCCGTTTAAAAATCGCTGTTTTACTATCTGTAATATTGGCACACGCTCCTTTTGCATATAGCAAAGACGGGCATTTTGTTGTTTTAAATTATCACGATATTGTTGGTGCGGAAGGGGCTAAACCTCCTTTTGATTCGATGGATGTGGCGGTCGATCATTTTGAGGAACATTTAGAGTGGCTGAAAAAAGAAGGCTACAAAATTGTCAGTGTGCAAAATGTTTTTGATGCGGCGGCAGGCAAGGAACCATTACCAGATAAGGCCGCGCTTTTAACCTTTGATGATGGGTATTTAACTTTTTACACTCGTGTTTTTCCTATCTTAAAAAAATATCATTACCCTGCAACTGTTGCGTTAGTTGGAACGTGGATGGATGGAAGCGTAACCGCCAATACACCTGGAAAACCGTTAATGAATTGGGAGCAAGTTCGCGAAGTCGCCAACTCAGGATTGGTTGAAATTGCCTCACATACTTACGATTTGCACGATGGAATTTTGGCTAATCCACAGGGAAATACGCAAGCTGCGGCGATCACTCGTTTGTATGATGATCCAATGTTGATTTATGAAAACGACGAGCAATACCACGCACGGATTCGAGCAGCCATGTTTAAAAGTGCGGAGTTTATTTTTCAATATGTGGGTATTCGTCCGCGCGTGCTGGTTTGGCCTTACGGTGAATACAATGAAACTTCAGTTTTTGCCGCAAAAGAGGCGGGAATGCCTATGACCATGGGATTAGTCGATGGATTTAATACACTCGCAAATCTGAGTGCATTGCGACGCTTAATTATGATTGATAACCCAGATGTCAAAAAATTTGCCGAAATGTTGACTGGACTGCGCGATAAACCAACGCGACGAGTCGTGCATTTAGATATGGATTATTTGTATGACAAAGATCCAGAACAAACGGAGAGAAATATCAGTAGTGTTGTTAAACGCATTGATGATATGCGAATCAACACAGTGTATTTGCAAGCCTACGATGATCCAGATGGTGATGGCAATGCGGAAGCGTTGTATTTCCCAAATCGACATTTACCCGTCAAACAAGATTTGTTTAATCGTGTCGCGTGGCAACTTAAAAAACGGGCGGGTGTAAAAGTTTATGCGTGGCTACCGATTATGGCGTTTAAAAATAAAGATATTGATGAATCCTGGTATGTTCAAGAATGGAAAGACGGTAAAGCACAAGTCTCTAGCCACATTTACACGCGGCTTTCACCGTTCAATCAGGAGGCGCGTCAATACGTTGCAGAAATTTATGAAGACTTAGGCAAATACTGTAATTTTGACGGCATACTTTTCCATGACGATGGTATTTTGTCTGATTTTGAAGATGTTTCTCCCGCCGCGCTAGCTTATGGCAAACAGGTTTGGGGGATTTCTGACGATTTTAATAAATTGCACGCCACCAGCAAAAGTCGCATGGAATGGGCAAAACATAAAACTGAATTGATGGGGCAATTTACCGATGAATTAACGAATCGCGTCCGCTTCTATCGTCCAACGATTAAAACGGCGCGTAATTTTTACGCGCTGCCTTTATTGCAACCCGACAGCGAAGAATGGTACGCACAATCGTTTAAATCTTTTTTGGCGCATTACGATTATGTGGCAATTGAAGCAATGCCGTTTATGGAAGAAGCGAAAAATCCAAATCAATGGCTCACGGATTTGGTGAAAGCTGCCGCGAAAGAACCCGATGGGCTGAAAAAAACCGTGTTTGAATTGCAAGCCGTGAATTGGAAAAACCAGCAAAAAATTCCGAGTAAGGTGTTTGTCGAGCAATTGAATTTACTGAAACAATTAGGCGTAAAACACATCGGTTATTACCCTGATAACGTATTTGAAAATCAGCCCCGCTTGGAAGATTTGAAGCAACATTTTTCTTTGCCAGAGTTGCAATAAGTGATGACTTTTTTACCTTTTGAAATGTTGCAATCTTGGCAAAATTTTATGGCGTGGTGGTCGCCAATTGATAAATCGATTGAAGAATTTATTTATTATTACCCGCTGTTCATGGCGTATATTTGGATGTTTGGCGCGATTATTTTTTGTTTGCGTTATGAATGGCACAAATCTCCGCTGCCCCCCTTTTCAAAAGGGGAACATTATCCGTCTGTTTCAATTCTAATTCCCTGTTACAACGAAGGTGAAAACGTTCGTGAAACGATTGGAATTTTGCAAAAACAGGCTTATCCAAACTTTGAAATTCTCGCGATCAATGATGGCAGTAAAGATAACACGCTCGAAATTTTGCACGAACTCGCCGCGCAATATGACAATTTGCGTGTGGTAAATTTGGCTACCAATCAAGGCAAAGCGATGGGGCTGCGGACGGCAGCGTTGTTGACGAAAAGTGAAATTTTGATTTGTATCGATGGCGATGCGTTGTTATCACCCGACGCAGTTGGTTGGATGGTGCGGCATTTTGTCGAAAATCCCAACGTCGGTGCGGTCACGGGAAATCCACGAATTCGCAACCGTTCCACCTTACTTGGACGAATTCAAGTCGGCGAATTTTCAGCGATTGTCGGCATGATTAAACGAGCGCAACGTTCTTACGGTAAAGTATTCACGGTTTCTGGCGTGATTGCAGCGTTCCGAAAATCAGCGTTGCACAACGTCGGTTATTGGAGCAACGACATGATTACCGAAGACATCGACATTAGTTGGAAATTACAACTTGCCGGTTGGACGATTCGCTTTGAACCGAATGCGCTGTGTTGGGTTTTGATGCCAGAAACGTTAAATGGACTGTGGAAACAGCGTGTGCGTTGGTCGCAAGGTGGCAGTGAAGTGTTGTTGCGTTATTTTCGAGATTTGTTTCGCTGGTCATCACGCGGAATGTGGCTACTTTATGGCGAATGTTTGATTAGCGTAACATGGGCATTTTTGATTTTGCTGCATTTACTGTTTGTGCCAATGGAGTTTTTGACTTCGACTGCCAATGAATCGTTGCATGATTTAAGTCCGAGCTGGACGAGTATGTTGTTGAGCGTAACGTGCTTGTTGCAATTTGGTGTTAGTTTAGCCATTGATTCGCGCTATGAATCGCAAACAGGCGGTGTCGGACGTTATTATTATTGGATGGTCTGGTATCCGATTGTGTATTGGTTGATGAATGTCGGCACCACAATTGTTGGTACAATTCGCGCCATTCGGAAAAAACGCGGACAACGCGCTATTTGGGTCACAGTCGATAGAGGCTTGCGCTAATGAAAGAGTACATTATTAACGTGCCACAATTGCAAAGTTTGTCGAAACGTCTGAGTAGTTTTGCTGTGACCGTGATGTGTTGGGTGATGTGGATTTATTTGCTGTATCCGATTATCACCGTGATGAATTGGTTACGCGGCGATTATGACGTTATCAATGAAATGCGCTGGTTTGGCGGTTATAAAAGTTTGTTAGAATTGTTGCAAATTTACGGCGGCACGTTGATTGTTTTAGGTATCGTGTGGATTGCGTGGATTTTATTGCGAAAACTGCGCTGCCAACATATTTTGCCTGCCGCTGAAAAACGGGTAACTGATGACGAAATCGCTATCTTTTATCACGTCGAAACGGAACAAATTCACCGTTTTCGTGAACAAAAAAATGTGACGGTATTTTTTGATGCTGATGGCAAGATTGTAGATTTGAAGTAGAATTTTAAACGTGACATAAATAACATCAAGGGAGAGACAAAGAATGATTACGATACTATTAGTTGAAGACGACAACCTTAACCGTGATATGTTGACACAGCATTTCAAGCGTAAGAATTACAGCGTGATTAGTGCCGTCAATGGTGAAGAAGGCGTGCAAATGGCAGAAAAAAACCTGCCGGATGTTATTTTGATGGATATGAATATGCCGCAAATGGATGGTTTGGAAGCGACGCGCTTAATCAAAAAAAATCCCGTCACTTCCCACATTCCAGTCATTATTTTGTCGGGTCACGATATGCCAGCGTATGTCGCCAAAGAAATCGCAGGCGGCGGCGATGATTACGATACGAAGCCCGTTAATTTTGAACGATTATTCGGGAAAATTCAGGCGATGTTGCAAAAGTAATCAATGTCCGGACGACGCATTTTTATCTGCGCCGACTTTTTTCAAAAGCGGCGCAAGCAACACGGCTGAAAAAAAGATAAACGAAATAATTTGAAATAAGTTATTAAACGTCATCACTTCGGCTTCGCGCCACGCTAAATTGGTCAGTTGTTTTAATTGAATTTGACTTAAATGTTGTCCGATTTCGTCCGTCGCGCTAATCGATTCTCGTAACACCGCATAATGCGCTTTGTTCAAATAAAGCATCAACGTATTCGCGACCGCCAACCCCATCGCACCACCTAAATTACGCATTAAATTATACAAACCGCTGGCATTTTTCACTTCTTCAATCGGCAACAAACCCAGCGTCAACGTGTTAATCGGCAAAAAACAAAACATCAACGCACCACCACGAATTGCTTGCGGTACAAAGAATTCCCAATAACCCGATTCTGCGGTTAATTCACCATTCAGCCATGAACCCAGTCCAAACAAACACATTCCTAAACAAAGCATCACACGTAAATCTAATATCTTTTCAAGCGGCCCTGCAATGAACGCGGATAGCAACTGAAACAGTCCGACAACCATCAGATAATAACCAATCTGCAAACTGTTTAACCCTTTGATGCTACCTAAATAAATCGGCGTTAAATAAATAATCGTATAAAGTCCGATACCCAAAACAAAACTAAATGCACAACCAACGGCAAAATTACGATTTTTGAACGCATACAAATCAATAATTGGATGTGGATTTGTAAGTTCCCACCAAAACATTGCCACGCCACTCAATGTCGCCACAATCGCCAACGTTAAAATTAAATCGTCCTCAAACCACTGATCGCGTGCGCCTTCTTCTAAAACATATTGCAAACTACCCAAACAAAGAATGATTAACGCAATACCCACAAAATCGATTTTTTTCAGCAAGCCCCAATCGGGTTTATCGATGTCGAGGAAACTAAACACCATAAAACAAACAATAAAACCCGGAATAACGTTGATTAAAAACAGCAATTGCCAACTATACGAATCTGTCAAATAACCGCCTAAAACAGGGCCAATCGTTGGCGCCATCGTAACAATTAGCCCTAAAACAATGCTCATTGTCGGTTGCAAACGCGGTGGAAACAAAATGAAAATAATCGTAAACGTCATCGGAATCATCGCGCCACCGAAAAAACCTTGAATACAACGAAACACAATCATTGACGGTAAATTCCACGCAAAGGCACATGCTAAACTCGACAACGTAAATCCGCCCGCTGACAAAACGAATAAATAGCGCGTTGAAAATACTCGTCCGAGCCAGCCTGATAACGGAATAATGATAACTTCGGCGATTAAATACGACGTTTGCACCCACGCAATTTCGTCTTGCGTCGCGGATAAACCGGCTTGAATTTCTTGCAACGAACTGGCGACGATTTGAATGTCTAACACCGCCATAAACACGCCAATTGCCATGCTGAAAAAGCCAATCCATTCGCCGGTTGTTAAAATTCGTTCGCCTCTTTCATTAACGGCAATCATAACGGTTTGACTTGCACTTTGACGTTTACAGAAAATCCAGATTTCAATAACGCCGTATTTTCGTTAGCATCAAAAACGATTTTCACAGGTACGCGACGAACAATTTTAGTGAAATTTCCCGTCGCATTTTCGGCTGGCAAAATACTAAATTCCGAACCACTCGCCGGCGCGAAACTATCGACTTTGCCTGTAAAACTCAAATTCGGATACGCATCGACGTGAATTTTTACAGGTTGCCCAATTTTCATATTTTCAATTTGGGTTTCTTTGAAATTCGCTTCCGCCCAGATTTTTTGCGTTTCGAGCAAATACGCTAAATTTGTTCCTGCTTGTACAAATGCGCCAAGTTGCACGCCACGATGTCCAATCACACCATCAAACGGCGCACGAATTTTGGTATTTTCTAAATCTATTTTTGCCAACGAAACTTGTGCTTGTGCTTGTTTTACACGCGCTTCAGCTTCGGCAATTTCGCTGTCAAAACTGGTAAGTTGTTTTTGTTGTGCAGAAACCGCCGCTTGTGAACCACGCAATTCGGCAAACGCTTGTTTTGATTCGGCTTGAATTTTATCGAGCGTTTGCCGTGGTGCAGAACCACGTTCGATTAAGGCATTGAAACGTTGCAAATCTTGGTTAATTTGCTGGCGTTTCGCTTCCACTACCGAAACCTGTGCATCTGCACTGGCAATGTTGGCGTGTTGCGTATTTTTAGTAGCACGAATTTTTTGAATATGCGCTTGCGCTTCAATGACTTGTGCCTGAGTAAACTCAAGTTTTGCCTGATAATCACGATCATCAATCACCGCGATTATGTCGCCTTGCTTCACGGCTTGATTATCGTCAATGTGCAATTCAGCAACATAACCAGACACTTTTGGCGTAATCAAAACGCTGTTGGTTTTTAAATAGGCGTTGTCAGTGCTTTCGTAATGTTGACGTTCTTTGAACCACGAAAAACCTGCCCAACTCGCGCCAGCCAATACACAAATTAAAATAAAAAAAGTAAGAAGACGTTTCATAAATGACCTTGATAAACTAAACCGTTTAGTTTATTCTAAATCAACTATTTAATTTAGCAAGCGTTGATTTAAAAATGACTGAATCCAGCGAAACTCCTGACTCAAAACGTCAATCTATTATGCAAGCCGCAACACGTCTGTTTTTAACGAATAATTATCGTAGCGTCAGCATGGATAAAATTGCCCAAGCTGCACCTGTTTCTAAAGCGACACTTTACAATTATTTTGACAGCAAAACCGAGCTGCTCATGGCGATAGTCGCGCAATTGTGTGCATCACTTTTACAAACCATCACGCAAACGTTATCGACCGCCGACGATGTAGAACAAACGTTGCAAAAAATTGCGTCGGCGTTTGTGGAATTACTGTATTCGCCTGATGGTTTGGCAATTTATCAATTAGTGATTGCAGAAACGCATGAATTTCCAGAATTGGGACAAATGGTTTATGACAATGGTGCAAAATTAGCGTTAAGCCAATTAGAAACGTATCTACAACAATTGCACGATAGTGAACGATTCAACATTCCAGACGCACATTTTGCTGCCGATGCGTTTTTTAGTTTGCTCAAAAGTGATTTGCACTGCCGTTGTTTATTCAGCGTGCAGCCACCACCGAATGCGCTTGAAAAAACGCTGTTAATCGAATCTGCCACGGCATTTTATTTGAGAGGAATTGGCTATGTGGCGAACTAATTTTTTACTGTTGAGTTTATGTTTGGTCACAACCGTGCAAGCGGAAACTTTAGACGATGCGTGGACAGCGGCATTAAATGCAAACCATCAAATGAAAGCCGCGCAAGCGAATACGGAAGTTTCACAAGAACAATTACAAGCAACAGAAGGTCAGAATTTGCCTGATTTAAATGTTGGAACGGGTTACACGCAATATAACGAAACACCGTCTGCGAAAACAAGCATCGAAGGCAAATCGGCACAATTTGCCATGCAACAAATGGGCAGCGTGAGAGCGCAAGCAATCGCATCGTTGCCAATTTATACCAGCGGACGAATTACGCATAATATCAATGCGGCGCAAGCTACTTTAGATGCCACGCAAGCGAATGAACACGTCGCAGAATTAAATTTAAAAATGCAAATTGCTGATAGTTACATCGCTGTTTTGCGCGCCGAAGATGGCGTGAATGTTGTGCAAAGTCATGTGCAGAGTTTAGAAAATCATCAAAAAGACGTGAAAAATTTATTTGAACAAGGGATTGTGGCGAAAAACGATGTTTTGGCGGCGGACGTTGAATTATTGAACGCGCAACAACTTTTGTTACAAGCCGCGAATGTTTATGACAACACAAAAGCGCGTTACAACCAATTATTGACGCGCCCATTAACGGCAAAAGTTGAACTCGCCAAACAAGTTCCCGAATTGCCAAAAATGACTTTAGATAATTTAAATCAAAGTGCGTTAAATCAACGTCCCGAATTATTGGTTTTGAATGAACAAATTGAAGCTCTACACGAACAAACAAAGGCGATGAAAGCTGGTTTAATGCCGCAAGTAGCATTAAATGGTGGTTATCAATATCAACAAAATCGTTATCAGGCTTATGAAGGTTTGTGGCAAGCGAATGTGGGTGTGGATTGGAAAATATTTGATGGCAGTACGAATCACAAAGGTGAGGCTTTAGAAAAACAAGCCTTAGCGTTAAAAGAACAACACGAAGAATTGTCGGGACAAATTTTGTTGCAAGTTCGACAAGCGTGGTTAGATAGTCAAGAAACCCAGCAACGTTTGCAGGTTGCGAAACAAACAATTGTGCAAGCGGACGAAAATTTAAAAGTTACGACAGACCGTTATCAACAAGGGTTAGCAACGCATACTGAAGTGATTCAAGCGGAAGATTTGCGAACCAAAACGCACAATAATTGGAATAATGCGAATTATGATTTTGCGTTGACAGGGTTGCGAATGAGACGAGCAGTGGGTAATTTTTAATTTCTATTAAACACAAAAAAGCCGCCGATTCTTACGAAACGGTGGCTTTTTATTTTTGAGTCTTAAAGCAAAGTAACTTCTTCTGCTTGTGGACCTTTTTGACCTTGTGTCACTGTGAATTGGACTTTTTGTCCTTCATCTAATGATTTGAAGCCTGATCCAGCGATGTTACGGAAGTGGACGAATACATCTGGACCACTTTCTTGTTGAATGAAACCGAAACCTTTTTCAGCGTTGAACCACTTAACTGTACCTGTTGCCATTGTTGTAGCCTTTTAAAAATTTAAAATGTAAATCCCTTTCGGGGGTGGAGCTGTGAAATTAAAGATTACTTCATGGTTTAAGCAGGACGAGCGGTACAACTAAAACTTCGTAGAGATAAGCATAACGGTAAATCTATTTCGAGCTGGTTGCGATTCTATAGACCCAACCTGTCAAAGTCAACGATTTCATTGGGCAATGGTGCTATTCCCAGCAATTTGTTCCGGTGGAAGATACCTTAACGCCCGTAGAATCTAATGTTAAATTACCACAATCATCTGTACTAATAGGCGTGGCTTGCAACGTATAAGCACTTGCTGAGAGGATTGGAATACTTAACGTATAAGATTGTGTACCACTACCATCAGTAGGAACTCTATCAGTAAAAATTGCTGTAGCTCCTGTCCCGACAGTTACACCAGTGTAATCATTATTATTTTCAACGCGCCACTGTTCCATCGCCGTCGCCATCGAAACCAACGCTGCTTGTGCTTCAGAACGTTTCGCTTTTTGAATGTATTTCATATAACTCGGATAACCGACGCTACTCAAAATCCCAATAATCGCCACCGTAATCATCAACTCAATTAACGTAAAACCCGTTTGTTTCGCTTTCATTGCTTCATTCCAACGTTAGTTTCAATCAGTTAAATCGTCCGACACTTCACTCAACAATTCCGCCACACGCATTCCGGTATCAAATGAATCATCGTAATAAAAACGCAATTCTGAAATATGCCGTAGCCGCATTCGTTTCGCCAAAGCGTGTCGAATCATCGGTGATATTGCGTTCATAGCTTTCGTGCTGGCTTTTTTACCGGCATCGTCGGTGTTCAAAACCGTGATGTAAATCTTCGCCACGGCTAAATCTTTGGTCACAATCACTTCGTTAATCGTCACAAAACCAATACGAGGGTCGCTAATTTCACGCTGTAAAATTAACGACAACTCTTTTTGCATTTGTGAAGATACTCGTGTGTGACGAGCAAATTCTCTCGCCATTACAATTCCCGTCTGACTTCGATACGTTCAAAGACTTCAATTTGATCGCCAGCGCGAACGTCGTTGTAATTTTTCACGCCAATGCCGCATTCCATGCCCATTTTAACTTCGGCAATGTCGTCTTTGTAACGACGCAACGATTCTAATTGACCTTCGTAAATCACGACGTTTTCGCGCAATACACGAATCGGTAAATTACGTTTAACGAAGCCGTCTAATACCATACAACCTGCAATCGCACCCATTTTTGGAGACGTAAACACTTCGCGAACTTGTGCCAAACCAACGATTTGTTCTTTGATTTCAGGTGCGAGCATACCGCTAATCGATTTTTTCACTTCGTCGATCGCTTCATAAATGATGCTGTAATAGTGTAAATCTACGCCGCGTTCTTCAATCATTCGACGTGAAGTCGCATCCGCACGGACGTTGAAGCCCATCAAAATTGCACCAGAAGCTAAGGCCAAATTCACGTCACCTTCGTTAATACCGCCCACGCCGCCGTAAACTACTTTTACTTCCACTTCGTCATTCGACAACTCAATTAACGAACTGCGTAACGCTTCCAAACTGCCTTGTACGTCGGTTTTTAAGACCAAATTCAACGTCGATACTTCGCCAGCTGTCATTTTCGCAAAGACTTCGTCAAGTTTTGACGCTTGTTGTGCAGCGTGACGGCTGAAACGTTTGCGGTCTTCACGATGTTTCGCCAATTCTTTCGCAACGCGCTCGTTTTGTACCACTAAGAATTCGTCGCCAGCATTCGGTGTGCTGGATAATCCTAAAATTTCTACTGGCTCACAAGGTCCAGCGGTTTTAATCGTTTTACCGAGTTCATTGAACATTGCACGAACACGACCGTATTCATGTCCACACAATACCATTTGACCACTTTCTAATGTGCCACGTTGAACCAGTACCGTTGCAACTACGCCGCGTCCTCGGTCTAAACGTGATTCAATAACAATCCCTGACGCGGCACCTTGAATAGGAGCTTTCAATTCTAAAATTTCAGTTTGAACAATCAATGATTCAATTAACTCATCTACACCTTGACCTGTTTTCGCCGAAATTTTCAGGAACTGCACATCGCCGCCCCATTCTTCTGCTAACACGTTTAACACGGATAATTCTTGCATTACTTTGTCAGGATTCGCGCCAGCTTTATCCATTTTATTCATCGCGATAATAATCGGCACGTTAGCGGCGCGAGCGTGTTCCACAGCTTCTTTGGTTTGTGGCATCACACCGTCATCTGCCGCGACAACGATAATAACTACGTCCGTTACATCGGCACCACGCGCACGCATTGCAGTAAATGCCGCGTGACCTGGTGTGTCTAAGAATGTGACTGAACCGTGATCGGTTTTTACCTGATACGCGCCAATGTGCTGTGTAATCCCACCCGCTTCGCCAGCAGCAACACGAGTTTTACGAATATAATCGAGCAACGACGTTTTACCGTGATCGACGTGACCCATAATCGTGACAATCGGCGCACGCGGTAATTCAGGATACTGTTCATCTTCGGTGACTTCGGCAAGCATTTCTTTTTCGAAATCGTCGTCACTTTGTATGATGGCTTTATGCCCCATATCTTCAACTAGAATCGCAGCCGTATCTTGATCAATGCTTTGGTTGATGGTCGCCATAATGCCGAGTTTCATCAAATGCTTAATCACCATCGCGGCTTTGACGTTCATTTTATTCGCCAATTCCGAGACGATAATCATCTCAGGAACGGTCACGTCATAAACCATTTGTGCCACCGGCATTTCAAACTGATGTTTGCCGTCGTTTTGCTGCACTATTCGCACTGACGGTTGTTTGCCGCCTTTTTTCTTGTTATTACGTTTAGCGTCTTTACCTGCATAAGACGAACCACCGCCCGCTGGTTTCGCTGGGCGACGGGTGCGATTTTCTTCCTGCGTTTTTGCTGGTGCGGGCGGTGGAGTTACACCTGCTTGCGCGGGACGTGCGCCCGTTTGTGGCGGTCTTGCGCCAGTTTGCTGTGGTCTCGCACCCGTGTGTGGCGGTTTTGCACCGGTATGTGGTGGACGTGTGCCTGTGTGAGGCGGTCTCGCACCAACGGGTTGCTTCGCTCTTTCAGCCGCTTGTAATTTTGCCGCCGCTTGTTGACGAACTTTGTCCGCATTGCGGTTAATCGAATCTTCTAACCGCTGATCTTTCGCCAATTGCATTTGGCGAGCGTCTTCGACTTCTTGGGCTTTGATGGTTTCGGGTGATAATTCAAAATCAACCTTTTCGGCCACATTTTCAATGGCAACTGACGGTGTAGCAACGGTTGCAGTTTTTTCAACTACAGGCGTCGCCGTTGTCTTTGTCACGATTACAGGCGCAACGGCTTTGGTTTCCACACTCGGCTCACGTTTGATATAAGTTTTTTCTTTGCGAACTTCAACGCTAATCGTTTTCGTCGCTGATCCTGGAACGCTGGCTTGTTTCAATTCACTGACTTTGCGGCGTTTCAATACGACACGATTCGGTGCATTTTCATTTTCGCCGGTGGCTTTGCCATGACGTTGACGTAAATGGGCAAGCAACTTCGATTGCTCATCATCGCTCACTTGCGCGTCAGCGGTCGATGCTGTCAAACCAGCCTCTTTTAACTGCACCAATAAACGTTCTAATGGGATTTTGACGATTTCCGCCAACTGACTTACTGTTTTTACACTCATATTCTTCTCTCCTCTATGCGTCTGTTGACTCAACAAACCACGGTTCACGAGCCTTCATGATTAGTTTTGCAGCGCGATCTTCATCCACGCCGGTGAATTTCAATAAATCATCGACAGCTTGTTCGGCTAAATCATCCATCGTCACAATGCCTTGATTCGCCATCGCGCGTGCTAATTCGCTGTCCATGCCGTCCATTGCAAGCAATGAGGCATCGGGTTGAACGGCACTCTCAATACTTTCTTCAGCGGCAATCGCACTAATAAGCAACGCATTTTTCGCCCGACTGCGTAATTCTTCGACGATTTCCTCGTCAAAACCTTCAATTTCTAATAATTCATTAGACGGAACATAAGCGATTTCTTCAATCGTATTAAACCCAACTTCAACTAAAATTGCTGCAATTTCGTCGTCGATGTCTAATAAATTAACAAACATGAGTTTAATTTTATTAGCTTCAGCTTCATTAGATTCTTCAGCTTTCGACGCATCGATAACGTTCAATTCCCAGCCAGTCAACTGACTCGCCAAACGGACGTTTTGACCACCGCGACCAATCGCTTGTGACAAACTTATCGAATCAACCGCTAAATCCATGCTGTGTTTATCTTCGTCCACCACAATCGACTGAATTTCAGCGGGCGACATGGCGTTAATCACAAATTGAGGTTCGCTTGGATTCCAAATAATAATATCTACTCGTTCACCAGCGAGTTCATTCGTCACCGATTGAACCCGTGAGCCTCGCATCCCAACGCACGCGCCAAGCGCATCCAATCGTGGATCATTACTTTTTACAGCTAATTTTGCACGTGAACCGGGATCGCGGGCAGCTGCCATAATCGAAATGGTTCCTTCGGCAATTTCAGGGACTTCTAAACGAAATAACGCCATTAACAATTCTGGCGAGTTGCGACTGACAAAAAGTTGTGGTCCCCGCGCTTCTAAACGAACATCTTTTAAATATCCCCGAATGCGATCGCCTAAACGCATCGCTTCACGCGGAATCATGTCTTCTTTAGAAATATAGGCTTCGACGTGTCCACCTAATTCCAAATAGACGCTTCCTTTTTCGATGCGTTTCACAGTGCCAGTAATCAATTCGCCGACGCGCGATTTATAGGCTTCAACAATTTTATTACGTTCTGCGTCACGCACTTTTTGAATGATGACTTGTTTTGCGGTTTGAGCGGCAATGCGTCCGAAATCTACGGATTCAATTTCTTCATAAATCACGTCGCCAATTTGTGCGTCTGGATTATCAAATTGCGCGACCTCAAGCAAAATTTGACTCACTGGCAATTCAACATCGCGTCCTAATTCTGGATTTGGTGCAACCACATCCCAACAGCGATGCGTTAAATAATCGCCGGTTTTGCGATCAATTGTGACGCGAGCTTTGATATTGCTGCCGTAACGTTTGATAGTTGCTGCTTCTAATGCTGCTTCAATGGCTTGAAATACGACTTCTTTTTCAATTTCTTTTTCATTAGAAAAAACTTCAACGACTAACAAAATTTCTTTATTTGCCACTACGCTCTCCTTTGTCGAGTAAATAATCGGGAACTAAACGCGCTTTGCTCATGGCGGCAAAGGGGATGGGGAATAATTGCTCATTTTCTTCTAACGTAATCACGTCGTCTGCAACCTGAATAATTTTGCCAGTAATTTTGCGCCGTCCATTGACAGGTGAAAATAAATGTACAGCGACAGTGCTACCGATAAATTGCACAAATTGACTCAGTTTAAAAAATGGTCGATCTTCGCCAGGTGATGAAACTTCGAGCGAATAATTATCGGTAATCGGATCTTCAACGTCTAACACTCCGCTAACTTGATGACTGACTTTCGTGCAATCTTCAACCAAAATGCCATTTTCATGACCGATATAAATGCGTAATAGTCCGTGTCTCGGATGCGGATTATATTCCACACCCACACACTCATAACCTAAACCTTCAACAACCGGTTCGATTAAGGCTAACAGATGCTCGGGAGCCTGCTTCATGATGTCCTCGCTTGATTTTAATCAAAAAAAAAGAGCCAAAGGCTCTTCCATTAACAGCGTTAATTCATAGGCATGGAATAACGAAACCTATCCAAAGCCTAGAAAATAAAAAACCCCAAAAATGGGGTCTTTAGAAATCTGGTTGCGGGGGCAGGATTCGAACCTACGACCTTCGGGTTATGAGCCCGACGAGCTACCAAGCTGCTCCACCCCGCGATTGATTTACACAGTATATTGTTTTAATTGATTTTATACAATCTATTTTTATAAAAACGTTTGTTTGTGATTGGTTTAACGTCTATTTTGAATGGATGATGGACGATGGAATTACAGTTACAACTCCCGCAGGCGTTAGGAAAATCGTTACGCCTAAATCTTCAGTTTGTGAAATCGCCGCTTGGACTAATGGTTCGGAAGTCATGACTGCAATCGCTGCAACGCAATTTTATAAACATCATTGCGTTCACGTTTGCCAATTGCAATCACCGTGACGGTTACAACATCATTAAACACCTGATAAACCAGGCGATAACCCGATTTTTTGAGTTTGATTTTGTACAAGTTCGCGCCACCTGATAATTTTGCTTTTGGAATGTGCGGCGTTTTCAAAACTTCGACGAGCTTCTTTTTCAATTGTGTCCGCAACAATTCATCTAATTTTCTCCATTCTTTCAATGCGCTATCTTTAAATTCCAACTCATAAATCATCGAGCGAAACCTTAATTGTTGGTTCGTTTTCACGCGCTTTCACAATCGCTAAAAGCTCTGCGTCTTCTAACGCTTCGTCAATATAATCATTAAGGTATTTCGCTAAAACGTTATTCACAACTTCATCAACAGAAGCGAGTGTTTGTTGTGCAATCACGCTAATTTGTTGGTTTAAATTTTCGTTCAGTGTGATAGTTGTCATGTTATTTACCTTTAATTGTGTAACGCATTAGTTGAAATCTCCAGTTTGTGAAATTGCCACTTGGGCTAATGTCAATTGTGATTAGCTTCAAATTACTTTGAAATAGATTCAATTAAATTATCAAAATTTTCTTTGGTAAACATACCTTTATCAATCAAATAAAATCCAGTAACTAATACTGCGACGATCACGACAACAACAAGTCCTTTATTTCTCCCAATAAAATTTAATCGTTTTTCTTCGTCACTCTCACTTTGTGACGTAATGTTGTTAAGACTATTTTGAACTGTATCAGCTATAACAGAATTGCCGTTTATTGTTCCATTGTTATTTAACTTTTTTTTGTTGGTACTCATATCTAAATTTACCGTTTCAGCATGGATAATTGTTGTTGGCTTATCTTTTTGTTCGTTATCGTCAGGTATAGCGGCTGAATAAATCATCAAAGCGTTGTAGCTTTCATCGTCTTTTCCTCCATTTTCTTCTTTTGATATTTTCAACGGATGCGACAGCTCAAATACAGGTGCGCCAATATCATCCGCCCATCGTGGAAAATTGCCGTCATCATCTGGATAATGTAAATAATCTATTACTACACACCCAATTTTCTGAAATCGTTTTGCATCTTCTTCTGTTAAAAAGAAATCATACTGCTCTCGGCGATAAGTTTTGTGTAATGTGTTGCCAATTGCTTTTCCACCGTATCCCAATTTACTGAGTTGCCAATAGGGCATGATGCAACCAAATCCGTCAAAATAAACTTTATAGTTTTTGTAATCATCATCCATCGTACTGCCTTTCAGTGTAATTGAATAGACACCTCTGTTAATCCAAGTAATCTATTTTTTGCCATTTGTATAATCCCCAAACCCTTTTATAACACCATTTTCATCCCATGAAGTTACTAAACCATTCAGTTCATCATCTATGTAATTGGCTTCAAATGATTTTTGTCCATTTTCGTACCATGCAGTAGATAAGCCATTTTGCTTACCTTTTATGGAGTTAGCCTCTAATTTTTTTTGTCCATTTGCGTACCATATAGTCATCAATCCATTTATTTCGCCATCTATGTAATTTCCTGCGTTCGATGTTTGTCCATTTTCATACCATGAGATTGATGAGCCGTTTAGCTTATCGTCGCTGAAATTACGTTCAGATTCTTTTTGCCCATTTTCATACCATGTCGTTATTAAGCCATTTAATTTGTCATCGGTATAATTTGCATTACCTGCATTTTGTCCGCTTTTATGCCATCCAATTGCGGCTCCATTTTTCTTACCATCGGCATAGTTTGTTTCATCTTCTTTCTGTCCATTGTCGAACCATTTTGTAGTTAAACCATTTTGCTTACCGTGTTCATAATTTTCTTCGCTTAATTTCAGCCCATTTCCATGCCACGATATTACCAAGCCGTCTGGTTGACCGTCTTTATAATGCGCTTCCTTCAATTTTTGCCCATTTGGATAATTCGTAACATATTTTCCAGTAAATGGTTCAGTGGCATTTGGTTCAAAAGCTACCCCATTTCTATCTTGCAGTGTTGTTGCTATTTTTTCTTCTAAACAACCACTAACCAATATGGCAAAAAGTAGAACTAACATACTTGTTATTTTTTTCATGATTCTTCCTTTGTATTGTTATGAATCAGTTAAACAAAAAAGGTTCAAAATTTTACGTTTTGAACCTTCTACTAAACTTTTAAAACCTACAACCCAGCCAAAACCTTAGCCACCGTTTCACCCATCGCCGCAGGCGTTGGGCAAATCGTTACGCCTAAATCACGCAACATCGCGACTTTTTCCGCCGCACTTTCACCCGCAGACGAAATAATCGCCCCCGCGTGACCCATTCGACGACCTTCTGGCGCAGTCAAACCCGCAATGTACGCAATCACAGGTTTTTTCATATTCGCTTGAGCAAAAATCCCCGCATCGACTTCTTGCGGGCCACCGATTTCACCAATCATCAAAATGACTTTGGTTTCATCGTCTTGCTCGAATTGTTCAAAAATATCACGGTGTGAACTCCCGTTAATCGGATCGCCACCAATTCCCACAGACGTTGAAATACCAATCCCTAAACGTTTCATTTGGTCAGCAGCTTCATAACCCAACGTGCCAGAACGTCCAACAACACCAACATTGCCACGCATATAAATATGACCAGGCATAATGCCGAGCATCGAACGTTCTGGACTAATCGTTCCCGCGCAATTTGGCCCTGTTAAAATCATGCGTTTTTCGATAGGGAAACGACGCAAATAACTTTTCACCGTCATCATGTCTTGAGTGGGAATGCCGTCGGTAATCGCTACGCAGTATTTAATCCCTGCATCTGCCGCTTCCATAATTGAATCAGCGGCAAATGCTGGCGGCACGAAAATAATGCTCGCTTCTGCGCCTGCCAATTCGACCGCTTCTTTTACGGTGTTAAAAACGGGACGGTCTAAATGTTTTTGTCCGCCTTTCCCTGGTGTTACGCCGCCAACCACGTTTGAACCGTAGTTAATCATGTCTTGCGCGTGGAACGTGCCGATTTTACCGGTAAAACCTTGAACAATAATGCGGGTGGTTTCGTTAATAAAAATTGCCATTGTTTATGCTCCTGCGGCTTGGTTGGCGACAACTTGATTGCGTGCAGCAACCGCTTTTTCAGCGGCTTCGGCTAAGGTTTCAGCGGTAATAATTGGCAAACCACTTTCGGCGATAATCCGACGACCTTCTTCTACGTTCGTACCTGATAAACGCACAATCAACGGCACTTTCATGTCGATTTTTCGCACCGCTTGAACAACGCCTTCAGCAATCCAATCGCAACGGTTAATCCCTGCGAAAATGTTGACCAACATCGCTTTGACATTGGTATCAGCTAACACTAAACGGAACGCTTTTTCAGTCCGTTCAGCCGACGCGCCACCACCAACATCTAAGAAATTCGCAGGTTCGCCACCCGCGAGTTTAATCATGTCCATCGTCGCCATTGCTAAACCGGCACCGTTAATCATGCAACCGATGTCGCCGTCCAAACCAACGTAGCTTAAACCACGATCAGCCGCAGCGGTTTCGCGTGGATCTTCTTGGGTTTTATCACGCAATTCGGCGATTTTTTGACGACGGAATAACGCATTTTCATCGAAGCCCATTTTGGCATCGAGCGCAATCAACTCATTGTTCCCTGTGATAACTAACGGATTGATTTCGAGCATATTCGCATCTAAATCACGCAACGCACGGTAGCAACCTTTAAACGTTTTAACTGCATGACTAATCAATTCAGCATCTAAACCTAAGGCAAACGCCATTTCACGCGCTTGAAAATCTTGCAAACCCACAGCGGGTTCGATGTAAATTTTTTTAATTGAATTGGGGTTTGTTTCAGCAATTTCTTCGATGTCCATACCGCCGTCTTGCGACCCAACCATCACAATGCGTTCAGAAATTCGGTCTACCAAAAAGCAGAAATACAATTCTTTTGCAATGTCCGTTCCCGCTTCGATGTATAAACGGTTGCAGATTTTTCCTGCTGCGCCAGTTTGATGCGTGACTAATTTTTTACCCAGTAAGGCTTCTGCGGCAGCTTCAACTTCATCATGCGTTTTGCAAACTTTGATGCCGCCTGCTTTTCCGCGTGCGCCCGAATGAATTTGGGCTTTCACAACCCAAATATGACCGCCGATTTCTCTGGCGCGTTGTACCGCATCTTCGGGGCTGTAAGCTAAACCACCTTCAGCGATTTTTACGCCGTAGCCACTTAATAATTCTTTGGCTTGATATTCATGAATATCCATAAATTATTCCTTTTTGTTGATTATTTAGTTTTAGCTGCAATCGCTTCTGCTGCACGAACGACGTTGTTTGCCATTCTTTCAGAAGCGGCATCAATTAAACGACCATCTAATGCTGCTGCGCCTTTGCCTTGGGCAGCGGCTTCTTTGAGAGCTTCCAAAATACGTTTGGCTTTATTGACTTCAGCTTCTGGTGGCGTGAAAACTTCATTTGCCAACGTAATTTGTGAAGGATGAATTGCCCATTTACCTTCGCAACCCAACGCCGCTGCACGTTTCGCGCCTAAAATGTAACCTTCTGGATCTTTAATATCACCAAACGGGCCATCAATTGGACGTAAGCCATAAGCACGGCACGCCACAATCATTCTGCTCAAGGCAAAATGCCATTGGTCGCCAGGATAATCAGGATTTAAACCACCGATATTGACAGTGCGAGCGCGATTACTCGCCGCATAATCCGCCACACCAAAATGCAACGCTTCTAAACGTCCGCCCAATGCACCTTGTTTGGCAATATCTTCCACATTCGCCATACCTAAAGCCGTTTCAATTAACGCTTCGATGCCGATTTTATTTTTCAAACCTTGTTGCGTTTCCAATTGGTTAAGCATCGCTTCAACCATATAAACATCGGAATAAACGCCGACTTTTGGAATCAAAATGGTGTCAATTTTGCTGCCTGCTTGTTCAACTAAATCAACCACGTCACGCACCATATATTGCGTGTCTAACCCATTGATTCGCACAGAAACTGTAATGCCGTGACCTTTCCAATCTAAATCGTTAATGGCTTGAATCACGTTTTTACGCGCAGTCAATTTGTCATCTGGCGCAACGGCATCTTCCAAATCTAAAAAAACAACATCAACGCCGCTTTTAAGAGCTTTTTCAAAAAATTCTGGACTGGTTCCAGGTAGTGCTAATTCACAGCGTTGAACACGCTGAACATTCGCCGTGTATAAAGTATGACTCATTGAGTTTTTTCCTTTGGAGTAAAAATAAAAATTCCAGTATCAAAACTGGAACGAAATTTGAAATTAACAACATCGTCATTCTACTTTTGAAGTTTGCAAAGTCAATTCTAAACGTTCGATTAACGACTAAAAAATAATGAATCAAACGAATACAAATTTAAAAGTTCAATTTTTTCATGAAACTGGGTAATTGTGCCGATACACTGTGAAGACGAACGCCCAAAAAATCAACAAAACCGTGCAGTTAGTTGTAAATAATGCTCACACACAATTTCTACACATATCTACTCTACAATTGTTAGGATTGGAGAGAGATTATCTGTTCAAATCAATTTTAATTTTATAGAGAAAAATATGTTTAATAACCTCACTATCAAAACTCGATTGTTTTATTTGATTGGTTTGATGTCCATGATTATGTTCGGGTTGTCTGCACTAGGCATACTTGCGTTACATAAAACAAATCAGGGATTACAAACGGTTTATCTCGACAGAACAATACCACTTGCTGATTTATCAGAAATAAAAACAAATTTATTGCACACACGAACTGCAATTGTGACAAGTTTTAGTTTTCCTAAAGAAGCACCTGAACAACTAAAAAAAGTCGAAAAAAATATGTCCGATGTAGATAAATTGTGGGGGAGTTATATGGAAACTTATTTAACACCTGAAGAAAAAATACTGGCCGATAAATTTTCAATTGATTACCAAAAATTTGTTAAAAATCTAAAAAATGACTTGGCAATACAACGTGCGGACGATGAAGAAAAAGCCAAAAGTTTTTATTTTGAAGATGTTCGCCCTTCTTACAAAACGTGTGCGGAAGAGATTGATGCTTTAGTCCAATTACAAAAAGACATTGCGAAGCAAGAATATGAATTAGCACAAAATCGTTTTCAAATAATGCTTATTATTTCAGGTGCTGTGCTTATTTCTGGGTTATTTGTATCAATCTTTGTGGGTCGGAGAATTGTGAAGCGTTTAATTTCATCAATCACTACCGCGCAAAAAGTGAATGGTGCTATTGCAGATGGCGACTTGAGCATCAAAATTGATGATAGTTCAAAAGATGAACTCGGTGTAATGTTGAGTTCCTCAAAAATAATGCAAGATAGTCTCACCTCGTTAGTTAAAGAAATTAACGAAATGGTCAACAACGCCGTGCGTGGCGACTTTTCAAAAAAAATAACTCTTTCAAACAAAAAAGGATTTGGTCGAGATATTAGCGAATCTTTGAATAAATTAAGCGACACCGTTGATATGGGAATGAACGATACAATGCGTGTTGCAAAGGCGTTAGCGAATGGCGATTTAAGTCAGAAAATTACGGCGGATTATTGCGGCATTTTTGGTCAAACAAAAGATAGCGTAAATTATACGGTGGACGAATTACGCAAATTGGTTGAAGAGGTTGATAGTATTGTTTATTCAGGTGCAGACTGCGGTGATTTTAGTGTCAAAATGACGATGCACGATAAAATCGGTTATGGCAAACGTTTAGCAGAACTGATTAACCAATTGTTCAGTACAACTGAAAAAAGTTTAAATGATGTGTTGCGTGTTTCTCAAGCCTTGGCAAACGGCGATTTAACACAAACGATTACGGAAGATTACGTTGGCGCATTTGCTGCGACAAAAGCAGGAATGAATATGACTGTTGAAAATTTAAAACATTTAATTGGTGAAATCAAAGATACCAGCGAAATCATTGCCAGTGCGTCGAGAGAAATTTCAGCAGGAAATAATGATTTATCGCATCGAACCGAAGAACAAGCTGCAAGTTTGCAACAAACCGCTGCGAGCATGGAAGAATTATCAACCGCTGTACAACAAAACACAGATAACGCGAAACACGCGAATGAATTAGCCATCGGGGCATCGACAACTGCTGTAAAAGGCGTTGAAGTGGTTAATGAAGTTGTCAAAACGATGGCAACGATTAACGAATCGTCTCACAAAATCGTCGATATTATTATGGTGATTGATGATATTGCGTTCCAAACGAACATTTTAGCGTTAAACGCCGCAGTTGAAGCTGCACGCGCTGGTGAACAAGGAAAAGGTTTTGCGGTAGTTGCCATCGAAGTTCGTAATCTAGCACAACGCGCGGCGAGTGCCGCAGGTGAAATCAAACGATTGATTGGTGATTCAGTTGAAAATATCTCTAGTGGTAGCAAACAAGTTGCACAAGCTGGCAGAACGATGGAAGACATTGTTGGCGCAATTCAAAATGTAACTGGAATTATGTCTGAAATTGCCGCTGCCTCTATTCAACAAAATGCGGGAATCAATCAAATTCATCATGCCGTAACGCAAATGGATTACGTCACACAACAAAATGCCGCGTTAGTTGAAGAAGCTGCCGCTGCTTCCGAATCTTTGAGTGAACAAACACGAAATCTTGCCACTGAAATGACACATTTTAAAACAAGTTAATTAAACCCGTTAAATGGTTGCTGAATGGGGCGTGGCTATGTCATGATTGTGAGTTTCTAATCCTCAACTTATAAGCGAGAAAATCATGGCAGGTCGTAATCACCTTTATATTCCAGGCCCAACAAATGTGCCTAACGAAGTTTTAAACGCAATGCACATTCCAATGGAAGATCACCGTTCACCGGTGTTTCCAAAATTATTTGCACCATTGCTTGAAGATTTGAAAAAAGTTTTTGGCACAACGACTGGGCAAGCGTTCATTTTCCCTGCAACAGGAACAGCGGGTTGGGAAGTGACATTAACCAACGTTTTAAATCCTGGTGATAAAGTTTTAATTTATCGTTTTGGTCAATTCGCGCATTTGTGGGCGAACATGGCGACACGCTTAGGTTTTGAAGTGGAATTGCACGAAGAAACTTGGGGCAAAGGCGTTCCATTAGACAAATTAGAAGCGCGTTTAAAAGAAGATACCAATCACGAAATCAAAGCTGTTTTAGTAACTCACAACGAAACCTCAACAGGCGTAACCTCTGACGTTGCTGGCGTTCGCAAAGCGATGGACGCAGCAAATCACCCAGCGTTCATGTTTGTTGACGGCGTAAGCTCGGTTGCTAGCATTGAGTTCAAAATGGACGAATGGGGCGTTGACGCAATTATCAGCGGTTCACAAAAAGGTTTCATGTTACCAGCAGGTGGCGCATTTTTAGGTTTCAGTCAAAAAGCCTTGAAAGCCGCAGAAACTTCAACTTTCCCACGTTGCTTCTTAGATTTGAAAGACCAAATCACCAACAACGCCACAGGTTACACGCCTTACACGCCAAACTTGCCAATTTTGTACGGCTTGCGTAAATCGTTGGATATGTTGTTTGCTGAAGGTTTAGAAAATGTTTATGCCCGTCATTTTCGTTTGGGCGAAGGCGTTCGTCGTGCAATTGCGGCATGGGGTTTAACCACTTGCGCTCAAGAGGGTTTCTATTCAAATACTGTCACAGCGGTAGTTGTTCCAGCAGATAAAGATGCGCGTGAAGTTATCAGTACAGCATTTAATCGTTACAACATTTCACTCGGTGGCGGCTTATCTGAAGTGATGGGCAAAGTTTTCCGTATCGGTCACATGGGCGATATGAACGATGTTTCAATGCTTGGCGCAATCGCTGGTGCTGAAATGGCAATGTTAGACTGTGGTTTCGACATTAAAGCAGGTAGCGGCGTGGGCGCGGCGATTGAGTATTATCGTTCAACTGCGAAGTAAGGACTAAAAATGACTGCTGGATTATTTGGCTTAACGAATTCTAAACGCTTGGGGTAAAAATCAATTTAACTCAAGTTTTCCAGCAGCCTTGTCTTGTTTGTAATGGTCAAGTTTTTTTAGACACAGCTTAAGAAGCTGGTTACGCTAAAAAGGTTGGGGTTCAACACATCGAACCCCGACCCGTTCATATAATTAAGCGATTTCTGGGCAGAGAATAGTTAAAATTGCCTGCACTTTTTCAGCCGTTTCCAATCCTAAATGCGTCAAATAACCACCGTCTTCATGGTCAACTAATCCTTTATGAAACAATCGCGCCGTCGCTTCAATCACAGCGGTGGCAGCGTCTTGGTGAACTTTAATACCTTCTTGTGCGCTGGTTAAGTTATAACGCGCTAACACATTCAATTCGTCTACTAATGCTTGGTTGTACAACATGGGTAAATCCTCTTTGAAAAATAAAAATTAAACAAATATGCGGATTTTGACCGCACTTACGCTACAATTTTTCGTTACTTCTTCGCTAATTCTAAGGCTTCTAACTGTTTTGCTAACAAGGTTTGAATACCGCTATTTGCTAATTCCAACAACACATCGAGTTCATCTTTACGAAACGCATGACCTTCCGCCGTGCCTTGAATTTCAATAAATGCGCCTGCGTCATTCATAACGATATTCATATCAGTTTCAGCATTGCTGTCTTCGTCATAATCCAAATCCAACACTGGCACGCCGTTATAAATTCCGACCGAAACCGCTGCGATTTGTCCGTGAATCGGGTTAAATTTAATTTGTTTACGCGCCAACATGGTCTGCACAGCGAGACATAATGCGACATAACCGCCTGTAATTGCCGCTGTTCGTGTGCCACCATCTGCTTGCAATACATCACAATCAATCGTAATCGTTTGTTCACCTAAGGCTTTCATATCCATGACCGCGCGTAACGATCGACCGATTAAACGTTGAATTTCTAGCGTCCGTCCACTTTGTTTACCTTGACTGGCTTCACGTCCCATTCGACTATGTGTTGAACGTGGTAACATTCCGTATTCCGCTGTTACCCAGCCTTCGCCTTTACCTTTTAAAAAACGCGGCACGCTTTTATCGACACTGGCGTTGCATAATACTTTGGTGTCGCCGAACTCAATTAAAACAGACCCTTCGGCGTGTTTGGTATAACCACAGGTGAGTTTAATTTCTCTTAATTGCGCGTCATCGCGTCCACTTGGTCTCATCGATTTAGTCCCTCAAAATAAAGTTGTCGCACAGTATAACGTATAACGATGGCGCGTGAACGCACAGTTAAAAGGTGCAAGCCCTGCGTCGCACGGTTAGAATGGAGGCACTTCTTTATCAAAAATGATAGGCAAAATAATGATTAAAAGTATGACAGCGTTTTCTAATGGCGAAGCAGAATTGGGCGATTTAATAGTGAGTTGCGAATTGCGAACCGTCAATCATCGTTATTGTGACATTACACTCAAAATTCCTGACCGGTTACGGTTTATCGAAGGTGATGCGCGGGCATTGATTAGTGGAAAATTGAATCGCGGCAAAATCGAATGCGCGTTAAGTTACAAAAAACAATCGAAAGAGGGACAAGCGTTTGTGGTCAATATGGAAGCGGTGGCGGCATTGTTAAAAGCTACGCAACAAATTGAACATCTCATGCAAGCACCGGCGCGATTTTCAGCATTGGATATTTTGGCGTTGCCGTCGATTCAACATGAAGCCAGCGTAGACAGACAATTGTTGCACGAAGGCATGGTAGCGTTAATTCAACGGACACTTACGCAATTGATTGAAACTCGTGAACGCGAAGGTCTTCAACTTGCTACATTGATTGCGGAACGCTGTTACAAAATGCAGCAATTTGTTACACAGGCGAAACAGCGAATGCCCGAAGTTTTAGTCAATATCCGTACAAAACTACAAGAGCGCGTCAGTGAATTGGTGCTAAATCCTGATCCGGATAGATTAGAACAAGAGTTGGTACATTTAACACAAAAGCTCGATATTGCTGAAGAATTAGATCGTTTAGACACGCACGTTAATGAAGTGCTTCGGATTATTAAGCAATCAGAACCAGTGGGTAGACGGTTGGATTTTTTGATGCAAGAGTTGAATCGTGAAGCAAATACGCTTGGCTCGAAAGCGGCTGATATAGAAATGACCCAAATCGCCATTGAACTCAAAGTGTTAATTGAACAAATGCGCGAGCAAATCCAAAACATTGAATAAAACTATGAAATCCCCCACCGTTTTAAAGTACCCGTTATTTGCGCTAGGTTTTCGAGCCTTTTTTTTACTCGCTGGATTTGCAGCATTAGGTTTGCTGATTTTATGGCAAGGCATGACGCAAGACACGGTCGCACCGTCGGTATATTTTACCGGCACTTATTGGCACGCCCATGAAATGTTGCTCGGTTATACCGTCGCGGTAATTGCAGGATTTTTACTTACCGCTGTCAGTAATTGGACGGGTAAAATCACGTTACAGGGCAATGCGCTCGTAGGACTGAGTTTGTTGTGGTTATACGGACGAATTTTGCCGTTTTACGCAGGTTTATTGCCAGACGAGCTGATTGCATTAGTCGATTTTGCTTTTTTGCCGACGCTTGCTTTTGTCATTGCGAAAACGTTAATTCAAACGAAAAACTATAAAAATTTGTTGTTTGTCGGCTTATTAACGTTGTTGATGTTGGGCAACGGTTTGATTCACGCGCAAATGCTTGATGTGTGCGGTAACAGCGCAGCGATGGGCGTGCAGATTGTAGTGGCGGCGATTGTAATGATAATGCTGGTAATTGCGGGGCGCGTGTTTCCATTTTTTACTGAAAAAGGGCTGAAAGGCGTTTCAATTCCACGAAGTCAACAACTTGATTTTTTAGCGATTGGTAGCGCGGCGACATTGTTTACGCTGCAATTGGTCGGTATTTCAGGTACGTTTTTAGCGTTAATTGCATTGACAACAGCAGCGTTAAACGGCTGGCGTTTAACTTCTTGGTTTGTGTTTAGAATTTGGTTTGTGCCGTTGTTGTGGGTTTTATATTTGGGTTACGGTTGGTTGATTGTAGGCTTTATTTTCACGGCATTTGCGGCGTGGGAATTGATTTTACCGTCATTGGCATTACACGCTTTTACGGTCGGAGGCATTGGCATTTTAACGTTAGGCATGATGGCGCGAGTTTCATTAGGTCACACCGGACGCACGATGAATGCCTCGAATGCGATTGCAGTGGCGTTTGTATTGATAAATGTAGCAGCATTATTTCGCGTGATTTTACCCTTGGCGATTACCTCGTGGTCTAGCGTATTGATTTATTTAGCTACGTTGGCGTGGTTAGCTGCGTTTGCGTTATTCATTTTCGTGTATGCGCCGATGCTGACGAAAGCACGAGCAGACGGTAAAGAAGGCTAATTGATTAGTAAGATTTTTCGCTAATAAATTGTATTTATTAACCTTTGTTAAACTATGTTTGTTTTATTGGAAATAATCTGTTTTTTAAATAGACACAATCCATTTATTGCGGCTAAAATGCGCCCGCTTTCAACAGAAAGCGTTTAGGTAGGTAGCTTGAAAAAGCGAAATAACAATAATAAATAGTTAGAAACACTTTCACTTGAGTCACGTCGCTGGGTAAATCGCTTAGAACGACAAGATAACAAAAATAATAATCGCTCAAGTTAGCCCGCTTTTACAGCGGGCTTTTTATTGCCTGTCGAAAATTCGATTTACCGCTTAAAATAAGCTCTTCTCAAGATTCCTAAACGAGTTCATCCTTTGAAATCCCCGATTTTTTTACCTTGGTTTATCACCAGTTTTGTTATTGCAATGCTGATTTTTAGCGTCGCCTTCGCACATTCTGAAAGCTGGCAAAATCCATTAGCCGAAGACACACGACTTTTTGGGCGTACGGTTTTTTATATTCTAGCCATTCTAATGTTGCCGTTGACGAATTTGTTGCGTCACATTTTTTTGCGTCTAAATGAAACAATGCCGCTTTTGAAAAATGCTAGTTTAAAGCGCGTCGTGAAAATTCGATACACGTTAACGGTTACGGTGTCGATGTTAATGATGCTAGTCATCGGCAGCTTTGGTGCAACGATATTTTATTTGGGCGACGGTTTTAGAACGCTGCACATTTTGACGGGCATTGCAGGGTTAGGCGTATTTTTATATCGCCCAAAATTAGACGAATACCAACAAATTCTCGACTCACTCACGAAAAATGAAAATGACTAATACAAAAAAAGAATTACTGGCGATTGCGGATAGCTGCGTGAAATGCGGGATTTGTGCGCCACATTGTCCGACTTACACACACACTCAAAATGAAAATGAATCGCCACGCGGACGGATTGCGCTAATTCAAGCATGGGCAGGTGGGCAATTAAATATGACGGATAATTTACTTGAACACATTGATAGTTGCTTGCTGTGTCGAGCGTGTGAAAAAGCGTGTCCCGCCGTTGTGCCGTATGCGAAATTGATTGATGATTTTCGCGCTGAAATGCACGGTGAACAATCTACGCCGCTTTCTGTCCGATTGGTGAAAACATTTGCTGAAAATAAACGTGTTCAACGCTGGGCGAAATCCGGTTTAAAGTTTTATCAGCAAAATAATTTGCAAAAAACCGTGCGTTTTTTACGTTTGCCGAATTTGCTTGGTTTAGGCGAGTTGGAACGTTTAGTGCCGAATTATCAAGACACGCAACCGTTGCAAAATTATTACCCGGCAACTAACGAAATCAAAGGTGACGTGGGCTTATTTGTCGGTTGTATGGGTGAATTGTTTGATTTTGAAACCGTAAACGCCGCGATTACCGTTTTGACGCATGTTGGTTTTAATGTCTATTTACCCGAAACGCAAACCTGTTGTGGCGCGATAGCGTTGCACGAAGGTGATTCTGAAACCGCGCAAACTTTGGCGAAACAGAATCAAACTGCGTTTGCGAATGAAAATTTGCAAGCGATAATCACGATTGCCAGTGGTTGCGGCGGCACGTTGAAAGATTACGCGCCCAAAGTGGTCGATATTAGTCATTTTCTGTCGCAATTCGAGTTAGATTTAAAACCGCTTACGACGAACATTCGTGTGCATTCGCCTTGCACGTTGAAAAATGTGTTGAAAACCGACAAAAGCGTTTTGAAATTATTAAAACAAATTCCTGACGCAAACATTTCGTCGTTGCCTGAAACTACGCAATGTTGTGGTGCAGCGGGAAGTTATAGTTTGCGACACGATAAAATGGCGCAAACGTTATTGAATGAATTGCTCGAAACTTCTCTGGAAAAACCAGCTGATTATTTAGTTAGTTCAAACATTGGTTGTGCGTTGCATATTGCGGCGGGTTTGCGAGAACGTGGAGAGAATATAACAGTGGTGCATCCGATTGTTTTACTGGCAAAACAATTGGCGAATTGACATGAATATGGCGCGAATAATCCGCGCCATTTTTCAGACGTTTTTAGCGATAATTCCGACCGTAAAAAATTTCAGTCACTTCTTTGTGAACTTTCTTTTCGATTACGACTTTTTGATCAGCTGACAAATCACACTCTTTTTCAAATAGATAATTTTCCAATTCCGTTTTTTTCAACATCATTTTGGTGTGAAAAATGTTTTCTTGATACACGTTCACGTCAATCATTTGGTAGTTTTCTTGCGTATCAACCGCAATGAAATCTTGAATCGACGTGATGCTGTGATCGATATACAGTTTTTTGCCTTCAATGTCGCGTGTAAAACCCCGCACGCGATAATCCATTGTAACCACGTCCGATTCGAAGCTGTGAATCAAATAATTCAACGCTTTCAATGGCGAAATACGTCCGCATGTCGAAACGTCTATATCGGCACGAAACGTACTAATGCCGCTATCTGGATGACTTTCAGGATAAGTGTGGACAGTGATATGGCTTTTATCTAAATGTGCCAAAATCGTATTCGTTGGCAAAGGACCAGGTGATTGGCTGTTCATGCTCGGCGGGGGGGGCGAATCACCTTCCGAAATCAACATCGTGACACTCGCACCTTGTGGGTCATAGTCTTGACGGGCAATGTTTAAAATTTGCGCGCCAATAATTTCAGCCACATTTTTAAGGATTTGCGTCAACTTATCTGCATTGTAGGCTTCGTCGATGTATTCGATGTAGGCTTTTTGCTGCTCGGCGGGTGCGTAACAAATGTCATAAATGTTAAAACTAAGCGACTTTGTTAAATTGTTAAAGCCATGTAATTGTAATTTTGTATTCAATGTTTTTAAACCTCAATAACTTCAAAATCATGGGTAATCTCTACCCCTGCGTTTCCTAACATAATTGCTGCAGAGCAGTATTTTTCCGCTGACAATTTTACTGCGCGTTCAACGGCTGCTGGTTTTAAATCGCGTCCGCTAACCACAAAATTTAAATGAATTTTACTAAAAACCGCAGGGACAGCATCAACCCGTTCAGCGGTTAATTCGGCGACACAACTGACTAAATCATTGCGTCCTTTTTGGAGGATTTGCACGACATCGAACGACGAACATCCGCCCACACCTAACAACAACATTTCCATTGGACGGATGCCCATATTGCGACCGCCCAAATCGGGCGGGCCATCCATCACAACAGTATGACCGCTGCCCGATTCACCGACAAACATCACGCCATCTACCCATTTAACGGTTGCTTTCATAGTTTTGTCTCAATTAAAAAAATTGGCGTGAATGGTATCACACTATCTTTGCAGCGCGTGTGACAGGGGCTGTTTTTTGCTTAGTCATTGACATCGATGTTTAATTCGGTGACTTTTCGCGTTAACGTATTTCGCCCATAACCCAATAAAATAGCCGCTTCGTGGCGTTTATTGCCGGTAAACTCTAACGCTGATTTAATCAAAATACTTTCAACGGTTGGAAGGATTTTCTTGGCAATTTCGGCGGTTTTGTTGAGCAAATGTTGATCAATTGCCACGCGCAACAAACTTTCCCAATCACCACTCAATGATGTTTTTTCAGTCATCGTTGCTAACAATTCCGGCGGTAAATCATGGATGTGAATTTCGCTCCCTGAAGCCATCACAGTCAGCCAACGACAAGTATTTTCCAATTGCCGCACATTACCACGCCAATCCAACGTGCTTAATAATTTCTCGACATCCGGCTTTAAAATTTTGATTTCCATATCCAACTCTTTTGCTGCCTGCTGTAAAAAGTAACGCAATAATAAAGGAACATCTTGTTTGCGTTCGCGCAACGGCGGAATATGAATCCGAATTACATTTAAACGGTGAAATAAATCTTCACGAAAACGCCCTTGTTTCACGAGTTCTTCTAAATTTTGATGCGTCGCGGCAATAATTCGCACATCTACTTTTGTCGAGGCGTAAGCCCCGACAGGATAAAATTCACCGTCTGCTAATACCCGCAATAATCGCGTTTGCAATTCGGCAGGCATATCGCCAATTTCATCTAAAAATAATGTGCCACCATTTGCTTGTTCAAACCGCCCTGCCCTACGCAGAACTGCACCAGTAAACGCCCCCTTTTCATGTCCAAATAATTCTGATTCCATTAAATCTTTCGGAATCGCTGCCATATTTAACGCAATAAAGGGTTTCGCACTGCGGGGGCTGTGGCGGTGCAACGCTTTCGCAACTAACTCTTTTCCCGTCCCAGATTCGCCGTTAATTAACACTGTAATCTGCGACCGTGCCAATCGTCCAATAGCGCGAAAAACCTCCTGCATCGCAGGGGCTTCACCAATAATATCAGGAATGGCACTTTGTTTTGAGGTCACGGTATTTGTCACACTTTCCCGCTGTTGTTGTGAATGTACACAAGCCCTGCGCGTTAATTCAACTACATCGACAATGTCAAAAGGTTTGGGTAAATAATCAAATGCGCCGCCGTGAAATGCCGCCACCGCGCTGTCCAAATCTGAATGTGCAGTCATCACAATCACGGGCAATTCAGGGTAATCGGATTGAATTCGGTCGAGTAATTCCAAACCGTTCATATTCGGCATCCGAATATCAGTAATCAAAACGTCGGGAATTTCATGCTGTAATGCAGCGAGTAATTCTTTTGGATTTTGAAAACTGCGCGTAGTCATCTCGGCTTTTTGCAGAGCTTTTTCCATCACCCAACGAATGGATTTATCGTCGTCAACAATCCAAACAGCCTCTAATTCATTCATGCAGTTTTTTCAGTAATTTTAATCGGCGAAATGCCCTTTTGTGGCGCAAAATATAACACAGAAAGTGGCTATATTACTGATTTTATGCCATTGGGTTGGACGGTATAGCGCGTTTCGGCTATACTTAACGCACGTCACAGTCGTGCGTACTTCAAACATATCATTTCAAATAAAAATCCCTTAATTTTTCTACTCCAATCGTTCTGAAATTTAATTCTTAACGCTATCTTTTTCTTTTGAGCTGTCTTTTATGAATCTTACCGAATTAAAACTAAAACAAATCAGTGAAGTTATCGAAATCGCCGAATCTCTTGGGCTTGAAAACGTGGCACGATCACGCAAACAAGATTTAATTTTTGCGATTTTGAAAAAACAAGCCAAAGCTGGCGACGATATTTCTGGTGACGGCGTGTTGGAAATTTTAGCTGATGGTTTTGGTTTCCTTCGTACACCGGGCTGTTCGTACCTCGCAGGACCCGATGATATTTATGTTTCGCCGAGTCAAATTCGTCGTTTTTCGTTAAAAACAGGCGACACCATTACCGGCAAAATCCGTCCACCGAAAGATAATGAACGTTATTTTGCGATGTTAAAAGTGGATCAAATCAATTTTGAGCCGCCCGAAAATACCAAAAACAAAATCACTTTTTCAAATCTAACGCCACTTTTTGCACATCAACGCTTTGTTTTGGAACAAGGAAATGGCACGAGTGAAGATTTAACGCGACGGATGATTGATTTAATTGCTCCCATTGGTAAAGGTCAGCGCGGGTTAATTGTTTCACCACCTAAGGCGGGTAAGACCATGATTTTGCAGAGTTTGGCACAAGCTATTGCTGAAAAACATCCAGAATGTTATTTGATTGTTTTATTGATTGATGAACGCCCTGAAGAAGTCACGGAAATGGAACGTTGCGTACATGGTGAAGTTATTTCGAGTACATTTGATGAACCCGCCACTCGCCACGTTCAGGTAGCCGAAATGGTGATTGAAAAAGCACGACGTTTAGTTGAACACAAACACGATGTGGTAATTTTGCTAGATTCAATTACTCGTCTGGCTCGCGCATATAATACCGTAGTGCCATCGTCAGGAAAAATTCTAACCGGTGGTATTGATGCAAATGCGTTAGAAAAACCAAAGCGGTTTTTTGGTGCTGCACGGAATATCGAAGAGGGCGGAAGTTTAACAATCATAGCTACCGCGTTGGTCGATACGGGCTCTAAAATGGACGATGTGATTTTTGAGGAATTCAAAGGCACAGGCAACATGGAATTGCATTTAGACCGAAAAATTGCTGAAAAACGAATTTATCCAGCAATAAACATCAATCGTTCTGGTACGCGACGAGAGGAGTATTTGGTAGATCCTGATACGTTGCAAAAAACGTGGATTTTGCGAAAAATTCTGCATCCAATGGATGATATGGCAGCATCAGAATTTTTAATTGGTAAGTTAAAAGACTTTAAAACGAATAGTGAATTTTTTGAATCTATGAAACGTTAGTTATCGGTTTTCGTGTTAATGCTAGCGATGTTCAAATAATTTGAACATCGCTTTTTTGTGCATTTATTTTTTTTTAGAATGATCTACAGCGACTGGTACTGTTATGGGCGTTGAAACTAATGCAGGCGAACCAGCATCTGAAAATAAAATATCAGCTTTAATTTTCTCAATGGTTTTATCTCCAATGCCAGAAACTTTGTTTAAATCATCGAGTGTTTTGAAGTCACCATTTTTTGTTCTGTAATCAACAATAGTTTGTGCTTTTTTCAAACCAAAACCTGATACTGAATCAGCAATTTTTTGTGCATCGGCAGTGTTGATGTTGACAGGCGATGCAAATACATTGCTAGACAGTAACATTGTTAGGATTAGTAATTTTTTCATGATGATAAACTCCTATTATCTATTAGTTTTGTAAGGTGAAGGATTATCATATTAGAAATTAAAACTTAATACAAACAAAAAAGCCCAAAATCGTCAAATTTTAGGCTTTCGTAAAATTAAGAGCTTGGCAATTCCCTACTTTCGCATGGCAAACTGCCACACTATCATCGGCGCTAAGCGGTTTCACTTCCGAGTTCGGGATGGGATCGGGTGGTTCACGCTCGCTATGGTCACCAAGCAAACTGGTTTCCAAACTTC
>CAINHO010000018.1 GCA_903848935.1 uncultured Pseudomonadota bacterium | reverse complement strand
TCGTCAATCGCAGCGGAATCAATGCTAACCGTGTAATGACTGTTAAAAAGTAAATCATCGGTTGGATTGATGGTGACAGTTTTGCCGCTGATGGTGACTTGTTTGTCTGTGAGAGCGATTTTGTGAATATCTTTGCCACTGGTGATAGTGATATAGCCGCTGCTTGCTTTGACAGGTTCGTCAAACGTCAGCACGATATTTTGATGAGGATTTATTGCACTACTGTTTACTTCGGGCGTTGAAGACACCAGCTTTGGAGCGAATTTTATTGACGTAACTTTATTAAATATCATGAGTATCTTATCTGAAAGTGAAAGTGAAAAAAGCGGGGAAGTTTACACTAACCCCCTCCTTCCGATAAGCATACAACATGGCAACGTGCGAACCTTGCAGTCATTACATAAAATTAAATCCCGCCACGCTTTTTCGTTCTTTCAAATAGTTTCGTAATTCAGACAAATCATATTGTTTTCGCCTCGTTTCGACCTTGCAACCAGAATTTAAAAATCACTACAATCAACACACTGGTCTAATAAAAACTTGAATTACGCAGTCCCATCGTCAATTGGTTTTTCAATAAGGCACATCATCTTCGGTAACGTTGTGTTACGCGCTGTTTTAGATTGCTGGATATGCCTATTTTCTTACGTCCATGCCCATCTTCTACGATATAAACTTGTTTCATTTTTTCCATTACACTCACCAGATTTGCTTCAAATCGTTCCACGCTTTTGCTTGAATGTCCAAAATAATAACACAACAAAAAACCGCCCCCAGTTCACGACAACTGAAGGCGGTTTTTTAGTTACGTTCCAAACAAATTTTTAACTCAAGAAGATCTGTCCAAACACACCATGATTAACACCCACAATTGGGATGCCAACCAACACCACGGCTTCATTCTTACCGCCATCGGCTGAACCATTGTTGTCATAAACCAAAAGCGTGTCTGTGCCGCTAACGTTCCAAGTGAACGTGTTGTTCGCGTTCGCATAAGAACCTCTGAAAGACTGTGCAGCGGTTTCCGTTCCAGCGGCAGTGAATACCACCGATGTAGTGTGAAATGTTGTCGGTGTCGGTGCTGTAGTCGCTGTAATTGATGTCAAAGTCGGAGCAATCAATGAAAGGTCTAGCGTGTCGCCCGCTCCCATTGTGTAAATATCCATGCCGACAGTGCTGACGGTTGACGTAACTGAATCGGGGTTCATAGGTGTCCCGCCGCTCATAGCAACGTTCCAGTATGCAGGCACCCCCCCTGTTTGACCTGTTGCCGAAATGACATATTTATCATCTCCCGCTCCGCCATCGATGGTGTCAGCACCCAAACCACCTGTGATGGTGTCTGAAACAGCACCACCTGTAATCGAATCCCCTGCTGTACTTCCAGTAATTGAATACTTATTTTCTGAATCAGCAGCCTGATAAGAAAAACCACTCTTTAAACGACTAATTTCAACGATGTTACCATTAAAACCAACATTGACCGTTTCTTCAGGATTCACGCCGCCTAATCGGTACGTTCCAACTGAACCCACCACCACATCGTTGCCTTCGTTGCTGATGAATACAGTGTTATCTTTTAACGTTGTTGCGGCATCTAAAACCAACGCATCGCCGTCTGAAACATCAATGATATTGGCGTTTCCTGTGCCTTTGAAATGGAAAGTTTCGGCGAATTTTGTCCCGAAAATAACATTGTTTTCTTTCGCTGAAGACAGCCACCAGTCGGTTGAATCTGTGGTTGCAGGCGAAACCAAAACCGTCGTTGCATTATCAACAGACTTTATAACCTCTGGATTCGCAGACACAGTGAACGGGTAGATTGCTGTTACAGGCGACGAAATATGACCATCCGTCAAACGGATGTTAACGCTTGCCGTCCAAGCCTTTGTTGCCGTGAACGTGGCGGCGGCTAATTTAGCGTTGATTTCATCTGTAGTTCCCGTAACTTGAATGCCATCTGCATTTAGGTCGTCATCCTCCACACCGCCAATCGTGCCATTCGTTGCCGTCAACGTCACGGTCAACGTATCGCCAACGTTAATATCCGCCACCGTGAAATTCTCTAAATCCGCTGCAACACCTGCAATAACATCCGTCGGCGTTTCTGGTACGTTAGCAATAGTCGGCGCAGCATTGATTGCAATTTTTACTTGTATCGGTGTTACAGATTCCGTGTTGTCATTGTCTTTTGCAACAACAGTAAAAGCATTACCACTACTTCCAGGTGTCCAGAAAGCCTTTTTTAGCACTGTAATGGTGTCATTAGTTCCTTCCGCCCAGTCAGTTGCACTTGCTGCATCTGTTCCAATTTTCAACGTACCAGAAGAAACATTTTTCACAACAAAAGCGGTCACTGTACCATCTAAATCATGGGCATTAGACGCATCAAGTAACGAAGCAAAAGTAATAACTTGCTCACCATCACCATTAGGCGTAATTGTCGTTATTTCGCTTAACGTAGGCACTTGTGGTGTCATTGCACTCGCACTGATAGCGTTCACAGATAAGGTTTTATCGCCCCCTGTATTTCCGCTAATTGTCAAATAATTGCCAACATTACCAGTCGTTTTATCCCACGCATAAAAAGTAATGCAGTCGGGAAGTACGCCATTGAAATCTTGATTTGGCGTGAATTGCAAACTATCTGTTTCATTGAGTAGCAATGCTTTACCGCTATTCGCCGTAAAATCAAATGCTGTCCAAGTACCATTGCCAATTTTATATTCCCAAAGACCTTGCGAATTATCAACTGCCGAAACAGCAATTGATTCAGGTACAGTAGATTTTTCCCAAGGCAATGCGTCAGGGTCGGTGATAGTGCCATTAGGCAACATATCGCCAATAACAAATTCTGTAGCTTGACCTGCAATCAACGGTGGTAAATTGAGATACGGTTGAATATTTTCACCTAAAGTGATGCTATCTAAGATGGAAGGAAGAACCGCACCACTCATCAAAAGCTGAGAAAGCGTTGTGCTAACGCTCTCAATTTTTATTGACTTGATAGCTTGACCTTGAGGAGCGGTAAATCGCACGTTATAAAGTGAATCAGATGTGTATGTATCCAAATCACTTGCAGATCCACCTTGCGTGAGAGCCATTATAGAAAATAAAAGACCTAAGCTAGGTAAATTCAAGTCCGTTATTTGCGAAACACCTAGTAACTCAGTATTTTCGTCATAGAAACTGACTTTTCGATATGGCAACCCCATTAAAAATGTTTGAGTTGAACCACCAACAAGATTGCTTACAGCTGCTTGATCACCACTAGCAATGAGCGAGACAAGCGTTTTAAGAAGATTTGCAAATTCTAATGACACGGATGATTGAGGTGTGTCAAAGGTAATAACAGAAGATGTGGTGTTTCCTCCGACAGTAGTCAAATCTCCTACCATCACCGCCGATTGATTAGACAGAAAACCTAAAACCGATGATATACCTGTGAATGACGTATCATTTGCTGTAACGTTTACGCCTGATAATACTTCTGTACCTGTACTGCTATAAACACCTGCTTCTGCGGCAGTGGCTTTGTAATCTTGCGTTGCAAAATCAAGCAATGCGTCGTAACTCTCCGTTTTATAAAAAGGCTGCAAAATCGGTGCATCATTGACATTTTGAAAAGTGAGGAGCGACTGCCCTGATACTAATGAGCTGTTATTGTTTGAGGCATATTGTAGTTTCCAACTCAGTACACCTAATGACATGAGTGAATCTGTGGTGTTTTGATAGGTAATACTTTGTAAAACTTCATTCACTAGCGCAGTAGTAGCCAAATCGCTGTTAAATTTAATGGCAATAGTATTTGTAACACCTGCATTAGAATCACCTATCACAACGCTGGCAAATGGATTGCCATTAACATCATTCAATGTTTGTGCTTGTGCATCGTAACTAAACGATTTTCCACTCGCATCAATGTTTAATACATGGGTACTAAGTTCTGAAAACATAACTGTAATTTCTTTCAGAAGTGCTGAGATACCTTCGGGTGTGCTAAAACTTGGACTACCAAACTGACTTGCAAGTGCCGTTAAATCGTTTGTAGCAGTGATAACTAAATTCGTGCCGTTATAATTTCCTGCGTTATTACTTAGCGTATCTTTTGCACTATAAGCAATTGTTGTATCGCTTGAACCTGCTACAAAAACAGCCGAACCATTTTCGCTATAACTAGGCTTAGTTGTAACAAAAGTAAATCCATCCCCCGTTTTATTGAATGTAATAAAAGGAAGCGTATCAACAACTGGTGTACTACCATCTACTGATAAAGACACATCAAAGCTACGAGAATCAACGGATTCACCTGCATATTGCAACGCAATTCCCAAGCTCGAAAGATAAGTGCTGCTGGTATCTGCCGTGAAATGAATTTTTAAATCGTCATAAAGTCCATCAAGTTGGTTATCAACAGTACCGATAAGCGTGTATGTTGAACCACCATCGTAGTAGTAAATTTTATCGCCAGCAGTTAGTTGACCATCAGTTGCAGAGCTGCCATTAACGCCAGGTGTTTGATTGCTCGAATAAACACGAAAACTGCTTGAATCTGGAATCTTAAAACGCCCGTTATTTAAACCATTAGTTTGAGAAATCAGTAAATAACCGTTATTAAACGAACTGGGATCTTGATTAAAAAAATTTGTTAGCCAATTGTCGGTTAAACCAAATGAAACATAATCAGATGATAAAAATTCAGGAGTAATAATGCTGCACATAATTTGTATTCTCGGGTGAATGTTTGTTAGAGTTTAAATGTCATTGCAGAGCCAATTTTTTCAGCTCCAAGACGGGTCAACATTTTTTCAGTGCGTTCAACTTCTACACCACTGTTGACGGTTAAAAATAATTCTTTCGCGCCTTTTTCTATTGCAAAGGTTCGCATGGCTTCAATCAATTTTTTACCTGCAAAACTGCCGCGATGTTCTTTTTTCACAAAAAATGTCACATCTGAAGCATAAAAATCTTTAGAAAAGGTATAACGGTTAATGAAACAGGCAGCATAACCAATAATGTTGTCATTTTTTAATGCAACAAAAAATTTGCTGTTTTTGCCTTTGAAGAAAAATACAATTGATTCGCGGCAGGCTTCTTCGCAAAAATTCACATGCTGCCATTTTAGTTCGGGATAAACGTAGTTTTTCATCAATTCAATGACGTGTGGAATGTCGTCAGCGCAAAGTTCTCTAATTACCACAGTTGAAGTTACCATTTTATACGCCCCTAAAAATTGAACTTTAAACCCTGTTTTTTTAAAGCATTCAAGATATTTGACTTAGAAATCATAACTGTCTTAGTACATTCGGCTTTTAATATCTTTTTGTTTGCGGGAATACTGACATTGACTTTCAGTGTAAAACTTCCAGGTAAAGACGGTATTTTTACGCTTTCTTCTTTTTCAAAAAGTGGTAAACCTATAACGTCAGTTATTGGAATGCTAGTTGATATGTTGAGATCGATAGGAATGTTTAGACCATTAAAATCAGATGAGGCAGAAATTTTTAAATCTGCGTGGTAAACCTTACCCTGTAGAAACAAATTATTGTTGTTTTGTACACTGGCTTTGATTCCAAAACTTACCGTTTCGCCTGACGCAAATACAGTTTGTTGAATGTGCTGTTCATTTAAAACCTCACAATTTAAAGTCAAAGGTACATTTATTGCAAAAATATTTTTTGAAAAAATTAAAAGAGAAAGCGTTAGTACCAGTTTAGATGGGTTGTTCATGATGTATTCTCACATTAGAGTTTAAATTAAACGAATAAAATTGAGCTGCCGCCGAGGAACGTACTGAGTTCAGTCACCGTGTCGATTTGTCCACCGACGTTGCTGCGGTCGCCCGTCATACCAACCAACGTAATAAACTGCACACTTCCCGCTTCATCGGCAGCAATTTTGATGTCTGTGCCGTTGTCTGAAATGCCATAAAGTGCGTCAACTGCTGTAAAACCATCGGTTGGCGTTGCGACATGAAAAGTCAGCGTATCGCCTGTTCCAAAACCTGTGAGAGTGACGTTTGCAGGTTTTAAAACACTGTCTATCACCGTATCAATTACATATTTTTTATCACCACCCGTGGCATCGAACGGAATGGCGGCAATCGACACATTGCCTTGATTGAGATTGATGGGCGGCACAACAACGGGATCTGATGATTCATTGTTCGTCGTTGAGGTTGGCGTTGGTACAACAGGGTTATTTGGATGATTCATCCAAGTATTCAACTCGTTCGTCAATGCCGCACTTTTCGTGGCGAAATCACCCGTTGAATTTTGCAAGGTGTTTAACGTCGTTGCCAATGTTATTAAGTCGGTTGCCACCGTCGTACTTTGTGTATCAAACGTTCGAGCGGTGTCATGCAAAATACCGCCCGCATCATTTTGG
>CAINHO010000017.1 GCA_903848935.1 uncultured Pseudomonadota bacterium | reverse complement strand
CGTTGTCGCCGCTGTCGGCGGTATGAATACGAATTACAAAATGCAAACGACGGCTTTAGGTAACTCGTTTAATTACCAGAAAGATACCACTTCATTTATTTTTGAAACTGGGATTGGGACGACTTATAACATCGCGGATTACCTAGCGTTACGCAGTGATGTGCGTTACAGATTAAATACGTTTCCTACCAATGCAGGCAGTACCGAAACCAGTGTATTTAATGATTTGACGGTGAATTTTGGTTTTGTAGTGCCGCTTCAATAGGTTCTCGTATTTTCAACGAATAACTTTAATGTATTCACCCCGCGCTTCACGGCTCGAACCGACGACAAGGCGTTGATTACCGAATTCGTCTTGTTCGAGTTGTCCCGAAATTTCAACGGTTTCACCTACAAGGGCTTGCCCCGTATAAGTTGCCGTAAAACAAACCACTCTTTGAATCGTTGAATGTGAAAGTTTGAAATCTGCGGGATAATGAAATGCGCGGGTGTCGTCGCTCACTGTTGCTTTGAAAACGGTTGCGCCCAGTTTTTTATAAGTTTTATTATTCTGTTCATTACTTTCAACCAAACTCAAATCAAATTTTCGTCCGTTGATTAAACCTTTATTGGCTTTGCGTCGTTCGTGCCAAACGTAATCCTCAAAACTCAAATCACAATCACGACGTTCATAACTTTCGCGCCAATCGTTTTCACTTAAATTGCCTAAGAAATTTTGCTCAATCAAATCACCGACAAGCGCACGGCATTGGTGAAATGTCGTCGTGTCGTAGCAAACCAAATCAATATCGGACGAGGATTTTTGTTGTCCGATTAACAATGAACCTGTTACGCCAAACTGATTTAAATCAATTCCCGCCTGTGCAAATAATCGGCACAAATCCGCACAATCATTTTCGATTTTGTCATTCGGCGAATTTTCTAACAACAGCGTTAAACGATTTTGTGGACGATGGTGGATTGTGATTTGTTCGACTAAAACGGCGTGCAAATTTGCATCAAATTCAAGCGAATGAAAACAATAATCGGGATAATTTTTGGCGAGTAAATCGTTTGCTTCGTCAGTTTGAACTTTTCGCCATTGTCCATGTTCATTTTGAACATAACGTAAAAAACAACGCACTTTTCCCGTTTCCAAGCCTTCGGCAACGATGGCAAAAAGTAAGCCTTCGGCGGTTTCGATAAAACTTTTCGGTAGAAAAATCATAAACGATACAACGGCTTTAGCGCGTTATCTTTGGCGTGAGCAGCAGTGAATTTTGCTCGGGCATTGTTTTCGCTAAAAGTTTTAAACAATTCTTTTCCTTGCCAAGGTTCGGCATTTTTTGCATAAAGCGAAGCGTTGAGTTTCAAAATTTCATCTCGCAACCGCGCTTCGCAATGTGGCGCAATCGCTCCCAAACTGCTTTCATCGAATTGTCTGCGTCCCCATTCGAGCAATGCGGTTTTTGCTGTATTGGCATCGCCAGATTCACACGCCTTTTTTAATTGTTTCACGCAGGTTTTTAACGAAATTTCAGCAGGATTTTCTACGGGTTCAGCGTCTTTTTTCAATGCTATTTTATGTTTAAAAAACCAAACTCCTAACGTGATTAACCAGCCTAATGTCGAAAAAATGGCGACAATTTGCCAAATTAAAAGCACATTTTCTCCGCCAGTTTTCAAAGAATTTTCTACCGAAGGAGGAATTTGTTTTTGCTCATCAACCACAGGCATTACGGGAACTTGTGCCGTATTTTCACCAGCAAGCACACTCAATGTCATTTCTGGCAAAGTGGCTATTTCAATTTTTTGTGATTGCGTATTGAACCAAGAAATTTTAATTTCTGGAAGTGTGTAATTCCCTGCTTTGGCAGGAATAAAAGCGATTTTTTCTTCACGACTTGCCACAATTCCTGCAACGGTTTTATCTTCGTGCAAAATAGGTTGATCGTTATAGGCTTTAAGTTGTGGGTCGATTTTCGAACTGTTTAATTCGGGTAATTGTCCAACCGTCGAACTGTGCGCTACCAATTTCACAGTGCGCGTCAAAGGTTCACCGACTTTCATTTTCGATGTATCGCCCGACCATGTTTGTGTCAGCTCAAGATTTTCAGCCGTGAGCCAATGCGAATCCGTAAATGTCGTGGGAATTGGTTGAACATTCAGCGTTACCGGATTTGATTTTACGATGCGCCGTTGTGTCATTTGGGAATTAAAAAAAGAATTATTTTGCCGCCCCCGCGCCACAATGTCCGCCGTTAAAACTAGCGATTTTATTGTAATTGCGCCACTTTTTTGCGGAAAAATTGCGTATTTTCGTTCAATTACCACATACGTCACACCGCTCACTTGCGTGGTGTAATTCGCGTCGTCCGCCAATTTTTCAATCACCGCGTCATTCAATTCAGGTTCACTTAAATTTGCTTTCGCCAAATCCACGCGCCGATACAATTTCACCGTGTACAAAACTTGCGATTGAATAAACGGTTTTTCCGTGTTTGCTGTGACTTCCAAATACAAATCGTCATCATCGTGGGCGGCATTTTTATTGGTCGCAGAACTGGGTGAAACCACAATTTTCAACGCGGGACTCGCATCGCTGCCAAACTTAATCACGGGAATAATTAAATTACCCGAATCGTTCGCCATCACCGTGACAATCCATTGAATAATTCGATTTGATTTGCCATTCACCCATTCCATACGGCTACTTTGGCTCTGACTTTGAACCGTAAAATCTTGCTCCAATGGACTGAAATCAGGATCTGCGTCGGGCGATTCGGAGGCGGTGAAAAGAATTTGAAAGGATTCATCCACGCTGACAGGGCTACGGTCTAATGAAACCGTGATGTCAGTGGCGAAAACGTTGGTTGAAAAACCCGCTAACCAAAGCGATAAAAATAGAATTAAGAGCGGCATTTGATAAACGATTGAAGTGGAGTACAAACCAAGGTTTGCACTCCGAGTGAAATTAGAGAAAATCGCGGATTAACACTTCGGCAATTTGAATGCTGTTCAGGGCTGCGCCTTTGCGAATGTTGTCGCCGACGACCCACAAATCGATGCCGCGTGGGTGTGAAATGTCTTCACGAATTCGCCCGACAAAAACATCATCATTTCCCGCCGAATGCGTGACGGCGGTTGGATAACCGCCCGTTTCACGTTCATCAATAACCGTTACACCGGGTGCATTTTCGAGTAATTTACGGACTTCTTCAGCGGTGATTTTATCGCGGGTTTCAATGTGTACCGCTTCGGAATGTCCGTAAAAAACAGGCACGCGAACTGCCGTCGCATTCACTAAAATGTTTTTGTCGCCCATAATTTTTTGCGTTTCCCACACCATTTTCATTTCTTCTTTGGTGTAGCCGTTGTCCATAAAGACATCGATTTGCGGCAAAACGTTAAACGCGATTTGATGTGGATAAACGCTTGGCTCGACTTTTTTAGAATTAAAAATACCAGCAGTTTGCTGACCTAATTCTTCAATCGCTTCTTTGCCTGTCCCTGAAACCGCTTGATACGTCGCGACGTTAATCCGTGTAATACCAACGGCATCGTGAATCGGTTTTAACGCCACGAGCATTTGAATCGTCGAGCAATTCGGATTCGCGATAATGCCGTGATTTTTATAATCAGCAATGGCTTGTGGATTCACTTCGGGAACGACTAACGGAATGTCATCGACATAGCGAAATTGCGAGGTGTTATCAATTACCACACAACCTGCCGCTGCCGCGATGGGCGCGTAAATTTCTGAAACTGACGCACCAGGTGAAAACAAACCGATTTGTACTTTTGAAAAATCGAACGTTGCCAAATCTTGCACAACCAATGTTCCGCCTTTGAATTCAACCCGTTTGCCTGCTGAATTTGCGCTGGCAAGCGCATAAACTTCGCCGACGGGAAAATTACGCTCGGCTAAAATTTCGAGCATGGTTTCGCCAACTGCGCCTGTTGCGCCAACGACGGCGACGTTATACGTTTTAGTCATGTTTAACTCCGATTTTTCAAAGCAGTCACCACCGCATCACCCATTTCTGAGCAACTCACTTTGGTCATGCCTTCTGAATAAATATCGACGGTGCGAACATTCGCATCGAGCGCATCATTTACCGCTTGTTCAATGCGAGCTGCTGCCGCTTCGTTGTTGAAGGTGTAACGCAACATCATTGCCGCCGACAAAATCGTTGCCAATGGATTCGCAATGTTTTTGCCTGCAATATCAGGCGCACTGCCGTGAATCGGTTCATACATACCTTTGCCTGTTTCATTGAGTGACGCAGAAGGCAACATACCAATTGAACCTGTGAGCATTGACGCGCAATCTGACAACACATCGCCAAACAAATTGCTGGTTAAAATCACGTCAAATTGTTTTGGCGCACGGACGAGTTGCATCGCCGCGTTGTCAACGTACATATGCGAAAGCGCAACATCGGGATATTCTTTGCCAATTTCAGTGACAATTTCGCGCCAAAATTCGGAGCATTCCAACACGTTAGCTTTATCGACGGAGCATAATTTTTTATTACGTTTTTGCGCGATTTTGAATGCGGAATGGGCAATTCGACGGATTTCAGATTCGGTATAAGTTGCAGTATTGAAACCTTGGCGTTCGCCGTTTTCTAAAACACGAATACCGCGAGGTTGACCGAAATAAATGCCACCTGTGAGTTCGCGCACAATCATTAAGTCTAAACCTGAAACGATTTCGGGTTTTAAGGTTGAAGCATCGGCAAGTTGTGGGTATAAAATCGCAGGACGTAAATTTGAAAATAAATTTAACGTTGAACGCAAACCAAGCAAACCTTTTTCAGGACGCACCGAAATATCAAGCGATTCCCATTTATAACCACCGACTGCACCTAATAAAATCGCGTCAGCAGGTGTAACTAAATCGATGGTTTGTTGCGGAAACGGTGTGCCGTGAACGTCATACGCTGCGCCACCAATTAAGCCATTTTCAAACTCAAAACCTAATGCCATGTCGGCATTTAAAAATTCTAAAACTTTGATTGCTTCGGCAACGATTTCTGTTCCGATTCCGTCACCCGCTAAAACTGCAATTTTTTTTGTCATGTAACTAAAACCTTTTTCTTAATTTTTTAAATTGAAATTTCTCTAAACAACCACGGCGCACGTTTGGTGCGTTCGGTTTCGTAAGCGTGAATTTTATCGGCGTGTTGCAACGTCAAACCAATATCATCCAAACCGTTAAGTAAACGGAATTTGCGATTTTCATCTACGTTGAACGCAATGGTTTTGCCGCTTGGCGTAGTAATGGTTTGTGCGGCTAAATCAATCGTCAGGGCATAATCGTCAGTTAATTCTTTAAAGAAACCGTCAACGATTTCAGCGTCTAAGACAATCGGTAACAAGCCATTTTTAAAACAGTTATTGTAGAAAATATCAGCAAAACTCGGCGCGATAATCGCCCGAAAGCCGTAATCTTCTAACGCCCACGGTGCGTGTTCGCGTGACGAACCACAACCAAAATTTTCGCGGGTCAGCAAAATTTGTGCGTTTTTGTACTGCGATTTATTTAGTACGAAATCTTTGTTAATTGGACGGTTGGTGCAATCCATATCGGGTTGCCCTTGGTCTAAATATCGCCATTCATCGAACAAATAAACGCCAAAACCTGTGCGGCGAATCGATTTTAAAAATTGTTTGGGAATAATCGCGTCAGTATCGACGTTTGCACGGTCGAGAGGCGCGACAATTGAAGTTAAGGTTGTAAATGCTTTCATTCTTTTATTCTCCTGTCCATGAGCTAACATCCACAAAATGCCCCGCAATCCCAGCCGCTGCCGCCATTGCTGGACTAACCAAATGCGTGCGACCGCCGTAGCCTTGTCGTCCTTCAAAATTACGATTCGACGTTGAAGCGCAACGCTCACCTTCTTCCAAACGGTCAGCATTCATCGCCAAACACATTGAACAACCCGCATCGCGCCATTCAAAACCTGCATCGATGAAAATTTTGTCTAAGCCTTCGCTTTCGGCTTGTTGTTTGATTAAACCTGAACCAGGAACGATTAACGCTTGTTTGACGTTCGCGGCAATTTTTTTGCCTTCAACCACAACCGCCGCCGCGCGTAAATCTTCAATCCGAGAATTCGTGCAAGAACCAATAAACACTTTATCGATTTGAATATCAGTGATTTTTTGACCTGCTTGCAAGCCCATATAATCCAACGCGCGGTGCATACTTTGGGCTTTCACAGCATCCGTTTCATCGGCGGGATTTGGTACAACCGCATCTACGGCAACGACTAATTCAGGCGAAGTTCCCCATGTCACTTGTGGTTTGATTTTTGTGGCATCGATGTTAATCACTTTGTCAAAAACGGCATCGTTATCAGAATGCAAATTCTGCCACACACGTTCTGCCATAAACCAATCATCGCCTTTTGGTGAAAGCGGACGGTTACGGTAATAATCAATCGTTACTTCATCCACAGCCACTAACCCCGCGCGTGCGCCTGCTTCGATTGCCATGTTGCAAACCGTCATGCGTCCTTCCAACGATAACGCACGAATTGCAGAACCGCCGAATTCAATCGTATAACCTGTGCCGCCTGCTGTGCCAATTTCACCGATGATTGCTAAAACAATGTCTTTTGCAGTCACGCTTGCACGGACTTTGCCATTTACTGAAATCAATAAATTTTTGGCTTTTTTCTGCACTAAACATTGTGTGGCTAACGTGTGTTCAACTTCCGATGTGCCGATACCGAACGCTAACGCGCCAGACGCGCCATGTGTTGACGTATGTGAATCACCGCAAACCACCGTCATTCCAGGAAGCGTCGCTCCTTGTTCGGGGCCAATAACGTGAACAATGCCTTGACGAATATCGTTCATGCCAAATTCAGTAATGCCAAATTCCGCACAATTTTTATCCAGCGTTTCCACTTGCAAACGCGAAACAGGGTCGGCAATGCCTTGGTCACGATGATTAGTCGGTACGTTGTGATCAGCGACCGCTAGATTTCGCGCCACATTCCACGGTTTTCTGCCTGCCAAACGCAGCCCATCAAAGGCTTGTGGCGAAGTGACTTCGTGAACCAAATGTCTATCGATATAAATTAAACACGAACCATCGTTTTCTGTATGAACAACGTGGTCTTCCCAAAGTTTGTCGTATAACGTTTTGCCTGCCATTTTCTTATCCTAAAACTGCAAAAATTTTCGCGGTAATTTCGTCAACTGTTCCAACGCCAGCAATTGAATGGAATTCCACCCCTTGTTCTGGCGCAGAATAATAAGCCACTAACGGTTTGGTTTGTTCGTGATAAACATGAAGACGATTTCGCACGGTTTCTTCTTGATCATCATCGCGTTGAATTAACGGCTCGCTCGTTGCATCGTCAATGCCTTCGATTTTGGGTGGATTATATTCAATATGATAGCTACGACCCGAAGCTAAATGCACTCTGCGTCCCGCCATCCGATTGACAATTTTTTCATCTGGCACATCAATTTCAATCACGGTGTCAATCACAACGCCCATTGCTTTCAAGCCTTCGGCTTGCACAATCGTGCGTGGAAAACCATCCAATAAAAAACCATTTGCACAATCGTTGGCGGCAATACGTTCTTTAATCAGTCCCAAAATAATGTCATCAGAAACCAATTGTCCTGCGTCCATCACTTTTTTAGCTTCGACACCCAGCGGCGTGCCTTCACGAACCGCCGCGCGTAACATATCGCCCGTTGAAATTTGTGGAATAGCGTATTTTTCGGTGATAAATTTGGCTTGTGTGCCTTTACCGGAACCTGGACTGCCTAACAAAATGATGTGCATGAATGACTCCAACGTCTGTGCTGAATAGTAAATTTAAAAAAGTTGCTGAATAGTAAATTTAAAAAAGTTAAGGCATTTTATCGCAAATCTTCACTAAACTCTTGCTTAAAACACGCTGTATTGCAAGTTTAAAAACCGCTAATGCGCTTCGTCCCAATTATTGCCCACGCCCACATCGACAATCAGTGGTACGGTCAATTCTGCCGCGCCACTCATGAGCGTTTTAATCATTTCAATCGCGCTGTCGAGTTGTTCAATTTTCACTTCAAATACCAATTCGTCGTGAACTTGCATAATCATTTTGACATCGACGTTTTCAGTCGCCAACCAAGTATCTACTTTCAACATCGCACGTTTAATAATATCCGCCGCCGTGCCTTGCATCGGTGCGTTAATCGCGGTGCGTTCGGCATATTGACGCAAAATCGCATTCTTCGAGTTAATTTCTGGCAAATATAAACGCCGTCCGAATAACGTTTCCACGAAACCTTGTGCTTTCGCCAAGATTTTCGTTTCGTTCATGTAATTTTTCACATCGGGATAACGCGCAAAATACGCATCGATATAATTTTTCGCGTCGCTGCGTGAAATATCCAATTGTTTCGCCAACCCAAACGCCGACATTCCGTAAATCAACCCAAAGTTAATCGCTTTTGCCGAACGCCGTAATTCATTGCTCACGTTTTCTAATGGCACGTTGAAAACTTCAGAAGCCGTGGCGCGATGAATATCTTGGTCATTTTGAAACGCAGTAATCAGTCCTTCGTCGTTCGCCAAATGCGCCATGATGCGAAGTTCGATTTGTGAATAATCCGCCGCGACAATTTTGTAACCGTCTGGCGCGATAAACGCTTGACGAATTTTGCGACCTTCGGCACTACGAATGGGGATGTTTTGCAGATTCGGATCGGATGATGACAAACGCCCCGTCACCGTCACGACTTGATTGTAAGACGTGTGAACACGCCCCGTTTTCACGTTGATTTGTAGCGGCAATTTATCAATATAAGTCGATTTCAATTTGCTCAAACTACGGTGTTCCATCAGCAATTTAGGCAATTCATAATCTTCCGCCAATTCTTGCAACACCGATTCATCGGTCGAAGGTTGACCTTTTGGCGTACGTTTTAAAACGGGCAAATTCAATTGTTCATACAAAATCGTTTGAATTTGTTTGGGCGAACTTAAATTGAAACTATGACCCGCTAAATCATGGGCTTTTTGTTCGAGCGACATCATTTGTTGTGCGAGTTCTAAACTTTGATGCGCCAGCAAATCATCATCAATCAAAACCCCATTCCGTTCGAGTCGCGCCAACACCGACGACAATGGCATTTCCAATTCGTTATAAAGCGTGAGTAAATTGGGTTGGGCTTGCAATTTCGCTTGCAGCGCATGATGCAACCGCACGCAAACATCGGCATCTTCCGCCACATAACGGGCAGCGACTTCAATTTCTACTTCTGAGAAATTGAGTTTTTTCGCGCCTTTGCCAGCAACTTCTTCGTAACGAATGGTTTTTAAATTGAGATGTTTTTGCGCGAGAAAATCTAAATTATGTTTGCCCGTACTGTCCAAAACGTAAGAAGCCAACATCGTATCGTGAGCAATGCCGCGCAACGTTACGCCATGATTTGCTAAAACGTGATAATCGTATTTGAGATTTTGCCCGACTTTCAAGTGCGTTGGATTTTCGAGCAGCGGACGCAGTTTTTCTAAAGCTTGTTCACGATTTAACTGCGTTGGTGCGTTCGGATAATTGTGCGTCAATGGCAAATAAGCCGCTTCACCTGTTTGAACGGCAAACGATAAACCGACGATTTCAGCCTTCATATAATCCAAACTTGTGGTTTCGGTATCAAAAGCGATTAACGCCGATTTTTCTAAACGTGAAATCCATGCGTCAAGCTGTGGCATCGTGGTAATCACGTCGTAATGCGCAGTGGCGGTGGTTTCCGTGGGTTCGTTTAAAACAACATCCGCTTTTTTAAAAAAGGGTTTAGTTTCAGTTGAATTTTTATTCAACGCATTTAACCACGAAAAAAACTCCAATTCAGTCAATTGTGTTTTCAATTGCTCATCATGAATTGGACGGCGCGTTAAATCTGCCATGTTGTAAGGCAATTCCAAATCACACCGAATCACGGTGAGTTGTTTTGCCAATGCTAATTGCGCCAAATTCTCACGCAAATTTTCGCCCACTTTGCCCGTGATTTCGTCCGCGTGAGCAACCAAATTATCCAACGTTTGATATTCACCTAGCCATTTTGCCGCTGTTTTTGTACCGACTTTCGGCACGCCTGCAATGTTGTCAGAACTGTCGCCAACTAAGGCTAAATAATCCGCAATTTGATTAGGATGCACACCGAATTTTTCAAACACACCATCAGGATTGAGTTTGGTTTTGCTCATGGTGTCTTCGAGGGTAATTTTTTCGTTCACCAATTGCGCCATATCTTTATCGCCGGTGGCAATAATCACGTCATGACCTTCGCGCTCGGCATAACACGCCAACACACCCAACACATCGTCTGCTTCTACCGCCGTCGCTGTAATCAATGGAATTCCCATTGCCCGAATCAGCGCGTGCAATGGCTTGACTTGGCTTTTCAAATCATCGGGCATCGAGGTTCGATTGGTTTTGTAATCTGCCGATAATTCGTGCCGAAACGTTTTGCTCGCGCTGTCGAAAACTACCGCCATAAACTGTGGATTGTATTCATTGAGCAATTTTCGCAACATATTCGAAACGCCCAAAATCGCATTAGTCGGTTCACCTTTAGCGTTAGTAAGCGGCGGCACTGCATGATAAGCGCGGTATAAAAACGAAGAACCATCAACAAGAATGAGCGGCGTTGTCATAAAAATAGGAAACCTTAAAAAATAAACGTGGCGGGCATTGTATGTTACAACCCGCAAATTCTGCGATAATAACGCGCAATAACACGTCAAATGCGTGCTAGACGATTTTTCTTTCACTCTAAAAATTGAACAATTATGAACACAAAAAAGTATAAACCCTGTGATTTGGTTATTTTTGGCGCACTGGGCGATTTGTCACGGCGCAAATTGATGATGTCACTTTATCAACTCGATAAATCCAACTTCCTTGAACCCGAAACACGCATTATTGCTGTCGATAGATTACCAAAAGACCGCGCCGGTTTGATTGAAGTGGTCAGAAAAAGCTTGGAAGAATTTTTACCTTGCACAATCGTTGAACAGACGTGGGAACGTTTTTCGGCGCGTTTTGATTATTTGCAATTGGACATTAGTGACGCAAATGAATTCAAAAAATTGGGTGCAAAACTTGATCAAAAACATCGCACCACCGTCAATTATTTAGCCATTCCGCCGTTTTTGTTTAAAAGTATTTGTACCGGTTTGCAAAAAGCAAAATTGGTTTCAAAAGATTCGCGCATCGTGATTGAAAAGCCAATTGGCTATGATTTGAAATCGTCGCAAGAAATTAACGACACCATGCAAGCGGTGTTTAACGAAGAACAAATTTATCGTATCGACCATTATTTGGGCAAAGAAACGGTGTTGAATTTGCTGGCATTACGGTTTGCGAATTCGATTTTTACGACGAATTGGAGTCATAGCACGATTGACCATGTTCAAATTACCGTTGCCGAAGACGTGGGCATTGAAGGACGTTGGGATTATTTCGACAAATCAGGGCAGTTGCGCGATATGTTGCAAAACCATTTGCTGCAAATTCTGACTTTTATCGCTATGGAACCGCCCGTTAATTTAGAAGCCAAAAGTATTCATGCAGAAAAAATTAAAGTGTTGAATGCGTTGCGTCCGATTGCGGATTACAACGTCGGCAAACGCACCGTGCGTGGACAATACGCAAAAGGGTATATGAAGGGAAAAGAAGTCCCGGGGTATTTGGAAGAAGTGGGCGCAAATACCGAAAGTGAAGCCGAAACCTTTGTCGCCATGCGTGTCGATATTGATAATTGGCGTTGGGCAGGTGTGCCGTTTTATTTGAGAACGGGCAAACGTATGAACTCAAAACGCACTGAAATCGTCGTGTATTTCAAACAACAACCGCATAACATTTTCAAAGACAGTTTTTATGATTTGCCGCCGAATAAATTGATTATTCATTTGCAGCCGAAAGAAGGCGTGGAAATCGAAGTGTTAAACAAAATTCCTGGTATTGACGGTTCGATTCGGTTGCAAAAAAACAAACTCGATTTGAGTTTTCTAAGCCAAATGAAAAAGCACGTTTCGGGCGGTTATGAACGGTTATTGTTAGAAGCAATGCGTGGAAATAACACGTTGTTTATTAGCCGCGAAGAAACCGAAGCGGCGTGGACATGGATTGATTCGATTCAACGTGCGTGGGGAAATTTGAGCGACGCACCCAAACCGTACGCCGCTGGAACGTGGGGGCCGAATGCGGCAGATGCGTTATTGGCTCGAGATGGTCGGACGTGGGAAGATTGAGCTAGTTTTTAATGATTGTGGTGACTGTCTTCAGGCGAAACAGTCACTGCTTCCACCGCTACGCCGTATTTGTAAACCATTAAACCGCCTAAATCTGCGCCAAAAATAATCAATCCTAAAAGCACCACGGAAAAAACGTTGTAAATTCCCCAACCGTCAACGGGTCGGCGTAATCGCCACGCCAATAACGCCATTGATAACGCTAAAATTGAAAGTCCTAATTGCTCGTGGCGTTCCATAATCGCGTGAACATTGTGACCATGCGGCACCGTGTCAGCAGCATTAAATCCCGCCCAAACCGTTAAACCTGCAAAGACTGTTCCCAAATAAAGCAAACCACTTGCAAAACTGCGCCATTCCGACTTTTTCGCCGCTGTGCCAATTAAGTCCACGGCGACAAACAAACTTAAAAATGCAATCGGGAAATGAACTAATAACGGATGAATGTTGGCGAGACTGGCAATGCCTTCTAAAAAATTCGAGCCATTCGACGCGCCACCGTTTGCTGTTAAACCTTCAAAAATTGCCAAGAAACTCGTCAGCATTTCCAAAATTTCGTTGTGACCATCGGCATTGCCGTGAATGTAAAACGATAAATGATTCATTTTAAAAACCTCCGTTACTACAACACAAAATCGGTTGCCGACAAACTACTTACACCGTTGAGTTGAATTGAAAATTCAGGGGTATTGTCGCCATTGGTACTGCCATAAAGAATGTGGCTGGTTGCATCGAAACGCAATTGACCTGTCGCATCGGTTTTACTGAAAGCATCACTGCCAATGAATGTGAATGATTGATTTCCCGCTAGTTTTGAATTTACATCAATAGCGGATAGGTCAATTTTATCGCCTTCACTGTGTTTAAAATCCGTGATGATGTCGCGTGTTTTAGCTGTAATGCCTGAATCCTGAACGCTGGTATATTTAAAAATATCGGCTCCCGCGCCACCCGTTAAACTATCCGCACCCAAACCGCCAATCAACGTGTCATTTCCCGCTAAACCATTCAGCCTGTCGTTGCCAATTGTTCCCGTTAGCAAGTCATTTCCCATTGTTGGTTTTGTGCTGATAATCGGCGTAGGTTCATTTTTGACAGCCGTTGTCGCTTGGCTGCTCACGTTTTCAATTCCAAATGCGTCGGTATAACTCGCTGTAACGCTGATTGTTTTACCAACATCGTCGGCAACCAAGGTGTAAGTCGATTGGGTTGCATCTTTGATTGCAATGCCTTCACTTAACCATTGATAACTAATCGTTCCCAGCCCATCTAAATCCAAAAGCGTGTTTGAAGCCGTTAAAATTTTGCCTTGTTGCGCGTCACCACTGATGTTTACTGAACCCGTTGGCAAGTGATTGTCAGCGAAATTCACCACACCCGAAGTTAATTTGTCTTTGACGATGCTATTGTCACCACCAAAACTCCCGCCACCCAATGTCAAACTATCTGCTTTCGCGCCACCCCATGACACTACCGAGCCATCTGCTAGTAATGCCGAAAACGCATAATCGGTTGAATAAATTTGCATCACTTTAATGTGACCGTCGAGTTGTGCTTTAACTGCACTGCTATCGCCACCTGTTACAGCACTTCCCCACGTTACAACGGAACCATCTGCTCGCAAAGCCGCAAAACTATTGTAGGTTGAAAAAATCTGCGTAACATCTTGAGCATTGACAGAGCCATCGAGTTGCTTTGCCACCGAACTGCTGTTGCCACCCGCTCCTATATTGCCCCACGTCACCACCGAACCATCTGCTCGAAGTGCCGCAAAGGCTGTACCTGTTGAATAAATATGTTGAACTTTGTTGGTACTGTCATCAAGCTGAGGCAGAACATCAATAGTTTTTCCAGAAATGATGCTACTGGTACTACCGCCAGCAGTTATATCGCCCCAAGTCACCACCGAACCATCCGCCCGCAATGCTGCAAACGCCGTGCTGGTTGAAAAAATGTTTGTAATATCTTGAGCATCTACCGCACCATTCAGCTCTGTTGCCAGTGTGGTATTTGTTGTGCTGTCACCGCCATAAACTGCATTTCCCCACGTTACGACAGAACCATCGGTTCGTATTGCTGCAAACGCAGCGTTAGTAGAATAAATTTTCGTAACAGCGTCAGAGCCATTCAGTTTCGCTGCCAAAGTGGCATTTGTGGTATCACCACCTGCACTTACATCTCCCCATGTCACCACTGAACCATCCGTCCGCAGTGCTGCAAATGCTGTATTGGTGGAATAAATCTGTTGAACTTTGTTGGTGCTGTTATCGAGTTGAGGTAGAACATCAGCGGCTTTTCCTGCAAGTGTGCTACCGCCAGTCGCTATATTTCCCCACGTTATCACTGAACCATCGTTTTTTAATTCAGCAAACGCGGTTCCTGTAGAGTAAATTGTCGGAAGTCCGGCATCGATGGGTTGTGCGTTGAGCAAACTGGCTGGCGGAACGGGTGTGCCGTTACTATTGAAATTGGTCGTATTTCCCCAAGTTACCACAGAACCATCTGCTCGCACTGCTGCAAATGCCTGAGCGTTGGCATAAATTTGTTGAACTTTGTTGGTCACATCATTGAGTTGAGTTGTAACCAAACTACTGTCACCGCCAAAATTTACACTTCCCCACGTTAGCACAGAACCATCATCTTTTAATGCCGCAAACGCACCACAATCGGTTGAATAAATTTGCTGAACATTGACGAGTTGGCTAGCTACTTTACTCGTATTGATAGGGACGTATTGATTCAATACATTATATTCACTACCCCACGTCACTACTGATCCATCCGTTTTAATGACTGCAAAGGCAAAGCTGTTTTTGTATTTGTTAGTGGTCATATTTTTGTTCCAGTGAATATTGAAAAAGAAAATGTAGGGTCGTTAGTTTTTGTTAAATAAAAACTCAATCAAAACGTCGTGCATCGGCGGGTAAAAAATAAAATTTTTTGCTACGAATACAGCAAATTATTTTCGATATATTGGTGCAATATATTTTCGGCGGCGAGTTGATAACTCGTACCGTGTTTCGATGCAAAAGATTTTAATGCTTCAAAATCATTGACGGACAATGTCACATTGAGATGATTTTTGGCGTTCAGCTGTTGCTGTGCAGCGCGTTGTAATGCCTGTTTTCGTTGGATAAAATTTGGCTTAGTATGCCATTCGTCATTTTCTACAGAATCTAATAACGCTTGTTCTTCTTGAGTTAGATTTGTCATGATTTATCTTCCTAAGTATTTTTTAGTCAATTTACGACTGGGAATAATCGTTTTTAGAAATCGCTCCGTATCATTTACAACGTAAGGTACCAGGTAGACATAGTTGTTTATTTCTAAAATAAAAATAGATTGATTCGGATATTTTTCTTGATTCGGATGCTCAATATCGTCGAGCAAATAGCCTTGTGCAAAATGATAAATTACGTCGTTAAAACTAATGCCACGTTCGGCAATAAGTTTGTCATTTTTTTCAGGATTCCAGTTAATTTTTTTCATGATTTTGTATTTTCAAAACTCAATCAAAACGTCGTGCGTCGGCGGGTAGTTTGTTAAAAATAGGATTTTTGTCGATGCCATAATGGTCGGGATAATAAACACCTGCCAAATGCAAACCATCTGAAGGCGCAGTGACACCGCCCAACTGCCGATTTTTCACATCCAATAATTCGCGTGTCCATGAAACGAGTTGTTTTTCAGACCCAATGGCAATCAACACGCCTGCAATGTTGCGAACCATGTGATGCAAAAACGCATTTGCCGACAGTTCAATAATCACCTGCTCGCCAACTCGTTGCACGTCGATAAAATACAGGGTGCGGAACGGACTTTTGGACTGACAGCCTTGCGCCCGAAACGACGTGAAATCATGGTGTCCGAGTAAACTTTGTGCAGCGTGGTGCATTTTTTCAGCATCCAACGGCAATGGACACCACGTTGATTGTCGGTTCAAAGCCGAAGGCGTGTTGCGATTCAAAATAACGTAACGGTAAAAACGGGCAATTGCTCGATAACGTGCATGAAAATCACCAATGGCTTCTTGCGCCCAAATCACCCGCACATCCGATGGCAAATAAGTATTTGTGCCACGATGCCACGCTTCTAAACTCCGAATTGCCGTGGTGTCGAAATGCACAACTTGCTCTGTTGCATGAACGCCAGTATCGGTTCGTCCCGCACATTGCACCGTAATTGGATGTTGTGCAATTTTGCTCAAGGCTTGTTGAAGTTCGTGTTGAATGTTGCGATGCCCAACTTGCCATTGCCAACCAAAAAAACGACTGCCGTCGTATTCGATACCTAAAACAATGCGTTTCATTTTTGAAATAATAACGTTCTGACGGGATTAAACGATTTGCGGTGAATCTCTAAAATGCCGAATTGTTCAATTTCTTGGCAATGTAGTTTTGTGCCGTAGCCTTTGTGTTTTGAAAATGAGAATTGCGGATAAATTTTGGCGCATTCGTCCATTGATTCATCACGCGCCACTTTGGCTAAAATTGACGCGGCACTGATTTCTTGAATGGTTTTGTCGCCTTGAATAATGGCGCGTGCAGGAATGTTGAGTTTTGGAAGTTGGTTGCCATCGATTAACACCTCGTCTGGTTGAACATTTAAACCTTCAACAGCGCGGCGCATCGCTAATAACGTGGCTTGCAGAATGTTAATATCATCAATTTCGTCAACGCTGGCTTGAGCAATTGACCAACTCAAAGCCTGTTTTTTGATTTGGTCAGACAGAAATTCGCGTTTTTTCGCGCTTAATACTTTGGAATCGGCTAAACCGACAATCGGGAAATCGGGATTTAAAATAACGGCTGCGGCAAAAACATTACCTGCTAAACAACCGCGTCCCGCTTCATCAACGCCTGCAATTAACATGGATTTAACGCAAAATGCCGCGTGTGACATTACGGAGAAAATTCACCATATTTGATAACTCTTTGCTATCGCCCGCCAAATCTTCCATTTGTTCAATTGCATCTTCGAGACGCAAATTCATTTTGTAAATCATTTTGTAGGCTTTACGAATCAGGCGAATATCTTCAGCGGAAATGCCGTTACGTTCCATGCCCACAGAATTGATACCGTGTGGACGAGTTGGACGACCCCCGACCATCACAAATGGCGGAATATCTTGCGTAATCGCACTACCCATTGCCGAAAAACTGTATTGACCGATTTGGGTAAATTGATGCACCAACGTAAAACCGCCCAAAATCGCGTGACTGTTCAAATGCACATGACCCGCGAGTGATGCGCCATTTGCCATAATCACATGGTCGCCAATCACACAATCATGCGCGACGTGCGTGTAAGCCATAAATAAATTATCGCTGCCAATTCTCGTCAAACTATTATCTTGATGTGTGCCACGGTGCATCGACGTATATTCACGAATGACATTGCGGTCACCAATTTCTAAGCGTGTGATTTCGTGTGCATATTTTTTATCTTGCGGATCTTCACCAATCGAACAAAATTGGTAAATGTGATTATCTTTGCCCAGCGATGTGTGACCTTTAACGACAACGTGTGATTCGATAATGGTACCCGAATCAATTTTAACGTCCGCACCCACAATTGAAAACGCGCCGATACTCACATTTTCTGCGAGTTCGGCGCGTGGGTCGATAATAGCGGTAGGATGAATCAAAACTTACTCAACCACTGCTGCACAACGAATTTCAGCACTTGCCACAAATTCACCATCGACTTCGGCACGACATTCAAATGCCCAAACGTTACGTTTGCTTTTAACAAAACGTGCTTCTAACATCAATTGATCACCAGGAACCACGGGGCGTTTAAACTTCGCTTTATCGATACTGGTTAGGTAATAAATCATGCCTTTCAATTCTTCACCTGCCGTTTCAGAAGCTAACAAACCAGTTGTTTGTGCCATCGCTTCCAAAATCAACACACCGGGCATCACGGGTTTTTGTGGAAAATGCCCTTGAAAAAACGGCTCGTTATAAGTGACATTTTTCACCCCTAATAACCTAACGCCAGGCTCACATTCCACCACTTTATCCACTAACAAAAACGGATAACGGTGAGGAAGAAAGGCTTGAATTTGCTGAATATCTAACGTTATAGACATGGTTTTTGATTTCACTTTTTTAGGTTATAAGGGGCGGTTCGGATGGTTTTGAAACCTGTAATCACTCAGGCATTGAGGTTAATTTTTGTTGAACTTGTGCGGTTACGTCGATTTGTTCACTGGCATAAATTACACCGTCGGTGAGTAACAAATCAAAGCCTTGGTCTTTTGCAATGCCACGAATGGCTTCCACAATGCGGCGTTGTAATTTGCCTAATTCTTCGTTGCGACGCACGTTGAAATCTTCGCTGAATTCTTGTTGCGTGCGTTTGAAATCACGTTTTTTGTTCAACACGTCTTTTTCTAAATTTGAACGCGCCGCTTCACCCAAAACAGCGGCATCTTTGGTTAAACGCTCTTCCATGTTTTGAATATCTTTTTGTTGCGACACAAGTTGTTTGTCGCGGGGTGAGAATTCTTGTTCTAAACGTTTTTTCGCTTTTTCAGCTTGAGGAGCTTTTTCAAGTACGGCAGGAATGTTCACAAAGCCCACTTTTAAATCGGCATAACTGATATTTGCCACAAAAATTAAGCCTAAAAATAACGCGATTTTGGTTTTCATAAAGATAGAATTCTCCGAGAGTTTCGATTGGAAATAAAAAAATATGCTTAAATTATAAGTGATAAGGACGACAAACTAAAAATTGTTTTAGAAGTTTTGCCCAAAGTTAAATTGGAACATTTGTTTTTGGTCGCCTGTTGTTGTGGCTCCATCTATACCTTGAACAAGGGGTGAAGCATTTAGCGGTTGGGCGACACTGACTGACAACGCACCAAATGGTGACATCCACTCACCAGACAAGCCAGCAGAATACTTCATTTTCATATTAAAGCCATTACTCAAAGAACCTGCGTCGAAAAATGTGCCTAACCTTACTGATTTTGTATCGGGCATGAAGGGAACAGGGAAAAATAATTCTGCACTACCAATAACTTTCGTTGAGCCGCCTAATGAATAATTTTGATACGGACAAGTTCCCGTAGCCGTAGGATTTGTAGTGCCATCGGCATTCGGCACGGGAGTATTGTAGTACGCGGCGCAACTCTTGGTATGTGTGTCGCGTACACCTAATGTGTTATTGTAAAAGCCACGAACAGAACCCGTACCGCCCGCAAAATAGTTTTCAAAAAAGGGCAAATCGCTGGTTTTTCCATAACCATCACCGTAAGCCGCTTCCCCAAGAACGCGCAACGTAAAATCTTTTGCAATCGGGAAATACATTTGATGTTTATAGCTCACTTTATAGTATTCCAAATTACTACCTGGAACAGTTGCTAATGCAGAAAGACGTTGTTGTCCGCCTTTATTTGGGAAGATTGCGCGATTTAATGTGTCATGTGTCCAGCCGATTTCTGGCGCAAATGTGAAAAATGAAGTGCCATATTTTTTCATAAAATTGCCAATTTCATTAGATGTGTAAGGCGTGGTGCCTAACGTTGTGTATTTACCATCAAAATTAACACGAATTTGGTCAAATTCATTCAATGGCACACCAAAGTTAATCCCAGCATTCAGCACGTTAGTGGTGTAGTTTGCGATGTTGATTTGTCCGGCATTACGTTTGGTGTAGCCCAAATTGTAGCCCTGACTTACGCCGTCGGGGGTGAAATACGGGTTATTGAAACCAAACTGATAACTGGTCAAATAGTTACTGTTATTAAAAGCTAAATTGACCATTTTGCCTGAACCAAATACGTTGTTTTGTGCAATGTTGGCGTTTAATACAATCCCTTGAACCTGCGAATAACCTACACCCGCCATTAAATTACCCGACGGTTTTTCAGTGACAGTGTAATTCACATCAATTTCGTCAGCCGTTCCGGAAACGGGCGGCGTTTCAACCGCAACATCTTCAAAATAACCGAGGCGTTCCAAACGGGTTTTTGAGCGTTCAATTTTAGAACTCGATGCCCACGTTGATTCCATTTGGCGCATTTCACGGCGTAAAACTTCATCACGGGTTTTGGTGTTGCCTTTGATATTGATTCGATGGACTGAAACCCGTTTTGCGGGGTCAACAAAGAACGTCATGTTGACGGTTTTCGTGGCTTCGTTGATTTCTGGAATCATGTTGACGTTGGCGAACGCATAACCATCGTCGCCCAAACGGTCAGAAATCGCTTTGGACGTTTCAGTCGCGCTTTTGCGTGAAAACACTTCGCCCGGCCCGACTTTCATGAGTTTGATTAACTCGTCAGCGGGGACGATTAAATTGCCGGCGAGTTTTACTTTATCGAGTTTATAAACGTCGCCTTCTTTGACGTTAATTGTGACGTAAATATCTTTTTTGTCGGGTGTAATCGCGACTTGCGTGGATTCAATGTTGAAATTGATATAACCGCGATCCAAATAATACGAACGTAAGGTTTCTAAATCCGCGCCAAGTTTTTGTTTCGAGTATTGGTCATCTTTGGTGTAGAACGACAATAAATTCGAGGTGTTTAATTCGATTTTTTTCAGTAAATCCGTTTCATTGAAAACGTTGTTGCCGACGATGTTAATTTCTTTGATTTTGGCGACGCGCCCTTCGGAAATTTTGATGAAAATAGCGACGCGATTTCGGGTTAAATCGGTAACTTCGGTTTTAATGGTTAAGCCGTATTTGCCGTGGCTAAGATATTGACGATTGAGTTCTTGTTCAACTTTGTCGAGCAATTGGCGGTCGAACGTTTGTCCTTCGGATAAACCAATTTTTTTGAGTGCTTTGGTTAAATCGTCTTTGCTTAAATCTTTGTTGCCTTCAAAAACAATTTTCGCAATTGACGGACGTTCGACTACGTTCACAACCAGCGTTGAGCCGTCGCGTTCGACCGAAATATCTTTGAAAAATCCGGTTTTAAACAGGGATTTAATTGCTGGAGCGGTGTTGTCTAATGAAAAACGTTCGCCGACAGTGACAGGCAAATAGTTATAAACCGTGCCTTCTGAAATACGTTGCAAGCCTTTGACTTTAATATCTCGAACAATAAAATCATCACTGGCTTGTGCGACAGGTGAAACAGCTAAACAAAGTAAAATGACACGGGAGAGTTTTTTTAATTTCATAGACGATTCTGACGATTAAAACAAAAAAGGAAGCTAAGGTTTGATTGGCACGAATTGTATCACAAGGCACGGGGGGCTAATAATTAACCTGCTACCAGTTTTTTGTCATCGCTAAAATCTGGTATGGTTGCGTTTTTTTCACGTTACTACTTGAAATCCGCCTTTTATGAATCTCATTACAACGCCTATTTCCGATTTATTTATTTTTGAACCCAAAGTTTTTGGTGACGCACGCGGCTTTTTTTTGGAAAGTTTTAATCAAAAAACCTTTCAAAATCTGACCGGTTTAGACGTAACTTTTGTGCAAGATAACCATTCACGCTCCAGTAAAAATGTGTTGCGCGGGTTGCATTATCAAATTCAACAGCCACAAGGAAAATTAGTGCGTGTCGTTAGCGGCAGCGTGTTTGATGTCGCTGTCGATTTGCGAAAATCGTCACCCACTTTTGGAAAATGGCACGGAGTTGAATTGAGCGGCGAAAATCATCGCCAATTTTGGGTTCCTGCTGGTTTTGCTCATGGATTTTTAGTGTTATCCGAAACCGCCGATTTTCTCTATAAAACCACCGATTATTATGCACCTGAATTTGAACGTTGTGTGCGTTGGAATGATGCCGAAATTGGTATCGATTGGGGAATTACCGAACCGCTTTTGTCTGCAAAAGATGCACAAAGTTTGGCGTTGCGTGATGCCGAGGTATTTGCATGAAAATTTTATTACTCGGTGGCAATGGTCAAGTCGGCTGGGAGTTGGCGCGAACTTTATTACCTTTGGGTGAAGTCGTGGGATTGAATCGTGAACAAGCCGATTTAACAGATTTAGAAAAATTACGCCAAATCGTTCAAACGATTCGCCCCGATGTGATTGTGAATGCGGCGGCTTATACCGCTGTGGATAAAGCAGAAACGGAACGTAATTTAGCCTTTTTGATTAACGCGCAAGCCGTTGAAATTTTGGCGCAAGAAGCGAAAAAATTGAATGCGTTACTAATTCATTATTCAACGGATTATGTGTTTGATGGCACGAAAAACGCGCCGTATTTTGAAAACGATGCGACAAATCCATTAAACGTTTACGGTGAAAGTAAACTCGCGGGGGAATTAGCAATTCAAGCGAGTGGCGCGGATTATTTGATTTGTCGCACGACGTGGGTTTTTGCGTCGCGTGGACAAAATTTTGTGAAAAGTATTTTACGATTGGCGGCGGAACGTGAAGAACTCAACATTGTCGCCGACCAAATTGGTGCGCCAACGTGGGCGCGTTTGATTGCCGAATCGACCGCGCATATTGTTCGACAAGCACAACACGAACGTGGCGCGAAAACATTTGTTTCGGGAATTTTCAATTTAACCAGCGCGGGTGAAACCTCGTGGCACGGTTTCGCTGAAAAAATTGTTAAATTGGTGCAACTGACTTGTGCGATTAAACCCATTCCAACGTCTGAATATCCCACGCCTGCGAAACGTCCGGCGAATTCTCGTCTTTCGACTGAACGATTAACGCAACGTTTTGGCTTGACGATGCCGACGTGGGAAGACACGCTCAAACTTTGTTTGGAAGAATTGAAATGAAAATTTTAATCACCGGTGGCGCAGGATTTATTGGTTCGGCGTTGATTCGTTATTTAATTAACGACACGCAACACAGCGTTTTAAACGTGGATAATTTAACGTATGCGGGCAATTTGGAGTCACTGATTTCAGTCGTTGAAAATCCACGTTACACATTTGCTCAAGTCGATATTTGTGATGGCGAAAAAATCCGCGATTTATTTGCCAATTATCAACCTGATGCCGTGATGCACCTTGCCGCAGAATCGCACGTTGACCGTTCAATTGATAAACCGGCGGCATTTATTGAAACCAACATTGTCGGCACTTACACCTTGCTCGAAGCGGCGCGTCAGTATTGGTCAAACTTAGAATCGACCAAAAAAGCGGCGTTTCGTTTTCATCATATTTCGACCGATGAAGTATTTGGTGATTTACATGGCACGAACGATTTATTTACTGAAACTACAGCGTATTCGCCGAGTTCACCATATTCAGCTTCGAAAGCGAGTTCCGACCATTTGGTTCGCGCGTGGCATCGAACTTATGGTTTGCCGATAATTGTCACGAATTGCTCGAACAATTACGGGCATTTTCAATTCCCCGAAAAATTGATTCCGGTGGTGATTTTGAACGCATTCGAAGGCAAGCCGTTACCGGTTTATGGCAATGGGCAACAAATCCGTGATTGGCTTTTTGTTGATGACCATGCACGAGCATTATTGACGGTGTTGGAAAAAGGCACGACGGGCGAAACTTATAACATTGGCGGACATAATGAAAAGGCGAATTTAACCGTCGTGCAAACGTTGTGTGACATTCTCGACGAACTAAAACCCAACAAACCGAATGGCATTACGCATTACGCCGAGTTGATTACTTATGTGACGGATCGCCCAGGTCACGATTTACGGTATGCGATTGATGCCAGAAAAATCGAACGCGAATTGGGTTGGCTTCCGCAAGAAACGTTTGAAACGGGTTTGCGAAAAACGGTGCAATGGTATTTGGATAATTTGGCATGGTGTCAGCATATTCAAGATGGTAGTTATCAGCGGGAACGCTTGGGATTAAAGGAAAATGTATGAACTGGAAAGGCATAATTTTAGCGGGTGGCGCGGGAACACGTTTGCACCCAATTACTAAAGCAGTTTCAAAACAGCTTTTGCCCGTGTACGACAAACCAATGATTTATTATCCATTGTCGGTGTTGATGTTGGCGGGTATTCGGGACGTTTTGATTATCACCACGCCCGAAGATCAACCCAATTTTAAAAATCTGCTCGGCGATGGTTCAGATTTTGGCGTGCGACTTGAATACGCCGTGCAACCCAAACCCGATGGATTAGCGCAAGCGTTTTTAATTGGCGAAGAGTTCATTGGCGACAGTCACACTTGTTTGGTTTTGGGCGACAACATTTTCTTCGGACAAGGTTTTTCCGCCAGTTTGAAACAAGCCTTGCAACGCGAAAGTGGTGCGACGGTGTTTGGTTATCAAGTCAAGGACGCAGAACGATTTGGCGTGGTGGAATTTGATAAGGATAACAAAGTGATTTCGATTGAAGAAAAACCCGCACAACCTAAATCAAATTACGCAATCACGGGCTTATATTTTTATGACAATCGCGTGATTGAAATTGCTAAAAACATTAAACCTTCGGCGCGTGGTGAACTCGAAATTACCGAAGTGAACCAAACCTATTTGAATGCCGGTGAATTGAATGTGGAGATTTTTGGACGCGGTTTTGCGTGGCTCGATACGGGAACGCATGACAGTTTGTTGGACGCAGGGCAGTTTGTGCAAACGATTGAACATCGTCAAGGTTTGAAAGTCGCGTGTTTGGAAGAAATTGCGTTTAATAATGGCTGGCTAACGGCGGAAGATTTAAAAATTAGAGGCAATGAAATGTCGAAAACGGCTTATGGTGCGTATTTGTTAGAATTGAGCGGCGAATAATTATCATCGAACAATAAAAAAGCCGCTAAACCTGATGGTTTGCGGCTTTTTTAATGTTTATTGGCGAAGAGAGAGGGGTTCGAACCCTCGATACGTTACCGTATACACGCTTTCCAAGCGTGCGCTTTCGACCACTCAGCCATCTCTCCAAATATCTTTTTTACTGCTTGAAAGGGTGCAAAGAATAATCGACTTCGCGCCTCGTTGCAAGGTTATCCGGCGTTTTCTTCCAACTCATCCCACCGCGCATAACAACCGACCAATTCATTTTCAATGTTTTTCAATTCATCCAACGCCTCATTTACCACGAACTGTTCTTGTTTATAAAAATCCGGTTCGTTTATTTTTACCGTTAATTCGACCTGTGCCGCTTCTAATTTGCTAATCAATGCGGGGAGTTTTTCGAGTTCTTGTTGTTCTTTGAACGATAATTTTTTCTTTTTCGGGGCAGTTGAAACGGGCGCAAGTTTTTCAACTTTAGGCACCGGTTTCTTTGCCGTTAGAGCCGCCGCAGCTTGCAAGTTTTTATTGTATTCGAGCCAATCCGTGTAACCGCCAAAAAACTCTTGGACATTCCCCGTACCGTCTAAGACGAAAATGTTGGTAACGACATTATCCAAAAATGCGCGATCGTGGCTGACTAACAATAACGTGCCGTCAAATTCCAATAATTTTGCTTCTAATAATTCCAACGTTTCCAAATCCAAATCGTTGGTTGGTTCGTCCATTACAATTAAATTCGCTGGTTTGGTGAATAATCGCGCCAACAATAAGCGATTTTTTTCACCACCTGACAAACTTTTCACCGGCGAACGAGCGCGAGCTGGCGCGAATAAGAAATCACCTAAATACGAAATAACGTGACGTTGCTGACCACCGATTTCAACAAAATCATTGCCATACGCAATTGTATCCACAACGCTCAGTTCGGGATCTAATTGGTCACGCAATTGGTCAAAATAAGCGATTTCTAATTTTGTCCCTTGTTCAATCGTGCCGCTGGTGGGTTCGATTTGTTTGAGTAATAATTTCAATAACGTCGATTTTCCTGCGCCATTCGCCCCGACTAAACCGATTTTGTCGCCGCGTTGAATTAGCGTTGAAAAGTTTTTGATAATCGTGCGGTCGTCGTATTTGAAACTGATATTTTCAACTTCAAGCACTTTTTTGCCCGATTTTGCGCCAGTATCTAAGCCTATTTTTGCCGTACCTTGGACATTTCGGCGTTCAGAACGTTCTGCTCGCAATCGTTCTAAAGCGCGTACACGTCCTTCATTTCGAGTTCTCCGCGCTTTTACGCCTTGGCGAATCCAGACTTCTTCATCAGCCAATTTTTTATCAAACTCCGCATTTTGATTGGCTTCATCTTCTAATGCGGCGGCTTTACGGGTCAAATAATCATCGTAAGTGCCTTGCCAAGAAACCAAATTCCCACGGTCTAAATCGACAATCCGTGTCGCCAATTTTTGCAAAAATGCCCGATCATGCGTGACGAATAACACCGCACCTTGGAAATTCAAAACCTGTTCTTCGAGCCACGCAATACTTTCAAAATCCAAATGGTTAGTCGGTTCATCAAGCAACAACACTTCGGGATCCATGACCAACGCGCGTGCCAAATCAACTCGCCGTTTCCAGCCGCCCGATAAGCCTTGAATTTTTAACTCTGGCGGTAAATTCAATTTGCTCAATGTCGCTTCGACACGCTGTTGAAACGCCCAACCATCTCGCGCTTCAAGTTCATGTTGCAAATCGCCCAGCTCGTTCAAGGCTTTTTCGTCTTCATAATCCATCGTCAATGACAAATCGTGATAACGCGCAATGATTTCACCCAAATCGCCTAAACCGCTGGCGACGGCATCATAAATCGTAGCATCTTCGGGCAAATCGGGTGATTGAGCCAACCACGCCAATTTGAGTTCGGGTTGTCGCCAAATATCGCCTTCATCGGGCAACGTGTCGCCGGCGATAATTTTCATCAGCGTCGATTTTCCTTCGCCGTTGCGACCTAATAAACCGACGCGCTCACCAGCATCGAGTTGGAAATCTGCGTGTTTGAGCAGGGCGTGTGTGCCATAGGCAATAGAAACATTGGATAAACGTAATAAGGGCATTTTTAATTTAGGAGTGAGTGTTTAGAGTTCGACAAAGCCGTGTGTGCCGCGTTTTGATTTCACGGCGAGCCAGTCTTTTAATTGTTTGAGTTCGTCAGTTTCAGGCAAATGGTCGAGCGATTGGCGCGTCCGCAATAAACGAAACGCTTTTGATAATACGTCATAACGTTCACCGGTAATGCCCGCACGGCGTAAACCGACGCTGTTTAAACGGTAATGTCGCGCTGGTCGTCCACCGATTAACATGAAGGGCATCACGTCCATATTTAGCCCCGTCGTACCTTGCACAATGGCGTAGGAACCGACGCGGCAAAATTGATGCACGACGACGGCACCGCCCATAAAAACGTTGTTGCCGATTTCGACATGACCGCCGATGGCGACGTTGTTGGCGAAAATCGTTTTGTTGCCAACGTTGCAATCGTGCGCGACGTGGCTATTATTCATGAAATAACAATTCGAACCAATGCGCGTTGCGGCATTTTCTTTGGTGGCGCGATGCGCGGTGAAGCCTTCGCGGAAGGTGTTGTTGTCGCCGATTTCTAACCACGTTACAGTTTCGGATTTGAAATGAATATCTTGTGGCAAATCGCTTAAGACAACGTGCGGGTGAACGATGTTATCGCTGCCCATTTTAGTAAATGGTTGAATGACCGCGTGGGCTTGAATCGTGCAATTCGCGCCAATTTCAACGTGATGTTCAATCACGGCAAACGCGCCAATCGTCACGTTCTCGCCAATTTTAGCATCGGGCGAAATATAAGCCGAAGGGTGAATGTTTTGTGTCATAAAAAATTAACCTCGTGGGTGAAATTGAGCATGGAGCGTTTGTAAGCGTTCACTGGCGACGTGGGTATAAATTTGGGTAGTCGATAAATCGACGTGACCGAGTAGCAATTGCACCACGCGCAAATCCGCACCGTGATTGAGCAAATGGGTCGCAAAAGCGTGACGTAACGTATGTGGCGACAGCGGTTTGGTAATCTCAGCTTGAAACGCATAACGTTTAATAATGTGCCAAAAAGCTTGGCGTGTCATATTACAGCCACGATTAGTAACGAAAATATAATCGCTTTGCCGACCACTCAACAGCAATTCGCGTCCACTGTGCAAATACGTTTCGAGACAATCCAGGGCTTCTTCACCCACCGGCACCAATCGTTCACGTCCGCCTTTGCCGACAATTTGCACCACACCTTGACGCAGATTAAGTTGCTCAAATTTTAAATCAACTAATTCCGAAACCCGCAAACCGGTCGCGTAGAGCATTTCGAGCATCGCTTTATCCCGTTGTCCACGCGGCACGGCGATTTGTGGCGCAGCAAGTAAGGCTTCAACATCATTTTCGGTCAAGGTTTGAGGTAAAACGCGCGTTGTTTTTGGCACGCTAATCAACGCCGTCGGGTCAATCGTAATTACACTTTCGCGCAGAAAATAGCCATAAAATCGACGTAAACTCGATAAAATGCGAGCCGTCGTGCGACCGGTGATACCGAGTTGGTAACGATTCGCCAAAAATTCACTGATATTTCCCGTTTCAACCATCAGCAAATCTTGTTTCAACCACGCGCTAAAAATTCTTAAATCGCTACGATACGCAGACAGCGTATTTTTACTCAAGCCTTGTTCTACCCACGCGGCATCTAAAAATTGATCAATGAGTTTTTCGGACGTTGTCATTATTACTCGCCACAAATAAAAAAGGCAGCTCAACGCTGCCTTTTCTACTAATCACGACTTGTCGATTATGCTGCTTTAACCGCCAATTTTTCTTTGATACGCGCTTTTCTACCGGTCAAATCACGCAAATAATACAATTTTGCACGACGAACCGCACCACGACGTTTCACAATAATTTCGCTGATAATGTTGCTGTGTGTTTGGAAAACACGTTCAACACCCGTACCGTGTGAAATTTTACGCACGGTAAACGCAGAGTTTACACCACGGTTACGCATTGCAATCACAATGCCTTCAAATGCTTGAATACGTTCACGTTCGCCTTCTTTCACGCGGACTTGAACGATAACGGTGTCACCTGATTTAAAATCAGGAATTTGTTTCATTTGCGCTTGGTTGATTTCATCAATAATATTCATTTTTATACCTTGTCCACTTCAACTTTAAATTGTGCCAATAAGCGTTCTTGCTCGGCACTTAATGTTTTCTTTTTCAATAAATCTGGGCGTTTTTGCCACGTTCGCCCCAATGCTTGTTTCATTCGCCAACGTGCAATATCGGCATGATTGCCACTCAATAACACATCTGGAACGGCATCATTAGCAGCACTCATTTCAGGACGGGTAAACTGAGGATAATCTAGCAATCCGTCGCTGTGTGAATCTTCTTGTGCCGATTGGGCATTGCCTAATACATTCGGCAACAAGCGCGTAATGGCATCAATCACAATCAATGCGGCGAGTTCTCCTCCACTGATAACGTAATCACCAAGTGACCATTCTTCATCACAATCGCGTTGAATAAATCGCTCATCAATACCTTCGTAACGTCCTGCCACTAAAATCAGTTGCGATAACTCACTGGCTTCGCTGAGTAACGCTTGCGTTAGTGGTCTGCCTTGCGGGCTTAAATACACCACTTTGCAATCGTTTTTCGCGTCAACTTTTGCAGCGATAACGGCATCGTGTAAAGGTTGGTATTTCATGACCATGCCATGTCCACCACCAAACGGTCTATCATCAACGGTTTTGTGACGGTCGCATGTGTAATCGCGAGGATTCCAAACATTGAGTGTCACTATGGCGTTTTCAATCGCCTTGCCCGTCACACCGACTTGCGCCGCTTCTGTAACCATTTCGGGAAATAACGTGATAATATCAAAACGCATTTAAAAATCTGCGTCCCAATCCACACGCATTGTGCGAGCCATTAAATCAATTGCTAACACTACTTGCGGCTGAATAAACGGAATCGCGTGTTGACGTTCTTTGTCCTGCACAATGATGACATCATTTGCACCGGTTTCAAGTAGGCTCTCGATCGCGCCTAGAACTATGCCTTCATTGTTTTCAACCTGCAACCCAATCAAATCTGACCAGTAATATTCACCATGTTTTGCGGGTGGCAACTTCGCGTAATCGATAAAAACATCCCAACCGATTAACGTTTCTGCGTCATTTCGATCCGTCACGCCTTTTAATTGTGCGACTACGCCTTTGCTCTGTAATTGACCCGCAATGATTTCAACTGTTTGCATGGAATCGTTTTTTTTCAACAACCACGGCGAATATTTCAAAATATCTTCGCGATGACCGGTAAATGAAAAAATCTTTACCCAACCTTTGATACCGAAAACGCCAGAAATTTTCCCGACGTGTAACAATTTTTTTTCGCTCAAAAGCAATTACACCGCTGCTTTCAACGAATCTTTAATCAATTTTGCAACGCGCTCTGAAGGCTGTGCGCCGTTTGCTTTCCAATGGTCAACACGTTCGTTGTCTAAACGTAAACGTTCTTCATTGCCACGCGCTAATGGATTGAAAAATCCAATACGCTCAATGTAACGACCATCACGACTGTTGCGGCTATCAGTGACTACGATTTGATAAAACGGGCGGTTTTTTGAACCACCTCTGGAAAGACGAATAGTTACCATCTTAAATCCTTAAATAATTGCTGAAATAAATTGCGTTATTCTACGCATTTTTGTTGATAAAACAACATAAAACATCAAACCTATCGACGTAAGCCGCTCATTTGACTCTTCATGCCACGCACCATGTTTGCCATATTTCCGGATTTCAATTTTTTCATCATTTTTTGCATCATGATAAATTGCTTCAGCATCCGATTCACATCACTTAACTCTTGCCCACAACCATCAGCAATGCGTTTTTTACGGTTGCCTTTAATTAAATCGGGGAACTGACGTTCTTTCATAGTCATCGAGTTAATTACACCTATTTGTCGTGCTAACAATTTATCATTCATTTTCTCTTTTACATCGGCTGGCATGGCATTCATGCCTGGCATTTTATCCATCAACGAACCAATACCGCCCATTTTTTGCATTTCAATGAGCTGTTCCTTGAAATCTTCTAAATCAAAGCCTTTGCCTTTTTTGATTTTTTGAACCAATTTTTCAGCTTTGACTTTATCAACTGATTGCTCAATTTGCTCGATTAAACTGAGCATATCACCCATGTCTAAAATACGCGAAGCCATACGATCAGGATGGAATGGTTCTAACGCATTGGTTTTTTCACCCATACCAATAAATTTAATCGGTTTACCAGTAATGTGACGAATCGATAACGCCGCCCCACCACGCGCGTCGCCATCAGCTTTGGTCAAAATAATACCTGTCAAGGGCAGGGCATCGTTGAACACTTTTGCCGTATTCGCAGCATCTTGTCCGGTCATACTATCGACCACAAATAGGGTTTCGACGGGTTTAATCGCAGCGTGCAACGCTTTGATTTCGCCCATCATTTCATCATCAATGTGCAACCGACCGGCAGTATCGACAATAATGACATCCAAAAATTTACGCTTTGCTGCTTCAATTGCGTTAAGGGCAATATCAATCGGTTTTTGGGTAATATCACTGTCGAAAAAAACTAAATCGACTTCCTTCGCCAACATTTCAAGTTGTTTAATCGCGGCGGGACGATACACGTCCGCACTCACGACACCCACTTTTTTCTTGTTGTTTTCTTGGAGCCAACGCCCTAATTTAGCTACAGTCGTTGTTTTACCTGCACCTTGTAAACCCGCCATTAAAATAATAGCGGGTGGTTGGGCGTTGAGATTCAAACTTTCATTTTTATCGCCCATGACTTTGATGAGTTCGGCTTGCACCAATTTAATCATCGATTGACCGGGCGTTAAGCTATTTTGAACTTCCTGTCCTAATGCCCCGATTTTTAGATTTTCCAAAAAATCGGTAACGACAGGCAACGCCACATCCGCTTCTAACAAGGCGACGCGCACTTCTTGCAATGTGTCTTTAATGTTGCTTTCAGTGAGGCGTGATTGTCCTTTAAGTTTCTTGAGGGTGCCGTTTAAGCGTTCGGTTAAATTATCAAACATGAGGTGACTCGAAAAATGAAATCGCTATCAATAAAAAGAGCCGACAAATACTGTAAGCCCGACGTTCGGTGCTATAGTAACACAACGGTAAATAAGGCAAAAGGCACAGATTCAAAGGCGTGCAGCATTAACAAAAGTAGGGGTTGGTTATGGTGATATTTATTGCAATAAGTTCGATGATTGCTTATAGCATTAACACGGGATGGTTGGTTTTACAGTTACGCGAGCACGTTCATTCTCGAAAATCTTTGTTATTCGCGTGGTTAGCGGCGGGCTTGCACACCTTATATATTGGGCTACTTTGTCAGCACCAAAATGGTTTTAGTTTTGATGTGCTAAGTGTGGCATCACTCAACATATTAAGTGTAGTGTTCGTTTTATTATTAACTGCACTCACCAAACCAGTTGAAAAATTGGGCTTGGTCTTATTTCCGTTAGCCGCAATCATTTTAGGATTGGATGCCATTATTGATCCGTTACCTCATTTATTACCGGTACATACAGGTGCAATGGCGGTGCATATTTTGACTTCAGTATTGGCGTTTAGCTTGTTGGCGGTTGCCGCATTGCAAGCGATACTGCTGGCGATCCAAAACAATCAATTGAAGCAGCATCCGCCCACACGGTTTATCTTGTTGTTGCCTTCGTTGCAAACGATGGAAACATTGTTATTTCAAATGATTACCGCTGGGGTGCTGATGTTAACCGTGTCGTTAGGCACCGGTTTTTTGTTTTTACATGATTTATTTGCCCAGCATTTGGCGCATAAAACTGTGTTGTCGTTGTTCGCGTGGGGGATATTTTGTGCCATTTTAATTGGTCGGCGACGTTACGGCTGGCGTGGACGGGTGGCAGTAAATTGGATATTGGCGGGTTTCTTGCTTTTATTATTAGCTTATTTCGGTAGTAAATTCGTTTTAGAGTTAATTTTGACAAAAGTCTAATCGAATTGTTTTTACGATTTTGAGGTGTTAGATGTAAATGGCACAATGTAAATCATAAATGGTATTATCGTATTAAAAACTGTGACGTAGTTCACATATCTCATGTATTACTGTAAATTTTTATCGTTTTACCATAAACGAGTTTGACAAATAGGGGTGGGATGTTTAGCATTGCATTGTAACAAGTCACGACCTTGTCAGATTTTTTAGTAACATTTAACTTCACAATTACCTTTTTAGGATTTTAAACATGGCTAGCATAACTTATTCACCAATTATCAAAACGGATAATGGCGACGGTACTTTTGCGTATACATCAGAGGCAGTTTTATCTGGTGACATTTTTTACGATAGTGCCAACGCACTTGATTTAGGTAATGGTTTATTGGCGGATTTAACTGTTGATGACACAGATCCAACGAAAGCAACATTAACGATTTATGGCGATGGGTTTACTGGTGCTGGTGCGGTGAATGTAACGTTACCCGTTGATGTATTCGATTCAGGTGAACTGCCCAATGGTGTAAGTGCGAACTTAATTTTTAGTGATACGGGTACAGCACCTGTTGTTGAACCTGCATTGACCTTTGATGATGTAACGGGCGACAATGCTATTGATGCAACTGAACGAGCAGCTGGTGTTGAGTTGACTGGTACTGCTGATGCAAGCGTTGCAAAAGTTGTTTTGACATTTGCTGATGGAACGACTAGAGAAGCTACTGTTGTTGATGGTGCTTGGACTTATACCCTAACGGCTGAAGATTACAGTGCAGTTGCTGGTGCTATTTCGGCAGCCGCTCAAGATGCAAATGGTAATCCAGTTTTAGATGCAGCTGGCACCGAAGTTACTGCTGCTCCTACGAGTGATGTCACCGTCGAGGCGACTCCTGCGCCTGAATTTCCAACTATTGAGTATTCAACAACAGATTTGAGTGAAGCAGTTGCGAATGATGGTAGTGTTAGCGACACCGTTACGTTGACTTTAACGGGTGACACATTTTACAGCGAAACCGATGGTAGTATTTCACTCGCGGGTGTTGATTTAAACGATCCTACTTCTGAATACTATTTAGGTCCTGTTGTTACCGGTGTACCTGAAGGTTTAACCGCCCATTTAATCGTAAGTGCCGATTTAACGACCGCCGAATTAAGCTTTACGGGCAATGCTATCAATAATGAGGCGGCTGACTTAGCCTCTGTTCAAGTTTCATTGCCATCTACTTATTTCGAATCAAGTATTGCGGCTGTCAATGCAGATCAAAACTTAACTATTACGTTCCAGGACACGCCTTCTGCTGTTTCTGAAGGTTCTTTGGTTGAAAGTGGAAAAGATAATGGCACGATTACTGGCAAAGTGGTCATTACATTACAAAATTCAGATTTCGTTTCTGATTTGATTGGTACAGATTTAAACGCTGATGGTTCTTACGTTGAAAACGTTCCAGCAGGTTTGACTGCACAATTGACTGTAATTGACGCAACGACAGCAGAATTAACATTAACTGGTACAGCAGATAGTAGTAATGCCGCTGACAGTATTTCAGACTTAACTTACGGGTTCAAAGCGACTGATTTCGTATCGGGTAGTGTGCCTGCAAATGCAGACCTGCAAACAACAGCCGTGACGTTCATCGAACCACGTTTGGAATTGTCAGAAACAGCAATCAATGAGGGTACACATAACGGTTTCGCGGCACAAACGGATACGTTAACGTTGACAGATGGTGCGGAATTTATCAAAACGGGCATGGATTTGTCAAAATTCGTAACTCTGCCTGCTGGATTTGAAAATGTAAAAGTATCATTAGTTACTACGAGTACCACTGAAGCAACTTTGACGCTTGATGGTGTAGAAACAAGCTTTGATCCAGCTGATTTGACACTTAATTTGCCTAAATTAGCATTCGTAGGTCGTATGGATGTTGCTGGTCGTGACAGCAGTATTGCATTGACGTTTGATGATACAACCCCACCAAATGCCCCTACGTTTGATACGATTGCTAGCGATAATGTTATCGACGATCAAGCAAGAGCCGCTGGTGTTACGATTTCGGGTACTGGTGAACCCGGTGCAAAAATTACGTTAACTTTTGGTACTGATGGTGCTGACAGTAGTGCCGATAATAGCGGTTCTGAATCAAGTGCGAGCCAAGCCGTTATTGTTGACCAAGCCGCATTGGATCAAGCAAATGCAGATTTAACTACGGCACAAACACAGCTAGCCACAGATCAAGCTGCGTTGGCAGCAGCTCAAGATCCCACTCAAAACGGTGTTAATGATGCTCAAGATGCGGCGGCGACTGGAATAACAGATGCACAAACAACGCTAGCTGGTGATCAAGCGACATTAACCACCGACCAAGCAACATTAACTGCCGACCAAGCAGCAAAACCTGTTGATGCAGCCACCGTCACGGCGGATCAAGATACTGTCACAGCTGATCAAGGATATGTATCAGACGATCAAGCGGCATTATTAGCGGCTCAAGATCCAACCCAAAACGGTGTTAACGATGCTTCTGTTGCAGCGGCAAATGCTGTAACAGACGCGCAAGCCGCTATTGTCACCGACACACAAGCTGTTACCGATGCAGAGAAAGCAGTTGCTGATGCAACAAGTGGTATCGATACGAGTGGACTAATTCCTGTTGATGTCCCTGTTCCGCCAATCACAATCGAACCTACTCCAATCACAGAACCTGTTTCAGCCGCTCCAGAACCTACTCTAACCTCCGAACCTGTTCTTGCTAATATACTTAACACGGCCACTGACATTGTTGTGGCGGCTGATGGCACATGGACTTATGACATGGCTGCAGCGGATTATGCAAGTTATGGCACTGAATTGATTAACGCAACGGCAACAGATGCTTCTGGTAATGTCAGCCAACTGGCAACCACTGAAATTACGTTAGTGGATACAACAGCCCCTATTATCACTTTAACAGGTGAAAATAATGGTGAGATTTCGGGTACTGTTGATGACACAACAGCAGCTGTTTCGTTGATGATTGGCTCGAATGAAAGAACCGCCGATGTTGCAAACGGTGTTTGGACATATTCATTAGATGCGGAAGATTACAGTTCGGCTGAGTTCGCTAATTACGAAGCAACAGGTACTTTGCCAGTGTCTGTTTCAGCAAAAGATTCCGCTGGTAATGAAAGTGATGTGTTGACAGATAATCTCACTGTAAAAGACACCATTGCACCTGATGCACCTGTAATTGATGAATCAAACACAGATCCGTTAGTTGTAAATGTCAGTGTGATTAGCGGTACAGCTGAACCATTATCAAAAGTGCTGTTAACTTTCGGTCAAGATGGTATTACACACACCGTTACCGCTGACGCTAATGGAGATTGGTCACGCACCGTTTCAAAATTAGACATTGCGTCTTTGGAAGATGCCAATGTGCAAACGATTACCGCTGTTTCAACTGACTCGGCTGGTAACGTGAGTAACGCATCTGAATTCACACCCACACCGCCTGACACGACTGCACCTGATGCACCTGTATTTGATGAATCAAACACAGATCCGTTAATTGCAACCGTTAGTGTGGTTAGTGGTACAGCTGAACCATTGTCAAAAGTGCTGTTAACTTTCGGTCAAGATGGTATTACGCGCACAATTACTGCTGACGTTGATGGTAATTGGTCACGCACCGTTTCAAAATTAGACATTACATCTTTGAATGATGCCGCTGTGCAAACTATTACGGCTGTTGCAACCGATGCAGCGGGCAATGTTAGTAGTGCATCTGAATTCACCCCTACACCAGCACCTACCTCTGCATCAGCACCGACAGTTGTGTTGTTGAATGACACAGGGATTAGTGGTACTGACGGTATTACAAACGATGCCACGTTAGATGTCACTGATACAGCAACAAATGCGAAAGTTGAATTTAGTGCAGCAGATGCCAATGGCAATCCGACCACTTGGTCAGTAACAGAACCTACGCCTGTTGAAGGTGATAATTCTGTGTTGGTTCGTCAAACTGATTCATTCGGTAACGTTTCTGATGCAACACAAATTGATTTCGTATTTGATAGTCAAGTGGCTGCGTTAGCGAGCAATCTTAGTGGCATAGTTAATGATGCAGCAGTTGCAAATTCATCTTTCACAACTGAACCCGAAGCAGGTGCGCTTGTTGAATATAGTGCGAATGGAACAGATTGGTCAGAAACTGAAATAGCTTACACTGAAGGTTTAAATACAGGCTTTGTGCGTCAAATTGACGAAGCAGGCAATGTGTCTGCACCAACACCTTACAGCTTCACGTTGGATAATGTTGCTCCTGTTGCTCCTGTTGTCACGTTGACAACAGATAACGGCGTATCGGCGACAGATAACATTAGCACTGATGGCACTGTAACGGTTTCTGGTTTGGAAACTGATGCAACATGGGCATACAGTGTTAAAGGTGCTGCACCTGTAACAGGCACTGCAACGGACAGTTTTGTATTGCCAATCGGCACTTATGCCGCAGGTGATGTCCAAGTGACAGAAACTGACGAAGCAGGAAATGTAAGTATTGCAGGTGTGAATGCAGCATTGAAAATCATTTCTGCGGGTCCAACAGCGGTTGCTGTGAACGCTGCCGGTACCACGGATGCAAGCACTGATACATTTGCATTCCAAGTAGCCGAAGGCGATTACACCTACAACATTGCTAACTTTGCGACAGGTGATTCAATCAACTTCCCATCGGCTAACACGCCTACGCTGAGCAACCTGAATACCACTGACGGCACCGTTGATTTGATTTATTCAAATAACGGTCATGTGGCTGATGTTCACTTGTCGGGTTTAACCGCCGCGCAAGATATCGCGTTGTATTCTGTAGGTTCATTCAATGCGTTGTTTGGTGCAAACAGCCTGACAAATACAGCAACGCCTGCACCTGTTGTCACGCCAACGCCTGTCGTTACGCCAACACCAGGTATCACATCAACCGTCGCTGTCACGGCAGCGGGAACGGGTGATGCGTTAGTTGGTAGCAATGTGCAATTTAACGTCGCAGCAGGAAATTACACTTACACCATTAGCAATTTTGCTGCGGGTGACGTGCTTCACTTCCCAGCGGGTAATGCACCATCAATTTTTAACTCAAATTCTAGCGATGGTACGGTAGAAATTGATTATGCTGATACTGCTACGAGTACAGTGGCTAAAATTGTATTAACAGGTTTAGCCGCTGGAACGGATGCTCAGATTTACTCTGTAGGTTCCGTGAACAGTGCAATTGGTGCGGGTTCAATTATCACAGGTTAAGAACTTATTGTTACGCAGGGGATTTTTAAAGCAAAGATAGCTTTTTAATCTTTCGCCCCCTTTGGAGGGGGCAGCTTGAAAAGCTGGGGGCTGTGCTTTAATCACCCACTGCATAACATTACAGTTAACCTAGTTTTAAGTTTTAGTTTTTACAATGCGCGACCTAGTGAGTTAATCACTTATTTTTTTATCTTTCGGAGTTTTTTACAAATGGCTAAAATATTTTTAGATACAACAGACACGACATTTAACGTCAACAACAATAACACTACCGTTTATGGCGCAACAGGTTCACAAACTGTCGTCGTTGCTGCTGGTTTAACAGGTGTTACGTTAGATTCAAACGTTGAAGGCGTTCAATTTTCGGGTGCAACCACCGATTACAAATACCTTCAAGTAGGTACAAACCAATTCCAAGTTGTGAATGCAGCGGGTGTTGTTGTTGCAAACCTTGGTTTGGACGCGGCGACAGAATCTTTAACATTCGCTAACGGTACAGTTCCTGTCAAAATCGTTCCTGTCACAGGTGCAGCTCCTGCAATCACCATTGGTGGTACAACAGTTAGCACAACAGCAGCAGCGCCCGTCTCAATTCCAACAGCAAACATTGACGCAAGTCATGCTTCTGTTCCAACACCGACTTTTTCAGTAGTAGGCGCAGCTTCAGCAACAGAAGGCGGCAACGCTTTATTCACTGTAACTTTGGCGAATCCTTCAGCAACAACAGCGACGACTGTTAACTACACCTTAGCTAATTTAGGTGGTGCAACCGGTGCAGATACTACTGACGAAACCATTGCAGGAACTGGCGTAACAGGAGTCATCAGCACATCAACTGCGGTTGATGGTCCTTATCTCGGTTCATTGACTTTCGCACCAGGCGCAACAACAGCAACTATTAGTCTTCCTATCGTATTGGATACTATTGCTGAAACAGGCGAAGCAGTTTCATTAACCTTGTCAAACCCAAGTGCTGGCGTAGTCAATTCAGCGGGTGCCGTAGTGACAACTGCATTGCTTGACGCACCTGCGCCAACATTCACCATGACTTCAAATGCGGTTGCTGGTGTGTCTACACAAGAAGGCAGACAAATTACTTTCACTGTGACACCAAATTCAGTAGTGAACGCGGCAACCACATTGAATTTAAACATCATTGGTCAAGCATTGAACAGTATCACTGCAACCACTGCAACGACTGACTTCTCAGCTGTTCAACCCATTACGTTTGCAGTAGGTGCTACCGCGCCACAAACAGTTACTGTAACAGTTGCTAACGACGGTAAAGTTGATGGTATCAGAGCGTATGACGCACAATTATTAAACAGCACATTCTCTAAAGTAGCGGACGTTGCTGGCACAATTACTGATCCAGTTCCAACAATCACTTTGGCTTCAGCGGCTGCATCAGTAAATGAAGGTTCTTCAGTAACTTTGACGGCAACCTCTGACACAGTTGCTCCAGTAGGCGGTTATTCAATTCCTTACACATTGTCTTCAGGTACCAACACAGGTACAACAGGCGGTGCAGCAACAATTGGTACTGATTACTATGCGGGCGCAACTGCAAATGCAAACACCACTGGTAACATCGTTATCGCAGCGGGCGCAACAACAGGTACGTTAGTATTGAATGCGATTGCAGACAACACGACTGAAGGTGCTGAAACTTTAACCGTTACGCCTGGCTCTATTGCAGGTTTGAATATCGTTGCGACACCTGTTGCATTGACTATTGCTGATAGCAGCACTGCACCTGCGGCGGGTTCTGTTTCATTGGCAGCAGCAACAGCGGCTGTGAATGAAGGTAGTTCAGATGTATTCACCATCACGTTAGGAACAGCAGCACCTGCAGGTGGTTTGACGATTCCTTACACATTGGCGGGTACAGCTTCAAACGTATCAACTAACTACACTGTTAGCCCAACAGGTAACTTCACTTTTGCAGCAGGCGTAACAACCGCTTCTGTAACATTAGCGGCAGTGGCTGATAGCGTAACTGAAGGCGCACAAACGGTTGCGTTGACTTTAGGCACATTGCCAACAGGTTATTCTTTGGCGGCAGGTACAAGTGCAACAAATACTGTAACTATCAATGACACGAGTATTGCTGTTACTGGTTCTAATTTCTCATTGACGAGTGCTGTTGATAACATTACAGGTACGACGGGCAACGACACTATTATTGCGGATAATTCTAGTGCTGCAAACAAAGTAACTTCAGCTGCAGATGCAATTGATGGTGGTGCAGGTGTAGACACATTAAAAATTTATGAGGATGCCACTGCTACAGTAACTAACTTGCCAACGATAACTGGAGTTGAAAGTCTTTATGTCAACAACGATGCAGCTGGTTTAGATTTAAGCAATATTGCGGGCATAGTTACTTTAACCTTAGATGCTGTTAAAGCAGCATCTAGCAAAACGTATACATTAACAGGTCAAACTGTAACTCTCTCAAATCAAACAGCGGCGAACACATACACGCTTGCTTCGACTACTGACACTGCTGAAAACATCACATTAAGTAAAATTGGTACGGCAACGGCAGCTACTGTTGCTGTAACAGGTACTAAAGTTGCTACCGTCGCTATTACTTCCACTGGTACGCTTACAGCAAATACTGCTAACTCAATTACTTTGACTGATATTACAGGTGTTAAAGTTGACACTATCACAGTAGCTGGTTCTTCAGACCTGAATTTAACAGTTGGTGATGCTTTAGCAGCTACTCCACAGTTTGCGGCTACAGGTATTAAATCTATTGATGCTTCAGCGGCGACTGGAAAAACGTATATTGACGTAAATAGTACTGCTACTTCTGCTAACACAGACATTGCGACTTTATTTTCTTATAAAGGTGGCAGTGGCGCAGACACTCTTGATTTAAGCGCAGCTGCTATTAGTGGTGTTGTGATTACTGCTGCTCAGTTGAACAAACTTACCATTGACGCGGGTACAGGCAGTGATACCGTTGTTGTGAGTGATGCCATTGGTACTGGCTCAACAGCAATTACGTCTTTAACAAATGTTGAAAACATTGGTGTTTATTTCGCGGGTCATGCTACTAATGTTATCAACATGGCGAATTTTGCTACTGCTACTGGTTTGAAATTATTTGGTGCTGATGCAGCAGCTGTCACTGTAAGTTCGCTTGCGTCTAATGGTATCTTTGATGAGGGTACTTCTACTCAAGCCGCTAACAACGTCAGTGTTAGTGCTGCTGGTACTGGTACGAGTGATATACTTGCGTGGACTTTGGGTAGTGCTACAGCTGCCTTTGGTGGTGGTCTTTTAGGTACAAACACCATCAGTGGTTATGAAACCATTAACTTGACATCTCAAGGTGCTGCCAACACGCTTTCTACAGGTGCTGCAATTGCGTTGAATGCTTCTGCTGGTGGTAATGAAACATTGAATTTGATTTTAACTAAGGATTTAACTGCCTCTGCAGCAGGTTCAACTTTAACGCTTTCTGGCGTATCTACAGCCATTAACGTCAGTGGAGCGGGTGCATTGTCACTAGGTGGTGTGATTACATCAGGCACACTTACAGACACAGGAACAGGTGTAGTTACTGCATCAGCGGTAAACAAAGTTCTTAACGCTGATTTTAGCGCGGTTACTGGTGCTGTTACTTTCAATGATAGTGGTGCTACAGCTGGTGTTGTTCTTAAAGGTGGAAATGGTGGTGTTACTTTCACTGGTGCTGGTTTAGCTGACGTTATTTCAGTTGGTTCTGGTGCAAATTCTGTAACGGGTGGGGCGGGTGCTGATAACATTGCAATCAATCACAACGGCGTGAACAACGTTACTACGCTGATTTATGCTCCGATAACTGGTACTAATGATACAGGTGCTGCAATTACTGCGAATGGAGCATTGACGGGGGTTGATGTGATTACTGGTGCAGCGAAAGGCGATACAATCAACCTTTCTCAAGCATCGGGTTCAATTACTAACGCATTAGCAGGTGCATACACTTCGCCAGTAGCTGCTGGAACAGCATCTACAGAGATTGTACGAGGTACATATAACACTGGTACTGGTGCATTTACAGCATCAACCTCTGGTACAGACTCTTTAGTACAATGGGCTGACGGCATGGCAGGACATTTGACTGCTGCTATTGTACTTGTAGGTTATGCAGATAGTGCGTCTACAAGTATTTCTGGAACTACTGGTCTAATTACTCTTGCGTAGTCAACAGTAAAAGTAACCGTTAACGGTTGCTTAAAAACTCCGAAACCCCTCATCTTGCCTCGGCAGGGTGGGGGTGTTGTAAATAGAAACCGCTGGACGAAAGGAAGGCGGTTTTTTTAATAAATAAAAATACTGAATAAGGGAGAATGAAATGTATGCAATTACGTTTGATTTAGATCAAGAAATGTTATCAAAAAATTATCATAATGCGAGTTATACAAACGCTTACAACGATATTAAAAGAGCGTTGGCAGCACATGGATTTTCGCGTCAACAAGGAAGTGTTTATTTTGGTGATGAGACGGTCAATGCGGTTTCTTGTGTTTTGGCGGTCATGAGTTTAACCACAAATAATCCTTGGTTTGCACCTTCAATTAAAGATATTCGGATGTTACGAATTGAAGATGATAATGACTTGTTACCTGCGGTTTTAAAAGCGGCGGGGTTGCCTGTTTGATGAAATCCCTCATCGTGTCTCGGCAGGGTGGGGGTGTTGTAAATAAAAAGCCCGCTCTTTGGTGTTGAACGGGAGAGTGGGCTTTTTTGAAATGAATCTAAAAACTAGCAGGAATCATCATGGCATACTTTGACACATTACAAGCAACTACCGAGATGATTCAAGTGGGTATTGAACGCTCACAAGCAGAATCGATTGCGAAAACAATCGCAAAAGTTCAAGGTGAAACGTTGACAAAAGATTTCTTAGATTTACGCATTAAAGAAACTGAAATTAAAATTGAGCAGTTGCGAGGTGAGATGAAAGACGGTTTTCATGACATCAAACAAGAGTTGCAATTTACCAAATGGACAAACAAAGCAATTTTTGTTTGCCTTGGTGTTATTGCTAGTGCGTTAATCAAAATTGCATTTTTTCATTGATGGGAACAAAATAAAACCGTCATCGTGCCTCAGCAGGGTGGGGGTGTTGTAAATAAAAAGCCCGCTCTTTGGTGTTGAACTGAAGAGTGGGCTTTTTTGAATGCTCTCCCCCCTTTGAAGGGGGGCAGGGGGGATGTGCTTTAATCTCGAAGGTGGAAAAGATGTTGCCGTATTCAAGAACGACCAAACCGTTAGCGCGTGAATTGCGTAAGAATCAAACGGGAGCGGAGGAAAGTGTTGTGGTCACAAATTCGCCGCAAACAGATTTTGGGCGTGCAGTTCAATCGACAAAGACCGATAGCGGGTTACATTGTAGATTTTTACGGTGTTGAGGCGAAGTTAGTCATTGAGTTAGATGGTTCGCAGCATTATGAACCTGACGCGCTGACGTATGATGTTGAGCGGACGAAAGTGTTGGAATCGTTGGGTTTGAAAGTGATTCGGTTTGATAATTCGCAGGTGTTTTCGGAATTGAATGGGGTCGTTTCGGTGATTTTGAAAGAGGTTGAAATGCGAGTTTAAAGCACATCCCCCCTGCCCCCCTTCAAAGGGGGGGAAAGCAAAAAGTCCGTTTTTCTGTGAATTGCAGAGTGGGCTTTTTTGTTTGTGGGGCGTGGTAGAATTTGGCGACTTTTAAATACTCGTAAATAAAAAATGAATACTGTTGCTGAACTGCCAAGTTATATTTCTTTTGCTGAAAAGCATTTATCAACTGAAGAACGCCAAGACATCATAGATTTTTTAGCTAAAAATCCTAAAGCAGGTGATATTATGCAAGGCACTGGAGGGGTGAGAAAATTACGTTGGGGCAAAGGTGGACGTGGAAAAAGTGGTGGTGTGAGAGTGATTTATTATTTTCATAGCGACAAATTACCGCTATATCTGGTGACACTTTTTGCGAAGAATGAACGGGATAATTTAACTGCTGAAGAGCGTAATAATTTAGCAAAATTAGTTGATATTTTAGTTGCTACTGCATTAGAAGGAAAAAACAATGAACGCATTTGAAAGAATTAGCCAAGGCTTAAAAGAAGCAATTGCTCACGCTTCGGGCGAAGAAGTTGAAGGGATAATTATTCACCATCCAAAAAAATTACAAGTTGTGCGAAAAGAAACACACGTCAAAAAACACGTTTTGCATAATCATAATGTGCATGATTCTGCTATGGCGGCTTGATGTGAAATAAGAAAGCCCGCTCTTTGGTGTTGAACTGGAGAGTGGGCTTTTTTGTTTGTGGGGCGTGGTAAAATTTGAGCTGATTTAAAAATGGAATCGGTTATGAAATTTGAATGGGATGAAGTTAAATCGGCAAGCAATTTAAAGAAACATGGTGTTGACTTCAATGAAGCCAAGACTGTTTTTGATGACGGGTTGGCTAACATTTTCGATGATGTTTGGAACTCAATTGGAGAGCAAAGAGAGTTGATTATCGGAACATCAAATGCACGGCGGTTGCTTGTAATCTCTTTTACAGAACGTGCTGATGCAATCCGAATTATTAGTGCTAGACCTGCAACGACTACTGAGGTGAGAAATTATGAACGCGATCACAGAAACTGAAGATTTATTACCTGAATATCATTTTGATTACAGCAAAGCCAAACCAAATCGTTTTGCCAAGCAGGTTGTTAATGTCACACTCGACGAAGATGTGGCTAAAGTTTTTACTACAGAAGATGCTGTAAATCGGGCGTTAAGAGCAATTTTGACGGCATTACCAAAACAGCAAGCAATTGCTTAGAATTGAAATGCTAAACAACCCCCTCATCTTGCCATTGGCGGGGTGGTGGGTGTTGTAAATAGAAAGCCCGCTCTTTGGTGTTGAACTGGAGAGTGGGCTTTTTTGTTGTGGGGCGTGGTAGAATTTGAGCTGGAAGAAATGATGATAAAATTGGTCAGTTCACGTTTTAAAGGTGCCATACACATTACGGCACACGCTAGAAAGCGAATGATTGAACGTTCAATTGATGATGAATTACTTTTTGATTTGATTGAAACGGGTGAATTAAAGTACAAAGACGACAAACATGCTTGGATTGCTAAATTTTACGAAAGTCGGAACGACAATTTAATTTGTGTAGCGGTTGTGATTGATCAAGCCGTTGTTGTTAAAACGGTGATGTTTCACTTTAGTTTTGAGGATTCATGATGAAAACGTTTTATTATTCAGATGATGACATTTTAGAGCTTCATTTTAGTGACAATCCTATCGTTAAGGAAACGGCACAGGATTGGAACATTGTGTTGTCTTACGATGTAAATAATCACATTGTTCAAATGGTCGTGTTAGACGCGAGCCAAAGTGGCTTATTGCCATTGCAAGAAAAGAAAGTAGCTTAACGCTCTCATCGTGCCTCGGCAGGGTGGGGGTGTTGTAAATAGAAAGCCCGCTCTTTGGTGTTGAACTGGAGAGTGGGCTTTTGCTTTCTCCCCTTTGAAAAGGGGGGCAGGGGGGATATGCTTTAATCTCGAAGGTGGAAAAGATGTTGCCGTATGCAAGAACGACCAAACGGTTAGCGCGTGAATTGCGTAAGAATCAAACGGGAGCGGAGGAAAGTGTTGGAATCGTTGGGTTTGAAAGTGATTCGGTTTGATAATTCACAGGTGTTTTCGGAATTGAATGGGGTCGTTTCGGTGATTTTGAAAGAGGTTGAAATGAGAGTTTAAAGCACATCCCCCTGCCCCCCTTCAAAGGGGGGAAAGCAAAAAGTCCGTTCTTCTGTGAATTGCAGAGTGGGCTTTTTTGTTGTGGGGCGTGGTAGAATTTGGACTGAATTTTAGCTTTCTGGGAAAACGAAACAATGTTTGACGATAAATTTTTTGAGGATTGGCTAGATAGTCAAGCGCAAAAAGTGATGGAGAAAGTAGCCAGTGGTGAGGGAATTGCGCCTGAACAGATGATGATTTTAATGCTCAAAGCACAAACTAATCATTTTGCTCATTTGGATGTGGAATTACGAGAAGACGTGCAAAATTTGGACATTCGTTTAAGTTCGCAAATGGAAAAAATGAATGAGCGATTAAGCTCTGAAATGCGTGAATTGCGTGAAGATATGGACAAGCGTTTTGAACAAATACAAGCAGAGACAACGAAACGTTTTGAGCAAGTAGACAAACGTTTTGAGCAAATAGACAAACGTTTTGAGCAACTCACGGCAAGAATTGACCATTTTATGATTTGGTCGTTTGCCACAACCATTTCTGTCGGTGGGATGATTGTCGCGGCGATTAAGTTTTTGTAAAGCAGCTTTGCTTGAAATACTAAACAAAACCCTCATCTTGCGAAAGCGCGGTGCGGGTGGTGTAAATAGAAAGCCTGTAATGGTCTAATGAAAACAGACACGCCTATAGGTTGTAAAATGCCAACATAGGAGTGAAAAAATGACCAAAGAAAGACGTAAGTTTGAAGCAAGCTACAAATTATAAATCATCAAAATGGTAAAAGAAGATGGCGTAGTAATCAGCCAAGTCTGCAAAGATATGAATCTTCACGAAACCGTTGTTAGACGTTGGCTAAAGCAAGTTGAATTGGAAAAAACAGGGCAAGGTTTTATCGGAAAGCCGCTTACCCCAGATCAGCAAAGAATTCGAGAATTGGAATCTGAAAATAAACGATTGAAACTGGATGTTGAATTATTAAAAAAAGCATCCGCCTTCTTCGCCCGAGCAATCAAGTAAAGCACGACTTAATCAGTAAGTTGCAAGCGGAGAAGGCAGCCGATACCGTCAAAATTTGCGAGGTATTTGAGGTCAGTCGAGCGGGCATTTATGCGACAAAAAAACGTGTAAACGCGCCGCAGTCGATTTGTATCACCAGCGTAGCGTTAAAAAGTGCCTTTGAAGAATCAGGGCAAACTTATGGCTCACGCCGCTTGCAACAGGCTTTACAGCAACATCATGGCATAAAAATAGATCCGAACGTTGATGCGAAAACATCAGCTCAAGACGGTCTACCGCGACGACCGACAGCAAACATAACTTACCCGTGTTTGAAAATGTTTTGAATCGGGATTTTTCGCCAGAAAAGCCCAATCAGGCTTGGACTAGCAATATTACTTACATTCGTACAGCATCGGGCTGGTTATATTTAGCGGTGGTGATGGACTTATTTTCACGCAAAATTATCGGCTGGGCAACCTCATCAACTATGCCTGCTGAATTGGTTTGCAATGCCTTGAGTATGGCAATCACACATCGTCAGCCAGATAAAGGATTGATTGTACATTCTGATTGTGGGTGAGTTTAAACAAACGACACAAAAGTCCTATAGGATTTTAGGATTGGAATCGCTCGCGTGAGGTCATCAAATGATTCTTTTTAAGCTAATTATGTAAATTCGCCTCTGTCGTTTTGTAACGTTGTGCGACAAATTTTTGTGTTGAACCATTTGCTAACAAACTTTCAATCTCAGGTTTAAAAGCATCCAACTTACTTTTCCCCACGCCTGTTGGGCGACCTAATTTCAGTCCCTGTTCCTTCTTGAATTGCAACGCCTCTTTGGTATGTTGCGAAATCAAATCTCGTTCAATCTCTGCCGCCATCGAAAAAGCCAACGCAATAATTTTGCTTTGGATTGTGTCATTAAGTTGCCAATTCCCT
>CAINHO010000016.1 GCA_903848935.1 uncultured Pseudomonadota bacterium | reverse complement strand
GGGTGATTTGGGTTGTAAATATCAACGTGTTTGCAGGCTTGCTCAATTGTTTTAGACGGCAAAAGTCCTTTGTCTTCGCAAAAGGCGACAAACAAAATGCGGTCGAGTAATTTTTGTGCAGGTGAAATTAAATCGAGCGGGTCAATGTCGGGATTATCTTCAATAAAGCGCGTGATTAACAACTCGCGCAGATTTTTATAATCATCATAAAGTTTTTCGGTAATGTCTTTTTCAACTTGTTTGCTTTGTGCGAGCAAAGCTTTTGTTTTACCTGTGAGCAAATTATCGGCGTGCAAACACAAAACGAATTTTGCGTATTCGGCTGGATGGGTCAGTTTGGCTAAATCAAACGTTTCATAAACCAGCGTGGTTTCGTTGTAGGCATACAACCGAATTTCTAAATAATTGGTGACTAAAATCCACTGGCAACCTTCTACGTCCCGCGCATAACGCCAACCTTGTTGAATCGGTGTTTCATTTCTGCCGCTGATTAGATTATCGAGATTTTTGGCTTTTGAGCCTTTGAGTTCAAAAACCGCGTGAACTTTGTCGCCTTGTTTGTCGTTGAAAAATTCGCCAAGTGCCGTATCGACCGAGCCTTTTGCAATCGGATATTCTTGCGCGAGACTGTAATTTTTGCCGCTACCGATGGTTTTATAACCCAAAATGATTTCAAGGAATTTGCTGATAAATGAACTGACAACAGCGGTTTCTTTGTGTTTGACCAGTTCTTTGCTGACAATCATTTCTCGCCAGTCGCGCAAAATTTCTAAATGCGCGTCGGGAATTTCTTGAATAGTTAAGGCTTGTTCGATGACTTTTTTGTTGAATAAGGGCATAAAAAATCCGCATTGTTTAATGGGCTAACTTTTTGGCGCATTTGCTAACCGGAACCGATAGATTGCGTGCCAACTATGATAATCTATGTTTAATTCGAATGTTTGTGGCATTCGCATCATTTATTTTCATTTTGAGGAATTCTCTTGAACACATCAGATTTAACCGAATTATTACGCGGGACGCACGAAGTTTTACTCGAAGCGGAATTGATTAAAAAACTCGCTGAAAATCGTCCGTTACGCATTAAAGCGGGTTTCGATCCAACAGCTCCCGATTTGCATTTGGGTCACACAGTTTTAATTAACAAACTCAAACAATTTCAAGATGCTGGGCATGAAATTTTGTTTTTGATTGGAGATTTCACCGGCATGATTGGCGATCCTACGGGCAAAAATGTCACGCGCAAACCGTTGACCCGTGAAGAAGTCGCGGCGAATGCTGAAACTTATCAAGCGCAGATTTTTAAAATTCTCGACCCTGAAAAAACCACTGTGATGTTTAATTCGACGTGGATGAACGAAATGTCATCGGCGGAATTGATTCAATTGGCGGCAAAAAATACCGTGGCGCGAATGTTGGAACGTGACGATTTTCACAAGCGTTTTTCCAGCAATCAGCCGATTGCTATTCATGAATTTTTGTATCCGCTGATTCAAGGTTACGATTCCGTTGCGATGAAAGCAGACGTAGAATTGGGCGGCACAGATCAGAAATTCAATTTACTCATGGGTCGGCAATTACAAGAAGCCTTCGGACAAAAACCGCAAGTCGTGATGACGATGCCGATTTTAGAAGGCTTGGATGGCGTACAGAAAATGTCGAAATCGCTCAATAATTACATTGGTATTGCCGACGCACCCGATGAAATGTTTGGCAAAATTATGTCAATTAGCGACGAATTGATGTGGCGTTATTTTGAATTGCTAAGTTTTCGTCCGATGGCTGAAATTGCAGAATGGAACGAAGAATGCCAAAAAGGTGCAAATCCACGCGATTATAAATTCAAACTCGCGCAAGAAATTATTGCCCGTTTTCACGACGAAGCGGCAGCCGTTAAAGCGTTAGAAAACTTTGAAGCGCGTTTTCAACGCGGCGCAATTCCCGACGAAATGCCTGAAATTGAATTGAAAGTGACTGGTGAAAGTTTGGGGATTGCGAATTTGTTAAAAGATGCCGAATTAACCGCGAGTACGTCCGAAGCAATTCGGATGATTAACCAAGGCGCGGTAAAAATTGATAGTGAGAAAGTGGAAAATCCGAAACTCGAAATTACCGCCGGTTCGCAACACGTTTATCAAGTCGGTAAAAGGAAATTTGCACGAGTGACGGTTGTGACGATTTAAGTGCCAAATATGTGTCGATTT
>CAINHO010000015.1 GCA_903848935.1 uncultured Pseudomonadota bacterium | reverse complement strand
TTTGGTATTTTCGTCAGACCAAACAATGACTTTACCGCCCTGCCCTGTTGTTTTTGCATCGGCAGTAATTTTTACTTTTTCAGCAACGGTGGTAGTTTTGGCATTTTGAACAGCGGAATTTTTACCTTGATAATCACCACCGATTAAAATGTCACCGCCGCCTTTTTCGCCCACCGCTTCAATTTTAGAATTATCTAAAACCGCGACATTCTCACCTGTGATTTCAATTTTGCCTGCTTCGCCTTTTTCATTATTCGCTGAGATTTTGCTGTCTTTGTCGAGCGTCACATCGCCTTTGGCAACCAAACGAATGTTGCCTTGTTTATCAACTTCAACGCTATCGGCATTCATATCGCCGCTGTGTTTAATCGAACCTGCAAATACGTTAATCGCGCCGCCTTCGGTTAACAGTTGTCCGATGTTTAAGACCTGATTTTTTGGGGCTTGAACTTGAAAACGAATTTCAGGGTCATCCATGTTGGTCAAAATCAATTCTTGCCCCGCCGCTAAAACGATTTTGCCGCCTTCGCTTTGGATAATGCCTTTATTTTCGATGTTCGGCGCAATCAGGACGATATTGCCATCTTTGCCCGCGTGAATAATGCCTTCGTTAGAAATATCGCCTGCTTTTGAACCGGCGATAAAATGAAAATTCCCTTTTTGAAAATCGTTGTCGCTGAGATTTAAACTCGATGCAATCAAGCCTTGCGTGTCGATTTGTGAACCCGCACCAAACACAATGCCATTCGGGTTAATCAAAAACACCTGACCGTTTGAAAACAATGAACCCAAAATCTCACTCGGAGTGCCACCGATGATTCGATTCAACACCGCACTTTGTCCGTTTTGTTGAATGAATCGAGTGATTTCATGTTGGGCGATATTGAAATCCTGCCAATTGATAATCGCATTCGGCGAATTTGTTACCGTTGTTATGCCAGCAACCGATTGATCAATGCTGACTTGACCGCTAATCACTTGGGCATGATTGGGATTTGCCGACGAAACGGCGGGGTACAAAATCGCCATAATTGCCAAATAAAGCGCGTTGCGTCGCAACGAGGTTTGAGTGTTTGTGGGCGGCAAATTGAATAAGTAATTTTTAATTTTCATAGTGGACTAACCATCAGTGGTTTTAACAAAATATTAGGTTTGATTGTGCGACTATCGGTAAATACTTCCGAGACTCACCGCAACGAATCAACCCCTAAATTCGCCAACGCATCGGCGCGTTCATTACCTTGATTACCAGAATGTCCTTTGACCCAACGCCAATCAATTGTATGCGGCTGAATTGCAGTATCTAAACGCCGCCACAAATCTTCATTTTTTACCGGTTTTTTAGCCGCCGTTTTCCAACCCGCTTTTTTCCAATTCGGCAGCCATTTCGTAATCCCATCTAAAACGTATTTTGAATCAATGTGTAACTGAACGGCACATGGTTTATTCAAGGCTTCCAACGCTGCAATTGCCGCCATCAATTCCATTCGATTATTGGTGGTATCACGTTCGCCGCCGTGCAATTCTTTGATTGTGCCTTTGTAACGCAAAATCGCACCCCAACCGCCCTTCCCTGGATTACCGCGACACGCGCCATCGGTATAAATAATCACCGGTTCAGTCATGATGTTCCACCGTTGCCGCCATGGGATTCGCCACAGCTAAACGCGGCATAAATGTTTTAATTTCAGTTATTGGAATTGGATTAAATCGCCGCTTAATCGCTTTCACCGCATACGCTGTAGATGTAAATGCAAAACTATTGAGCGCGTCCATTCCATTCTGTGTTTTGGTACAATCCAAATAAAACTCCGTTTTGTTAGTGACTTCAAAATTCAATAATTTTAACCAATCAAATAACCGTGATCGTGAAATAAAATGTCCACGCCACGAATACGCCAATCGTTTATCTAGTAAGTATTGATAACGCACCCAAAAACTCCATGGATTAAAATTTAATACTAATAAAATACCTTCGGGTTTCAAAACGCGCTCCAATTCTCTAAACGTTTGAAAACGTGCCGCGTCAAATTCCAGTAAATGCGGCACGATAATCATATCAATAGAATTACTTTGAATCGGCAAAGCATAAGATTTGGCTTGAATTTTCCGTGCGCCATCCCAACCTAATTGCTTGGCATCCAGCACCGAAAAATTCTGATATAGCGAACAATCGATAAATTTATTTTCCCAACCGAGACCGCCAACTTGCAAAATTGTTTGCTGACATCCGACCGTAATAGAACGCTGTAAATAAGCGACTTCAAGCTCTTTCAATAATTTTCCGCGCGGCGTTTGGTAATAAGCAAATAAAAAATCGCGTTTCATAATGACTACTCAATTTAAGGTGGTTTTAATGATTTTGGGCTAAAAACTTACTATAATCAAAACACTTCGTAACTACAAAGGTCAAATGATGCCAGTAAAACTAAACAGACACGTTAATTTATTAGTGATGTTGATGACGCTCACAGCTGCTGGTTGTTCGCAAAATGCGAAAGATGCGCTGACTATTACCGAACTCTCTCCTGAAGAAAATAACGCTTATGTTGATCATTACTATCAAAATTATCAACCGATAAACAAAACGGAAATCAGTAAAACTGCCGCTTCTCACAAGGACACCGTTTGGGAACGGTTGCTATCTTTGTATTCACTACCAAAAATTGAAAACGATCGTATTGATCGTGAAATCGATTGGTATTTGAATCATCCGCAAGCGTTAAATACAATTCAACACCGCGCTGAGCCTTATTTGCACCTCATTCTCGACGAAATAGAAGCCAAAAATATCCCAGGTGAATTGGCGTTATTACCTGTGGTCGAAAGTGCGTTTGTGCCGAATGCCAATTCTCGAGTCGATGCGTCGGGTTTGTGGCAATTTATGCCGGCAACCGGTCGAATGTTTGGCTTACAACAAAATTCTTGGTACGACGGTCGCCGCGACGTTTATGCTTCGACGAAAGCCGCCACGACTTATTTAAAACAACTTAGCGAAACGTTTGATGGTGATTGGTTGTTGGCTCTTGCGTCATATAACTGGGGCAAAGGTAACGTTAAAAAATCAATTGAACACAATGAAGGTCGCAATATGCCGACAGATTATTGGTCATTGAGAATGCCTGAAGAAACATCAAATTATGTACCTCGTTTATTAGCGATTGCGAAGATTTTCGCGCATGCCGATGAATACAATGTGAATTTGCACCACATTCCAAATAAACCTTATTTTGAAGTCGTTCATTTAGATTCACAGTTGAATTTAAACAAAGCCGCTGAAATGGCGGATATGTCGTTGCACGATTTTATGAAACTAAATCCTGGTTTCAATAAATCAAAAACTGCACCTGAAGGTTCAGGTCCTCGCCGCTTGTTGATTCCTGTGGCAAAAGCCGAATCATTCAAAGAAAACTTGGCGCAATTACCATTTGAACAATGGATTACTGAAAGTTATCCTGCAGATGATGATGAAAGTACGGCGATTTATTTAGAGTCAAAACCTACTGTGACCGTTCATAAAGCGAAAGCTGAATCTGTGAAAATTATTGCAAAAGTAACGTCTAAACAAAGCGTCAAAGCCTTGTTGACTGCTAAAAAGTCGGATAAAAACGATAAGAAATCAGTTAGCGTTGCTTCAAAAAGCAAAGACAATGTGAAAGGCAAATCCATAAAAATACCGACGAATCACATCGTTGCGATGGCGCAAAAGATTTCTGTAAATAACAAAGCGTTAGCAGAGAAAACTAAAGCCGTGACGAAAGGTCAAAAACCTGTAGCGAAAACGCCTGTAAATGTTGCTGCCGTAACGAAAAATACGTCTCAAAACAAAAAGTCTAAACACGGTTAATTTCGTTTGGGCGGATTCAAAATCCGCCCTAATAGGTTTCAAACGCATTTTTCACCCACTGCAAATCGCCCTCCCCTAAAATTCCCACCACGTCAAAACGCATCGGCATCAAGTCATCGCTGGGCAACGTATTTAAATAAACTTCCGTTGCGGCAATAATTTTCATTTGTTTCGAGCGCGTCACACTTTCTAATGCACTGCCGAATTTCGCATTTTTGCGATAACGCACTTCGACAATCACCAACGTTTTACCGTCTTTCATGATTAAATCGAGTTCGCCATAAGGACACCGAAAGTTGCGCTCAACCAGCGTCAGCCCTTGTGCGATTAAAAAATCACAAGCGTGTTGTTCAGATTGTTCACCGCGTAGTAAGTGGGCAGCTTTAGGTTTTGGTTTAAGATAGGCAGTCATAAATTCTAACCGAGAAAAAAATGATTCAAGAAATGGGTAAGTTATACATTGTTGCCACGCCGATTGGCAATTTAGCAGATATTACGTTTCGTGCGATTGAAACTTTAAAAAGCGTGGATTTAATTGCCGCCGAAGATACCCGCCACGTCCGAATGCTGCTGCAACATTATGGGATTAGCAATAAAGTTATCGCCTTGCATCAGCATAACGAAGACAAAGCGGCTAGTGAAATTGTCGAAAAATTACGTTCAGGATTATCTATTGCACTGGTTTCAGATGCAGGTACGCCGTTAATCAGTGATCCAGGAATGCCCGTGGTTAAAGCCGTTCATGAGGCGAACTTAACCGTTGTGCCAATTGTCGGCGCGTGCGCGTTAATTGCAGCTTTATCTGCAGCGGGTGTGGCAATTACACCGTTTACGTTTGAAGGTTTTACGCCGCGAACTTCGTCAGCTCGCCAAACATTTTTCGTAGAACGGTCGGCGATTTCAACAACGTGGATTTTTTATGAATCGTGCCATCGAATTTTAGATTGCTTGCAGGATATGACAGCCGTTTTACCACCGGAACGCTCGATTGTGATTGCCCGCGAATTAACCAAATTACATGAAACAATTGTAAAATTACCGCTCGCCGAAATGTTAACGTTGGTCGAAACCGATGCGAATATGCGGCGCGGTGAATTTGTTGTTATTGTTGAAGGTGCGGTGAAAATTGATGTGTCCGAAAATACAATTGCACCTGAACAAGAGCGTATTTTGAAATTATTACTGACGGAATGTAGCGTTAAAAAAGCGGTGGAATTAACAGTTGAAATTACAGGCGGAAAAAAGAAACCAATTTATCAGGCAGCGTTAGCACTCAGCAACACAAATACTGTGCTAAACTAAACGCGAAAGAGTTGGCTGGGCAGTCGCCGTTTTATTGTAATGATAGAAGGGAGGAAAGTCCGGACTCCACTGGGCAGAGTGCCAGATAATGACTGGGGGGCGTGAGCCTACGGAAAGTGCAGCAGAAAATATACCGCTAAATTCGTTTCGGCGAATCAGTAAGGTTGAAATGGTGCGGTAAGAGCGCACCGCGCAACTGGTAACAGGTGTGGCAGTGAAAACCCCACTCGGAGCAAGATCAAATAGGAAAGCATTCGTCCGCCCTGGCGGCTTTTGGGTAGATTGCTTGAGCGACAAAGTGATTTGTCGCCTAGATGAATGACTGTCCACGACAAAATCCGGCTTACAGGCTAACTCTTTCACCTAATACTCGAATGACTTAAAGTAGTTTATAACTAAAAATGAATAACGCTTTGATATAACGCGGCATTTATTTTTAACCATTCAAAAAGACGTAACCCCTTAACAATACAACAAGATTTCTAATTGAATTCACGCTTGACTAAGGCTTATTTGAAATCTATATTGAACGAATTCAACGCCCGATAGGGCTTTTTTTATAGCTTTTTAACAACGGAAGAATTTGTTAATGATCCATTTATCCGTAATGCTCGAAGAAGCATTGCACCATTTAGCAATCAACCCAAATGGTGTGTACATAGATGGAACATTTGGACGCGGCGGACACAGTCAACGCATTTTAAAAGCACTTGGTGAAAATGGTCGGTTGATTGCGTTTGACCGCGACGACACCGCAATTCATTGTGAACGCGCCCAACAACTATCACACGATTCACGTTTCCAGTTAATTCATGCACCCTTTTCAGAAATGGAAAAAGTCATTACTGAATTGGAATTAAATGGAAAAGTTGACGGTATTTTGCTGGATTTAGGCGTTTCTTCTCCGCAACTCGATGATGAAACTCGTGGTTTTAGTTTCATGAACGACGGCACGCTCGATATGCGAATGGATACCATGCAAGGTTTATCTGCCGCTGAATGGCTTGCACAAATCGACGAAAAAACCTTAACACACGTTTTGTTTGATTTCGGCGAAGAGCGTTTTGCTCGGCGAATCGCAAATGCAATTGTTACTACACGAACAATTCAACCCATCAAAACGACACACCAATTAGCAAAACTCATTGAAGACACAATTCCATTTCGTGAAAAACATAAACACCCTGCAACACGCAGCTTCCAAGCCATTCGGATTGCGGTCAATAACGAACTCGGTGAACTGACTTCGGTTTTGGAACAAACGACAAAAGTGCTAAATTCACACGGTCGATTGGTTGTAATTTCGTTCCATTCGCTTGAAGACCGTATCGTCAAACGTTTTATGCGCGACGAATCAGGTGTAAAACGTAATGTCGGCAAATTACCAATCAAAGAGGCAGACATTGAAAAAGGCGTTTTGAACGTATTAAGCAAAGCCATAAAACCTACGGCTGACGAAATTGCACAAAATTCTCGCTCGCGCAGTGCCGTTTTGCGTGTCGCAGAACGAGTTTGATTTTATGGTGCGATTTTTAGGCATGAGTATTTTAATTTCCATTTTGCTGGTATCGGCATTGATGGTGATTTATAAAAAATATAATTCGCGCTTAATTTTTATCGAAATCCAAAAACAAGAAAAATTACTCGATCAATACGAAGTCGCGTGGGGACAATTACAACTTGAACTCACCACACTTGCCGAACAAAATCGTGTTGAACAAGTAGCGCGTGAACAGTTGAAATTAGTGCTACCAGCACGCGAAAAAATCATTTATATCAAACCCTGATGAAGTATCGACGACATAAAAACGAAGCCACCCTATTTACCCACGACTATTCGATTCGTCGGCGTTGGGTTTTAGGTACGATTATCGCGGGAATGCTGATTTTAGTGGGTAAAGCGGTTAGTTTGCAGGTTTTCGACAAAGAATTTTTAAAAGAACAAGGCGATATGCGCCACGTCAGCGACGTACCTGTTTTTGCATATCGCGGCATGATTCGAGATAGAAATGGTGCGCCACTTGCGATTAGTACGCCGGTTGAATCTATTTGGATTAACCCGCAAGAGTTTAAAATTACCGCAACGCGCCAACAAATTAAACAACTTAATCGGTTGTTGAATTTGGAAGATGGAAAAATTGAAGAATTCCTAACCGACCCACACAAACAGTTTGCATATTTGGCGCGACAAGTTAGCCCAAATTTAGCGGAACAAGTGAAAAATTTGAAACTGTCGGGCGTTTATTCTGAACGTGAATTTAAACGTTTTTATCCGACAGGTGGCGTGGCAGCGCATTTAATTGGTTTTACCGATTTAGACGATAAAGGTCAAGAAGGTTTAGAGGCGGCTTACGATCATTTATTGCGGGGCGTTGCAGGAAGCAAGCGCGTCATTCGTGATGGCAAAAGGCAAATTATTGATGACGTTGAAAATATCAAAGAACCCATTGCTGGCAAAACCTTAGAATTAAGCATCGACCAACGCATTCAGTATTTAGCTTATCGAGAATTGGCGCACGCCGTTACAATCAATCACGCAAAATCTGCTTCACTCGTGGTTTTAGACGCAAAAAATGGCGAAATTTTAGCCGCTGTCAATCAGCCATCTTTTAATCCGAATATGCGTAAAAGTTTAAAAGAAAATTTATACCGCAATCGGGCATTGACCGATGTTTTTGAACCCGGTTCGACTGTGAAACCGTTTGTTGTTGCAGCGGCTTTAGACGGACATTATGTTCGTCCCGATGAAACTTTTGAAACCAACGGCAGTTTTGAAATCGGCACACACGTTGTCAAAGATGTTCACAATTACGGCACGCTGGATTTAACGGGTGTAATTAAAAAATCAAGTAATATCGCGGTCAGTCAAATGGCATTACGAATGCCGCCGAAGTATTTTTGGGAGGTTTATCATCAACTTGGTTTTGGTGAATCGACCGCATCCGGCTTTCCTACCGAAGCCAGTGGTAGTTTATTAGATTATGAAAATTGGAAGCCTTTTGACCGCGCCACGCTGTCATTTGGTTATGGCTTAAGCTCGACGGCGTTGCAATTAGCACGTTCTTACACGGCATTGGCTGATAACGGGATTTTACATTCGGTGAGTTTATTTAAACGTGATGAAGACCCCGAACCGAAACGTATTTTCACCAGTCGAACCGCAAAAAGTGTTCGGGCGATGATGGAAACAGTTATTTCTAAAGATGGTACAGCTTACGAAGCGCGAGTTGATGGCTACAGCGTTGCGGGTAAAACAGGAACGGTTAAAAAAGCAGGGGCTGGTGGTTATGTTGAAAATAGTTATTTTTCAGTTTTTGCAGGCATGGCTCCCGCAAGTAATCCACGTTTAATTATCGTTGTCATGATTGATGAGCCTTCAGCAGGTCAGTATTACGGCGGGATTGTATCTGCACCTGTATTTTCAAAAGTGATGAGTGGCGCGTTACGAATTCTCGAAGTTGCACCCGACCAATCGGACAATATGCCAGTTTTATTGATGGGTAAAACACAATGAGAATTTCAGACTTACTTGATTTTGACAGCGATTTAATCGTTTCAAGTTTAGCCTTGAACAGTAACGGAATTATCGAAGGCAGTATTTTTATTGCGTTGAATGGCGCGAATCATCATGGTTTAAGTTATGCAAAATCAGCCATTGAAAAAGGTGCAATCGCTATTTTATTTGATAGCGAAGATGCAAAAATTGCTGACGGATTTCTTACCGATACCCGTGTTTTAAAAATCTCCATTAAAGATTTGGCAAAAAACTTAAGTGACATTGCGGCACGTTTTTACGGTGAACCTTCGCACGAAATGAACGTCATCGGCATTACCGGTACAAATGGCAAAACATCTTGCAGTCAATTTTTAGCACAAGCTTTAGACAATTGCAGCGTAATCGGCACAATCGGTTGGGGAAAAATCGGCGAATTAAAACAAACGTTAAACACCACACCTGATGCTTTAGCTGTTCAAAAAATGTTAGAGACGTTGAAAAATGACGGTTGCAAAAATGTCGCAATGGAAGTGTCATCACACGGTTTAGCACAAGGTCGCGTGAATAGCGTGAAATTCAAAGGTGCGATTTTTACTAATTTCAGTCGCGACCATTTAGATTATCACAGCACAATGGAAGCGTATTTAGAAACCAAATTAAAACTGTTCAACACGCCACAACTCGAATTCGCAGTTATCAATTTAGATGACGAAATCAGCGAAAAAATCATTGCTGCCATTCCTAAAAATGTGACGATTATTGGCGTAACGACCAAAGATAAAATCGCGGTTCGTGGTCAAACATTAAGCGCAGAAAATATCGAGTTAAATTTGAACGGCATTCAATTTGATGCGCTTTGGCAAAATCAAAAACAAGCCTTACACGTTCCGTTAATCGGGCTTTTCAATTTAGAAAATGTGTTGTGTGTATTGGCGGTAATGTTGAAATTAGGCATTGAACTCGATGACGCAGCAAACCGTTTAACGAATTTAAAATCCGTCGATGGACGCATGGAACGTTTTGGCGGTGAAAATAATCAACCATTAGTCATCGTCGATTACGCTCACACTACCGACGCACTCGAAAAAGTTTTAGCAAGTTTGCGATTACATACCAAAGGAAAATTAGGCGTAGTTTTTGGCTGCGGTGGAAATCGCGACAAGGGCAAACGTCCGCAAATGGGGCAAGTCGCAGAGCAGTTTGCCGATTGGGTCATCATCACTGACGACAATCCGCGTTTTGAATCGAACGAAGCCATTGTGTTAGATATTTTAAGTGGCTGTTTGGATAACGAAGCGAAAGTTATTCATGACCGCGCCAGAGCGATTCGTAATGCCATCGAAACAGCTACCGCGCAAGATTGCATACTAATTGCCGGCAAAGGTCACGAAAATTACCAAGAAATTAACGGCGTACAGTTCCCTTTTAATGACGCAGAATGTGTCCGTGAAATAATGGCACAATTATGATTAAAATGAATTTGAATGAAATCGCGGCTTGTGTAAATGGCACATTGATTGGCGCAGACCTTGTCGCAACGGGCGTAAGCATCGACACAAGAACATTAAAAGCGGGGCAACTTTATATTGCCATTGAAGGTAAAAATTTCGATGGTCACGATTTTGTTGAATCTGCAAAAGACGCTGATGCAATCGCTGTTTTAACGCATAAAAAATTAACAACCGATTTGCCACAAATTTTAGTTGATAACACACATTATGCGCTGGGAAAATTAGCGAATGTGTGGCGCAGAAAAGTGACTACGAAAATCGTCGGCGTAACAGGTAGCAACGGCAAAACCACTACAAAAGAAATGCTCGCGGCAATTTTAGGCGTGAATGATTCGGTACTTTTCACGCAAGGCAATTTGAACAACGACATCGGTGTGCCATTAACTTTATTAAAATTATCGTCCGAAAATCGTTATGCGGTGATTGAAATGGGCGCAAATCATTTGGGCGAAATCACTTACACCAGCCGTTTAGCAGCCCCCGATGTAGCAATTATTACTAACGTTGGCGCGGCACATTTGGAAGGTTTTGGCGATGTGAACGGCGCGGCGCGTGCGAAAGGCGAAATCATTGAAACGCTGAATTCAAACGGCGTGGTAGTCTTAAATCATGACGATGCGTTTTTTGATTATTGGCAAAGCGTCGCAGGTTCACGAAAAATTATCACGTTTGGATTGCATGAAAATGCCGATGTTCACGCTGAAAATATCGACGTAAAAATTAAAAATCATCAATTTATAACGCGTTTTGATTTAAAAACAGCTGACAGTGAGAGTCGTGTGAATCTGCCTTTGGCTGGAAATCACAATGTTTTAAATGCGCTTGCCGCAACAGCGGCGACGTTAACAATCGGCATTCCGTTAGCGCAAATCAAACAAGGCTTAGAATCAATGTCGCCCGTCAAAGGTCGTTTGCAATTACTGCGTGGACAAAAAGGCTGTACGGTTATCAACGACACTTACAACGCCAACACGTCGTCGTTAAAAGCAGCGTTGGACGTTTTAGCAAAATGTGACGGCGAACATTGGGTTGTTTTAGGCGCGTTTGGCGAATTGGGCGATGACACCGAAAAATTGCATTTTGAAATGGGCGAAACCTTAAAAAATGCCGGCGTGAAACGCTTATTTGCGGTGGGTGAATTAACAAAACAAACTGTCGCTGCGTTTGGTGAAAAGGCTCTATATTTCGCTTCACAAACTGAATTACTCGCCGTGTTAATCCCTGAATTAACAGGCAGCGAAACTATTTTAATTAAAGGCTCACGGTCACAACACATGGAAAATGTCACCGCTGTTTTAGTAGACCCTACAGGATTTTAAGCCATGTTATTTTATTTCGCCGATTACCTAACGAGCTTCGACAGCGGTTTTCACGTCTTTCATTATTTGACGTTTCGAGCGATTTTAGCGGTTCTGACTTCGTTGCTGATTTCGTTCATTATTGGACCTTGGATGATTTGTAAATTAAGCCGGAACAAAATCGGACAAAGTATTCGTGAGCTTGGGCCTCAAAGCCATTATGAAAAAGCCGGTACGCCGACGATGGGCGGAGCGTTGATTTTGGTGGCGATTACGATTACAACCTTGTTGTGGGCAGATTTGAGCAATCGTTACGTTTGGGTCATTTTGTTGGTAACGCTGGGTTATGGTGTGATTGGTTTTATTGACGACTATCGAAAAGTTGTCAAAGGCAATAGCGACGGACTTTCGGCGCGTTCAAAGTATTTATGGCAATCGATTATTGGTTTTGCAGCGGCGTTATTTTTATTTAAAACGGCGACGTTACCTGCTGAAACGCAATTGATTGTGCCATTTTTCAAAGACGTTGTGTTTGATATGGGCTGGTTTTACGTTGTATTTGTCTATTTCGTCATTGTCGGCACGAGCAACGCAGTCAATCTCACCGATGGTTTGGACGGGTTGGCGATTATGCCGACGGTCATGGTGGCAACAGGTTTAGGCGTTTTTGCATATTTGTCGGGACACGCGACATTTTCACAGTATTTAGCGATTCCGTCTTTACCGCACGCCGGTGAATTAGTGATTTTTTGCGCGGCATTAGTTGGCGCGGGGTTAGGCTTTTTATGGTTTAACACATATCCCGCGATGGTTTTCATGGGCGATGTCGGTGCGTTAGCGTTAGGTGCGTCACTCGGCACATTGGCGGTTTTGGTGCGTCAAGAAATGGTTTTAGTCATTATGGGCGGCGTATTTGTGATGGAAACGTTATCGGTCATGATTCAAGTGTTATCGTTCAAATTGACAGGAAAACGTGTTTTCAGAATGGCTCCGATTCACCACCATTTTGAACTCAAAGGCTGGCCAGAACCGCGTGTAATTGTACGTTTTTGGATTATCACCGTAATTTTAGTGTTGATTGGTTTGGCGACCTTGAAGTTGAGATAAATCATGAAAAATATATTAAAAGAAAAATTCGATTTAACAGCAGAATCTAAAATTATTGTCGTTGGTGAAGGCATTACGGGAACATCGGTTGCCAATTTTTTGCAAGCGCAAGACTTACCTTTTTCAACAGTTGATAGCCGAAAAGCTACTTTCACATTTGAAACCTTTAAAGACGCGACACATTTAATCATCAGCCCAGGTGTTGCGCTTTCTGAACCAACGATTGCCACTGCATTAAATTCTGGTGCAAAGTTGGTCAGTGATATTGATTTATTCGCGGCGGTTGTGAACGTGCCAATCATTGGAATTACGGGCGCGAACGGCAAAAGTACCGTCACTACAATGCTCGGCGATATGGCGCGAGCTTGTGGTAAAAATGTCGGCGTAGGCGGAAATTTGGGCAAACCTGCTTTGGATTTACTCGACGATGCGGCGGAATTTTACATGTTGGAATTATCGAGTTTTCAACTTGAGCGTTCTCACGTTTTAAATGCCGCAGCAGCAACGGTTTTAAACATTTCGGCTGACCATTTAGACCGTCACGATGATTTAGAAAATTACGCACAAGCCAAACAAGTAATTTTTAGCGGTGATGGTGTAATAGTTTTAAATGTAGATGACGAAATGGTTGCAGCGATGCGTGATGAATCGCGTAAAACGCTTACCTTTTCAATTAAACAAAAAGCGGATTTTTATTTAGCTGACAATAATTTGATGCACGATGAAAACGTTTTGATGTCGCTTGCAGATTTACCACTCGAAGGCAAACACAATGCTGCGAATGCGCTGGCAGCATTAGCATTAGGCACAGCAGTTGGTTTGGATTCAGTCAAAATGTGCGAAGCGTTACAAAAATTTAAAGCTTTGCATCACCGAATGGAAAAAGTCAGCACGAAAAACGGTATCAACTGGGTCAATGATTCCAAAGCCACGAATATCGGTGCGTGCATTGCCGCACTGGAAGGCTACGATGAAAAAGTAATTTTGGTTGCAGGCGGCGAAGGCAAAGGGCAAGACATGAACGAACTTGCGCCTGTCATTTTTGCCAAAGCTAAAGCGGTAATTTTAATTGGTAAAGACGCGCCTCAAATCGAAGCCGCATTAAATTTATTATCTGAAATCGTTCCCGCTTATCATGCTCAAGATATGCGCGAAGTTGTGGCGATTGCGGCACACGTTAGTAAAATTGGCGACACCGTTTTATTGTCACCCGCCTGTGCAAGTTTGGATCAATACAAAAATTATCAAGACCGTGGCAACCAATTTGCTGCGGCGATTGAGGCGTTGCCAGCGTGAAAAAACGCGAAAAACCTGCATCGTTTCGTTTCAAACTGCACACTGACCCCGTTTTGGTATTGGTCAGTTTTAGTTTGTTGTTAATTGGTTTTGTGATGGTGTCGTCTGCGTCGTTACATTTGGGTGCGAAAATAAATAATGACACGCTTTATTATCCCGAACGGCAATTTGTTCACATGATTTTAGGCTTGATTGCCGCGACATTCGTAGCGTATCGCCCGATGCACTTTTGGAAAGAATACGGCGGCAAAGCATTTTTAATTAGCGCGGCATTATTGTTAGTCGTACTCGTTCCTGGTTTAGGCGTAAAAGTGAACGGTAGTACACGCTGGCTAAACATTCCAGGGTTTCGGATTCAAGTTTCTGAAATTGTGAAATTTTTTACCGTGATTTTCATGGCGAATTACGTCACTAAACAGCAAAAAGATGTTCAAGAATCTTCAACAGGATTGCTCAAGCCGTTAGGTATTTTCGTCGTTGTCAGTTTTTTGTTATTACTAGAACCTGATTTTGGCTCGTCGGTGGTGATTTTAATCATCGTGATGGGCGTAATGTTTTTGGCAGGCGCACGGCTTTTGCAATTTATCGCATTATTGTCTGGCGTGGGTTTGATGGCGGGAATGTTGGTGTATTTTTCGCCGTATCGTTGGCAGCGCGTCACCAGTTTTATGGATCCGTGGGCTGACCCGCTGAAAACAGGTTTTCAATTGGTACAAGCCTTGATTTCATTTGGTCGCGGCGAATGGTTTGGCGTAGGTTTGGGAAATGGTTTACAAAAATTATTTTATTTACCCGAAGCACATACCGACTTTTTATTCTCTGTTATTGCTGAAGAATTAGGCTTGATTGGCGTGGTGACAATTATTGGATTATTCGCCACATTTGTGTGGAAATCCTTTGCCATTGGCGTGGCGGCTGAAAAAATAGGCGAACGTTTCTCGGCTTTTATCGCTTACGGCATCGGCATTTGGTTTGGCTTCCAAGCATTTGTAAATATGGGCGTAAATATGGGTTTATTGCCCACAAAAGGTTTAACCTTACCGCTGATGAGTTACGGCGGCGGCAGTATGATGATTATGTGTTTAGCGGTGGCGTTGCTGTTTCGCATTCATCACGAAATTACTGAATATAACGCAAATTTACCCAAAGGTTATTGGCATGACTAAACGCATTGTAATTATGGCAGGCGGTACGGGCGGACATATTTTTCCTGCGTTGGCGGTCGCACAATTTCTGCAACAACAAGGTTGGAAAGTTTCGTGGCTTGGTACAAAAGCAGGTTTAGAAAGTCGCGTCATTCCTGAAAATGGGATTGAAATTGACTGGCTTTCAGTTTCAGGTTTGCGTGGCAAAGGCTTGTTGAGTAAATGCACTGCGATTTTCAAACTTGCTAAATCATGTATTGAAACGCGAAGAATTTTAAAACAACGTAAACCTGACGTGGTTTTGGGAATGGGTGGATTTGTTGCCGCACCAGGTGGTTTGATGGCGAAATTTTTAGGGATTCCGCTCATCATTCACGAACAAAATCGCGTCGTCGGCACAACGAATCGTTTGTTAGCAAAAATTGCGACGAAAGTTTTACAAGGTTTCCCGAATAGTTTTGCGCCTAAATTTAATGCGATTTGCACGGGAAATCCGCTTAGAAAAAATTTTGTTGATTCTGCAAATCAAAATAATTTTATAAAAAATGAAACTCTTAGAATTTTAGTTGTCGGTGGCAGTCAAGGCGCGAAAGCCTTGAATGAAACTGTACCCAATGCGATTTCGTTGTTAAAAAATTCGGTGCAAATTCGTCATCAAACGGGCGTAGCAATGCAAAATGAAGTTGCTAAAAAATACGAAACTTTGAAATTAAACGCAGAAGCCAGCGCATTTATTGACGATATGGCGGCGGCTTATGCGTGGGCAGATTTAGTTATTTGTCGAGCAGGTGCCATGACAATTAGCGAAGTTGCTGCAATGGGTGTTCCCGCTATTTTCATTCCGTTACCCAATGCGATTGATGACCATCAAACTGCCAACGCAAAGTATTTAACCGAATCGGGCGCGGCAATTTTATTAAAACAAAATGATTTAACGGCAGAAAATTTAGCGCAACAAATTGAAAAATTGTGTGTAAATTTGCCTGAACGACGCGCTATTTCTCAAACATTAGCCTATTTAAACGCAACCGAAACCGTTGCTCAAATTTGTATCGCGGAGGCGAAAGCATGAATTTTCCAAACAGTCCTTTAGGTTCAGTGCAGCGTATTCATTTCGTCGGTATCGGCGGCACGGGCATGAGCGGCATCGCCGAAGTATTGTTAAATTTGGGTTATGCAATTTCAGGCTCAGACATCAAAGAAAGCGCAACGACTGAACGTCTTACAAATTTGGGCATCAACGTCACCATCGGTCATCAACGCGAAAACATTACGCAAGTTGATGTGGTGGTGGTTTCGAGTGCGATTGACCGCAAAAATCCCGAAGTGGACGAAGCGTATCAGCAACGCATCCCTGTCATTCCTCGCGCTGAAATGTTGGCAGAGTTGATGCGGTTTCGGTTTGGAATTGCGGTCGCAGGCACGCACGGCAAAACAACGACAACCAGTTTAACCGCAAGTTTGCTTGCTGAAGGTGGTTTAGATCCAACATTTGTCATTGGTGGACGCTTAAACAGTGCGGGAACAAATGCTCAACTCGGTTCTGGGAATTATTTGGTTGCCGAAGCTGATGAAAGCGATGCGTCATTTTTGTATTTGCAGCCAATGATTGCGATTGTGACTAACATCGACCATGACCACATGGAAACGTATGAAAATAGCTATTCACGTTTGAAAGAAACGTTCGTTGAGTTTTTACACCATTTGCCTTTTTACGGATTAGCCGTTTTGTGTTTGGATGACGACGGCGTGCGTGAAATTTTGCCGTCGCTTTCAAAACCGATGGTGACTTATGGCGTGCATGAAGACGCAGATTTTCGAGCGATTAACATTCGTCAGGATGGAATGCAGACGCATTTCACCGTGGAACGTCGCGGTGATTACGCGCCACTCGAAGTCACATTAAATATGCCAGGTTGGCACAATATGTTAAATGCGTTGGCAGCAATTGCCGTGGCGACAAAATTGGCGGTGGACGATGCCGCGATTCAACGCAGTTTAAATGCGTTCAAAGGGGTTGGGCGACGCTTTCAAATTCAAGGTGATTTGCCTGTTCGAAATGGTATCGTGACATTGGTGGACGATTATGGACATCATCCGCGTGAAATTGCTGCGACATTGGAAGCCTTAAAACAAGCGTATCCATCGCGCCGTTCGATTATTATTTTTCAGCCGCATCGTTACACCCGAACCCGCGATTTATTTGAAGATTTTGTGCAAGTTTTGGCGGGCGTGGATGTGTTGATTTTGATGGATATTTATCCTGCTGGTGAAAGTGTAATTACGGGCGCAGATGGACGCTCATTAAGTCGGGCGATTCGTTTGCGTGGTCAAGTTGATCCAATTTTTGTTGAACATTGGGAAGAGTTGCCTAAATTGTTGGCAGGAATTATTCACGAAAATGACGTGATTTTAACGATGGGTGCTGGGAATGTTGGTCAATTTTCGACACAATTACCACAGTTGCTTTCACAGGCTTTTCCAGGTTAATAGTTTATGAAATCGTCTGGACAACTACGGTATAACGAACCGCTTGCGAACTATACAAGTTGGCGTATCGGTGGCGTGGCAGAACGTTTTTATCAACCTGCTGACAAAGCGGATTTGATTTGTTTCGTGCAAAATCTGCCCGAAAACGAACCGCTTTTTTGGATGGGTTTAGGTAGTAATTTGTTGGTGCGTGATGGCGGCATTCGCGGTACGGTGATTAACACAAAAAACCGCCTCAAAATCATGCAACGTATAGATGATGAAACCATTTACGTTGAAGCGGGCGTACCTTGTGCGTTGGTCGCAAAATTTTGTGCTGAACAAGGTTTAGTCGGTGCAGAATTTTTAGCTGGAATTCCAGGCACAATGGGCGGTGCGTTGAAAATGAACGCAGGCGCATTTGGTGGTGAAACGTGGAAAATCGTTCAAAATGTTGAAATGCTCAATCGTCGCGGTGAAGTTTTCACAAAATCAGCCAATGAATTTGAAATCAGTTATCGACACGTTAATTTGAAAAATGACGAGTGGTTTTTAGCGACAACGTTGAAATTACAACGCGGCGATACGAGCGAAAGCCAACAAAACATTAAAGCTCTACTTGCAAAACGTGCCAATTCGCAACCTACGAATCAACCGAGTTGTGGTTCAGTATTTAAAAATCCAACGGGCGACCATGCTGCACGTTTAATTGAAGCGGCGGGACTGAAAGGTTTTAAAATCGGTGATGCACAAGTTTCTGAAAAACACGCTAATTTTATTATTAACACAGGTACAGCAACAGCGGCAGATATTGAACAATTGATTGCTTACGTTCAAACACAAGTGTCGAAAAAACACGGTATCAATTTACAAACAGAGGTGTGCATCGTGGGTGAAAAGTTAAATTCAAAACAAATTGAACGTGCCGAAGATTTTGGCTGTGTTGCTGTTTTGATGGGTGGAAATTCGGCTGAACGAGAAGTTTCCTTACGAAGTGGCGCGGCGGTTCACGCGGCTTTAATGGCTCGCGGCGTAAATGCACTGACCGTTGATGTCACCGATAATGTGATTGACACATTGGCGAAACTTGAAGTTGATAGAATTTTCAACATCATTCATGGACGCGGCGGTGAAGATGGCGTGTTGCAAGGTGTTTTAGAAGTTTTAAATTTACCTTATACCGGTAGCAATGTTTTAGCTTCTGCTCTCGCAATGGATAAATTACGCACTAAACTTTGTTGGCGTGGTGCGAATTTACCGACACCGAATTGGTTTGTATTGAAAACTGAAGCCGATATTGATGCCTGCATTGAAGCGTTAGATTTCCCGATTATCGTTAAACCTTCGCTCGAAGGTTCAAGCGTTGGCATGAGCAAAGCAAAAAATCGCACTGAATTAGTTGCCGCGTTAGAGGTTGCGTTAGCGTGTAATTGTGAAGTTTATGCGGAAGCGTGGGTAACGGGCGATGAATATACCGTCGGAATTTTGCAAGGCGTAGCGTTGCCCGTGATTCGTTTAGAAACACCGCGTGAATTTTACGATTACGAGGCGAAATACAATTCAACTACCACGCAATATCATTGTCCATGCGGTTTGAACGCTGAACAAGAAAAGACATTACAAGAATTAGCATTGCAAGCGAGCGAAATTATTAGCGTGGAAGGTTGGGCGCGAGTGGATGTTTTTATCGACCAAAATGGGCAAGCGCAATTGATTGAAATCAACACGGTTCCAGGCATGACGGATCACAGTTTGGTACCGATGGCGGCAAAACAGGCGGGCATAGATTTTAATGAACTTGTGTGGCGAATTTTGGAAACGAGCGTTCGGTTGAGCTGATGCGTTTGCTAAAAATCATCGTCATTATGGCGTTATTCACGAGCTTAGTTTATTCTGTGAAACAGGTGGTTCCAATCAAACATATAAAAGTTGATGGTGCGTTTCAGTACCTGAGTAAAGACGAAATCAAAGCCGCGCTTGAACCCTTAGTAGATGTTGGTTTTTTTGATGCTAACGTGCAAGCGATACACGATACATTAGCGCAAATGATTTGGGTTGAAGATGCGACCGTAAATCGTGTTTGGTCGGATACGATAGCAATCAAAATTAAAGAAAAACGTCCATTTGTACGTTGGGGTGACGAGGCTTTATTAAACAATCGCGGTGAAATTATCCGACCTACCGACATTACACCGTTTGAAAATTTACCGATTTTATATGGTGTGGAAGGTCAAGAAATAAAGTCGTTAGAAATTATGAAAGGTGTAAATACTGCATTATCTGACCATGAAATGAGTATGGCAGAATTCAGCATTAACAACCGTTGGGCATGGAAGATTAAACTCACCACTGGACTGGAAATTTTACTCGGACGTAATGATCAACTAAAAAAATTACAACGTTTTATGAAAACATTGGATATTTTAGGACGCGAACAAATCAATGCAATGGCTGTTGTTGATTTACGCTATCCTAATGGTTATGCGGTATCATGGAAACCAGATGCACAAATTATAGATTGGAAAAACTTACCCGCCGCGCAAGCTGCAAACAGATAAAAATAGGCTGCAACAGAGTAAAAAATGGCAAAAAAAACAGAACGTAATTTAATCGTCGGACTTGATATTGGCACTTCAAAAGTCGCGGCAATCGTAGGCGAATTGACAGGCGACGGGCATCTCGAAGTCATTGGCTTTGGGTCAACGCCTTCGAGAGGTTTGAAAAAAGGCGTGGTGGTCAATTTAGAAACTACCGTACAGTCGATACAACGCGCCATTGAAGAAGCCGAATTGATGGCAGGTTGCCAAATCAAATCGGTTTTCGCAGGTATTGCAGGCAGCCATATTCGTAGCCGCAACTCACTCGGTGTGGTGGCGATTAAAGATAAAGAAGTGACGCAATACGACATTGACCGAGTAATTGATTCGGCGCGAGCGGTAGCAATTTCGGCCGATCAAAAAGTGTTACATATTTTGCCGCAAGAATTTATTATCGACACCCAAGAAGGTATTAAAGAGCCGATTGGTATGTCGGGCATTCGTTTAGAAGCGAAAGTTCATATCGTGACCAGCAGTGTTAGCGCGTCGCAAAATATCATTAAATGTATTCGTCGTTGTAATTTAGAAGTCGATGATATTGTGTTGGAGCAGCTTGCATCGTGCCACGCCGTATTAACCGACGACGAAAAAGAATTAGGCGTTTGTTTGATTGATATTGGTGGCGGCACGACAGATATTGCAGTTTATGTTGAAGGTGCGATTAAACACACGGCGGTTATTCCTATTGCCGGCGACCAAGTCACAAATGACATTGCTGTGGCTTTACGCACGCCGACATTGAGTGCGGAAGAAATTAAACAACGTTATGCGTGTGCGATGACGAAATTGTTGAACGATGACGAGGATATTATTGAAGTTCCCAGCATTAGCGATAACAAACCGTTTCGCAAAATTTCGCGTCAAACACTTGCAGACATTATCGAACCGCGTTACGAAGAACTGATGTTGCTCGTACAATCCGAATTGCGGCGGGTCGGCTATGAAGAACAAATTGCGGCGGGCATCGTTTTAACAGGTGGCAGTTCGCAAGTTTGGGGCTTAATCGAATTGGCGGAAGAGATTTTTCACATGCCAGTCAGAATGGGAAGTCCGCAAAATGTCAACGGTTTAACTGAAGTCGTAAAAAATCCGATTCATTCGACAGGCGTAGGTTTGTTGATGTACGGACGCGATCACCATCAGCAACAAGGCTTGCATCGTATCGCTGATCACGACAGCGGTGGGTCACTGGCATCAAAAATAAAAAACTGGTTTCAAGGTAATTTTTAAACACACATTTTCTACAAAACACATTCTTAACTAAATACAAAATCCAAGGAGCATTACAACATGAAAGACGCATTTGAATTGATTGATACTTACAGCGAGAGCGCAGTAATTAAGGTCATTGGCATTGGTGGCGGGGGCAATAACGCGGTAAGTCATATGGCGGGCAACCACATTGAAGGCGTAGAATTCATTTGTGCGAACACTGATGCTCAAGCGTTACGCAAATTAAATTTCGGCACAATTATTCAATTGGGTGTGGAATTAACCAAAGGTTTGGGCGCAGGCACAAATCCGGAAGTCGGTCGTCAAGCGGCAGAAGAAAATAAAGCCCGTATCCGTGAAGTTTTGGAAGGCGCGGACATGGTATTTTTAACCGCCGGCATGGGTGGTGGTACGGGAACTGGCGCAATTCCGGTTGTCGCAGAAATCGCCCGCAGCATGGGCATTTTAACGGTTGCCGTCGTCACAAAACCATTTTTGTTTGAAGGCAAGAGAAAACAAGATGCGGCTGAAAAGGGCATTATCGAATTAGAACGTTTCGTAGATTCGTTAATTACGATTCCAAATCAAAAATTATTGCCTGTTTTGGGTAACAAAGTGTCATTGATTGATGCGTTTAAAGCCGCTAATGACGTATTGTTAGATGCTGTTCAAGGCATCACCGATTTAATTGTTCACCCTGGCATGATTAACGTGGATTTCGCGGACGTTCGCACCGTCATGTCTGGCATGGGCGCAGCAATTATGGGAACAGGTTCGGCGACCGGCGAACACCGTGCGCGTGAAGCCGCTGAAAAAGCGATTGCTTGCCCATTGCTCGAAGATATTAACTTGAAAGGCGCACGCGGTATTTTGGTGAACATTTCTGCATCCGATATGGGCATGGCAGAATTTAGTGAAGTCGGCGATATTGTGTCAGCGTTTGCCTCGGAAGATGCAACCATCAAAATTGGTATGTCGATTAACCCTGATTTAGACGACGAAATTAAAGTTACTGTCGTGGCAACAGGCATGGGAATGCCGGCTGTTGAAGTCAAAGCACCACAGAAAAATGTAAATACCTCGCGCCATATCGCTGGCGGTCAAATGAATTATGATGGCTTGGACAAACCAACGGTCATGCGTCAACATTCAGCACAAACCAATCGTGGCGAAGGTCGTGAAACCCGTTTTGGCGCACAACCGAAACAAGGTGGCGATATTGAATACTTGGATATTCCCGCTTTTTTAAGACGACAAGCCGATTAACACTCTTTTCTGTTGCAGGGTTTTCACCTGCAAGCAACCCTAACTAACGCGCTCAATTGGGCGCGTTATTTTTAACGGGCAATTCACGTTATGATTAAACAGCGCACTTTAAAAAATACCATTCGCGCCACAGGCGTAGGCTTACACACCGGCGAGCAAGTTTATTTAACGTTGCATCCTGCCGAGCCGAATACAGGAATTTGTTTTCGCCGTGTCGATTTAGAAACGCCCGTCACGATTCAAGCCACGCCGGAAAATGTCGGCGAAACTACGCTTTCAACGACGTTGGTTTTGGGGGATGTTAAAATTTCTACCGTTGAGCATTTGTTGTCTGCTTTTGCGGGTTTAGGAATTGATAACGCAATTATCGACGTGACCGCACCCGAAGTGCCGATTATGGATGGTAGTGCAGGTCCGTTTGTGTTTTTGCTACAATCTGCCGGCGTGCAAGAACAAGATTGCCCCAAACAATATCTACGAATTAAACGTGCTGTGCGAGTAGAAGACGGCGATAAATGGGCGGCATTTGAACCATTCAATGGTTTCAAAGTGACATTCACAATTGATTTTGAACATCCTGCATTTGAAAATCACGTCAAAACCGCCACGATGGATTTTTCATCGACAACTTTTGTGCGCGAAGTCAGTCGAGCGCGAACTTTTGGTTTTATGAAAGATATTGAAACGCTGCAAAAAAACAATCTCGCATTAGGTGGCAGTTTAGACAATGCGATTGTGGTCGATGACGACAAAGTAATTAACGAAGACGGGCTGCGCTACGCTGACGAATTTGTAAAACACAAAATCCTCGATGCGATTGGCGATTTATATTTGCTCGGTCACAGTTTAATCGGTGAATTTACCGGTCATAAATCCGGTCACGGCTTAAATAATTTGTTATTACGCGCGTTACTTGAAGACAAAGACGCTTGGGAAATGGTCAGCTTTGACAACGAAGATAATGCCCCCATTTCGTTTATGCGTTCCGCTGAAACTCCTCGCCATCCAGAATAAATGATTGTCCACGAATTCGATGTGATTGTTATTGGTGCCGGTGGTGCGGGCTTACGCGCCACGCTTGGTACGGTTGAAAAAGGGCTAAAAACTGCTTGTTTAACCAAAGTTTTTCCAACCCGAAGTCACACGGTTGCTGCCCAAGGTGGCATTAGTGCCGCGTTAGGTAACATGGGCGAAGACGATTGGCGTTACCATTTTTACGATACAGTGAAAGGTTCTGATTGGCTCGGCGATCAAGACGCGATTGAATATATGTGTCGCGAAGCGATTCCTGCCGTGGTTGAATTGGAGCATTATGGCGTACCATTTTCACGCACCGCCGACGGTAAAATTTATCAACGTGCGTTTGGCGGCATGACAACGCATTACGGCGAAGGTCAAGCACAACGCACTTGTGCCGCTGCCGATAAAACCGGTCACGCAATTCTGCACACGCTCTATCAACAAGCCTTAAAACATAAAGCTGAATTTTTCGTGGAATATATCGTTCTCGATTTAATCATGGACAATGGCGAATGCCGTGGCGTAATTGCTTGGTGTTTAGACGATGGTTCATTGCATCTTTTCAAAGCGCACGCCACGATTTTAGCAACGGGTGGTTATGGACGAACCTATTTTTCTTGTACGTCGGCACACACTGTTACCGGCGACGGCAATGCAATGGTTTTACGCGCAGGTTTACCGTTGCAAGACATGGAGTTTATTCAATTTCACCCGACGGGTATTTACGGCGCAGGTTGTTTAATTACCGAAGGCGCACGCGGCGAAGGCGGTTATCTCACCAATTCCGAAGGCGAACGTTTCATGGAACGTTACGCACCAAACGCCAAAGATTTAGCCTCGCGCGACGTAGTGAGTCGTGCCATGACGATGGAAATTCATGCTGGTCGCGGTGTAGGCGAATTGAAAGACCACCTTCATTTGCACCTCGAACATTTGCCCCCTGCCCTACTTCATGAACGCTTGCCTGGAATTTCTGAAACGTCACGAATTTTCGCTGGCATCGATGTCACCAAACAACCGATTCCTGTGCTTCCGACGGTTCATTACAACATGGGCGGGATTCCAACGAATTATCACGCTGAAGTCGTGACGTTAAGCGATAACAATCCGAATTCTATCGTCAAAGGCTTGATGGCAATTGGCGAAGCGGCTTGTGTTTCAGTTCATGGCGCAAACCGTTTAGGTTCAAATTCGTTGTTGGATTTGGTCGTTTTTGGACGTGCCGCCGCGTTACGTTGTGCTGAATTGATTACGCCAAATCAACCGCATTCAGAACTAGAACCTGAATGTTACGCCGAAGCGTTAGCGAGATTTGCACGAATTCGTCACGCAAAAGGAGAATCAAGCACCGCTGAAATTCGTTCAGCCATGCAGAAAACGATGCAAAGTAAAGCCGCCGTTTTTAGAACACAAACCACATTAGACGAAGGTATTTCCGAAATGAAAATCGTGCGTGAATCCTTTGTGAATTTAGGCTTAACCGACCGTTCGCTGATTTGGAATACCGATTTAGTCGAAGCGTTGGAACTTGATAATTTATTGGCGCAAGCCACCGTTGCCATTCACGCGGCGGCAAATCGTCATGAAAGTCGGGGGGGTCATGCGCGTGAAGATTATCCTAACCGTGACGATAAAAATTGGTTGAAACATACCCTGACTTGGTTGTGTGATGACAAAGTAAAAATTGATTATCGTCCAGTGCATTTGTACACTCTCACAAACGCAGTTGAAATGATTGCGCCTAAAGCTCGCGTATATTAAATAACTAACAGGGGAAATCCGATGACTGAAACAGATCTTCAAATCGCAAATGACATTGATATTTTTCCCTGGAATAAGAATTTTGATACGGGCATTGAAATCATCGACGAACAACACAAAAAACTTTTAGAACTGGTAAATTTGCTGGCGAAACATTTTGTGCATCAATCTGACACGCTAACGCTTAACGCTATTTTCAAGCAGCTAACTGACTACACGATTTATCACTTTCAAACGGAAGAAGCGATTTGGCACAAGTATTTTCCAGATGATGAATTAGAAATCACACATAAAGCGACACACAAAAATTTTATTGCCGAAATTATTCGACTCAAAAATGAAGAAGGAGACGTAAGTACCGAGCAAGTCATCGAAGAGGTTTTGTCGTTTTTAACGCAGTGGCTCGCTTTCCATATTTTGGAAACAGATAAACGGATGGCGAAAGCAATTTTGGCAATACAAAGTGGTGCGACGTTAGACGAGGCTAAACATCTGTCAGAACACGAAATGTCTGGCGCGATGAAAGTTTTAATCGAAACGGTTTTGTCGATGTACGACAGTATTTGCAGTCGCACGGTTCAACTCATGAAAGAAATTTTGGAACGACAAAAACACGAAGCCAAACAACGTTTATCGTCCAGCGTGTTTGAAAATACCTTAGATGCGATTTGTATTACCGATAAAAACTTGAATATTATCGAAGCCAATCCGTCATTTTGTCGTGCTAAACAATTATCGCTTGATGAGTTAATTGGTCTGAATTTAGCTGATGTAAAAACTGCTTTTAAAAATGAGTCACTACTTGAAATCATTCAACGCGAGCTTGAACAATGTGGTTATTGGAGCGGTGAAATTCATGATCAAATTGTAGCTGATGAACGTAATGAAGAATGGCTTACCTTGTCGTCGGTAAAAAACGAACTTGGTGCAGTTACAAATTATGTGGCAGTTTTTTCAAATGTCGCGAATTTATTAGAACTAAAAAATGAATTAGAACATCATGCTTATCACGATGCGTTAACGGGCTTGCCAAATCGGATTTTGCTGGCGGATCGATTAAAACAGGCGTTGGCTCGGGCAGAACGAAGTAAAACATATCTTGCGGTTTGTTATTTAGATTTGGACGGTTTTAAAGCGGTGAACGATACACAGGGACACGCGGCGGGCGACGAATTACTCAAAGAAGTGGCGCGACGTTTTTCTAAATTATTACGCGCCAATGATACGGTTGCGCGGTTTGGCGGTGACGAATTTGTGATTTTGTTTGGTGATTTAACGAAGCCCAACGATTATCAGATGTTGCTCGATAGACTATTGGTTCACATTAAAGAACCTGTTCAGATTGGTGATGACGTGGCACACGTCAGCGCGAGTATTGGCGTAACGCTTTATCCACTAGATAAAAATGTACCAGAAGTTTTGCTCGAACACGCCGATTTAGCAATGTATCACGCGAAAGAAACTGGAAAGTCTAAATACGTTCGTTACGATTCAAACACGATGTCTTGATGTGGCAATACGCTTTAAAAATCATCCTTTCAGCAACGCTTTTAGTCGCTATTTCCGAATTGGCGAAACGCAGTTCGTTTTTAGGCGCGGCATTAGCATCCATCCCGCTTACGTCTTTACTGGCTTTCGTTTGGCTTTATCTGGATTCGGGCGACGTTGAAAAAGTTGCCGCCCTTTCGCAAGGAATTTTCTGGTTAGTTTTACCATCGCTCGCGTTGTTTATTGTGCTGCCACTTTTACTTCGCGTCGGCGTGAACTTTTGGTTAAGTTTGACGGCGGCTTGTATTGTCACCGCCCTCGCTTATTTTGGCATGGTCAAATGTTTGGAATGGTTTGACGTGCAGCTTTAGTGTTCATTTTCTTTGTCGTCATCGTCGTCACTCAATTCAGAAATTTCTTTCAAACGTGCAATCGCTCTAAAGTTCAAACTATTTTCAAGTATATTGCCATCAGCATCCAACATCCCCACAATTTCACCCGTCAATAATTCCAACGCTTCATCCACCGTACTTACCGCGTAAATCGAGAACAATCCTGCTTCAACCGCGTCTAAAACGTTTTGTTTTAACATCAAATTACGTTTATTTGCCGCTGGAATAATGACCGCGTGCGAACCATTTAAACCACGCGCTTGGCAAAGTCTAAAAAAGCCTTCAATTTTTTCATTCGCGCCACCGATGGCTTGCACTTCGCCGTATTGGTTAATCGATCCCGTGACTGCAAAATTTTGTTTAATCGGCACGCGCGTCAACGCCGAAATCAAACTACACAATTCCGCTAACGCTGCACTATCGCCGTCGATATGCCCGTAAGATTGTTCAATCGCAATGCTGGCAGAAATCGCCAAGGGAAATTGTTGTGCGTAACGATGCCCCAAATAACCTGTCAAAATCATCACGCCTTTGGTGTGCAACGATTGACCCAATTCGGCTTCGCGTTCAATGTCGATAATGCCGCGTGAACCTGGATAAACCGTGGTGCTAATTCGAGCTGGCGTGCCAAAACTACTTCCTCCCATATCTAATACCGTCAAGCCATTGATTTTGCCCACTGCCGCACCATCGGTATCAATCAAAATCGTGCCATCGAGCATTTCTTCTAAAATCGTTTGCGACACACGCCCGTTGCGATATTCCCGTGCCGTTAATGCCTGTTCAATTTGAAGCCGATCAATGTGTTCGCTTTTCGTTTTGGTCGCAAATAATTGTGCTTCACCAATGATTTCGAGCGCGTCGTTAATGCACGCTGAAAAATACTGCTGACTTTCCGCCAAGCGACAACTGTGTTCGATTAAACTTTCAATCGCCGCTTGCGTGAGCGGACAAGTTTTCGCATCAGTGGCTTGTTTTTGCATCAGTTGCGCGAAATGGCGCATCGTGTCGGGCGTGCGGAGAATCCGATAATTAAAATCCGCTAATACGCGGAACGATTCGTTAAACTCGTCGTCCATTGATTCCAGCAAATAATAAATATCGCAATTACCTACCAAAATAATTTTCACGTTCAACGGAATTACTTCGGGTTTGAGCGTGATCGTGTTGGCACTTTGTTCGGTATATGGCGATTCAATTTCAATACACCCCGATTTCAATGCCCGTTTCAATCCTTCCCACACAAACGGATAATGCAGCACTTTTTCGGCATCTAAAATCAAATAACCACCATTTGCTTTATGCAAAGCACCGGCACAAATGCGGCGATAATGCGGCACGAGCGTACCTTGATCATTCGCATATTCGACACGCCCAAACAAATTTTGATATGTCGGATGCGTTTCATAAATGACTGGCGCACCGTTATCTTGCTTGTAATCGATCAAAATGTTCGGCGCGTATTGTTCCATAATTAGCCGCTTAAGCGTGTAATCACGTTCAATCGGTTCGCTGGTCGAAACCGGCATTAAAAAATCGTTAATCGTGAGGCGCAGATTTTTTTTCACTTCCGATAAATACGTTACCACGTCTTCAATGCCTTCATAACGCGCATTTAATTCCTCAAATAACGGTTCAATCGCCGCGTCAATCGTATCGTTATTGAGCTGCGTCATCGAAGCAGCCAGTTCTCTGCGCCATTGCGGTAATTCCAATAATGCGCCGCTTAAACAATCTTCCAATTCTTCAACACACTGTTTAAATGTGTCGCGATCTTCCGTGGATAACGCGGACAATTCTTCCTCGCGCATCGGACGACTTTCAATAAGTGGTAAAAAATTAAACGTGTCGTTTTCTGAAAATAAACCAATTCCCAATTCTCGCGCTTGCTCATCGACGCGCTCGGTCGCATCGCGATAAGTGTGAACAAATTGGCGTTCCACCACGGTTTTTTTCTGTTGATAACTGGGATTTTCAAATGCCGCTGGAAAGGTCGCAAGCACGTTGGTGATTAAATTTTCAATCGCTTTACAAAACTCTTGTCCGTGTTCCGCTGGTAATTGAACTGCAATTGGTTCACGAGCATTGTCGAAATTATCAACATACGCATACGCTGATGGTGCAGGGTGATTAGGTGCGAGGGCATTTAAATACTGCATAATCATCGACAAGCGTCCTGAGCCAGTCTCGCCCATCACAAAAATGTTATAGCCAGAATTTGGCATGGCAATACCGAACTCGAGTGCAGCTTGAGCGCGTTCTTGCCCCAAAATTCCAATTTCTGAATTTAGGGGAGGGGTGAAATCGATAGCACTTAAATCGATGGTGGCTTTTAAGGTTTCAAGGGGGAGTTTTAGAGAATCTGTCATGAATTATTTGATGATGAGGCTGTTATTGACGGCTTTGACACCTTTGACGGTGCGAGCTAATTGGACGGCGCGATCGGCTTCTTTTTGGGTGTCAATAAAGCCACTCAATTGCACCTGACCTTTATAACTTTTGACGTTAATATCGAGCATTTTTAAACGCGAATCACCCAAAAAAGTGGATTTAATTTTGGTGGTCAAAACGGTGTCGTCGAAATACTCACCCGTGCTTTCGTGTTTGGTATTATCCGTGCAACCGACGATTGCACTCAGTAAGCATAAACTTAGCAAAAGACGATTGAGAAACTTTAGTGTGTTCATAGTGAATTGTGGCAAAAGGTTCAAAGTGAAAGTAGCGCATATCATAACGGTTTCGCCTTTTGCAGGCTATAAACGCGCTATGAAAAGCCGTGTCGCAATGCTAGACTTCAAAGCTGTCATTATCCTTTCTATTTTCAGAGCCTTTAAATGTTCCGTTATTTTCCCCCGCAACAAAATCTCCACCCCCACAATTACCGTGATTATTACATTGCCGCTTTTACTTTTTTTTGTGTGGCGGTGTGTTTAATTACCGATGCCGATGCCAGTTTAGAAAAACAAAACGCTTTAGGTGTAAGCGGTTGGGTATTTTTAATCGGTTGGTTGCTCGGTGAAAACAAAGAAATCCGTGTCCAAGTCTTAATCGCCGTGTTATTTGCAACGGTTGGGGAACATTTCGCGTCACCGTTTATGGGCGGTTACACCTACCGTTTTCACAATGTTCCTGCTTATGTTCCCGCTGGTCACGGCATGGTTTATTTAACAGCAGTTGCACTGGGACGTTCAGGTTTGTTTGTACGATATGCGCGGCAAATTGCTTATTTTGTGGTCACAGTTTGTGGCGCGTGGTCGTTGTGGGGAATTACGTTTGCGGCGCAAGGCGATTTTGTCGGCGCATTACTGTTTGTAATTTTTTTACTTTATTTGTTCAAAGGACGTTCACCGCTGGTTTATTTGGCAGCATTTTTTATTACAACGTGGCTAGAAATCATTGGCACAGCAGTCGGAACGTGGCAATGGGCGGCAATCGATCCCGTTTTAGGTTTGCCACAAGGAAATCCACCGAGCGGTGTGGCGGCGTGGTATTGTTTGGTTGATGCCGTAGCAATGGGCGGTTCTGCACCTGTTTTACGAACCGCAAAACGAACACGGGATTTTTTATTGCGTCATTTACAATAAAACCACGTCGTACTGTTCTTGATTGTAGCCCGATTCAGAACGGAATTTAATTTGCACATTTAGAAATGTTTCCAAATCAGAAAGCATATCGGCTTTTTCATCTAGCAACAATTCAACGACTTCGTTCGATGCCAGCACCAAAATTTGCTGCACTTTGTATTGTCGAACTTCTCGAATAATTTCTCGAAAAATCTCTAAACAAACCGATTCGGCGGTTTTCAAAACGCCGCGACCACCACACGCACAACACGGTTCACACAAAATATGCTCTAAACTTTCTCTGGTGCGTTTTCGCGTCATTTCAACCAAACCTAAAATCGACACTTCGGTAATTTTCGTTTTCGCGTGATCTTTTTCTAAATGTCGATTCAACGCCTGCAACACTTGCTGTTTATGTTCTTCGCCTTTCATATCGATAAAATCAATGATGATGATGCCGCCCAAATTACGCAGCCGCAGTTGTCGCGCAATCGCTTGCGCGGCTTCTAAATTAGTTTTAAAAATTGTTTCTTCTAAATTCCGACCGCTCACATAACCGCCCGTATTTACATCAACCGTGGTCATCGATTCCGTTTGGTCAAACACTAAATGTCCGCCCGATTTGAGTTTTACTCTTCGCGCCAAGGCTTTTTCAATTTCATCTTCAACGCTGTAAATATCGAAAACTGGACAATCACCCGCGTAATGTTCAATTACGGGAATGATTTCAGGCGTAAAAATTTCGGCGAATTCAATCAGTTTCAAATACGTTTCTTTAGAATCAATACGAATCCGTTCAATGCCTTCGCGATACAAGTCGCGCAATGTACGAATACTCAACGGCAAATCTTTATGAATAAATTGTTTAGGTGTGGCAGTGGCGATTTTCGCGCTAATGGATTCCCATAATTTTAGTAAAAATTCCATATCTGCCAGCAACACCGTGTCTTCAACCGATTCAGCCGCCGTTCGGGCAATAAATCCGCCGCAATTATTTGTTTGCTTAAATTGTTCTAAACACGTTTTTAAACGAGTGCGTTCTTCGGTACATTCAATGCGCTGTGAAATGCCGATATTTGTCGAGTAAGGCATATAAACTTGGTAGCGCGATGGAATTGAAATATCCATCGTTAAGCGTGCGCCTTTACTGCCTAGCGGATCTTTAAATACTTGAACCACAATGTGCTGCCCTTCGCGTAAATAATGTTCAATGTTAGCGGAATCTTTCTTTTCCAATTCACGCGGGCATAAATCGGATAAATGCAAAAATGCGGAACGTGACAAACCAATATCGACAAAAGCTGCCTGCATTCCTGGTAATACACGACAAACTTCGCCTTTGTAAATGTTGCCAACAAGACCGATTTTGCAACTACGTTCAATAATCAGTTCTTGCAACACGCCATTTTCAATCACGGCAACACGAGTTTCAGGCGGTGTAACGTTAATTAAAATTTCTTCACTCATGCGAGTAACTCGATGCCTTCGCGGGCGAGTAATTGTGCAGTTTCAAAAAGTGGCAACCCCATCACACCAGAAAAACTGCCGTTAATACGTTCGATAAACAGACTGCCCACGCCTTGAATGGCGTAACTGCCTGCTTTGTCGAGCGGTTCGCCGCTGTGCCAATAAGCGAGGATTTCAGCCTCAGAAAGGGGTTTAAATGTCACCTCGGTGACGCTTAGGGCGTGATGGTGGATGCGTCCGAATAGAGCGATGGCGGTAAATACTTGATGCGTGTTACCAGACAGTTGGCGCAACATGGCCAATGCCTCGTTTTGATTTTGAGGTTTTCCCATAATATGGTCGCCCAAAACGACGGTGGTGTCGGCGGCAAGAATAGGCAATTGTGAATTAAATTGTTGAACACATGCAGCAGCTTTTTCAGCGGCTAAACGTTGTACATAATCGGTGGGTGATTCGTTAAATAATGGCGTTTCGTCTATATCAACGATTTGCACCAAATGCCGCACGTTGATTTGATTCAGCAGTTCTTGACGGCGGGGAGAAGCGGAAGCGAGAATAATTTTTGGCATAAAGTGTCTAATTTGAAAGTAGAGTTAAGCGGTATGTTAAGTGAATTCATGCAGAATTCATAAAGGCATTTGACGAAATTTAATCGTTTTAAAATGCAATTTTAAATTTATGGTTTTGACACGACACCTAAATTCATGATAAAAATATGCCGTCATTTTAGGATGACCTCTTCGAAGAAAGAGACAAAATTATTATAATAACTACGAGGATTTAACAATGTCTGATACACAAGAAAAAGATTATTTTTGGTTCTACATCGGTGGTTTGATTGCTGCAACTATTGTTTTAGTTTTGATGTTGAAAGCTGATGAAACTAAACATCTGCAAAGTGGTGCAGTAGCGCAAAGCCAAGCAGAAGTTTTCCAAAAAATCGAAAACAAACACTCAAACAACAGAACTAACTAATTTTCTAAATTTTTCTTTGTAACCAAAGAGCGTTCCGTTGAGATTTAGCCCGACTTTTGATGAACTCAAAAGTCGGGCTAAGTTGTTTTTAGCCTTTAAGATTTTCTAATTGTGCTAACCGCGCTTCCAATTGTTTAATCGTTTTCAATAATTCGGGCAGTTGACTGATTGCCACTTGCTCACGATATGCCACCCGTTTTTCTTTCGCCGGACTACCAAAAACTTGCGTCTTTGGTGCAACATCATTTGCCACTCCCGCCCGCGCCATCACAACCGCACCTTGTCCAATTTTGACATGATCCGCAATGCCTGCACTACCTGCTAAAATCGCATAATTTTCAATCGTACACGACCCCGAAATGCCTGTTTGTCCGCACACAATAACGTGTTGACCGATTTTATTGTTATGTCCAATCTGAACTAAATTGTCGATTTTACTACCCGCACCAATCACCGTACTGCCCAACGCACCACGATCGACACAAGTATTCGCGCCAATTTCAACGTTATCACCAATCACCACATTACCGATTTGTGGCACTTTAACGTGTTGCCCGTTGCGAAATTTATAGCCAAAACCGTCTGCACCAATAATTGCACCCGAATGAATAATGACGTTATCACCGATTTCACAACCATCATAAATCACCGCATACGGATAAATTCGGCAGTTTTTGCCTATTTTGACATTTTTTCCTAAATAAACGCCTGCCAAAATTTCGCTATTCGCACCGATTTCTACATTATCATTCAACACCACAAATGCGCCAACGTGACAGTTTTCATGAACGATTGCGCTTTCAGAAATTACCGCGTGCGGCGAAATAATTGCAGGATAATTTACATCTGGATGCAGCAAAGTTACCGCTTTTACAAACGCCATTTCTGGATCGAAACAACGTAATAAAACCAAGGATTCAGGAACGTTTTCCACCTCGAAATTATTTGCAATAAAACACGCCGAAGCCTGAGAAGCCTGTAAATGGTGACGATAACGCGCTTGTGTTAATTGTGTTACTTGTCCGATTTGTGCGGCAGTAATGTCACTTGCAGCGGTAATCATTTGCTCAGGATTGCCACCTTCTAACGTCGCACCACAAGCGGTTGCTAATTCGTTAATCGTCATTGCCATGTTGATTTCTCTTGGTTTTGAGTGAGTTAAATCGCGTCGTTCACGCGCCAATGTCCAGATTTTCCGCCCAACTTTTCAAGTAGTCGCACGCCGTTAATTTCCATACCGCGATCGACCGCTTTACACATATCGTAAATCGTCAACAGCGCGATTTGCGTCGCCGTTAAGGCTTCCATTTCAACACCCGTTTGCCCATGTGTTTTTGCGGTGGTTTGGCAACGAATGCGTTGATTTTCAGGTTGCGATGTGAAAAGAATTTCAACGTGAGTTAATGGCAGTGGATGACATAATGGAATCAAATCAGCGGTGCGTTTACTCGCCATAATCCCCGCAATTCGAGCAATACCAAGCACATCACCTTTTTTGTGTCCGCTTTGCAAAATCAGGTTTAATGTCGCCGATTGCATCGAAATAAAACCTTCGGTAATCGCGATGCGCGTCGTAAAATCCTTATCGCCAACATCAACCATGTGCGCCTCACCAGCGGCGTTGAAATGAGTGAATTGAGCTATTTTCATTACGATTTAACTGCCGTTACCAAGGCATTCGCCGCGACACGATGTGTTAAATGAATTTCACCAAAACCCACGTCATGCAATTGTGTCAAAGCGACCATTTCACGCATTACATGATTTTCGGATTCATCATTAAACAAATGAATAATCCAATGTTCGAGTAAATCCAATTTCTGTTCGGCAATTAACACTCGAAAATACCCCGCCACTTCTTCTTGAATCGTGCGTGTGTGTTGTGAAATATCGTCCAAGGCATAACGATCGCCGTTGATAAATTGTCCGCCCGATTTCAATACACGAAAAATTTCACCAACCACATCAGCGCGATAAGTATTCAAAAAATTATGCAATGTATACGCTGAAACAATCACGTCAACGCTGGCATCTGACAGATTTTGCAACGCGGTTAGTGCGTCATTTTGTGAAAATGTGAGCTGTCCCGATTCAACCCACGCATTGAGATTATTTTTCGCTTGATTTTGCATCACGGGTTCGTTGTCGATGCTTAAAATGTGCGTATTTTCACTGGCGTTGAGTAACGCCAATGTCGTAATTCCCGTACCACCACCTAGTTCAACGACACTCAATTTTCCAGTTTTCGTGGCGGTATAATCCTTTAACGTTTCGCCCACCAAATGACTCATTTTCGTCGCCAACGGACAAATCAAATTGAGCATATCGTAATCTTGCCCAATCACACCCGAAAATAACGCATCGTATTTCGCACTCATATTATAAATCTCGTTGTTGTTTGGCAGCGTAAGCAGCGAGCTGTTCAGGCGTGGCTTCAGTTTGAAATTTTTCTTTCCATTCACCATAAGGCATACCGTAAACAACTTCGCGAGCTTGTTCGTAATCTAATTCCACGCCCTGTTCTTGCGCGGCTGAAGCGTACCATTTCGCCAAACAATTTCGGCAAAAATCGGCGAGTACCATTAGCTCGATATTTTGAACTTCAGTGTGGGTTTGTAAATGTGAAACTAAGTGACGAAAAGCGGCGGCTTCTAATTCAGTTTGTTGTGTTGATGTCATGTTTTCCAATTTATGTGAATGAGTGTTTCGCAGCATTTTAGCAGAATTATTCTGCCTATACATTGCACGGCAAAGATTTTACAATACCGTCCACGTTAGGGATTTCGCCTTAACCGTTCACGTTTTCATTCCATCACTTACCGCAACTTCATGATTAAACAACTCATTGAATTTTTCCCCATCTTACTTTTTTTTATCGCGTTTAAACTTTACGATATTTACGTTGCTACAGCGGTCGTTATTGTCGCCACGATTTTGCAAGTTTCTTTTGCGTGGTACAAACACCGAAAAGTTGAAACTATGCAATGGATTACGCTAATTTTAGTCGTGGTGATGGGCGGCTTAACATTGATTTTGCACGATGAACAATTCGTCAAATGGAAATTGTCGATTATCGAATGGCTATTCGGCGGCGCATTTTTAGGCAGTCAATTTATCGGTAAAAAACCGTTTATCGAACGCATGATGTCGAGTCAACTCACGTTACCTGCCACAATTTGGAAAGCATTAAATCTCTGTTGGGCAGCTTTTTTCATCGGCGTGGGCTGTTTAAACGTGTACGTCATGTTCAATTACGATACTAACGATTGGGTGACATTCAAAACGTTTATAGTGCCTGCGATGATGGCTGTATTCATCGTCGTTCAAATGATTTTTCTTTACAAACATTTACCCGATAGCGAGGTGTAAAAATGCTTTATGCGATTATGAGCGAAGATGTCGCGAATAGTTTGCCGAAACGGCAATTGGCACGTCCCGCGCATTTAGCCCGTTTGCAAGCCTTGCAAGATGCGGGACGTTTAATTCTCGCAGGGCCACATCCCGCGATTGATTCTGAAAATCCTGCGGAAGTGGGTTTTACTGGAAGTTTGATTGTGGCAGAATTCGCCTCACTTGAAGACGCGCAGAATTGGGCAAATGTTGACCCTTATATGGACGCGGGCATTTATGCTCACGTCGTTGTTAAACCTTTTAAACAAGTTTTTCCATCATGAAAGAAACCATAGATTTAATTCGACATAATTTAACCACTACGTTGAAACCGTCGTTGCTAGAAATCATCGATAACAGTGCGGCACACGCGGGTCACGCTGGCGCACAAAAGGGCGGTGGTCATTACAACGTCACGATTGTAAGTACCGAGTTTGAAAAGAAAACCCTTGTCCAACGTCATCAACTGATTTATACGGCGTTGGGTGATATGATGAAAGAGCAAATTCACGCTTTAGGCATTAACGCGCTTACTCCAACTGAAGAATCCAAAGGAAACAAATAAATGAAAATTAAATTACTCTCTTTAATGGTTGCTGGTTTAGCAATGACCGGTTGCGATCAAAAACCTGCAAATACTACCGCTACATCTGCACCTGTAGCCGCTGCTGCGCCAACCGTTGATAAAGCAAATGCTGTTGCGGTTGTAAATGGTCAATATATTTCTAAAGCGGCATTGGAAGAATTGGAAAAAGAAATTGCCACGCGCAGTCACGGTCAAACTTTCCCAAAAGAAAAATTGGTTGAAGAATTGATTCAGCGCGAATTATTGATTCAAGATGCAACCCAAAAACATTTGGATACCAATCCTGAATTCGTCACACGTTTGAACGATGCCCGCAAAGCCTTGTTATCACAAAGTGATTTACAAGCCTTTATCGCCGCGAATCCAGTGACAGATGCCGAAATTAAAGCCGAATACGACACGAAAGTGGCGGCTGAAAAAGGCACTGAATACAAAGCGCGTCATATTTTGGTGAAAACGGAAGCCGAAGCGAAAAAAATTATTGCTGATTTAGACAAAGGCAGCGATTTCAAAAAATTGGCGGATAAATTCTCGTTAGACGGTAAAGAAGCGCAAAACGGCGGGGATTTGGGTTGGTTCTTAGCGGCACAAATGGTCGCACCTTTTTCAGATGCGGTTGCCGCTTTGGAAAATGGCAAATACACCAAAACGCCCGTCCAAACTCAATTTGGTTTTCATGTAATTATGCGTGAAGAATCACGTCCACAAACCCCGCCTGCATTAGACGCAGTGAAAGAACAATTGATGCCGTTCTTACAACGTCAAAAAATTGAAAATATGTTGAAAAGTTTGCGAACTGCGGCAAAAGTTGAAGTTTTAATTCCATTAACGGAAGAAAAACCGAAAGTTGAAGCACCTGCAGCGGCTGCACCAGCAACCATTGAATCCGTTCAACCAACAGCGGCTGAACCCGCAGCTCCTGTTGCCGCTACAGTTCCTGCTGAACCTGCAAAATAATTTTGAGGGCGAGTTCACGATTTTGTCGTGAACTCGCACAATCTTTTTGTTAAAAATTACAGCACTTTCTCCAAATACTGCACCATCAATTGAAGATTCCGATTGCCGCGATATTGATTGATGTCTAATTTATACGCCAAACTCACACGCCGCATTCCTTGCCACATTTCGGGTTTATCGACATTAAACGCAATCGCGTCCAATTCTTTACCCGCTGCATTCGTTCGTACCAATAATTTTAAATGAGCATCTTTTAAAATCCGCACATTCACCACTTCAAAAACGCCGTGAAAAATGGGTTCAGGGAAATGCTGTCCCCACGTTGTCACATTTTGTAATAAATCTGCAAACTCTAAATTCAAATCTTCCTCTGTTAATTCACCGTCTGACAGAATTTTTTGCTGTAAATCAATTTGACTCAAACGTCGCCCAACCATTTCATTAAATGCAATCGTAAACGACGGTAAATGGTGTGCGTGCATACTCAAACCCGCCGCCATCGCATGACCACCAAATTGCAAAATTAAATTTGGATGTTCGGTTGCAATATCACTCAATACATCACGCAAATGAACACCTTCAATCGATCGTCCCGACCCTTTCAATAAATCGTGACCCGCCGTCGCGAAAGCAATGACTGGTCGATGCAACCGATCTTTAATTCGTGCCGCTAAAATTCCAATCACGCCTTGATGCCAATTTGCGTCATATAAACACACGCCCCATTTTTCATGCGGTTTATCGAGCGCAAAGGTATCCGCCAATAAATTCATGGCTTCTTGTTTCATCGTATGTTCAATTTCGCGCCGTTCGGTATTGAGTGAATCTAAATGCGTTGCCATTTTTAACGCGGTAGCAAAATCGTTTTCCAGCAAACAATTGATGCCAAGCGACATATCTTGAATGCGTCCAGCAGCATTCAAACGTGGCGCGACGCTAAAACCAAAATCACTGGCGTGCAACGTCGCAGTATTTTTCCCTGCAACTTCGATTAACGCCAAAATACCCGCGTGACCTTGACCATTTCGAATTCGCAATAAACCTTGATGCACCAACGTACGATTTACTTTATCTAACGCCACCACGTCAGCGACGGTGCCAAGTGCGACAAAATCCAGTAATTGCGCCATATTGGGTTCAGGAATGTTTTGCGATTCAAACCAATGTCGTTCGCGTAATCGACTTCTCAACGCCGATAACACATAAAAAATGACACCCACACCCGCAATCGATTTACTTGGGAATTCATCAAAAATTAAATTGGGATTCACAATCGCGTCGGCAGCAGGCAGCGTTTTAGCGGGTAAATGATGATCCGTAATTAACACCGTCATACCGCGTTCTTTTGCAACTAAAACGCCTTCGTGACTGCTAATTCCATTATCGACGGTGATAATCACATGTGCGTTTTTCTGCGTCGCGAGTTCGACAATTTCAGGCGTAAGTCCATACGCATGTTCAAAACGATTCGGAACAACGAAATCGACATTTTTTGCACCTAATGAATGAAAACCTTTCATGGCTACAGCACAACTCGTCGCGCCATCGGCATCAATATCCGCGACGATACAAATGTTTTGTTGCTGTTCTAATGCCACGATTAAATGCGTCACCATCGTTTCCATATTCGACAACAAAAATGGTGACGGTAATTTGGATAAACTACGCTCTAATTGTTCGCTCGACGTTAGACCGCGAGCCAAAAAAATACGTTTCAATATCGTAGGCAAGTCACCGAAATCATCACTTTGTTCTAAAACGGGACGCGGCACGATAGTTTTTTTTACGCCTTGATAATAAAGTGTGGTCATTTGCGTGAGTCGAAGGTTTAAAGTGAAAATAGCATTGTTGCGATATTGCAAAGTGTGTCAAACTTTTCGCTGTTTTTTTAACCATTCATTTTAAAATTCTTATGAACAACATTTATTCTCTCGCCGTCGAAGGCGTACAAAAACTGATTCCTTACAAAGCCGGCAAACCGATTGAAGAATTGGAACGGGAATTGGGTATTTCTAACATTATCAAACTTGCGTCAAACGAAAATCCGTTAGGCATTGGCGAAAAAGCACGCGCAGCAATTCAAAATGCGGTTGCAGATTTAGCGTTGTATCCTGACGGCAGTGGCTTTCATTTAAAAAATGCGTTGGCAAAAAAATATGCTGTTTCATCCGAGCAAATCACGCTCGGTAACGGTTCAAACGAAATTTTAGAATTGGTCGCACGGGCTTTTTTAACACCTGAAAATGAAGTTATTTTTTCACAACACGCTTTTGCAGTTTATCCGATTGTGACACAAGCGGTTGGCGCAAAGGCTGTTGTTACGCCAGCGTTAAATTACGGACACAATTTGGTTGAAATGTTGGAGCGCGTAACGGCTAAAACTCGTGTGGTATTTATTGCGAATCCGAATAATCCAACGGGTACATTACTTAAACAAGAAGCTCTTGAGCATTTCATTGGTTTATTGCCGGCACACGTTATTTGCGTATTGGATGAAGCCTATTTTGAATTTGTCAGTCAAACAGAAGCAGTTGATTCGGTTTCGTGGTTGCAAAATTTTCCGAATTTAATCATCACGCGCACTTTTTCAAAAGCCTACGGTTTAGCGGGATTGCGTGTAGGTTATAGTTTGTCGAGTGTCGAAATCGCTGATTTATTGAACCGTGTTCGTCAACCGTTTAATAATAATTCACTCGCGTTAGTTGCCGCCAAAGCTGCATTGAGTGATGTGGAACACGTTCGTGCTACGATTGAAAATAACACGCTGGGAATGGTGCAACTCACTGAAGGTTTCAAAGAATTGGATTTAACCTGGATTCCATCAGCGGGTAATTTTGTTTCGGTGGACTTAAAACAAGCGGGTTTGCCAATTTACGAAAAATTATTACGAAAAGGCGTGATTGTGCGTCCTATCGATGTGTATGAAATGCCAAATTTTTTACGCATTAGCATCGGCACACCCACCGAAAATGCAAAATTCTTAAATGCTTTGAAGGAAGTTTTGATTGATGTTTAAACAAGTATGTGTGATTGGCGTAGGTTTAATTGGCGGTTCGATTGCAAAAGCGGCGCGTGCTAATAATTTAGTGGAAACGCTTGTCGGTTTTGGGCGGTTGGATGACGTTGAAAACTTGCAACTCGCCAAAGATTTAAACGTGATTGATGAGTTTTACACCGATATTGAAACGGCGGTGAAAGATGCGGATTGTGTGATTATCGCTACGCCCGTTGCCGCAACAGAAAGTGTTTTCAAAATACTCAAACCATTTTGGTCAGAGAAAACCATTTATTTCGATGTCGGTAGCACGAAAGGAAATGTCGTTGCCGCTGCCGAAACGGTTTTTGGTTTTGTTCCAGATAATTTTATTCCTGCACATCCGATTGCTGGCGCAGAAAATAGCGGTGTTCAAGCGGCGTTAGTTGATTTGTTTGTTAATAAACGGCTAATTATTACGCCGCTTGAAAATACCAACGCGGTGGCGTTACAAAAAACGCAGCAGTTTTGGGAAAAAATCGGGGCGATAGTCTCAATAATGGACGAGCAACAACACGACAGCGTGTTGGCTGCAACCAGTCATTTGCCACATTTGTTAGCATTTGCGTTAGTCGATATGTTGGGGCATCGTGATGAACAAGAAGATATTTTTAAATTTGCCGCAGGTGGATTTCGAGATTTTACCCGCATCGCATCGAGTGACCCAACCATGTGGACGGCGATTTGTGGTGCAAATAAAATGGAACTTCTGCCATTGTTGGAACAATTCAAAACAGAATTATCGAAAATTCAAAACTTAATTGAAACGAACGATGAGGCGAAACTTTTTGAATTATTCAGTTATGCGAATACAGCACGGGAACGATTTTTGAATCAAAGGCAAAAGTAGATGTCGTTTATGTGACGTAGTTCCGATAATTTTCTGAAAAATAAGTAAAATGGCGCGTATTTTTAATGTAAAACTTTAGAGATTTCTCATTGTACTTTCCATCGCAACGGCAAAAATCGAAGGTGATACGACCATTTTTAGAGAAGAGGTTCGCTTTGCTCAGAACGCCCCATTTATGAACGCCGCAATTGAATATGGTCTAAGTTTTAAATTAGGCTCAGATAATCGTAAATTATTTTCCGTTGTTGAAGCGCATAGTGATAAAACCAAACTGACAGCGCATATTGTTCAGGAATTCTTAGAAAAGGCGGCACTTTCGCATTTATTTATCAATGATTCTGCCGTCTCCGATTTAATCTATCGTTACAATTACGCAGTGGACGAGGCGTTTCAATTTCAAATTGGCGAGATACATGATGCAAATTGTGAAATTCACATTTCCGAAGACAATATGCAAGCGCGTCTCACATTAACGCCCAATTTCGGTGGTAAGGATGTTGCACTTTTCGATGTCATGCAATTATTGCAAGACAAGGGAGTGGTCTGGGGAATTGTACCGGCAGAAGACATCGAAGCCGTTTTAGTTGGCGGTGAAACTTCTGATTTTTTGATTGCTCAAGGACTGGAAACCGTTCCCGGTGTCGATGCACAGTTTTTGAGTTTACTGTTGGATTTACAACAACAAGAACGTAAACCGCTTGTTGATGAAGATGGTGTTGTCGATTATCGCGAATTAGGCAGTGTCGTTATTGTCAATAAAGACGATATTTTGATGAGTCGAATTCCACCTATTCCAGGTAAAAAAGGACGCAATATCTTTGGAGAAATTGTTCTGCCAAGCGGCGGAGCGGATACGCCATTTTCTAACGATAAAAAAGGAATTTGTTTAAATCCTGAAAATGAAAATCAACTCATGTCAACCATGACTGGGCAACCTGTTTTAGTTCCCAATGGGATAATCGTACTGCCGGTGTTAACGGTGAAACGGGTAGATTTGTCGTCAGGTAATATTCGTTTTAATGGTTCTGTCACTGTGACGGGCGACGTTAAAGACGGAATGAAAGTTTTTGCTCTTGAAGATATTGTGATTGAAGGCAATATCGCCAGTGCAACGCTTGAGTGTATGGGAAGTTTAACAATTAAAGGGAGCGTAACGGGTCATAGTGAATTGATTGCTAATGGAGACGTGATGATTCGAGGTGGCATTCAGGGTTACAGTAAATCCGAACATTCGAAAGACGACAAACACACCGCAAAAATTATTACGCGCGGCTCGGTCAGTGTCGGATTTGTAGAAAATTTTATCATTGAAGCGGGCGGTGACATCGTTATTGATAAATATTCGATGAATACGCAGCTAATGGCGCAGAATAAAATCGTAGTTGGTAATAAAAATATAGGTCGAAAATCGTCAATTATCGGCGGTGTTACTTGGGCAATGACGCTGGTTAAAGCATCCATTATCGGTTCAAGTGCAGGTATAGCGACCCGCATTCAAGTAGGTACAAATCCTTATATTCAAAAACGAATAGCCGCCATAAGAGAGGCATTAACACCAAACACGAAAAGTCAAAATGATATTCATGCCGTTGTGTCGTTCATGGATGCTCACCCCGAAAAAAGAAATGAAGAAACACTCGAAAAACTACACCACACCTTGAGTAAATTGATGATTGAGGCGGATGCGTTGCGCGACGAACTCAATGAATTAGTCGCGAACATTAGCATTGTCGATAATTCTAAAATTATCGCGACACTTGGGGTTTATCCCGGCACCGAGATTCAAATTAACAACGTATTGTGGAAGGCGCAAGAGAATCGCGGCAGAAGCGTTTTCAGAGTTGTAAAACGGGAAATGAACATCAATAGTCGCTAACCCGTTAATTTAGATGACGAATTTTTCACCGTCACGGTTATCATCTTCTTGAACAAAATCAACGTGAACACTCACACCAAGTCGTTCGTTATGCTCTGGTATTGAGCTTAACGATTGTGACAAATTTTCAATCAGCGCATCGGCAACATTTTCGGCATTATCCGACGTATGAAGACTGTCAAGTAACACAATAAAATTATTGCCATCCACCCGTGCCACAGAATCAACATCTCGTAGTTGTTCACGAATAGATTGTTCCATTTTTCGTAATAATTGCTCACCTTCAGTGTGGCTGAAATTGTCGCTCAACGATTCAAAATCGCCTAAATTTAGTGTCAACATGGCGACGTGTTTACCGCTACGACGTTCTACATCTAGTTGTGTCATAGCCGTTTTGTTTACAGTATTGATTGCGCTCATATTCGTTTCCTCGTTTCAAATAAATGCCACTCGCTGCTTATTTCAAAATCGTTCCGATGCGTGAAAAATCCACGCCTTTATGTTGCCAATCCCAACTCATCCAAATGAAAAATGCTTTGCCGACTAAATTCTCTTCGGGAACCGTTCCCCAATAACGGCTGTCGTTACTGTTGTCACGGTTGTCGCCCATCATAAAATACTGACCTTCTGGAACGGTGTAAGTAAATTCCACCGACTGCACGCCGTCACGATTCAAAATCTGATGCTCTACACCGGTCAAATTTTCCAAAAAGTTCGCCGCTCCCGTCATATCTTCGCCTTGTCCAACGCCTTGAAATTCGCCTAACGCGGTTTCTGGAATCGCCTGACCATTCACGGTTAAACGTTTATTCGCATACGAAATTTTGTCATGCGGCAAACCAATCAAACGTTTGATGTAATCAACTTCGGGATTTTTCGGATAGCGAAACACCACAATATCACCGCGTCTGGGCTGGGTTAATTCAATGACTTTTTTGTTAATCACCGGAATACGAATGCCGTAAGTAAATTTATTCACCAAAATAAAATCACCGACTAACAATGTCGGCATCATTGACGCAGAAGGAATCCGAAACGGTTCAGCAATAAAAGAACGTAGTAAAAAAACAATTAACACGACGGGGAAAAATGAATGCGCGTATTCGACTAAAAGCGGCTCTTTTTCAATATCATAAGGCACATTTTGGTGTTTCAAATACCACGCATAACCGCCCCAAATCACGCCAGTAACGGCTGTTGCTACAAATAAAAAAAACGAAAAATCAAAATCCATCGTCGCCGCCTTAGTCTTTGTTCAATTTCAAAACGGCTAAAAACGCTTCTTGTGGAATTTCAACATTTCCCACTTGTTTCATGCGTTTTTTACCCGCTTTTTGTTTTTCGAGCAGTTTTTTCTTGCGTGAAATATCACCGCCATAACATTTTGCCAACACGTTTTTGCTCATCGCTTTCACGGTCGAACGAGCAATAATTTTCGAGCCAATTGCCGCCTGAATCGCAATCTCGAACATTTGGCGCGGGATTAACTCTTTCATTTTTTCGACTAAATCGCGACCCCGTTTCACGCTCAAATCCTGATGCACAATGCTCGACAACGCATCGACTTTTTCAGCGTTAATCAACACGTCCAATTTCACTAACGACGCGACTTGGAAACGCAAAAATTCATAATCGAACGATGCAAAACCCCGACTGACTGATTTCAATCGGTCAAAAAAATCTAAAACCACTTCATTCAAAGGCATTTCGTAATGCAATGAAACTTGCCGACCGACGTAGAGCATATCTTTTTGCACGCCCCGTTTTTCAATACATAACGTAATCACCGCACCGACATAAGCCTCTGGTACCAAAATGTTGGCACGAATAATCGGTTCACGAATTTCAGCCACTGTGCCGTTTTCAGGCAATTTTGCAGGATTATCCACCATGATGGTTTGACCCGTTTGCGTAATGACTTCGTAAATTACCGTTGGTGCTGTCGTAATTAAATCAACGTCATATTCACGTTCGAGGCGTTCTTGCACAATTTCCATGTGCAACATACCCAAAAATCCACAACGAAATCCAAAACCCAACGCTTGCGACGTTTCGGGTTCAAATTGCAACGAAGCATCGTTCAAATTCAATTTGTTTAAGGCATCGCGCAAGTCTTCATAATCATCCGAACTAACGGGATATAAACCCGCAAAAACACGCGGTTGAACCCGTTGAAAACCCGTTAATTGTTCCGTTGCTGGGTTGTCCGCCCATGTGACGGTATCACCGACAGGCGCACCAAAAATATCTTTAATACCTGCGACTAAAAAGCCCACTTCGCCCGTATTTAAAATTTCTTTTTCGACACGTTTCGGTGTAAATACGCCGATTTTTTCCGCTAAAAATGATTTGCCCGTGGACATAATCGTGATTTTTTGTTTGCGCTTAATACTGCCATTCATGATGCGAACTAATGAAACTACGCCCAAATAACTGTCAAACCACGAATCAATAATCAACGCTTGCAACGGTGCATCCGCATCGCCTTGAGGCGGTGGGATTTTCAACACGAGTTGTTCTAAAACGTCTTTCACACCCAAGCCCGTTTTCGCGCTAATCATCAACGCTTCGTCAGCCGGAATGCCGATAACTTCTTCAATTTCGTTTTTGACTTGTTCGGGTTCAGCCGACGGCAAATCGATTTTGTTTAAAACAGGAACGACTTCTAGCCCTTGTTCGATGGCGGTGTAACAATTCGCGACGCTTTGTGCTTCCACGCCTTGCGCCGCATCGACCACCAATAATGCACCTTCACACGCCGCTAAGGAACGCGAAACTTCATACGAAAAATCAACGTGTCCTGGTGTGTCGATAAAGTTTAATTGATACGTTTCGCCGTCAGCCGCTTTGAAATCAAGCGTGACACTTTGCGCTTTAATCGTGATGCCGCGTTCGCGTTCAATGTCCATTGAATCTAGCACTTGCGCGGACATTTCGCGGTCAGATAAGCCACCACACAGTTGAATGAAACGGTCGGCGAGCGTTGATTTGCCATGATCGATATGGGCAATGATGGAGAAATTTCTAATATGTTTTAAATCCACGGGCTACTTTTTGCAATTTGAAGGTAAAAAAATCGGACTAGCCAACGATGCAGCTAATCCGTGCGGTTTGTTTGCGCTATTCTAGCAAAATCAGCTCATGCACGAATGATATTATTCAAGATTGCCACGCCGTGAACGCTACCAACAATTTTTCGAATAATAATTTGAATTGCCGTCATCACGATAATACTCTTTGCAGTTTTCACGATTATAGCCACGAGCGCGATTTTGCCGTTCGTAATACTCATGTTCACGGCGTTCAAGTTCCATTTCACGCAATCTTAATTGCTCTTCTCGCATTTCTTGTTGCGTTAATTGACGACGATAATTTCTGTCATCATCATACTGACGCTCATCATTTCGAGTTGCCCCATATATTGCCGAACCCACAATTGCACCGCCGATAATTGCAGGCGCAATCCAACCATTACCGTGTCCACGATTTCCACCGCGATGTCCATATCGGTCAGCATTCGCCAACAAAGGCAATGCCAACATCAATACCGCAACAACTAATTTTGATTTCATAATTGCTCCTAATTCACAGATTTCATCAACACAATAATTTCTTCCAAACGCTCAATTTCTCGTTTTTGAAAATCAATCACCTCATCTTTATGGCTCACCGTCATTTGAAGTTTTTGAATTTCAAAAGCAACATCTGGCGGTGTGCCAATAATGTTACGGTTGCCCGCTGAGTTATTACTATTTGAATTATTACTATTGTTATCACCGCTAATTAAATACACGTTTTTATCATTGATTAACAACACCGATAAATCCACGTCTAATACATCTGCGATTTCTTTCAATTTGGGAATATGAGGTTTTGTTTCCCCGCGTTCAATTTTTGCATAGCCATTAACAGACATATTTAGCTTTTCTGCCATTTCTTCTTGTGACCAATTCCTTGCTTTTCGCATTGTTCGTATTTTTTCGTCGATTTTCGTCGATTTTCGTCGATTTTCATAAATAACCCTAAATACCATTTTGTTGATTCTAACGCGGAGTTGCAAGGTGAAAACGTAAAACGAGAAGATTCAGTGTTGCCCAATTAGCGTTGGCTTCGTCGGGATTCTATCACTTCAACTATATGTTCTAAATGTGCTATTTCTCGTTTTTGAAGGAAAATAACTTCATCTTTGTGTGAAATTTCCATTTTGAGTATTTCCATTTCAAAGGTGACTTCCCGCGATGAACCACTATTCGCATCGTTGTAACTGTTATTATTTCCGTTAGACAGTAGTAATTTCAGTAAATCTACATTTAACACTTCTGCTATTTTTCTCAATTTTAGAATATTAGGTTTTGTTTCTCCGCGTTCAATTTTTCCATAGCCATGAACAGACATACTTAACTTTTCTGCCATTTCTTCTTGTGACCAATCCCTTGATTTGCGTATTGAACGTATTTTTTCATTGATAAAATTCATAATCACCTCAAAATTCATAATCACTTCAAAACAGGTAAGTAATCACAACAAACACGGTAGGTAACACCCTATTTAGGGGGTTGTAATACAAAGTTGGTAAGTTAAGAATATACACGAATTAAAAAACTTGGGAGTATAAAATGAACAGTTTAAAAAAAATGAAAAGTTTCTGCATGAACTGTAACGATTGTGGTGAAAGAAGTTCACCACACCTTTGTTATCTATTTGATAGTTCAGCAGATGTAAGCAGTTATTTTAAAGATGAACATTATTTACTTCCTGTAGAAACACCGACAGATATTCAGGAACTTGACGGAATTGTGAGTAATAACCTGCTGCGTCGTCCAACGCTGATTTGCGGCGATGCAGGTAAATCGTTACTTGCAATGGAATTTTTAGCGCGTGGCGTGATAGAGCATGACGAACCAGGTGTATTTGTCACATTTGAAGCCTCAACAGAAAATTTAATCTTAAATTCAACGTGGCTTGGATTTGACTACGATGACTTAATTGAGCGTAAAAAAATCTCGGTGGATTTTGTGAGCGACATCACAGTAAATGGTGAATTCAATTTAGAAGATTTGTTTATTCGTTTAGGTTGCGCCATTCATAACATTGGCGCGAAACGTGTAGTTCTCGATACGATTGAATCCTTGTTTTCAGGTTATTCGAATCTGATTGTTTTGCGTGCTGAACTTCGTCGGTTATTTGAATGGTTAAAAAATAAAGGCATGACAGTCATTATTACGGGGAATCGTGATAATAAAACACTTGTTCGTCAAGGCTTGGAAGAATATGTTTCAGATTCCGTCATTACCGTTTGATTATCAAATTATTGAAATTTCCAAAAAAACGCGACCCTAAAAAGTCGCGTTTTTTATTTGAAACTGACTGATTACAACACCATCGAAACCACCAACGCAATCACACCAATCAACGTAATCGTAAACAGCACGCCGCCAATTACATACGCAGACAGCGAACCGTGTTGAAAATCTTGCTCGCGATTTTTATTCGTTTGAATACCGGTCGCGGCGGCAAAAACACTTTTAGCGACTTGAAGAATGCTTGGTTTTGACATCTTTTTTCTCTCCTCTAACGACGTGCGATGTTTCCGCAGGTAAGCCTGCGAATTCAAATAATAAATCTAATTCTTTGGCGTTCAATTCCTGACATTTTCCAGTGCGTAAACCGTCCGACAAAACAACTGGCCCATAACGTACTCGCATCAAACGGCTGACGACTACATTTTGCGCTTCCCACAAACGACGCACTAAACGATTTCGACCTTCGCTGACGATGACGTGATACCACTTATTCGCGCCTTCGCCGCCCATGAAATAAATCTGGTCAAATTTCGCTTCGCCGTCTTCAAGTTGAATGCCTTGTTTGAGCAATGTTAATTTTTCATCTGGCACGTCGCCCAAAATTCGCACCGCATATTCACGTTCGACTTCGGTAGATGGGTGCATCAATTTGTTGGCTAATTCGCCGTTATTCGTAATCAACAACAAGCCCGATGTATTCACGTCTAAACGTCCGACCGCAATCCATCGCGACGTGTCCAATTTGGGCAAAGACGCAAAAATCGTCGGACGACCTTGCGGATCATGGCGTGTCACAATTTCGCCCGTCGGTTTGTGATAAATCAACACGCGCGTCGGTTGAATCGCAAATTTTTCCCAATTCAACACGCGGTCATTAAGTTGCAGATAATCGCCCGTTTTTAAATGTGCGCCTTGTTTGACTAAAATGCCGTTAATTTTCAAACGCCCTTCAGTAATCCAACGTTCAATTTCACGTCGCGAAGCCACACCGCCTCGCGCCAATACTTTTTGAATTCGTTCACCATCTTTTGAAATTTCTACATCGACCAGGCGTTTTTCAACAGGTTCTCTTCTACTGATGGTATTTGGACGCACATTTTCACGACGTAATTGGCTCGCTGGTTTATTCGGTTGTTTTCTATCGCGCAAAGCGACGGGTTTATTCATTTGTTTTGTTTTCACGTTTTTCCTATAAAAGTGGTGTGAAGTTAGATTATTTAATTTTGATTTGAATTATTTTCCCGACACCAATCGAACGCCAGCCGCATTCCCTTTGTTATACGGGTGACTTGAACCATCGTAGAAAAGCACCATCCACGCAGAAAGCGCATCCTGTTTTACGGTTGGTGCTGTGGGTTGTTTAATTGGCGTTGTCACTGGTTTTACAGTTGTTGTCGTAGTGGCTGTAGCGGTAGTTGTCGTGGGCGTTTGCACAACGACGACTGGCTGAACAACCGTGGACGATGTCCAAAACCAATCGCTTTTAGTATTCGGAAAATTCAGGGTATCAATCGTTGGATGTGTGGGTAAACCCGTACAGATATTACCTTGTGTATTTGCACCCAATGTCGTCGATAAACCATCGGAACATAACACTAAACTTTCTAATTCGCTTTTTGTTGGCAATCGCCAATTTGTCACGCCACACAAGCCTTCGGTATTCACGGCATTGATATAATCGTAAGTGTTACATTGACTTGTGCCGTTACATTTTCCACTGTGTGCAGCACCGGAGTAACCACCATTTTTACTCGCATCGGGTTCATACCAACTGTACGTCCAATTTTTGTCATGCAAACGTTTGTCATTGGTTTTAACCTCCCATGTCAAGCTCGTTTTCGAATCGGTGTAACAGCCTGTTGTACTCGCGGATGTCGCGGTGGTTGATGGAACGACTGGCGGTGCAACGCTGACCACAACCGTTTGTGTCACTGGTACAAGACTTACCGCATCACTGTAATCATAGGCGTTCGCTGTCCAAGTATAAGAACCAGCGGGATTATAACTATGTGAAAACGTCACATTTGCACCGTCCGCCGCATTGGATGAATCGCTCGTGCCGTCACCCCAATCGATAGTAATTAAACGCAAATCACCGTTGGCATCGGTCGCTGAAAGTGTGACCGTGTAAATCGCATCTACATTAGCAGTTAAGCCACCACTGACAAGACTTAAAACGGGCGGGACATTCGGTGGAATAACGGGAGTGACCTCAAAATTACCTATGACTTTATTGCTTTTCAACACATTTTTGCTGTCATAAATGCCAAGCGTGTAAAGCGAAAATGTTGCTGACGACGGTGTTGCAGCATAACTAAAATTTATTCCAGTTCCCGAATCTTTCATTAAAATTAAACCATTACCGTAATCCACTTTAACGCTGTAACCCGTCGGCAAAGGAATATCAAGTGTCGCGGCAAATGTGATAGGCGTTCCTTGAACGACCGACGCAGGCGAAGGTGGCACATCCGTTACGATTGGCATAACGGCGAGTGCAAACTTTGGATCAATCGGCGTGGTAGGTGTACCAAATGCAAATGCCCGAATATCCGAAAGGCTACTTCCCCCAGCGGCGTTAATTGCTTCAACACGCCAATAATAATTGTTATTGGGTTTTAAAATCGCAGCGGTACTCGATAAAGTGTACGCAAGTTTTGAAAGCGTTGTGGTGAAACAAGAGCTATTGCATTTACTGGTTTTTTGATTGTAACCACTAAAAGCGGAAGTCGTCGAAACAATCAGCCGATATTTTGGAAGCGGCTTTGTATTTGCCCAAGTGAATGTCACGGGTGTAGCTAAAGGCAGTGGTGTTGCACTGACTGGCGTAAGTAACCACGGTTGTTCAGGTGTTACCGCGAGAACCGTGTCCGTTACACCCATTAAACTCACAAAAACTAAAAACTTTTTCATTTTCAAAAACCTTTCAATAAATTAACGTCGCCAAACGCTCGCATGAAAAACAGGATAACGGATTTTTTGACGGCGCAGAGTCCATTTTTTCTTAACATGATATTTCCAAAACGCCTGCATTCCAAAATAACCGACCGTCGAACAAATTACGCCCATAATCAAACACCCAAGCAAAAATGGTTGCCACACATCACCCAAACCCGATAACACGCTGTCGAGCGAAAAGTCTGCTTGAGCAGGCTGATTTAAAACGTCTAATCCAATTTGATAAGCGAAATAAAACAACGGTGGCATCGTTAATGGATTCGTGATCCAAACTAACGCGACTGAAACGGGTAAATTGGCGCGAAAATAAATTGCCGCCGCCGCTGCAAATGCCATTTGCGTTGGCGTTGGCACCCACGCAAAAAATAATCCCACTGCAAATGCCATCGAAATTGACCTCCGATTTAAATGCCACAAATTTGGGTCGTGTAATTTATCACCCAAAAACTGTAGACTTTTGTGGCGTTTAATCACTTCAGGGTCGGGAATAAATTTGTGCATCAGTTTTTGAATCAGTTTTTTAGCCATCGTCATTCTTCCTTCATTATTATTTTTCTAAGATGATTCTTCGCGCGTTAGCGTTTGTATGCGGTGATTTGGCGTTGCAACAATTTTTAGCATTGCCGCCGATTTCTGCATGGGTGATTATTGGCGCGTTAGCGGCAATTATGGCACGGTTGCGCTATTGGTATTGTCTCTTTTTTATAATGGGGTTTTTGTGGGCGAGTGCGTTCGGTTATTATCAATTGCATGACCGCTTATTGCCTGAATTTGAAGGCGTGCCACTGACCGTCACAGGTGAAATCGCCAATTTGCCAGACCAAAATTCACAACGTGCCAATTTTGAATTTGCAGTTTTAGAATCCGCTGAAAAATTACCCCACAACATAAAGCTCAGTTGGTACGACCCGACCTCCATTTTACACGCTGGCGAAACATGGACATTTACCGTCAAACTCAAACGTCCGCACGCGAATTTTAACGTCGGTGGCAACGATTATGAACGTTGGTTATTTATGCAAAATCTTGGCGCGACAGGAACGGTGTCGAAAAAACTGCCGATTTTTATCGCACCGGCTTCGCCATTTAGCATCAATCATTTTCGGCAAAAAATGGGCGATACGTTAACGGAACGATACGGCGAAAATATCAACACCGCGTTATTAAAAGCCTTAACGATTGGCGATGACAACGGTTTGAGTGCTGAAAACTGGGACACATTTCGGATTACTGGCACGACGCATTTAATCGTGATTTCGGGTTCGCATATTGCGTTAGTGGCTGGGCTGGTTTATTGGCTGACGTTGAAACTGTGGACTCACCTGAACATTTTGCGCTTTTCACCGCCTCGCGCCGCAGCATTGGCAAGTTTATTTACGGCGATTTTTTACGCAAGTTTGGCAGGTTATGTGATTCCGACAAAACGTGCGGTGATTATGTTGGGCATGGTAGCGATTGCAAGTTTTTATCAGCGGCAATTTTCACATTTGCAAAGTTTTGCGATTGCCTTGTTAGCGATGTTGATTTTTAACCCGACGATGTTGTTGTCGATTGGATTTTGGCTATCATTTTTAGCCGTGGCGTTAATTTTATATCGTGTCGCAGGACGGTTGAAATCACCGTCGAATTGGTTAAATGGCGTGGATATTCAACTCACGGTTTCACTCGGTTTATCGCCGTTATTGTTGTTCTTTTTTCAACAAACATCGTTAATTTCCCCGCTCGTGAATTTTATCGCTGTACCGATTGTGGAATTAGTGGTTGTGCCGTTGGCGTTACTTCAAATTCCATTGATGTGGCTTTTTCCGTGGCTCGCGGAGAAAATTTTCGACGTTTTGGATTTCATTTTGCAGCGGTTAATGCAAGGGTTTGAATTCGCTGAATCGTTGCCGAATGCCGTAATTGATTCGCCACAACCATCAATTTTCATTTTGGTTTTATCGTGTTTGGGCTTGTTGTGGTTATTTGCACCGCGTGGCATTCCCGCACGTTGGCTGGGTTTGATTTTAAATTTGCCGTTATTGTTTCCGATTATTCCAACATTAAATTATGGCGAAGCGATTGTGACGATGTTGGACGTGGGACAAGGGCTGGCTGTTTCAGTACAAACCCAAAAGCATCAATTGCTTTACGACACAGGTGCGAAATTTCCGAATGGCGGCGACATGGGAAAAAATGTGGTGCTGCCCTTTTTTCGTTATCACGGCGTTAAAAAAATAGATACCTTGCTGATTAGTCACGACGACAACGATCACAGCGGTGGTGCAGCATCGGTTTTGAAAGCATTGCCAGTTGCACAAATTTTGACCAGCGTGCCAGAGAAATTTGCCCAATCAATAAAGTGTGAAACGGGGCAAACGTGGACGTGGGAAGGCGTAATTTTCACAATGCTTTCACCTGCGAAAACTTTTGAAATCGACAACAATAATTCCTGTGTTTTGAAAATCGAAACAGCGACAGGTTCGATATTATTGACGGGCGATATTGAAACGACGGCAGAAAATTGGTTAGTTGAAAATGCGCGTGAACAATTACGCGCCAACGTGTTAATCGCGCCTCATCACGGCAGTAAAACCTCTTCAACAATGTCGTTTTTAGACGCTGTAAAACCAGAAACTATTTTGATTCCAGCAGGTTATCGCAACCAATTTCACCATCCGAGCAAAGAAATTGTGGCGCGTTATCAATCGCTAAATACAAAAATTTTTACCAGTGCAAACGATGGCGCGTTGACGGTTCGTTTAGATTCGGACGGCGTAAAAGTTGAAAGTTTGCGCGATACGGCAGGGAAGTATTGGAATTTTCAGGATTAGCCTTTTAAATTCGAAGTGAAGACTATACAAGGCTGTATAATCGTTCATAGTGAATTTAGATAAACAAATTTAAAGCGAGTGTTGTGTGACAAAAAAACCAGAAGTATTAAGTAGAAAATTGGGATTAGTTTTTAACAATCCACAACTGTTTATTCGTGCGTTGACGCATCGCAGTGCGAGTTCAAACAACAATGAACGGTTAGAGTTTTTAGGCGATGCCATTTTAGGTTTCGTAATTGCCGAACAGTTATATCTCCTATTTCCTGACGCACCCGAAGGCGTATTAAGTCGCTTACGCGCCAGCTTAGTGAATCAACGGTCATTGGCTGAATTGGCACGCGAACATAATTTCGGCGATTATTTATTGCTCGGTTCGGGCGAATTGAAAAGTGGTGGTTTTCGTCGTGATTCAATTTTATCCGATGCTGTTGAAGCAATTATTGCCGCGTTATTTAAAGATCAAGGCATGGCGGTGTGTCAAAAATGGGTCGTTGAATTATTTGCCGAAAAATTGAAAAACTCCTCATTAAACACTGGTCAAAAAGACCCCAAAACCCGTTTGCAAGAATTTATGCAAGCCAAACAATTGGACTTGCCACAATACGAATTATTGACGGCATCGGGTTTGGCGCATGAACAAACGTTTAAAGTGCAGTGCAAAATTTCGTTATTGCCTTCGCCCAGCATTGGCGCAGGCGTAACCCGTAAAGGCGCGGAACAAGCTGCCGCTGAAATCCTCCTCGAATTATTAGCTAAGGAATACAAAATATGAATTGTGGTTACGTCGCGTTAATCGGTCGCCCAAACGTGGGCAAATCGACTTTAATGAATCATTTGCTCAAACAAAAAATCAGTATCACTTCGCGCAAGCCACAAACCACGCGCCATCGGATTATCGGCATCAATACTACGGAAGCAGGACAAGTCATCTACATGGACACGCCTGGTATGCACGCCGACCAAAAAAAAGCGTTGAATCGTCAACTCAATCGTACCGCTGACAGCGCGTTAATGGGTGTGAATGTTGTCGTGTGGTTAATCGATGGATTAGCGTTTCAAGAATACGACGAAGTGATTTTTGAAAAACTGAAACAAGCTGGTTTGCCAGTGATTTTGGCGGTCAATAAAATCGATAGAGTTGTCGATAAAGACAAAGTATTTGCTTTTTTTGCAGCGGCACAAGAACGTTTTCCATTCCACGCGATTTTCCCTATTTCAGCTTTAAAACGCATTCATTTGGACGAATTAGAAAGTGAAATTATGGGCTTGTTGCCCGAAGGCGATTTGATTTATCCTGCCGACCAAATCACCGACAGACCCGAACGTTTTTTGGTGGCTGAAATTATTCGTGAAAAGTTGATGCGCCGTTTGGGGGCAGAGTTACCTTATGAATTGACGGTTGAAATCGAACGTTATGAAGAACTCGAAAATATCAGCAAAATTTACGCGATTATTTGGATTGAACGCATCTCGCAAAAGAGCATCATCATTGGCACAGAAGGCGAAATGCTGAAAAAAGTGGGTACGGATGCAAGGATTGATATTGAGCGTTTGATTGGGCAGAAAGTGTATTTGCAACTTTGGGTGAAAGTGAAAAAAGGGTGGTCAGATAACGAACGAGCGTTACAAAGTTTGGGTTATCGGGATTGATTTCAACCGAATGTTGAACAAAAAAAAACCGCCGTAAAGGCGGTTTTTTTATGCACGAAAAGGACGTTTAAGCCACAAACACCGAAGCGTTACGAATCTTTTTCATCGCATTTTGTTCGAGCTGCCGAATACGTTCCGCTGAAACGTTATATTTCGCTGCCAAATCTTGTAGCGTCAATTTCTTTTCAATTAGCCAGCGACTCGCCAAAATGTCTAAACTGCGTTCGTCCAACGTTTTCATCGCTTCGGTTAATAACTCATGCTCGCGCCCTTCCCAATCGGACGCTTCCAATAATTCTGCTGGGTCGGCGTGATATTTTTGTAAAAAATTTACTGGCGCGGTGTAATTTTCATCATCGCTATCATCACTCGACATATCAAACGACATATCATGACTACTTAGACGTTTTTCCATTTCATAAACGTCGGTCAAATTCACATTTAAATCAGCCGCAATCGCTTGTGCGTCATCGTGTGAAAGCCAATTCAAATCTTTTTTCATTTTGCGTAAATTGAAAAATAATTTACGTTGCGCTTTGGTGGTGGCAATTTTGACGATGCCCCAATTTTTAATCACATATTCATGAATTTCAGCTTTAATCCAATGCACCGCAAATGATACCAAACGCACGCCCATATTGGGGTCGAAACGTTTCACGGCTTTCATTAAACCGACGTTACCTTCTTGAATTAAATCTGGCATCGATAAACCGTAACCGCTATAACCGCGAGCGACATGAACCACAAAACGCAAATTGGTCATCACCAATTCACGCGCCGCTTCTAAATCGCCATGTTCATGAAAACGCACAGCAAGTTCGTGTTCTTGTTCAGCGGTTAATTGCGGCATTTGCCGAACAACATTTAAATAAGCGTCAAACGTCCCAACAGATAAATTTGTAGGTAAAGCCAAAGCGTTTGTCATAATAAAAATACCTCGTTGCCTTTGAATAGTTGAAGAAATTTTAACATTTTTTGACGTAGATTCGTCATTTTTTCGTTATCATGGTCGGCATTATTCCGTTTATTTTTAGCCACTTCCATGAAAAAAATTGTTTCTGTTTTCGGTTTATTATTTGCGTTAAATGTCCATGCTGATGATTTACGCGCCACGGGTGATTTGGGTTTAGTTATCGAACGCGAATCGAATTCTGCGCTGATTATTAACACCACACAACCAAGTCGTATCGCTAAAATCCAAGGTCTAGGTGATTTATCACACGCTTCGGTAGTGTTTTCACGGGATGAACGATTTGCTTACGTTTTTGGACGTGACGGGGGGTTGAGTAAAATAGATTTGCTCGAAGATGAAATTACGGCGCGAATTATTCAAGGCGGCAATTCAATCGGTGGCGCAATTTCGCAAGACGGAAAAATAATTGCGGTGTCAAATTACCAACCCGCTGGCGTGAAATTATTTTCAGCGAACACGTTGGAATTGATTGCCGAAATTCCTGCGATTGATGCGAAAGGGCAACTTTCTAAAACGGTTGGTTTGGTCGATGCGCCGAATCAAAAGTTTGTGGTGAGTTTATTTGATGCGGGTGAAATCTGGGTAATTGATGTAAAAAATCCAAAATCGCCGCGTATTGAAAAATTTACCAATATCGGCAAACAACCTTACGACGCGCTAATTTCACCCGACGGACGTTATTACATTGCAGGATTATTCGGTGAAAAAGGTTTGGCATTATTGGATTTATGGCATCCAGAATTGGGTATAAAACGGATTTTAGCGAATTACGGCAAAGACAATGAGCAGTTACCTGTTTATAAAATGCCGCATTTTGAAGGGTGGGCGATGACTTCGGATTATGTTTTTGTGCCAGCGGTTGGACGACATGAAGTGTTAGTTGTCGATAAAAAAACGTGGCAACTCGTTAAAACAATTCCAGTCGTCGGACAACCTGTGTTTGTGATGGCTCGACCTGATGGGCGGCAAATTTGGGTAAATTTTGCGATGCCTGATAATTCACAAATTCAAATTATCGACGCGAATTCATTGGCTGTTTCAAATACATTTAGCGCGGGTAAAGCCGCATTACATTTTGAATTCACGCCACGCGGTGAACAGGTTTGGATTGCATTGCGTGACGATAATGCCGTCGCCATTTATGACACCGACACGTTGAAAGAAGTGGCACGTTTGCCTGCTGAAAAACCGAATGGTATTTTCTTTTCAGCGCGAGCGCATCGGATTGGAATGTAATCGTGCTGACGGATTTACAAAAAGAATTATTAAACAATTTCCAACATGATTTTCCTCTTTCGCCTACGCCTTATGCCGATATTGCCGCTCAATTAAATGTGACAGAAAACGACGTGTTACAAGCCTTTCAAGACATCAATGAGAAAAAATTTATCAGTCGAATCGGGGCGATAATTCCACCGAATCAAATCGGCGTAAGTACCTTAGCAGCGATTTCTGTCCCTGAAACTGAATTAGAACGTGTCGCCTCGCAAATCAATGATTTCAGCGAAGTAAATCATAATTATGAACGTGAAAATGTGTTGAATTTATGGTTTGTGGTAATTGCGAATGATGCGGCGCATTTGGACGACGTAATTCGTACAATTGAACTTGAAACGGGTTATAACGTGTTGCGTTTTCCGTTGGAGAAGGCGTTTTTTATCGATTTGAGTTTTCGGTTGGATTTGGCGAATGTTGGATAATTTGAATCAACAATTACTCGTGCAACTCGCCAAAGGGCTGCCGATTTGTTCCCGTCCATATTTAGAAATTGGCGAACGTTTGGGTGTTAGCGAAACTGAAATCATTGAACGTTTAAAACAATTTCAAACGAGCGGAATCATTAAGCGTTTCGGAGTAATCGTAAAACACGCCGCGCTCGGTTATCGGGCTAATGCGATGTGCGTGTGGCAAGTGCCTGAAACGGAAATCGACGAAATCGCGGAATACTTATTAGAATTTTCGTTTGTAACGCTATGTTATCAACGCCCTGCCCTGCCTGAATGGAATTACAATTTGTACTGCATGATTCATGGTAAAGACAGAAATACGGTTCTCACTCAAATCGCACAAATAAATTCACACCCACAAATACAAACCTTTACGCATCAAGTGTTATTTAGTCGTCGCTGTTTTAAACAACGCGGTGCGGTTTATCATGGATTTTCCTCATAACACAAAAAAGCCCCGACAGCGTGATGCCATCGGGGCTTTTTTTACACGCGGTTAGTGAAGATGCGGCAGGAATTCGGGAAGATGAGCGCGAATTTCGGTGGGTGTTAAATGCACGATATTACTGTCAAGCTCCAGGCAAACCATTTTCGCCACTTGTTCAGATAATTGATTTCGCAATAAACCCAGAAAGGACGGCTCGGCAACAAGCACTAATTGTTTAAATTTATGTTCGTTCAATGCCGCTTCCAAATGTTTGGCAACCAAATGAGCAAACAGTTCGGCTTCATGTTTTTTAGGATCTGTGGATTGTTCAAAAGCGTGACCACCTGTGCCACATTCGCCCTTATTTTTCCCCGATAAATCAGAAGTCATGTCTCGATCATGCAAACGTCCTTCCGAATGCGTGAGTGTTTCGATTTCGGTGAGTGGTGCAGACTGATTTACAGCTGTAAAAAAACGAGCAGAACTATTGTTGGCAACGACTATCCAAGTTAATAATTTCATAACTTTCTCTCCAAAATTTATCCAAAATGGGAAATGTCAGCTTTAAATCAAAACCGTTTGATTCAAAAGTAACGGTTTGGAGTCTAAAGGATTAAAATTTTTGTGTCCAAGTTTATGAAAAAAGCTCCGACGGCGTGATTCAATCGGGGCTTTTTATTTTCAATGAACTGAAATCGAAACGCCTAAATCCTTACAAATTTTTCGGGCTAACATTTCGTCAATCTCTCGATGACGCGGAATGGTTGAAACTTTTTGTTCTTGCCGATTCACATAAATCGTATGGCTTCCGCCTTCACGCAAACATTCGCAACCGTGTTGTTCCAAATAACGCAACAGGTCACGCCGTTTCATAATGTCGCAAAATCAAACGTTTCTTTGATGAATTCTCGACCACGCAAAGATTCTTCGGCTAAAAACCGATTCGCATCCACAACCATTTTTATGGCTTCGAATAAGTTTTTACGCGCTTCGTCTAAGGTTGCGCCTTGTGTATTTGCGCCTGTTAATTCTTCCACGAAAGCAATATAACCTTCTGGCACTTTTTGAAAAACAGCGGTTAATTTCATTTCAACTCCAAAGATAAACAATAACTGCGGCAATTCTACACAAAAAAGCCCCGACGGCGTGATGCAATCGGGGCTTTAATTTGCTTAATATCTAAAATCTAAATCAGGTTTATCGAGTAATTCGGTAAGCAAATTTCTAATTGAATCGAATGAGCTACCACGTCCCATACATACGGCTTCACTTTTAGAAAAGTTCTTTAAACGTCTATAAACATCCTCAACCAACAATTCAGGTCTACCGCCTGAATCATTTGGTGTGTGCGTTCTTATAGTTGAAGTTGCATCTTGGTGTGAATTTTGAAAAATCGTGAGCAACGCTAAAATTCCTTTCGGGTTGCGAAACTGTGATTTGTAAATATATTGCAGTTGTTCAAGATCATTCATCCGCTTACATTGCCGCCACGCATCTTCAATTTCATCTTCGCTCATGCTAAATGCTTTCACTACAGAACTAAAAAACCCCACGTTAATACCTCACTAAATTAGCAATAAAAAATAATCAAAAAATTAGCTGAATATGTTAGATTGCAAACTTGAAATTAACCACCAAATGAAACTGATATTTTCCCTGTAGGAGCGTTATTTATGAAGGTTTGCGACAAAATTAAACATTTGCGCCAAGCTCAAGGTTTATCACAAGAAGAAATTGCAGAAAAATTAGGTATGACAGCAAACGGTTATGGTGGAATTGAACGTGGTGAAGTTGATATTAAATTATCAAGGCTTGAGCAACTTTCAGAATTATTTGGTGTAGAGTTAATCGAATTACTCAACAGAACTGAACAAAATGTTTTCAACTTTAGCGACACTCAAAATCATTGCAACATTGGTTCAAAATTAGTCGAAGATGTTAAATTAAAATGCGAAGTTGAAAAATTGCAAATGGAAGTCGCTTATTTGAAAGAAATTATCGAATTGATGAAAAAGTGAAAGCCCCGACTTGCATCACAGCAAATTGGGGCTTTTTATCATTCAAAGCAAAAAGGCGTTAAGCCTGCGACTTACATCATGCCGCCCATACCACCCATTCCGCCCATATCAGGCATACCATGACCTTTGTCATCACTAGGCGCGTCAGCAATCATCACTTCAGTCGTCAACATCAAACCCGCGATTGAAGCCGCATTTTGCAACGCAGTACGAGTGACTTTTGCAGGGTCTAAAATTCCCATTTCAATCATGTCGCCATATTGACCCGTTGCCGCGTTGTAACCGAAGTTGCCAGAACCTTTTTGAACTTCGTTGAACACAACCGACGGTTCATCGCCAGCGTTAGAAACGATTTGACGCAAAGGCTCTTCCATCGCACGACGTAAAATGTTGATACCAACAGTTTGGTCGTGATTGATACCTTCTAAACCGACTAATGCCGCCAATGCACGCACTAACGCCGTACCGCCGCCAGCCACAACGCCTTCTTCAACCGCTGCACGAGTCGAATGCAACGCATCTTCAACGCGAGCTTTTTTCTCTTTCATTTCGATTTCAGTTGCTGCGCCGACTTTAATCACGGCAACGCCGCCAGCCAATTTAGCCAAACGTTCTTGCAATTTTTCTTTGTCGTAATCAGAAGTCGCTTCTTCAGCTTGAGCGCGAAGTTGAGCCACACGTCCTTTAATCGCTTCTTCAGAACCTGCACCATCAATAATCGTGGTGTTGTCTTTGGTGATTTGAATACGTTTTGCAGTGCCGAGTTGTGACAATTCTGCTTTTTCTAAACTCAAACCGATTTCTTCTGAAATCACCGTGCCGCCTGTTAAAACAGCTACGTCTTCCAACATCGCTTTGCGACGATCGCCGAAACCTGGAGCTTTTACAGCAGCCACTTTCACGATGCCACGAATCGTATTTACCACCAAGGTTGCCAACGCTTCGCCTTCAACGTCTTCCGCGATAATCAACAATGGACGACCTGCTTTCGCAACGCCTTCCAATACTGGCAACATATCGCGAATGTTTGAGATTTTTTTGTCGTAAATCAAAATCATTGGGTCGTCTAATTCGACGCTCATGCTTTCTTGTTTGTTGATGAAATACGGTGACAAATAACCACGGTCAAATTGCATGCCTTCAACTACGTCTAAAGAATTGTCCAAACCAGAACCTTCTTCAACGGTGATAACGCCTTCTTTGCCGACTTTTTCCATTGCTTCTGCAATGATTTTGCCGACAGATTCGTCAGAGTTTGCAGAGATGGTGCCGACTTGAGCAATCGCTTTGTTATCGGTGCAAGGTGTCGCCGCCGCAACAACTGCTTCAACCGCTTTAATCACGGCGAAATCAATACCGCGTTTCAAATCCATTGGATTCATGCCAGCGGCAACGGCTTTCAAACCTTCGTTGACGATGGATTGTGCCAAAACGGTTGCAGTGGTTGTACCGTCGCCCGCGACATCAGAAGTTTTTGAAGAAACTTCTTTCACCATTTGTGCGCCCATGTTTTCGAATTTATCTTTTAATTCGATTTCTTTAGCAACTGAAACGCCGTCTTTCGTGATGGTTGGTGCGCCGAAACTTTTGTCTAAAATCGCGTTACGACCTTTTGGACCTAAAGTGACTTTTACTGCGTTGGCTAAAATGTTCACACCACGCGCCATACGAACGCGAGCGTCATCACCGAATAAAACTTCTTTTGCTGCCATGTTTTGAATTCCTGTTAGTTGAATTGAGAATGTTTATTTGAAAAAGAATTAACCTAAAATCGCTAAAATGTCGTCTTCACGCATCACGATTACGTCTTCGCCGTCGATTTTGACTTCGCTGCCAGAATACTTGCCGAATAACACTTTATCGCCGATTTTGACGTGCATTGGGTGAATCGTTCCGTTGTCTAAAACTTTGCCTGCGCCAATCGCTAAGACTTCGCCTTGGCTTGGTTTTTCTGCGGCAGAACCTGGTAAAACGATGCCGCCTGATGTGACGGTTTCTTCGGCAACACGTTTAACGATAACGCGGTCGTGTAATGGGGTAATTTTCATGTAAAACTCCTAGATAGATTAAAATAAAAAACAATCCCACACTTGTGGGGAAAACTTGAACCACTTACTGCCCATCCAAAAATCATGAATGACAACCAACTTCTCCGCTATAGCCGCCAAATTATGCTTCCACAAATCGACATTGCAGGGCAGGAAAAATTACTCGCTGCAAAAGTCTTGATTGTTGGGGCTGGTGGTTTGGGTTCGCCCGTCGCCATGTATTTAGCGGCGGCTGGCGTGGGTCATTTAGTGATTTACGACGATGACAGCGTGGATTTGTCTAATTTACAACGGCAAATTGCTCATCACACGGCAGATATAGGGGGCGATAAAGTCATTTCAACCCGCAACACGATAAAAAATTTAAATCCTGATGTGAATGTTCGCGCCGAAAAATCAAAACTCGCAGGTGAAACGCTTGAAAATGAAGTAAAAAATGCCGATGTGGTTTTAGATTGCAGTGATAATTTTGCGACACGTTTTGCAATAAACGCCGCGTGTGTTCGACAAAAAACACCGTTAGTTTCTGGCGCAGCGATTCGTTTTGAAGGACAAGTTTCAGTTTTTACACCGAGTAAAAACGACAGCCCGTGTTATAACTGCCTTTATCAAAGTGACGGCGAAGAATTGCAAACCTGTTCGACCAACGGTGTGATTTCACCAATTGTGGGAATTGTCGGCAGTATTCAAGCGTTGGAAGCTATCAAACTCATTACCGAAATCGGCGAAACATTGACAGGAAGATTGTTGGTCATTGACGGACTAACAATGGAATTCAACACCCTAAAACTACGCCGAAATCCTCACTGTCCAACGTGCGGCGAATTAACTTAAAACTCTTTTTGGATAATCAAATGACCACACAAGCCTTTGCAACCATCGTTGGAAACAGCCTTTTATGTACTATTCCCGAAACCGATTGGCACTTTTTTATTCGGCGTTTAGACGGTGAAATTCATGTGCCGTTTTCAAAATTTCACAAAAAACAAATTTCGCCTGCTGACGTTACTCAATATATTCCGAATTGGAAAACGCTACGTTGGACGCGAATCAAAGACAGTATTTTGGGAAAGCACGAATCGTATGCCAAAGATGTTGAGTTTGAAATCAATGTTTATAGCACTGAAAAAAGCCCTAAAAAACATCAAGAAGTTGTTGAAGCCTTCTTAGAATTTATGCGTAACATTTAACAAATCTCAAAATATCCCCATGAAAATCAATCGACTTTTAGCACAAGAATTAGCGGTTCATCTCAATCAAATCAATGCTGCTGTGGCACTTTTAGATGAAGGTTCGACCGTACCGTTTATTTCCCGTTATCGAAAAGAAGCCACTGGCGGTTTGGACGACACGCAACTGCGTTTGCTCGAAGAACGTTTAGGTTATTTGCGTGAATTGGCAGCACGTCGCGCCACGATTTTAGAAAGTATTGCATCACAAGAAAAACTCACGCCTGCGCTCGAAGCCGCGATTAACGCCGCTGAAACCAAAACTTTGCTCGAAGATTTATATTTACCGTTCAAACCGAAACGCCGCACCAAAGCACAAATCGCGCGTGAAGCGGGTTTAGAACCATTGATGCACGAGATTTTAAATAATCGAAACATTTCACCTGAAGAATTTGCCGTCAAATATATCAATGCCGAAAAAGGTGTGGTCGATATTGCAGTCGCCCTAGAAGGCGCACGCCAAATCATCATGGAAGAACTCTCTGAAAACGCGCCATTGTTGAGCGAGTTACGCGAACAAGTATGGCAACAAGGTGTGATGAATGTTCACGTTGTCGCAGGAAAAGAAGCCGAAGCGGAAAAATTCAAAGATTATTTTGATTACCGCGAACCATTACAAAAAATGCCATCGCACCGAATTTTAGCCATGTTGCGTGGACGAAATGAAGACTGTTTAGTTTTAAATATGCAACCTGCCGATGATGAAAAAGTTGGTCATGAATTATGCGCTCAAAAAGTCGCGCGACAATTAAACGTGGGCGATATTTCAAAACCTGCAAATGCGTGGCTTTCTGAAACAGCGCGTTTAGGTTGGAAAACAAAATTGTTCACGCGCTTGGATTTGGATTTGAAAAGTCAATTGCGTGAAGCCGCTGACGCAGAGGCAATTCGTGTGTTCGCGCATAATTTGCGAGATTTGTTACTTGCTGCACCGGCTGGCGCGAAAACGACAATGGGTTTAGACCCAGGTATTCGCACAGGTGTGAAAGTGGCGATTGTCGATAAAACGGGCAAAGTCGTTGCGACTGACGTAATTTATCCTCATCAACCACGCAACGATTGGGATGGTTCAATTGCAAAATTAGCAAAATTGATTTTACAACACGGCGTTGAACTGGTCAGCATTGGCAACGGCACAGCCTCACGCGAAACCGATGCGTTAGTGGCTGACGTTTTGAAACGTCATAGCGACTTAAAATTTAACAAAATAGTGGTTTCCGAAGCAGGCGCGTCGGTGTATTCAGCATCAGAACTCGCCGCAAAAGAATTTCCCGATTTAGATGTTTCATTGCGTGGCGCGGTGTCGATTGCACGACGTTTGCAAGACCCGCTCGCCGAACTCGTCAAAATCGATCCAAAATCCATCGGTGTCGGTCAATATCAACATGACGTAAATCAAAATCAGCTCGCGCGAATGCTCAATAATGTGATTGAAGATTGCGTAAATAAGGTGGGCGTTGACGTAAATACGGCATCCGTTTCGTTGCTCAAACAAGTGTCAGGTTTGTCGGCAAGCGTGAGTGAAAATATCGTCGCGTTTCGGAATGAAAATGGCGCGTTTAAAAATCGCGCTCAACTCAAAAAAGTGCCACGTTTAGGCGATAAGGCTTACGAACAAGCGGCTGGTTTTTTACGGATTTTGAACGGTGATAATCCGCTCGATGCCTCGGCGGTGCATCCTGAAGCGTATCCAGTGGTTCAAAATATCATCAAAAATACAGGTAAATCGATTCGTGATTTAATCGGACAACCTGCGTTTTTACGCGGCTTGAATGCGGCGAATTTTACCAATGAACATTTCGGTTTGCCGACAGTGACCGATATTTTGCAAGAACTCGAAAAACCTGGTCGCGACCCTCGTCCTGAATTCAAAAGCGTTGAATTCAAAGCGGGCGTGGAAAAAATTACTGATTTAGAAGTTGGAATGCGTTTGCAAGGTGTGGTCACGAATGTGGCGAATTTCGGTGCATTTGTGGATATTGGCGTGCATCAAGATGGTCTGGTGCATATTTCGCAACTCGCCGACACGTTTGTAAAAGACCCACGCGAAGTGGTCAAAACAGGCGATGTCGTAACAGTCATCGTTACCGAAGTGGACGCGCCACGCAAACGCATTGCGCTGACTATGAAAAGTGCGGTTGAGCCAAACGAAATAAAACGTGAACCACGCAAAGTAGAATCTGCGCCCAAGGTGAAACCGCAACCAGCACCAACCAATAATTTAATGGCAAATGCGTTTGCGAAGGCGTTGAAGAAATAACCGCGTTTTTTGTCGGTTTGCAATTCACTAACTTATCCATTACTTTACCCGCCATCCGTAACGGCTAGGGGTGCTTTGCATAACGCAAGGCTGAGATTAAACCCTTATCACCTGATTCTGGCTAATACCAGCGTAGGAAAGCCTCAAAAAACTTTCTTGCGCTTTTTTATTTTCATTTTTAAGAGAGCAAACATGAGCGCAAGCAATATCAAAATCGATTCGTATCCCGCATCAGAAAAAATTTACGTCCAAGGTTCACGCCCTGACATTCAAGTGCCAATGCGTAAAATCACATTATCCGACACACCTGCCCATTTCGGCGCAGTTGAAAAAAATGCCCCACTTTATATTTATGACACATCTGGCGTTTATACCGACCCGAATGTGGACGTGGATTTGAAAAAAGGGTTAGCGGCAATGCGTGCTGCATGGATTTTAGAACGTGATGACACCGAAGAATTACCTGAACCAAGTTCAGAATATGGCAAAGAACGTTTAGCCGACACAAGTTTAGACGAATTGCGTTTTGAGTTGGTTCGCAAACCACGTCGCGCCAAAGCTGGCAAAAACGTTTCCCAAATGTATTACGCACGCCAAGGCATCATCACGCCTGAAATGGAATTTATCGCCATCCGTGAAAACCAAAAAATGGAAGAAATGCGCGAATTGTGGAAAGACCAACACCCTGGCGATTCGTTTGGTGCATCGATTCCTGACGTGATTACGCCTGAATTTGTGCGCGATGAAGTGGCGCGTGGACGGGCGATTATTCCGTGCAACATCAACCACCCTGAACTTGAACCGATGATTATCGGGCGTAATTTTTTGGTGAAAATTAACGGCAATTTGGGGAATTCTGCGGTCACGTCGTCGATTGAAGAAGAAGTCGAAAAAATGCTCTGGGGCATTCGTTGGGGCGGCGACACGATTATGGATTTATCGACAGGCAAAAATATCCACGAAACCCGTGAATGGATTTTGCGTAATTCGCCTGTGCCGATTGGCACTGTGCCGATTTATCAAGCTCTCGAAAAAGTGAACGGCAAAGCCGAAGATTTAACGTGGGAAATTTTCCGTGACACGCTGATTGAACAAGCTGAACAAGGCGTTGATTATTTCACGATTCATGCGGGTGTGCGTTTGCATCACGTTCCGTTAACCGCGAAACGTATGACAGGCATTGTGTCTCGCGGCGGTTCAATTATGGCGAAATGGTGTCTCGCGCATCACACCGAAAGTTTCTTGTACACGCATTTTGAAGAAATTTGCGAAATCATGAAAGCCTATGACGTGGCGTTTTCATTGGGTGACGGGCTGCGTCCAGGTTCGATTTATGACGCG
>CAINHO010000014.1 GCA_903848935.1 uncultured Pseudomonadota bacterium | reverse complement strand
TGAAAACCAGCAGAAAATCAACGAAAAAGCCGCTGAAAAAATGGCGGACTTACACGATGAAATTAAAAAAACAGGTTACGACGGCAAAGATTTAGAAAACTATTTAGTGCGTTTGTTGTTCTGTTTATTTGCCGAAGACACGGGGCTTTTTGGTGAAAACGGCGCATTTTTAAATTACCTGCACAACCACACCAAAATCGACGGTTCGGACTTGCACGGTGCATTAACGTTGTTATTCGATACGCTGAACACTGAACCTAAAAAACGCGCCAAAAATTTACCTGAACATCTCGCAAAATTCCCGTACATCAACGGCGCGTTATTTCAAGGCGGTTTAAGCCCCTGCTATTTCGACGAAGCCACACGCAACACGCTCATCGAATGTGCAAATCTTGATTGGAGCGACATCAGCCCCGCGATTTTTGGCTCATTGTTTCAAGCCGTGATGCACGACGAAGAAGACACGGGCAAAGCGAAAACCAAGAAACGGCGCGAATTTGGCGCACATTACACCAGCGACGCGAACATCATAAAAACCATTAACCCGCTTTTTATGGACGATTTACGCGCCGAATTTGAGAAATGCCAAAAAGCAAAACTCCCCGCCTTTCACGAAAAATTAGCAAAATTAAACTTTTTTGATCCCGCGTGTGGTTGTGGCAATTTCTTGATCGTGGCGTATCGAGAATTGCGCTTGCTTGAAATCGAAGTCATTAAAAAAATTTATGGCAACAAACTCACGCAGTTAGACGTTGGCGAAACCCTGATTTTATGCAACGTCCACCAATTTCACGGCATCGACATCGACGACAGCGCGACACATATTGCAACGGTGGCAATGTGGCTCGTTGACCATCAAATGAATTTAGAAGTCGGCAAAGCCTTCGGTAATTATTTCAACCGCATTCCACTCGTTAAAAAAGCCAACATCGTTCACGCCAACGCACTACAAATCGACTGGCAAAGCGTCATCAAACCCAAAGATTGCAGTTTCATTATGGGAAATCCGCCGTTTGTTGGTTACAAGTATCAAACCAAAGCGCAAAAAGAAGATTTAACGGCAGTTTTTCAAGATATGAACGGCGCAGGCGTTTTAGATTTAGTTGCCGCGTGGCACGTCAAAGCGGCGCGATACATTCAAGAAAATCAAAAAATAGCCGTCGCTTTCGTTTCAACTAACAGCCTCACGCAAGGCGAACAAGTGGCGGTTTTGTGGTCGGAACTTTTGAAATTAAAAATCAAATTGCATTTTGCACACCGCACATTTTGTTGGAGCAACGAAGGGCGCGGCGTGGCGGCGGTGCATTGCGTGATTATGGGTTTTGGTTTGCAAGAGCCAACCAGCTACCGATTATTTGATTATGGTGACGACATCAAAGGCGAACCCACCGAAATAAAAGCCGCTCAAATCAATCCGTATTTGGTCGATGCGCCGACGGTTTTTATTGAAAAGCGTCGAAAACCATTGAACGAAAATACGCCCGAAATGACAAAAGGAACGCCACCAACTGACGGCGGACATTTGTTGTTGACGCAAAAAGAAGCGGACGAAATACGCAAAAATGACCCGATTGCCGCACAATACATTCGTCAATTCTTAGGTGCAGACGAATTTATTAACAACTTACCACGCTATTGTTTGTGGTTAAAAGAAAGCACAACGCACGACCGCATTAACTCGCCAGAATTAAAAAAACGCATTGAAGGCGTAAAAAAAATGCGTTTAGAAAGTCAGCGCGAAGCAACTATAAAACTCGCAGAAACGCCGTATTTATTTGGCGAAATTCGACAAACTGACCAGCCTTACTTGTTAATTCCAGTCGTATCTTCTGAAACACGTCGTTTTACTCCAGTTGGCTACATTAAAGCCGATGTTATTTGTGGTTATGCAAATTTTATGATGCCAAACGCCAGCCTTTATGCTTTTGGTTTGCTTTGTTCAACCTTTCATAATGCTTGGATGCGAACGGTATGCGGACGATTAAAAAGCGATTATCGTTATTCAAACACGATTGTTTATAACAATTTCCCGTTTCCTGTTGACATAAAACCAGCGGCAAAAAAGAAAATCGAAGACGCAGCGCAGGCGGTTTTAGATGCGCGAATAATTGAAGAAAAACGTTGTGAAGTGGCGGGGCAAAAATGTTCGCTTGCGACGATGTACGCGGCAAACAATATGCCCGAAGAATTATTGAAGGCGCATAAAAAATTAGATGCTGCGGTTGATTCGGCTTACAGCTTCACAGGCAAAAAAGACGACGCGGCACGAGTGGCGTTTTTGTTTTTGCTGTATCAAAAACTTTCAGCACCCGCGATTGAACCCGAAAACGAGAGAGGCGCGATTCCGAAAAAACGATTGAAACGTTAACCGA
>CAINHO010000013.1 GCA_903848935.1 uncultured Pseudomonadota bacterium | reverse complement strand
GTCCGCCACTCGTCAGCCTCCGAAGAGCTGCTACCGTTCGACTTGCATGTGTTAAGCATACCGCCAGCGTTCAATCTGAGCCATGATCAAACTCTTCAGTTTAAATCAGCTTTGCAACTCTAAAATGAGTTGCCAATTTTTTGGCTCGACTAGAATTAACTAACGTAATTTAAAATTGCTTTTGAATTACTCTGCTTCGTTCTGAAGCCGATTATTTATTTACCACTCATAACCAACACAAACACCCACACAAATTATTTTGATTTAAATTTTTAAAGAGCTATTTCGCTGCGTGTCTGCAGCTGATTCCGAGTATTCTACAGTCTAAAAAAATTCTGTCAACAAAAAATTTAAAACTTCTTTAATTTTGCCGACAACCCAACTCCCAAAACAAAAAATATTGCGTGCGTAGATTGCAAAATAATCTACGCACAAAACTCATTTTAATGGCGACTTTCTGCCGGTGCAGTACCTTGCATCATGTCCAAATCACCGTAACCTAAACGTCGATGAAACATTTCTAGCAATAAGCCCCAACTTTGTAATGCAAGAGCAGGATCATAACGGGGCCCTTCATCACGCATGAAAGCGTGTTGCCCGTTGAATTCGTGCCAAGTGAATTTCGCACCAACCTCTTCTAATCTTGCTTTGAGAAGATTACGCCCTTCAAGTGGAACGTGCGGATCTTGCCGTCCCCAAATGTGCAAAAGCTCGCCTTTAATCTCATTAGCACGATCAAGCGAATTATCGTTTGTACCTAATCCCAATCCTTTTTTGTGAATATCAGTCGCATAAAAACAAGTTGTTGCCAATACATCTGGATTCATTGCCGCGCGGAACGCTAAATGTCCACCAATGCAAATCCCCATCACACCTAACTTACCCGTGCAGTAATCCAATGTTTTTAAATAATCCAACACCTCCCGCGCGTCACTATCATAAGACGATAGCTCTTTAGTAATTTTGTGTGAATTACCACGAGTAGTCCCTTCTTCATCATAAGCAAGCACAGAACCTAACGGTTCAAGCTCATGATAAATTTCAGGGCAAGCCACAACAAAACCATGTCCAGCAAGCATCGCGGCGGTACGACGAATCGGCGCAGTGACTTGAAAAATTTCCGAAAACATCAAAATTCCAGGATATTTTCCAGGTGCAGCAGGACGAAAAATATGCGCTCGCATCGTGCCTGTCGGGGTTTCCAAATCGGCAATTTCATCATCTCTAATAATCATCTTCAATCCTTATGTCAAAAGTTTTAGTTTAAAATCAATCTACATCAGCGGCAGCTTTATCGAAAAAAACCACCAAATTTTGTAACGCATTCACACTCGTAACAGGTAAATCATCACCTTTGCGCCACATCTTCAACGCAGTCCGTTTATTTGCGCCGTTAATTAAGAAAAAACAACAATGCGTATTACTTAACGCTTTTGCACTCATTGTAATCCGTTCTGCGGGCGGTTTTGGCGAAAAATAAACGGTATAAATCACATCATCCACTTCATCTTGAACATGATTCGGGAACAAACTTGCGGTATGTCCATCTTCGCCCATTCCGAGCAACACCAAATCAAACGGCATCGCAGCCCTCACAATTGGACGATATGCCGCTGCACTTTCTTCTGTGCCTAGCTCTGTTGGCATATCAAAAATTTGATTTTTAGGAATCGCTACCTCATTCAAAAATGTATTTGCCGCCATTACGCTATTTCTATCCGCATGACCAATCGGCAAACAACGCTCATCACCATGATAAATAAACCATTTTGACCAATCGGCATCGCTTTTCGCCAACAACCGATACACTTTTTCCGGTGTCTTCCCGCCCGCTAATACGAATTTGAATTGTCCATGTTCAGCAATCGCATCTTTTGCCAATGCTAAAATCCGCTCACAAACTATTTGTGCGATTAAATCAGCAGTTTCAAATTGTTGCCATTCGATATTATTTTGCATTTGTGCATTCGGGTGTTAAAGAAGTCCGCCATTTTTGGCTTTCTTTATCAAATAATCGACTGTCTTCAGGTCCCCATGATCCAGCAGGATACGTCGCTACATAATCCCGTTCACTCGCCCAAGTTTGCAAAATCGGATCAACGATTTTCCACGCATATTCCACTTCGTCGAACCGTAAAAATAACGACCGATCGCCTTTCAATACATCTAATAAAAGATCTTCATAGGCATCAATCGCTTTTTCGTCAGAATTTCTAAAACTCGCATCGAGTGAACTGGTACGAGTTTTCATTTCTAAACCTGGTTCTTTTACGGTCATTTCAATGCGGATACATTCTTCGGGTTGAATGCCGAGCAACACCCAATTTTGATTCATACAGTGAATTTCGGTATCGCGGAAAAAATGCAGCGGTGGATGACGGAAACAAATCGAAATCACCGATTGTCCTGTTCTCATACGTTTGCCCGTTCGCAAATACATCGGCACACCGCGCCACCGCCAATTATCGACATACAATTTCATCGACGCATAGGTTTCAGTGATACTGTCGGCGGGAATGTGTGCCTCTTGTAAATAGCCTTCCACTTTTTCGCCATTCACCGTGCCGCTTGCATATTGAGCGCGATACGCATGAGCATGAACCGCTTCTTTTGAAATTGGACGAATCGATTTTAAAACCTTCACTTTTTCGTCACGCAACGCATCAGCCTCCATCGAAACCGGCGGTTCCATTGTCACTAACGTCAACAATTGCAATAAATGACTTTGCAACATATCACGCATTGCGCCTGACCCATTGTAATAATCGCCGCGCCCTTCAATGCCAATGCTTTCAGAATGGGTGATTTGAATGTGATCGATGTAATTACGATTCCAAAGTGGTTCAAACATCACATTTGCAAATCGAAACACCAACACATTTTGAACGGTACCCTTTCCTAAATAATGATCAATGCGGTAAATCTGATCTTCAGTTAAATAATGGGAAATGCGTTTTTGTAACGCTTGTGCGCTTTCCAAATCGTAACCAAACGGTTTTTCAATAACCACACGTTTCCAGCCGTATTGTTCATCAAACAGCTGATTATTGCCCAATTGCTCCATCACTGAACCAAAATCCGACGGACTAATCGACAAATAAAACGCCGCATTTTTGGGGAATTGCGGTTGTTCAAGCGTCGTTGCTAACGTGCTGTAGCATTCTGGTTGTTGCAAATCGCCGAAGTGATAATGCAACCGTTCGGCAAAACGTTTAAAAATTTCCTCATCAAAAGTCTCTTTAACTTTGATTTGAATCATTTCTTTAACTTCAGAAAGCCATTTTTCTTGTGTCCATTCCCGTCGTCCAATGGCGAGAATTTTCGTGCCTTCGGGCAATTGATTTGCTACGTCCAAATGATAAAAAGCAGGCATCAATTTAATACGCGACAAATTACCTGTCGCGCCAAAAATAACATAAGTACAAGATTCAGCGTTCATGCGCGATGACTCCAAAAAAAGCTAAAGGGATTTACTACGGAAAATTATAAGGCAGGTGTAACAATCTGAATCAATTGTTCAGAACTTTCATCGGGACAACAACCAGAAAAGTCGTTAGTTGTAACGCACTTCTGCTTTGCCTTCGCCAGTGACAATTTCACCCATCACAAACGCGGTTTCACCGAGTTCAGCAAGCAAAGTTAATGTCGCAGATTCATCTTCGGCAGCCACACAAACCACCATACCCACGCCGCAATTGAATGTAATCAACATATCGGCTTGCGACACGTTGCCATTGCTTTGCAACCAATCAAAAATTGCGGGGAATTGCCACGCTTTCAAATCAATGCGTGCGCTCAAACCGTCTGGAATCACACGCGGTAAATTTTCCGTCAAACCACCACCCGTAATATGCGCTAAAGCATGAACAGGAATTTGTTTGATTAACGACAGCAACGATTTCACATAAATGCGCGTCGGTGCTAACAACGTTTCACCCAATGTTTTACCGTCAAACGGTTCATCTAATGAAGTTTGATTACGTTCAATAATTTTATGAATTAACGAATAACCGTTGGAATGTGCGCCCGAAGATGCCAACCCAATCAATTTGTCGCCTGCACTGACTTTACTTCCATCAATCATTGCGGATTTTTCGACAATCCCGACGCAAAATCCCGCTAAATCATAATCGCCATCAGCATACATATTGGGCATTTCGGCAGTTTCGCCACCGACTAACGCAGCACCTGCTAATTCACAGCCTTTACCGATACCATCAATAACCGCAGCAGCGATATTTACGTCCAATTTTCCAGTCGCAAAATAATCCAAGAAAAACAGCGGTTCTGCGCCTTGCACGATAATATCGTTTACACACATGGCCACTAAATCGATGCCAACCGTGTTGTGAATGCCCGAATCAATCGCCAATCTTAATTTTGTACCCACACCATCGGTGCCTGAAACTAAAACAGGATTTTTATAACGATCTAATGGCAACTCAAACAACGAGCCAAAACCACCTAGTCCAGCCATCACACCAGGGATACGGGTTCTTGCTGCAATAGGTTTAATGCGTTCAACTAGCGCATTCCCCGCCGCAATATCAACGCCTGCATCTTTGTAATTTAAACCGCTTTTGCTTTCTTCATTCACAATGTTTTTCTCTCACTATTGAAATTTTTAAATCAGGCTTTGCCGCCATGTAAACGAATCAGCAAGGCTGCTTCGTCGTAACTTAAATCAGATTGCTTCATCAATTCTTCGACATTCGCACCATCGCGGATTTTACGAATATCCACGTTATACGGACTATTCACAAAATCACCTTGCTGTAATTCATTCATTTTTTCGACAACATTCGCCAACTGCTGCTTTAACTCGTGTAATTGTTCATGCGTAGTAGCGGCATTTTCATTCACCGTCAACGCCGCTGAACATAAGCCATAAATGTCATTTTTGTTGCCGTCCACAATCGTAGTCAAATTAGCGTATTCACGTTTCAACTGCCAAACCAGACGGCTTAACCAAAATACCGCAAAAAATGTCACTACAAATGCGACGGTCATAATGCTAAAGCCCATCAACAAAAAGTCATTAGACACATTCGTCAATATGTTGGCTAGGAGCAGATTCATCCAGTTCTTCCTCGTGTTCTTCTAATCTCGGATTATTTCGATGCGGCTTATTAGGCGTGCGATATTCATCTTTGTGAATTTTTTTCGCTTTAAAGACGGGATAAGTGGGGGTAACGGCTTGAATTTCTAACATGATTGACTCCAATTCACGCCCCACTTGTGTCGTGGCGCGTCAGTGTTTTTTAATCGGTACGCTAGAAGACTGTAAGTTCAATAACTTAGCGCGTTCTTCGTCGCTGACACCGTAACGGGAAAAGGCTTGCGATGCGATGACCAAGGTCACGCGCCGATTTTGAAAACGTCCTTTTTCGTCAGCGTTATCAGCAATCGGATGATATTCTCCATAACCGGTCGCCGACAACCGTAGTGGATCAACGCCGGCTTTAATCATTTCATGCACCACGCTGGTAGCACGCGACGACGATAAATCCCAGTTTGAACGAAAAATCACCGTTTCAATTGGAATGTTGTCGGTATAACCTTCAACACTAATGGCATTCGGCAAGGGTGCAACCACAGCAGCAATAGTTTTAATCACATCGGTCGCTTTTTTGGATAACTGATCACTGCCACTGGTGAAAAGTAACTCGCTGCTCATTTGTAATTCCACCCAAAAATCATGCTTCTTCACCGCAATCAAATTATCTTTAATCATCGGTGACAACATTTCTTCAAACTGCTTGGACGCATCACTTAATTTTTGCCGCTCTTGCAAAATAGCTTCACTTAATTCGCGCCGCTGTTCTACTTCAGCATAAGGCTCACTTTCTAAGGGTAGTGGTTCAGCGATAGTGGGTGGTTGCTCGAAAATTTTAACGGGAACAGCCTCGCGCTCATTTGACAAGAACGCATCTGATAACGACGAGGACAACGTTTTATATTTCCCTTCGTTTAGCGACGAAATCGAATACATTACCACGAAAAAGGCAAACAATAAGGTTACAAAATCGGCATAAGATACCATCCAACGATCGGTGTTATGGGCATCTTCAATTTTAGGTCTTTTTCGGCGTGCCATAATCAATTGTTCACATAGCTGCTAAGTTTGATTTCGATAATTCGTGGATTTTCTCCCATTGCAATGGAGTTAAAACCTTCAATCAGCATTTCTCGCCCCTGGCTCATTGCCAACACTTGGGTTTTGAGTTTATTCGAAATAGGTAAAAAAATTAAATTCGCAGAACCTACACCGTAAACTGTTGCCACGAAAGCTGTGGCAATCCCTGCGCCGAGTGACGAAGGACTCGCTAGATTTTGCATGACGTGAATTAACCCCAAAACTGCACCAATAATACCAATCGTCGGAGCATAACCGCCCATCGCTTCAAACACTTTTGTCGCTTGTAATTCATTAGATTCAATGGCGGAAAGTTCCAGTTCCAACATATCGCGCATCAGTACAGGTTGGCAACCATCGACCAACAGTTGAATCCCTTGTTTCATGAATTCATCCGTCTCAATTTCAATTTGCGGCTCAAGCCCTAGTAATCCATTTTTACGCGCCAGCATTGATAAGCCGACAATTTTGTCACGTTGTTCCCGAAAATTTTGTGCCGGCGGCATTACTATCCACGGCAACATATTGAGAGCTTTTTTCACTAATTTCATTGGCGATTGCAATAACGCCGCGCCAATTGTGCCACCAAATACAATAACAAAGGCGGGTAAATTAACCAATGAGTTAATGTTCCCGCCTTCGATTGTCATGCCAGTAAGAATCGCGCCAACTGCGCCGAAAAGTCCAACAATGCTTAAAATATCCATGCGCTATGCCCTTTTGCGTGATTAACACGCCGACCAGACCGGCATAACGTGTTAAGAGTTAATCATTATCTATCCAGCCACTGAGTCGCGAGCGTAATCGAATCACCGCTTGAGAACTAATTTGACTGACACGGGACTCGGTAAGATTTAAAATTTGACCGATTTCGCGTAAATTCAGTTCTTCATCGTAATACAACGAAATAATCAGTCGTTCGCGTTCAGGTAAACTGGCAATTGCCGTACTGAGGGCGTGTTGAAAGTTTTCACGAGTAACACTTTCCAGCGGTGCCTCCGATACGCCGGAAGACTCTTCGAGGTAATTATCGCCAGTTTGGGCTAATTCTTCAATACTGAACACCCGACAATTACTCGAATCACGAATAATTCGGTAGTATTCATCTAAGCTAATGCCTAAATGTTCGGCAATATCACTGTCTTTGGCGGCACATCCGGTTTGATTTTCGATAATACGAATGGCATCACTAATAATCCGCGATTTTTTATACACCGAACGTGGCACCCAATCACAACGGCGCACTTCATCCAACATCGAACCGCGAATCCGAATACCTGCGTAAGTATCAAAACTCGCGCCTTTACTGGCATCGTAATTCTTCATCGATTCCAATAACCCCAACATACCCGCTTGAATTAAATCATCAACTTGCACGGAATCCGGTAATTTACTCAACAAGTGGTAAGCGATACGTTTCACCAACGGCGCGTGTTGCATGATTTGTGCGTCGATATTGCCGGTTTGAACGGAACTGTACATAGCTACTGCGCTCATAAAACCTCCTGCTTTGAGCAGCCGAAGAGGCGATAGGTGTTCGCGTCTTGTAAGATATGGTGGTACTCATCAAGTGTGACACCCAAATAAGTCGCCACATCTTCATCGAATACTCGACCCGTTTGTTTTTGTACTGCGTGAACGGCATGACGTATAACATTCAATTTTCTATTGATCAATCGCGGCGAAACCTGCAAATACGGCATCGGATTAGTGAGGCAAGGTGAATAAGGCATTTGCGTATTCATGCGACATCCTTTTGCGCGTATTTGACCATGCGTTCAATAAAAAATTCAATGTAGCCGCCAGCTTGCGTTTTTAACGGCCAACTGTCAATTTTCGCCGCAATGGCTTTCATGGCTTGAGCGGATTTGCTGCGTGGAAAACCTAAAACAACTGGTGTTTGTTTTTGTACCGATTGACGCAAATACTCGTCGTAAGGAATCGCACCCACAAACTGCAATTGCACATCCAAATAATTGTCAGTGACTCTATTGAGTTTTTGAAACAACGCTTTGCCCTGCTGTACCGATTGCACCATATTCGTAATAATCTGAAAACTGTTGCAGCCATAATCTCTATTCAATAACTTGATAAACGCATACGCATCAGTGAGAGAAGTCGGTTCATCGCAAACCACAATAATAATTTCCTGACAAGCCCGAGAAAAATTTACCACACTCGACGAAATCCCAGCCGCCGTATCCACAATTAACACATCAATTTGCTGGTCGATTTCACTAAATGCCCGAATCACAGCGGCTTGTTCGATGGTCGAAAGTTCCGTCATTTTTTGAATACCCGACGCACCTGGAATCAGTTTTAAACCCGACGGTGCCGTCACCATGATTTCATCAAGCGTTTTTTCACCGGTTAAAACGTGCGACAAATTGTATTTTGGATACACGCCCAACAAAATATCGACATTCGCCAAGCCCATATCCGCGTCCATTAACACAACGCGCTGCCCCATTTGTACTAAAGAAATACCGACATTGACTGAGATATTCGTTTTTCCCACACCGCCTTTACCACTCGCCACGGCAATCACTCGCACCGGTTTAGCTTTGTTCATTTTGCGAATACCAGACGCTTGATCTAATTGTTTAAGCATAACCTTGAGCCACCCACGCTTCGTTGTTTTCTTCGTAATCGTCGTCTTCAACATCCAATTCAGCAACGCATTGAGCCACTAATTCTCTCGCACTCGGATGACGCATATCTTCAGGGACTTGTTGACCGTTAGTAATAAAAGATAGAGGTAAATTATGTTCAATAAGCGACGATAACGCCGAACCGATGGTTGCCGCTTCATCGAGTTTCGTCAAAATTGCCGCTTGCGGTTTGAACATGTGAAACGCATCAATAATTTCGTTCATGGCTTTATATTCAGTCGCAGCCGACATGACCAAATAAGATTTAACCGTTAAATCGTTTTCTTTTAACGTGTTAATTTGTTCAATCAACTTCATATCGCGTTGGCTCATGCCAGCGGTATCGATCAAAATCAATTTTTTATCCGAAAAACTGTGAATTAACTGCCGCAATTCCGACGCATTCGACGCAACTCGCACCGGAATGTTAAGAATACGTCCGTAAGTATTTAACTGTTCATGCGCGGCGATACGGTAATTATCCGTGGTGATTAACGCGACCTGATTTGCACCATGTTTCAGTGAGAATTGCGCGGCGAGTTTGGCAACGCTGGTCGTTTTACCCACACCGGTTGGCCCAACTAATGCCACAACCCCGCCAGTTTCGAGCAAATCGTCCGTTGCCAGCGGCAAGACTTTGGCGAGCAATTCTTGCGCTTGAGTAAATACAAAATCGAAATTGGTGTGATTGGCGAACCGATTAGCGATTTTGATACTCAACTTTTTCGACACACTCATTCGGGCTAATTTTTGCAGAAGTTCGCTACGAATCGGCGTGGCATTTGGATTGTTAGAATGACGCGCAAAATTGAGGCTCGATAATTTGCTGTCCATTGTGTTGCGTAACGATTTCAATTCTTTCGTGACTTGTAACAACAGTTTTTCGGATGGACTTTCTTTTTCTTCGACGATCGGTGATTGTATCGGTTCAGGCATTTCGTGCATCACGGGTTTAACACGCGCCGTTTCACATTTAGGTTCGGTATAAGTTTCTTGAATGGCTTCGTTCAAAAACTCGTCAAATTCATCTTCTTCATAATCGTCGCGAAAATGTTGACGTAATTCATGTGCTTCGTTGCGAACTTCCGCTTGGGTGTTACGCGCTTGCGGCATAATGGCTTCGCGTTGTTGAACGGGTTCACGATACATTTCACGTTGTGGGATTTGCTCACGTTGCGGTTCATCGCGGTACATCGATTCACGTTGTGGCATTTGCTCACGGTAAATCGGTTCGCGTTGTGGTGGCATTGGCTGAGGTTTCGCTTTCTTCGGCACTTTAATCATAATCGACGGTGCAGAATACGGTTGCGATGCGGCTTGTGTGCGAGCGGGTTCTTTATTGAAATTATGCTTTACTGCGTCAGGATTACCGCGCAACTGTACTTTTTCGGCGTAACCGACATATTGATCAATGCCGCGTTTAGCGGTGCTGTTACCAAAAACTTGATCGTCTTGTTTGCGGGGACTACTAATGACGTGTAAACGATTTTTTTCGGCTTGAAAATCGGGCAAATCAACTTTTTTAACATGCTGCGATGATGAAGACGGTTGAAAAAAATCCGGTTGACGATTGTCATGCGGGGTACTTTTCGAACGCATGGTTTGTTCGTCAAAATCACGAGCAGCAACAATCTCAACACCGCCTTCAACCGCGCGATTGGACATAATGACCGCATCTGCGCCTAATTCTTCGCGCACCATTTGCATGGCTTGTCGTATGTTTTCTGCAAAAAAGCGTTTAATCTTCATTAGAAGTCCTTAATTTCCCTTAAATCAGTTAGTGCGTCGTCCGACATTTGCAATGACTTTCACCTGCCGATCGGCGGGGATTTCGTTGTATGCCAAAACATGTAAATTCGGAATCGAGTGACGAACGAAGCGTGATAACCAAGGGCGGATATAGGAAGACACCAATAAAATCGGAAGCTGCCCATCTATTTCCATTTGCTGCGTATTCTCTTGCAATGAATCGTGCATTTGATCTGCCAGCCCTGGTTCAACGCCGGTACCGTTTTCGCTCGCCGTTTGTAAAGACTTTTGCAATATCTGTTCCAACTCACTATCTAAGGTGATAACTGTTAATTCATCGGCAGTTCCAGTAATTTCATGAATAATTAAACGACCCAACGCAGTTCGCACGGCGGAGGTTAAAATGTCAGTATCTTGACTTTTGCTTCCGTATTCCGCCAAAGTTTCGGCAATCGTCCGCATATCGCGGATTGGCACTTGTTCAATCAGCAAGTTTTGCAATACTTTCGCCACAATACCCAACGACAACGTTTTCGGTACCAAATCTTCCACCAACTTCGGCGCAGTTTTTGCCAAATTATCGAGCATTCGTTGCGTTTCTTCGTAACCCAATAATTCATGCGCGTGCGATTGCAATAAATGACTTAAATGTGTTGCTACCACCGTTCCCGAATCTACCACGGTATAACCCATTGTTTGTGCGTAATCTTTTTGATTCGGTTCAATCCACACCGCGTCTAAACCAAATGCTGGATCTTTACAGGCTTTACCGACCAATTCGCCAAATACGCGCCCTGGGTTAATCGCCATTTCCATTTCGGGAACAATTTCCGCTTCGCCAACCGTCACGCCCATCAATGAAATTCGATACGTCGTCGGACTTAAATCCAAGTTATCGCGAATATGAACCGACGGAATTAAGAAACCTAACTCTTGCGACAATTTTTTCCGCACACCTTTAATCCGCACCATCAACTGTCCGCCTTGGTTTTTATCCACCAATGGAATCAAGCGATAGCCGACTTCCAAACCAATAATATCGACGGGCATCACATCTTCCCAACTCAAATCACGATTTTCTGTCGGGGCAACGACTTCGGGTTTTTTGATATTTAATGCCTCGATGCCTGCAAGTTTGCGGCGTTTGTCGATGAAATATGCCGAACCGCCCAACGCAGACGATAATAATAGAAATACTAGATTTGGCATTCCAGGAATTAAACCTAACGCGCCAATCACGCCGCCGGTAATCATCAAGGCTTTGGGATTTTCAAACAATTGTGCGCTGACTTGTTGACCGATGTTTTGCGTTCCTGTGCCGACTTTTGTCACGACTAATGCCGAAGCGGTAGACAACAATAACGAGGGAATTTGCGCCACTAAACCGTCACCGATGGTCAGTAACACATATCTTTCGCCAGCAACCGCAAAGGTCAAATCGTGTTGCAACATCCCGATGCACAACCCGCCAATCATGTTCACGAATAAAATGATAATCCCCGCAATCGCATCGCCGCGCACAAATTTACTCGCACCATCCATCGACCCGTAAAAATCTGCTTCCATCGCAACTTCGGCACGACGAGAACGCGCTTCGTCTTGAGTAATTAAACCGGCGTTTAAATCCGCATCAACCGCCATTTGTTTACCTGGCATCGCGTCCAACGTGAAACGTGCGCCGACTTCGGCAACCCGTCCCGCGCCTTTCGTGACCACCATAAAATTGATAATCACCAAAATGGTAAACACCACTAAACCCACGGCAAAATTTCCACCGATAACAAACGCACCAAAGGCTTCAATCACCTTTCCTGCCGCATCGCCGCCGTTATGCCCTTCGAGTAAAACGACGCGGGTTGACGCAACGTTTAACGCCAATCGTAACAACGTCGCCAACAAAATCACCGTTGGGAATGAACCAAAATCCAACGGTTTCAGCGTATAAACCACGACCAATAAAATAATCAGCGAAAAGGCAATGTTAAAGGTAAAGAAAATATCGAGCAAAAATGCGGGCAGCGGCAGCATAATCATCGCTAAAATCACGACGATTACAAATGGCGCACCAAGTTCGGCTTTGCCGAGCATTGCCAAAATACTTTTGAGTTTAGTTGAATCCATGACGCGGTTATTCCTGTTTAAATTCGGACGGCACTTTAATATCTTTTGGAGGTGCAGGTTTCGTGCCGTGCGTTTTATAGGCTTCTTTTAATTGGAAAATGTACGCTAATACTTGTGCCACCGCTAAATATAAACCTTGTGGAATTTCGTTATCCAATTCGGTCGAATAATACAAGGCACGCGCCAAAGGTGGTGCAGCGACGAGTGGCACATTGGCTTCGATGGCGATATTCCGAATGTGGGCAGCAATTAAATCCACGCCTTTCGCAACCAAAATCGGGGCTGCCCCTGAAGTCTGGTCATATTTCAACGCAATCGCGTAATGGCTCGGGTTAGTAATAATCACGTCAGCATTCGGCACTTCTTTCATCATACGATTTTGTGCCATTTCCATTTGCGTGCGACGAATTCGCGCTTTGATTTCGGGACTACCTTCCGCTTCCTTGTGTTCGTCTTTGATTTCTTGCAACGACATTTTTAAGTCGGTGCTGTGTTTGTGCAATTGATACGGTACATCAATCGCTGCCACCAAAATTAACGCGCCACTTAAAATTAAAAAGCTATGAGCTATCAGTTTGACCGCATGAATCACGGCTTGTTCCATCGGTTCAGAACTTAAACCCAATAATTCGGCGAAAATCGAATTGAATAATAACCAGCCGACAAGCCCCACGAGCGTGATTTTGAGTGAGGCTTTGAGGAGTTCGACTAAGCCGTTGACGGAGAATAATTTGGGCAAGCCTTTGATAGGATCAAGCTTGTCGAATTTTGGTGCGATGGTTTCCATATTAAAAATCCAACCTCCTAACGCGATGGGAGCAATAATGGCGGTGACTGTTAAAACTGCCATCAACGGCACAATGAGCAACAAACCATCGTGCATGGCTTGTTTAAGAAATACGACAGTTGTAAGCGGTTCAAAAATAACTTCGCGGGACACATGAAAATTATTTTTCATCATCGTAATTAAGCCCGCCCCCACTTGTCCACCTTGTGACATCAGCAACCATGCACTGACAATCAACATCACAAACGTATTGAGTTCACGCGACCGGGCAATTTGACCTTTCTTTTTTGCGTCGTCTAAGCGTTTCTGGGTGGGTTCTTCGCTTTTTTCTTGTCCGGAATCTTCAGCCATTTTTTTAAGTTAATCGTAATAATTGTTTAATCAAATCATAACCATCGTCCAACATATCGGGCATTAACGCCAACATATCGGGCAACGTTAACCAAATCAGCAAAATGCCCAACATCAACGTAATCGGAAAGCCGACCGAAAAAATTTGTAATTGCGGCGCGGATTTCGAGGCGACACCAAAAATTACGTTCACCAACAACAAGCTAATAATCACCGGCATTGACAACAATAAACCGTCTGAAAACATTCGTCCGCTCCACGAAATAATCGCCCACATATCATTGGTAGTCAGCGATTCACCAATCGGCAACGAGGTAAAACTATCAACCAATAATTGAATCAACAGCAAATGTCCGTCCAAACTCAAAAATAATAGCGTCGTGCTAATCATGTAAATTTGCGAAATGACTGGCACTTGTTGACCATTGAGCGGATCGACCATTGATGCAAAACCTAAACCCATGCCATACGCCACACCTTGTCCAGCGAAAATCACAGCGGCAAAAACCATTTGCAGAATAAAACCTGTCGTGATGCCAATCACCACTTGTTGCACGCCAATTAGCATACCTGCATAACTCAACATTTCAACTTGCGGCAACGGCGGCAATAACGGAATGACAATAAATGAAATTGCGCCGGTCAAAATAACGCGGATTTGAGCAGGAATCGCGTGAACACTCAACACGGGCATCGTCACAAACATCGCGCTGATTCGCATCAGTGGAAATGTGAGCATCGCCAACGTTTGGAGTAATTGAGCTTCGGTGAAGTTCATCGGATTAGCCGATTAAGAGGGGAATTTCCTTGATTAAATCACGAAAATAATCGAGAAACATTTGTAACATCGCCGGGCCCATTAGGAGTAAAACCGCTCCGATTACCGCGACTTTCGGCACAAACGTCAACGTAGATTCGTTGATTTGTGTCGCCGCTTGAAACATAGCAATTATTAAACCCACGACCAACGTCGGAAGCAATAAAGGAATGGTGAGTTTAACCGCCACCACCATCGCATTTTGCGCGACGGTGTAAATAATTTCGGGTGTCATGCGTTTGACGCTCCGTTAAGTGCCAACAAAAAAACTCGCCGCGAGCATTTCCATAATCAGCGACCAGCCATCGGCAAGCACAAACAACATAATTTTAAAAGGTAACGAAATAATCATCGGCGACAGCATCATCATACCCATCGACATCAACACGCTGGCGACTACTAAATCGATAATCAGAAACGGTAAAAAAATCAGAAAACCGATTTGAAATGCCGTTTTAATTTCGCTAGTCACATAAGCTGGAAGGAGCAATGAAAACGGAATTTCTTCGGCATTCGATAATTCGCCTTTGCCCGAAATTCGCACGAAAAGTTCCAAATCACTTTCGCGGGTTTGTTTAGTCATAAATTGACGAAATGGAATCGAGGCTTTTTCAATCGCTTGCATCGCGTCAATTTTTTCTTCCATATACGGCTGCACCGCTTCGATATTCACTTTGTCGATGACCGGCATCATGATGAAAATAGTCAAAAATAAAGATAAGCCGAGCAACACCTGATTACTTGGCACTTGTCCCGTGCCTAACGCTTGGCGCAACAAACTGAACACAATCATAATTCGCGTAAACGAAGTCATCGTCAGCAGCATCGCGGGCAACAACGTCATCATCGTCATCAACGCCAAAATCTGCAACGTCACGCTGTAAGTTTGACCGCCTTTAGGATTTGAGGTCACGGTCAACGCTTCAATTCCCGATGGCAATGCGAACGCTACACCGCTTAAAAATACGGCTGAAAGTGTAAGCAAAATGAAAATCACGGTACGTTTACGCATCGACTTTTCCTTTCATGACTTGTTTTAACTTGTAAGCAAAACTGTTTTCGGCTGGTTCAAATGCGATTTTGTTCAAACAATCGTCACCTTCCAAAATGTGCAACATTTCAATGCGACTCGGTGTTACGCCTAGAATCAATTGTTTTTTTCCTGCTTGAACCAGCACCAACTTTTCACGCATTCCCAACGACAAACCACCGACAATTTGCAAGCGGTCGCCACCCATTTGTGTCGCTGATTGAAGTTGTCGAATTGCCCACACACAAATCGCAAAAATCGCTAAAACAATCAGCAAGCCAAATGCCCAACTGGCGAAATCGGTGCTAGAAATAATTTCGTTTTGTCGCATTATGCCAAACGTTTGACGCGCTCTGACGGACTAATCACGTCGGTTAAACGAATACCGAATTTATCGTTAATCACCACGACTTCGCCGTGAGCAATCAACATTCCATTGACCAAAACATCTAACGCTTCACCGGCAAAACGCTCCAATTCCACGACTGAACCTTGGTTCAATTGTAAAAGGTTGCGAATGCTGATGTTGGTGCGTCCGATTTCCATCGAAATAACGACCGGAACGTCTAAAATGACATCTAAATTAACTTCTTCATTGGCGAGTTCTTGTTCGCCTTCGTAATCTTCAAATTCTTTGAATGCAACGGTTTCTGTATCATCGCTCATGTTATTTCTCGCTGAATATAATTTTTAATTAGTAATACGGTCTGTAATTTGAACGGCGTAATTGCCATCTGAAATCCCGACTTTACCCGTAAATATCGGCACATGCGCGGCATTTAAAGAGACGAAATCAGGTAAATCAATCGGAATCACATCGCCTTTTTTAAGTTGTAGCACGCTACGAATCGACATATTTTTTTCAACCAAAACGCTATTGACGGGAACGGCGACGCGCATCACTTCACGATAAAGCGAGTCATACCAATTTTCATCTACGTCATCTTGACTGCTGTTAATAACATCAAGTAAATCTCGGATCGGCTCCAACATCGTGTAAGGCAATGCCACATGAATATCACCGCCACCACCCTCTAAATCAACGTGAAATGTAGATACTACAATCAATTCGCCGGGTTCGATAATGTTGGCAAAACGCGGATTGATTTCCGAACTTAAATACTCGAAATCTAAGGCCATTACCGGTTTCCACGCCTCTTTTAAATCTTTAAAAATCAGCTCGACGATAATCATGACAATCCGCATTTCAGTCTGCGTAAACTCTTTGCCTTCCGACGGTGCATTTTCAAAAAAGCCGCCACCACCAAAGAAGTTATCTACTGCCGTGAAAATCAAACTCGGTTCCATGATAATCAACGCTTTGCCGCGCAACGGATTGACGCGAATCACCGTCAAACTGGTAGGCACAAGCAAACCTTGAGTAAATTCAGAAAACTTTTTGATTTGAATGCCTGAAATATAAATCTCTGCTGAACGGCGAATAAATTGAAATACTGAAACCCGTAGCAAACGAGCAAAACGCTCGTTAATCATTTCTAACGTAGGCATTCGCCCACGAACAATACGTTCTTGATGCGCTAAATCATACGATTTAACAATGCCGCGTTCTTCCATTTCCTCTGCGACATCTTCAGAATAGATGCTCGAATCTTCCTCATCACTTGAATCAAAATCATCGCTGCCACCGCCCATGCCATTGAGTAAGGCATCAATTTCTGCTTGTGAAAGTAAGTCACTCATAACGTTATTGCATGATAAATGAAGTGAAGAAAACTTCTTTGATTTCTGCGCCTGGCGAGATTTTTTCAAGCATCGCCGTCACGTCATCAAAAATAGCATTTCGCAAGGCAATTTTGCCTTCATGCGTTTTTAAACTCCCCGTATCTTGTGCGCTAATGAGCATTAACAAATTATTCAATAACATTGGCTCATTCTTTTTCAAAATGGCAATCGTCGCTTCATTTTCTGCTGACAACGCCAAGGTAATTTTGACCAAACGTATCGACGCGCCTTGTGGGAAATTCACGATTAACGGTTTCGATAATTCCGTATAAAGCGTAGTAATTACAGGCAGCGGGGGTTCAGCGCACGCGGCTTCGATTTCATGCGGGAGTTGTTGTTTCATAAAAAAGAACATTCCGCCCGCACCGGCAGCTAAAGAAAGAATTACCGCGAGCACCAAGATAATTAGGGGTTTCTTAGACGGTTTTGCTGCCGCGCCCTCTTGTTCCATTTGAGCCATATCGAGAACCTATACGTTTTAGTCATTAACTTAGACACCAGAAAATTGCTGGCGATTATACCTATAAAACCAATAACGGCTGACGACGTTATTGTTATTGTATTTCACAAAGCAGCAATTATGCCAAATAAAGCATAGCGGCTTAATTCTTCAGCTCGATTTATTTGCAAGCAACATCAATTCCATAAACCGTGGCATAATAACCGCATCGTAATTTTGCCCATTTCTCTATGAAAATCCATGACAACGCGCTGCGAGAATTAGGTCTTGCCGTCATTCAAGTTGAAGCTCAAGCCATTGCCGATTTAGCCTCGCGGATCGATGCCAATTTTGTGGCGGCGTGTAAAATTTTGTTCGCCTGCCAAGGTCGAATTGTCGTCACCGGTGTTGGAAAATCAGGACATATCGGTGGAAAAATTGCCGCGACATTAGCCAGCACCGGAACACCCGCTTTTTTTGTGCATTCAGGCGAAGCGAGTCACGGTGATTTAGGCATGATGACCGCGCAAGACGTGGTGTTGGCGTTGTCGAATTCGGGTGAAACCACAGAGATTCTAGCCATTTTGCCGTTGATAAAACGACTGAATATTTCGCTGATTGCGTTAACGGGAAATCCACAATCAACCTTGGCGAAATTTGCCACAATTCATTTAGATGTTTCGGTCGAACAAGAAGCCTGTCCGTTAGGTTTGGCACCCACTTCCAGCACAACGGCGACGTTAGTAATGGGCGATGCGTTAGCGGTTTCGTTATTAGAAGCCCGTGGTTTTACGCGGGATGATTTTGCGTTTTCGCATCCAGGCGGACAATTAGGACGACGATTATTACTGCGTGTGAGCGATATTATGCACACCGATTTGGCGGTTCCTAAAGTCAGCGAAAACACGTTGGTCAGCGGTGCGATTTTAGAAATGACCAGTAAAAAATTAGGCATGACAGCGATTGTCAATTTAGAAAATGAATTGCTCGGTGTTTTTACCGACGGTGATTTGCGACGATTGCTCGGAAACAATTTAAGTTTACCGAATTGCGAAATCCGCGACGTAATGACCCAAAATAGCAAAGTAATTCACGCCGATTGTTTGGCGGCGGAAGCAATGCAAATTATGCAACAAAATAAAATTAGTGCTTTGTGCGTGGTCGATGATCAGCAAAAAGTGTGTGGCGCGTTAAATATGCACGATTTGATTCGTGCGGGGATAGTTTAGATGATACCAGTACGAGTAATGGAACAAGCCCGTCAAATTCGACTTTTGATTTTAGATGTCGATGGCGTGTTGACCGATGGGAAATTATTTTTTGACCATTTAGGCAATGAATTCAAAGCGTTTCATGCTCATGATGGTCATGGCATCAAAATGTTGCAACAAACAGGCATTGAAATCGCAGTGATTTCGGGACGTGAATCGCTAATTGTCACAAAACGCATGGAAGAATTAGACGTAACATTGGTTTATCAAGGTCAAAAAGATAAGCGTGCCGCGTTTGCAGAGCTGTTACGAAAATTAGACTTAACGCCTGAACAAGTGGCTTATGTCGGTGATGACGTGGTGGATTTGCCAATTATGACAAAAGTTGGGTTAGCGATTGCCGTGGCTGACGCGAATGAAGCAGTGACTGCGTGTGCCGATTGGTCTACAAAATTAGGTGGTGGACTCGGTGCGGTTCGTGAAGTGTGCGATATGATTATGCAATCGCAAGATAATTTCGAGACAATTTTGGCGGACTATTTAGGATGATGCCGAAACATAACGATTTTTATGGTTATGTGATTGCACTGGCAATTGTGAGCGGTTTGTTGGCGAAATGGTTGGTCACTGAGGATGTTGAACGGCATGAAGCGGTGGCTCACAGCGCGGATTTTTTCAGTGTCGGTTATCAAAAATGGCAAATGAATGAACAAGGTGGTTTAGGTTCACATTTGACTGCCAATAAAATGGCGCATTACAGCGATGATGGCACGACACAGTTAGAAAATCCGTTGATGTTTTTTTATAACGCGCTCAATCCTGCGTGGCAGATTCACGCTGAAACGGGAAAATTAGAAAAAGGCGGCGAAACGCTTTGGTTAAATGGCAAAGTTGAAATCGAACGCGCCGCCAGTTCACAAGGACGCGAGTTGATGATTCATACCTCGAATTTAACGGTTTCCCCTCAAACGTCTTTCGCGCAAACCAGCGAATTTACCGAATTACGCAGCGGCAATAATATCACCACAGGTTTAGGCATGAAGGCGACGTTTAGCTCGCCTGTTCACTTAGAATTATTAGCAAAAGTACATGGCAACTATGATAAAAAATAAACGCATTTGGCTATTCGCCGCCCTACTCTACAGCACTTGTTGCGTGGCGTTAGAAAGCGACGCGAAACAGCCGATTACCATTGATTCAAATGGCGCGACGTATGACGAAAAATCAGAACTCAGCACTTACACCGGAAACGTGATTGCCACACAAGGCAGTATTCGAGTGAATTCGGACAGATTAGTGGTGCATTTCAAAGACGGCGAAGCTGAAAAATTAGTATTCACTGGCAAAAACGCACGATTCAAACAAACACCCAGCGCAGGCGGCAAAGACATTACCGGTCAGGCTTCGACGGGCGAATTTTATCCAAAACGAAATTTGTTGGTTTTGATGGGTGACGCGACGGTTTTGCAAGGAAACGGCACTTATTCGAGTGATTATATTGAGTACGATATTAAAACGTCTTTGGTCAAAGCGGGGGATAAAAATGCGACCGATAACAGCAAACAGCGTGTCCACGTTGTGATGCAGCCGAAGTCGTAATTATGATTCTCGCGGCGAAAGATTTACGCAAAAACTACAACAAACGCCCGGTGGTCAATGGTGTTTCGTTAAATGTCAAAACCGGCGAAGTCGTCGGTTTGCTTGGGCCAAATGGCGCGGGGAAAACCACCAGTTTTTATATGTTGGTTGGTTTGGTGAAAGCGGATGACGGCGAAATCACGCTCGATGGCAAATCTATGACTGATATGCCGATGCACATTCGCGCTCAAAATGGCATCGGTTATTTGCCACAAGAGCCGTCCGTGTTTCGCAAATTATCGGTGGCAGATAATTTACGCGCCATGCTGGAATTGCGTGAAGATTTGACGGCTGGACAAATGGAATTGCAAATGATGGATTTAATGGACGAGTTCAGCGTGACGCATTTAAAAAATCAGCTTGCGTTGAGTTTGTCTGGCGGGGAACGTCGCCGCGTTGAAATTGCTCGCGCTCTCGCCTCAAATCCAAAATTTATTTTGCTTGATGAACCGTTTGCCGGTGTTGATCCCATTTCAGTCGAGGACATTAAAAAAATTATTCAACATTTAACACAACGCGGCATTGGCGTTTTAATTACAGAACATAATGTGCGTGAAACCCTAGATATTTGTGATCGTGCTTATATTTTGAGTGACGGCAAAGTAATTGCCGAAGGAAACGCCGAAGAAATTGTTGCGAATAAAGAAGTTCGTGATGTGTATTTGGGTAAAAATTTTAGTTTATAACTTCTATCGGTTCATCAAATCGTAATAGGTCTATCGTTCATGAAACAATCTTTAAATTTACGAATGGGGCATCAATTATCGATGACTCCACAGTTGCAACAAGCGATTAAATTGTTACAAATGTCCACATTGGATTTACAGCAAGAAATTCAGCAGGCGTTAGAATCCAACATTATGTTGGAATTGGAAGACGATGAATTTGGGTCGTTTTCATTGGACGCGCCTTTGCACGATAAAAAAAGCGATAACATCGACTTGATGCAAGGCAGTGAAGGTTCGCAAACCGATATTCCTGACGAATTGCCGATTGATACATCATGGGACGACATTTACGAACCTGAACACGAATATGATTCGATGCCCGATTACGAATTCGGTACGATTCAAGAAGTGGCTAGTTTTGATGGAGACTTTGAAAGCCAACGCACGACCACATTGAGTTTGCAGGCGCATTTGTTGGCACAATTGGATTTGGTTTCATTTTCAGAGCGCGATTACGCAATTGCTATTGCAATTATTGATTCGATAAACACTGAAGGTTATTTAACCGCCAGCATCGATGATATTTTTTACAGTTTGCGCGAACAAATGCCCGATTTAGAACTCGATGAAGTTCATGCTGTGCTGCATCGAATTCAATACTTTGATCCTGCCGGTGTCGCGGCGGTAGATTTGAGCGATTGTTTACGATTGCAATTGCAACAATTGCCGGAGGACACGCCTTGCAAAGCCGATGCCTTGATTTTAGTGACGCGCCACTTGGATTTGCTTGCGACACACGAACAAAGTAAATTGGTGCGAAAACTCGCCGTGACGGAAGAAGAGTTAGATGCGATTGTGGCGTTAATTCGCACGTTAGACCCGAAACCGGGCGAACAAATTCAAAGTACATTTTCAGAATATGTGGTGCCTGATGTTTATGTGCGAAAAATTAACGACCGCTGGCACGTCGATTTAAATCCTGAAATTGCGCCCAAATTGCGCGTCAATGAAATGTACGCAGGACTGATTAAAAAATCAGATTCTGGCAAAGACAACACCATCATGAAAGAACATTTGCAGGAAGCGAAATGGTTTATCAAAAGTTTGCACAGTCGCAACGATACGTTATTGCGTGTGGCGCGGTGCATCGTCGAGAAACAAATGGCATTTTTTGAACACGGTTCGATTGCTATGAAGTCGATGGTGTTGCGCGATGTGGCGGAAGAATTAGAACTACACGAATCCACCATTTCGCGCGTCACCACGCAAAAATATATGCACACACCGAATGGCATCGTTGAATTTAAATACTTTTTTTCGAGCCACGTTTCGACTGACGGTGGCGGCGAATGTTCATCAACGGCGATTCGGGCGTTAATCAAAGAACTCATTGGCAATGAAAATGTCACAAAACCGCTGAGTGATAGTAAAATAGCGGAGTTTTTAAAAGCTAAGGGTATTAACGTGGCTCGTAGAACCGTGGCTAAATATCGTGAAGCGATGTTTATTTCCTCCTCCAGTCAGCGTAAGCGTTTGTTGTAACGCCCGCTGAAATTTTTTTACTTTGTACGTTTTATTTTTTATAAGGACAATACTTATGCAAGTCATTATTAGTGGTCATCATTTAGAAATCACCGACGCATTAAAAGCGCACACGGAAGATAAATTTTCAAAATTAGCACGTCATTTCGACAAAGTCACCGACGTTCACGTTATTTTGAGCGTGGAAAAATTGGTACAAAAAGCGGAAGCGACGTTGCATTTTGCAGGAACGAAATTTTTTGCCGAAGATCATCAAGAAGATATGTATGTGGCGATTGATGAATTGGTCACGAAATTAGATCGTCAAATTTTGAAACACAAAGAAAAACACGCGAATCATTAAAATGCGATAAAAGATTCAAGGTGAAAGGTGCAAATCGCTTCACCTTGAACGCATAAAAAGGTGGGCGCGAATTCATTCGCGCTTTTTTTTATTCTGCAAAACACGGTAAAACGATGCGTTTATTATTACTCGGTACGGACGGTTGTCATTTGTGTGACGACGCGCAAACCCTTTTGAATAAAAATAATATCGTCGCCGAAATCGTTGATATTGCCGAACACGAAGCCTGGCAAACGCAATTTGCCACGCTAATTCCTGTTTTGTATCACGCCGAAACGCAACGCTATTTGAATTGGCGTTTTGACTCCCCTGCCCTACTCTCTTTTATTAACTCTTTGAAAATGACAAATCCATTATTAACTCAAACCGATTTACCGCATTTTAGCCAAATCAAACCCGAACACGTTGAACCTGCGATTGATGAATTATTGGCGAATGCCCGAAAAGCCGTTGCCGATTCTTTGAACACAAACGATGTATACACTTGGGAAAACTTAATTGAACCGATTGAAACTGCAGAAGACCGCTTGAGTAAAGCGTGGTCGCCCATCAGTCATTTAAATGCGGTGATGAATAATGATACATTGCGTGATGCGTACAATGCCTGTTTGCCGAAGTTGAGCGATTACGCCACCGAAATGGGACAAAATGAAAAACTGTTCCACGCTTATGAATCGATTGTTTCACATGAAACTTTTGCGACGTTAACGAAATCCCAGCAGAAAGTCATTACTAATGCCTTGCGTGATTTTCAATTATCAGGCGTAGCGTTACCCGTGGAACAAAAACAGCGTTACAAAGAAATTTCTCAACAATTAAGTTCCTTGACCAGTCGTTACGAAGAAAATGTTTTGGACGCGACGAATATATGGACGATGTTAATCACGGACGTGAACGAATTAGCCGGTTTGCCAGAAACGGCGTTGGCGCAAGCGAAACAAAGTGCCGAGTTGTTTCATGTGAAACATAATGAAGAATCTTGTGGTACGTTTCACATGAAACCTGAAGCCAACGGTTGGTTAATCACGTTGCAATTTCCATCGTATTTGGCGGTGATGACGTATGCAGACAATCGCGAATTGCGCCGCGAACATTACACTGCGTTTGTTACGCGGGCGACTGAAAATGATTTTGATAACACCAAAATCATGGAACAAATTCTCACGTTGCGTCACGAAGAAGCGCAATTACTTGGTTTTTCCAATTACGCTGATTTATCACTTGCCACGAAAATGGCGAATTCAACCGATGAAGTGATTTCATTTTTGGAAGATTTAGCGCAAAAATCGTTGCCACAAGCGCGTCAAGATTTGGAAGATTTAAAACAATTCGCGCTCGAAAATTACGCCATCGAAAACTTGCAGGCGTGGGACGTGAGTTATTTATCCGAAAAAATGCGTCAACAACATTACCAATTGTCCCAAGAAGAAGTGAAAAGTTATTTTCCCATCGCGAAAATTTTGGACGGATTATTTGCGATTCTGGAACGTTTATATGGGCTGCAAATTTCAGAAATTCAAGATTTCGATCGTTGGCATGAAAACGTTCAATTATTTGAAGTTTGCGATAGGGAAGGGCAGAAGCGCGGACGTTTTTATTTAGATTTATTTGCCCGAACTCAAAAACGTGGAGGTGCGTGGATGGATGATTGCATCGGACGACGCAAATTGGATGGCAATAACATTCAATTGCCCGTGGCATTTTTGGTGTGTAATTTTACCCCGTCCACCGCTGATACACCGTCGCTGTTGACGCATGATGATGTAACGACGTTGTTCCACGAATTCGGACACGGCTTGCATCATGTTTTGACGCAAGTGGATTATTTAGGCGTGTCGGGAATTAGCGGCGTGGCGTGGGATGCAGTGGAATTACCTAGTCAGTTCATAGAAAATTGGTGCTGGGAAAAAGACGCACTGGCGTTAATTTCGGCGCATTATCAAACGGGCGAAGCGTTGCCAGATACGTTATTTGAAAAAATGCTCGCGGCAAAGAATTTCCAAGCGGGCATGATAATGGTTCGGCAATTAGAATTTAGTTTGTTCGATTTCCATATTCACCGCGATTTCGAGCCGCAAAGGGGAGGGCGCATTTATGAAATTTTGAATGACATTCGTGAAAAAGTTGCCGTGTTACCGGTGCCAGAATTTAATCGTTTCGCACACAGTTTTTCTCACATTTTCGCAGGCGGTTATGCCGCTGGTTATTACAGTTACAAATGGGCAGAAGTCTTATCGAGCGATGCGTTTTCACTATTTGAAGAAAAAGGAATTTTCGATGCTGAAACAGGAAAAGCCTTTTTAACCAATATTTTAGAAATGGGTGGCAGTGATGACGCGATGGAATTATTTAAAAACTTTCGTGGACGTAATCCTTCGTGTGATGCGCTGTTACGACATAATGGAATTCAAGTGAATGACGACAAACACTAAATTTTGGGGCATTGTTCCGGCGGCGGGCGTAGGTAAACGGATGAATGCTCATTGTCCGAAGCAATATCTTTCGCTCAATGACAAACAAACCGTTCTTGAACACACGTTGACACGCTTGATTGAAGCCGCCATTTTTGAAAAAATCGTCGTGGCAATTTCAGATGGTGATGCGTATTGGGATAATTTACCGATTTCAAAACACGCAAAAATCATTCGTGCCGAAGGTGGCAAAGAGCGAGCAGATTCAGTTTTAAATGCGTTGGCAGCAATTGAAATGCAGGCAAATTCACACGATTGGGTTTTGGTTCACGATGCAGCGCGTCCGTGTATTACGTCGCACGATATTGAAAAATTGATTTTTGAATTGCGCGACGATGCTGTGGGTGGAATTTTGACGGTGTCGTCGCACGATACGCTCAAAGATGTGAACGGTAAGCAAATCGTTAGCACGCTAAATCGCAATCGCATTTGGCGAGCGTTAACGCCGCAAATGTTCCGTTATGGCGAATTGAAAATTGCATTGGAATTGACACAAGGAAACGAGGGAATTACCGACGAAGCAAGTGCATTAGAAACCCAAGGATTTTCGCCGAAAATAGTTGAAGGACGCACAGACAACATTAAAATTACGCGCCCCGAAGATTTGGCGTTGGCGCAATTTTACTTGGAACAACAACGCCTCAAGCTCGTCGAAAAATGATAAAATTCACGCATCTTAATTCTTAGGAAATCTCATTTTATGCACAACAAAACCATTACCGAACTCGCGCAAGGCTTACGCGCCAAAGAATTTTCTAGCGTCGAACTCACGCAGCATTTTTCAAATCGCGTTAAACAACACGCCGATTTGAATGCGTTTATTACTGTCACGGAAGATTTTGCATTACACGCCGCGCAACTTGCTGACGTTAGAATTGCCAACGGTAAGGCTGAATTATTAACGGGCATTCCGATGGCGCACAAAGATATTTTTTGCACTCAAGACGTGAAAACAACGTGCGGTTCAAAAATGCTCGATAATTTTATCGCACCATACAACGCAACGGTTGTTGGAAAATTAAACGCGGCTGGCGTGGTGAATTTAGGCAAATTAAACATGGACGAATTCGCAATGGGGTCGTCGAATGAAACCAGTTTTTATGGCGCGGTGAAAAATCCGTGGAATAAAAATGCGGTTTCAGGTGGTTCGTCAGGTGGTTCAGCCGCCGCTGTCGCAGCAAAACTCGCGGTTTGTGCAACTGGCTCAGATACGGGCGGTTCGATTCGTCAACCCGCTGCATTTTGTGGCATCACAGGAATCAAACCCACTTACGGACGGGTTTCACGTTACGGCATGATTGCCTACGCCTCGAGTTTAGATCAAGGTGGTTCGATGGCGCGAAGTGCGGAAGATTGTGCGATTTTGTTGCAAACAATGGCAGGGTTTGACGCGAAAGATTCGACTAGCGTCGATGTTTCCGTTCCTGATTATTGTGCGGATTTAAACAAACCCTTGGCAGGTTTAAAAATCGGGCTACCAAAAGAATTTTTTACCGCCGATTTAAACGCCGACATGGCGGCAACCTTAGAAACCTCGATTAACGAATATCGTAAATTGGGTGCAGAAATCAAAGAAGTGTCCATGCCGAATTTGAAATACGCAATTCCTGCGTATTACGTCATTGCGTCGGCAGAATGTTCGTCGAATTTATCACGTTTTGACGGCGTGCGGTTTGGCTACCGTTGTGAAAATCCTGCTGATTTGAACGATTTGTACACGCGTTCACGCGGCGAGGCGTTTGGCAAAGAAGTGAAACGTCGTATTTTAATGGGAACTTACGCACTTTCTGCCGGTTATTACGATGCCTATTATTTGAAAGCCCAACAAGTTCGCCGTTTGATTAGCGAAGATTTCAAAAATGCGTTGAACGAAGTCGATGTGATTTTTAGCCCTGTGACTCCAACGCCTGCGTTTAATATCGGTGAAAAAATTGCCAATCCGATTGAAATGTATTTGGCGGATATTTACACGATTGCGATTAACCTCGCGGGGTTGCCTGCAATGTCGATTCCTGCTGGATTTATCAACGGTTTGCCCGTTGGTTTGCAAGTGATTGGCAATTATTTCGACGAAGCGCGATTATTGAATGTCGCGCACGCTTATCAAAATGTAACGGATTTTCATAAACAATCGCCTTCACTTTAATTCAGAGGAACAAAATGAACACACAATGGGAAGTCGTGATTGGTTTAGAAATTCACGCACAATTAGCGACAAAAACTAAAATTTTTTCTGGCGCGGCGACGGCTTATGGCGCAGAACCAAATACACAAGCCTGCGTTATTTCATTGGGAATGCCAGGCGTTTTGCCTGTTTTGAATGAAGATGCCGTGCGAAAAGCGGTTATTTTCGGTATGGCAATTGAGGCTGAAATTGCGCCGTATTCTGTTTTTGCCCGCAAAAATTATTTTTATCCTGATTTACCGAAAGGTTATCAAATCAGCCAATTTGAATTACCGATTGTCGGCAAAGGGCGTTTATATATTGAAATCGACGGCAAACCACCCATACCCATCGGCATAACCCGCGCCCATTTAGAAGAAGACGCAGGCAAATCGTTACACGAAAACTTTCACGGTTCGACTGGCATCGATTTAAATCGTGCTGGCACGCCATTGTTAGAAATCGTGTCAGAACCCGATATGCGTTCGGCAAAAGAAGCCGTTGCTTATGTACGAAAAATACATGAACTTGTGCATAACTTGAGAATTTGTGACGGTAATATGCAAGAGGGGTCATTTCGTTGCGATGCGAACGTTTCTATACGTCCTCAAGGGCAAGCCGAATTTGGCACTCGCGCTGAAATTAAAAATATCAACTCGTTTAATTTTATTGAAAAGGCGATTAACTACGAAGTTGAACGCCAAATTGAACTGATTGAAAACGGTGGCAAAGTCGTTCAAGAAACCCGTTTGTACGACTCGGACAAAGATGAAACGCGCTCGATGCGTAGCAAAGAAGAAGCGAATGACTACCGATACTTCCCAGATCCCGATTTGCTGCCTGTTTTTATCAGCGATGAATTAAAAGCTGACATTAAAAGAAATATGCCCGAACTGCCCGATTCTAAACGGAAACGTTACGGTGAGGATTATTGTTTAAGCCTCGATCAAGTTGAGTATTTTCTTTCTGAACCATCATTCGCTGAGTTTTTTGAAGACACCCATGAAGAATTCAAGCAAAGATTTGACATTGAAAAAGCAAAAAAGAATTTCATTCGTGACGATGAAAAAAATTTGATTGCTAACCATATTCAAAATGAGGTAACACAAATTTCAGCAAAACTTGTTGCTAATTGGGTGATGGGAGAGCTATTAAGGCGTTTGAATAAAGAAGGTTTATCGGTAGAGCAATCTAAAATTAGCCCTGAAAGATTAGCAGGCTTAGGGTTAGAAATTGCTTATGGCAGTATTTCAGACAAAATTGGCAAACAAGTGTTTGAGTTGTTGTGGAATGGTTCAGAATCGGCTGACGAAATCATTGAAACGCAAGGTTTGAGACAAATCACCGACACAGGCGCGATTGAAGCAATTATCGACACCATTTTGGCAGCAAACGAAAAACAAGCGGAGCAATATCGCGGCGGCAACGAAAAAATGTTTGGTTTCTTCGTCGGGCAAGTTATGAAAGCCATGCAAGGCAAAGGCAATCCCGCTGAAATCAACAAAATTTTGAAAGCGAAACTCGCATAAAAATCTTAAACACTTACGCGAGTTGTCGCGCTACAATGCCGTTCCATTAAATCAGGAGTTCACAATGTCAGAAGAAACAACGCATCACCCCGCGTTAAGCGATGCAGAAGTTCAAGCCCGCTTAGAAAATGAATTGCCGCATTGGATTTATGAAAACGGTTGGATTCGCCGGAAAATAAAAACAAGCGGTTGGAAAGCAACCTTAATGGTGGTGAATACGGTGGGACATCTCGCCGAAAAAGCCTGGCATCATCCTGATTTAACCGTGTCTTACGCATTTGTGATTGTGAAATTAGTCACGCACGCCGCCAAAGGCATTACTGAAAAAGATTTTGCCTTGGCGAAAAAAATTGAAGAAGTGGTGATGTGGGATGCGGCGGCGGATTCGCAGGGCGTTTTTGAAGGTACGCCCGAAGACCCACGTTTTAAATACATAAAAAAAGACTAGAGGACAGTTTTGATGAGTGAAATTACAGAAGTTCCCAGTCCGTTTTGCGGCATTGGCACGGACGATTTAACGATTAAAGTCGATGGTTTAAAAATCAGCGTTGTTAAAAACGGTTGCGCGGTGAATACGCCCGCGTTTGAGCAACCAATTACCGACACCAAAGCGCGTATCAATGGCAAAGAAGTCGAACTAAAAGAAGCCATTTCACACGCCGCAAATTTGTTGAAAAATACCAATTATCCCGTGATTGGTGGTTGCGCGACGGACGTAAATGGAATGCGTGGTTTATTGGCGTTAGCGGATAGAACCGGCGCAGTCATTGATAATATGAATTTTAACAACGCCCGCAAAAACCTTTTGACATTGCAAGATTCAGGCTGGATGAATACCACGCTTGCCGAAGTTAAAAACCGTTGTGATTTATTGCTGATTGTCGGTGCAGATTTAGAAGGTTTCGCGCCACGCTTTTTTGAAAAATATCTGTGGAACGAAGCGATGTTTTTAGAAAACACCAGCGACCGCGACATTATTTATTTAGGCACAAAACCTTCTGGCAATGCGTCAACTTCTCCGTCGGGTAAAACCGCACAAGTTTTTGAATGTTCCACTGAAAATTTACCTGAAGTTGTGACCGTTTTACGCGCCTTGGTCAAAGGTCAACCGATTCAAGCTGAAAACGTTGCAGGCATTTCGATTGCCGATTTAACGGCGATTGCTGAAAAACTCAAAGCGGCAAAATATGGCGTTGTGACGTGGGCAGCGGGCGCATTGAATTATTCGCACGCAGAACTTACCGTGCAAACGATTTCTGAAATGGTCAAAGACGTAAATCAAACCACGCGCTGTTCAGGTTTCCCATTGGGCGGTAAAGAAGGCGATCAAACGGCAAATCAAGTTTGCGGTTGGACAACGGGTTACGCCGCACGAGTGAGTTTTGCCAAAGGTTATCCCGAATACGACCCGTTTTTATTTGAAACGAATGAACTATTAAATAACGGTGAAGCCGACGCACTGGTTTGGGTCAATGCGTTTAACACGCAAGCGAATCCACCTAAAACACATTTACCGACAATTGTGGTGGCGCGTTCTGGAATGACATTTGAAAAAGAACCCGACGTATTTATTCCTGTCGGCACGCCTGCGATTGACCACGCGGGTCATGCGTTTCGGCTCGATAACGTGGTAGCGATTCGATTGAAAAAATTGCGTGATTCGGGTTTGCCTAGCACGGCGGAAGTTTTAAACGCGATTGAACAAGTTTTACGCGAGGAATCAGTATGTTAATCAGATTAACGGGCGGCAAAGTGTACGACCCAGCCAGCGGTGTCGATGGCAAACAACAAGATATTTACATTCAAAACGGCAAAATTATCGACAAACCTGTCGGCGATTTTCAAGTCGATAAAGAATACGATTTGAAAGGCAAAATCGTGATGTCGGGTGCAATCGATATGCACACGCACATCGGCGGCGGCAAAGGAAACATTGCGCGAACTTTATTGCCCGAAGACCATCGCCAAGACCCTGTCGCCAGTAATGATGTTTGTCGTTCAGGTTGCGGACACGCGATGCCGAGTACATTTGTGACGGGTTATCGTTACGCTGAAATGGGTTACACCGCTGGTTTTGAACCTGCTTTGTTGCCAATTAACGCCCGTCAAGCGCACATGGAAATGGGTGATATTCCGATTTTGGACAAAGGCGGTTACGTCATGTTGGGCAGCGACGATTATTTGTTGCGAATGCTAACCGCGAAAAAAGACCAAAAAGCCATTAACGATTACGTTGCCTGGACGATGCAATCTGCGAAAGCGATTGGCGTGAAAGTTGTGAATCCAGGCGGCATCAATGCGTTTAAATTCAATCAACGCAAACTCGATTTAGACGAACAAAATAGTCATTACGGTGTTACGCCGCGTGAGATTTTGCGCGTGTTGGCGACGGCGGTGAAAGAAATCGGCGTGTCGCATCCGTTGCACGTTCATGGTTGTAATTTGGGCGTTCCAGGAAATATGGATACCACGCTCGATACGATTCAAGGCATTGGCGGTTTGCCGATGCACTTAACGCACATTCAATTTCACAGTTACGGCACGGAAGGCGATTTCAAATTTTCGTCGGGCGTGGCAAAAATTGCCGAAGCGATTAACAAAAACAAAAATATCACCATCGACGTGGGACAAATTTTGTTCGGGCAAACGGTGACTGCGTCGGGCGACAGTATGCGTCAACACGCAAATCATAAGTTTGCCAGCCCTGCAAAATGGGTGACGATGGATATTGAATGCGACGCGGGTTGTGGCGTGGTGCCATTCAAATACAAAGATAAAAACTTTGTGAATGCGTTGCAGTGGGCAATTGGTTTGGAAACGTTTTTGCTCGTTGATGATCCGTGGCGGATTTTCTTAACCACCGATCATCCGAACGGTGCGCCATTTACCAGTTATCCACATTTGATTCGTTTGCTGATGGATAGAACGTTTAGAAATGACGTGCTGTCTACGATTCACCCCGAAGCGCAAAAAATGACTACGCTTGCTTCGATTGAACGCGAATATACGTTGCAAGAAATTGCGATTATGACGCGAGCCGGTGCGGCAAAATTGATTGGACTGCAAAATCGTGGTGGTTTGAGCGCAGGAAATTGGGCAGATATTACGGTTTATACCGATGATATTGACCGTCAAAAAATGTTTGAAAAACCAGATTATGTTTTCAAAGACGGCGAAGTGGTGGTGATTGATGGCAAAGTGGTTCACACAAAATGGGGAACGACGCACATCGTCAAGCCTGATTATGACAAATCTATCGAAAAAGATTTAAAAGCCTATTTTGATAAATATCTCACGATGAAAGTCGATAATTTTAGAATGAGTGACGACGAGATTACCGAAGACGGACGCGGCAGTCTGACCGTTCATGACTTGAAAGCGGTCGCGTAAATTTTCTCAAAACAAAAGCGCGTTGAATTTATCAACGCGCTTTTTTTGTTTTAACCTTTTGTAAAAATTCTCATGACCGAAAATCGCCTCATCGAATTAGAAATCAAAGCCGCGTATCAAGACGATTTATTGCAAACGTTGAACGATATTATCGCTACGCAACAGCAACAAATTGACCGCCTCGAACGAGCGTATAAAACCATTCATGAACGGGTGGATAGTTTGGCTTCAAAATCCCCCGAAGAATCGTTGCCAAATCATGAATTACCGCCACATTATTAAACATATTTGATGTTTATTCGATTCGCGTTATGGATGATATTGTTGTGTTTGCCATTATTTCTTTTGGCAAAAGTGTTGCTGATTTTTACCTTTATAATCTTCGCCGCTTTTGCTACGCAATTTGCGGCTTTTTTATTGCTCGCAGCATTTGGCGTGTTAATTTTCGCGGGATTATTCAGTATTTTTCAACGTGTGTGGCGCGGGATACGAGATTATTTTTCAGAAGAACAACGTGAAAATCGCCAATTTTTGTTCATCAAAAATACCCGTTCAAATCAAAAACGGCTGTTTCATTTTCAGCGGTTGCAGCTCGATTATTTCAAAGAACGACAACGTAAATACATTCTCGAAAAAAATAATCAGCAACAAATTAACACGCTATCCGACTCGATTGAACAAGATTTACAGCGTATCAAACACACGCTTTCTAAAGACTATTTTTCACAACTACAAGCCGAAAATCGCCGTTATCGGACAGAACAAAACGTGCAAGCTCTGTTAGAATTGCATCACAAAATATCGACTTTAGATTGCAAATAATTATGTTGAAAGACTGGCTTTTAAATATCATCACCACGATTCACTCGCTCAAAACTGAAAATCTAACGTGGAAACGCGATAATCAAGCACAACAAGCTGCATTAAAACACGCGCAAGTGTTGGCGGAAAAAGCCTTAATCGCGGAACTCAAAAAACGCAGTCAGCAGTTAAAACACGAATTAACAATTTTACAAACCCAACACACCGCTGAATTGTTGATGTTCAAAACCAAATGCAAACAAGACGTGAAGGATTACAAACAATATCTTGCCTCGCTCGACCAGCTCAAACACTCGATTCAAAGCAGTTACACGCATTTGCCCGAAGCGATTGCCTTCACCATTCATCACCACGCGAAATATCTGCTCAACGAAATGTGGGAAACCACCGAATTTGAAGAAAAAATGCGCCGTGAAATTCAGTTAATCCGTTTTATGTCTACGGTTCACGAAGATGCACGGCTATATTTGGAAGGCAAAAATAAAGATATTTTGCCAGAAAGGACGTTGAAATTTATTGAGAAAAGTTAGTCGTCCATCTCATCATTTTCCGATTGTCGGCAATGAATAATAAGCCCTTGCAAAAAATTTCTTAGCACTTGATCGCCGCATTTCCGGTGATGTTTGTGATCAGCGTGTCGAAAAAAAGCACTGAGTTCAGGTTTTGACAATTCAAAATCCGCTAGTTGGAGCGTGTGCAGCATATCTTCTTCTTTAAACTCAAAGGCAATTCTCAATTTTCTGAGAATGGCGTTATTGTCTAATTCACCTTCTGGTTTTTTAACTGCTGCGTCTTCTTTCTTACCGCGTTTGTAAGCAATTAAACCGTCTAAAAACAAAGCCAATTGCACATTAGTGAGCGCGACAAAATTATCTTCATTGTCTTTTTTAAGCAGTTTAAGTAAATCTTCGCGCGTGATGTCGTAATCGCTCAACGCAAATACATCCATCATTGCGGCATCATTTAAATTTAAAGCGTAACGCACACGGCGTAATACATCGTTATTTATCATAAGTTTATTGTTGAGGTTAATAGTGAAACGCGGATAGTCGCACGTTTTTTGATTTATACAAAACGAAGAATCGTTTTAATGGAATGTTGTGAATTGATGGCATAACGCAGTTTCACATTTTTAACCTCCACCAACGCAACCAACGTCTGATATTTTTCAAACAGCTAACGATCGATGGGCTTTTGTATTTTTAGACGGTGTCGCAGCAATTAACATCATGCCTTTTGCTTTTGCAACATAACCTAAAGCTCTCATCAATTCTTTACTGTCTCCGTCGTTTAAAACTTGAAACAGATATTCTTTAATCGCTTCATCGCTATCAAGCAATGCGACCATGTCAAATGGCACTAATTCTTCACTCATGGTTAAACCTCTTTTGCTAATTTAATCGCTCGTTTTATATCTGCTTGTTGCGTGGATTTATCACCGCCTGCAAGCAAAATCACCAATTCACCGCCGCGCAACACGAAATAAACGCGATAACCTGTGCCAACATCAACGCGCATTTCTAATGCGCCGTCACCTATCGATTTTACGTCGCCTAAATTACCGTTTTCAGCACGCTCAATGCGTCGAGCAATAGCGATTTTGGCGCGTAAATCACGCAACGTTTTGTGCCATTGAGAAAAACTCGCCGTTTGTTCAACGGTATAACTCATTTCTTCACCTTTCTAGTTTTCACCTTCTCAACTTCCACCAACGGCGCAACCAATTCCTGATATTTCTCAAACAAAAATGCCACCCGCGCCGCGTCGTCTTTTTTGCCTGTGAAGTTGTAAGCGGAATCAACCGCAGCATCTAATTTTTTATGCGCCTTCAATAATTCTTCGGGCATATTATTTGCCGCGTACATTGTCGCCAGCGAACATTTTTGCTCTGCTGCTTCACAACGTTTTTCTTCAATGATTCGCGCATCTAAAACCGACTGCGCTGCGTCTTCAATTTTCTTTTTTGCCGCTGGTTTCATGTCAACAGGAAACGGAAAATTGTTATAAATAATCGTGTTTGAATAACGATAATCACTTTTTAAACGTCCGCAAACTGTTCGCATCCAAGCATTATGGAAGGTTGAACAAAGCATTCCAAAATCATAAAGCGTCGCGTTTGGCAGCATGAAGTTAGCGTCACTGCAAATTATGTTTGATTCAAAATAACCAATGGGCAAAAACTTTCGTTGTTCAGAAGATACGCGAGGAATTAACAAATAAGGGGGGATAGTGTGTCGAATTTCACCAAATAAATACGGTGTTTCAGCTAATTTTTGCGTAGCTTCACGTTTGCTTTCAGCGCGTATTTTTTTAATTACTGCCATACGTTTTTGGATTTCAGGCGATTTAACACGGTCGCTTGTCGTGCTGTCTTTTAGCCACAAACAATAACGTGGAATATTGTTAATAAATTCTTCTGACCCTAACAATCGACGAATATATTTCGCTGCAATCGAGTCGATTTTTCTGATTTCGTCCGCTTCTTCTTGTGACAATAACAAGTGTCCGCCATCGTTTGGCATATTCCCAAAAACCATTTCAGGCGTATTTAAATTCAATGGTTTGCGGCGTTTATCAATCAAAACCGTCAGTGCATCGACTAAATACGGATTGATTTGCGAAACTTCAATTTCGAGTGGTTCGCCTTTGATGTTGTCACCATAATCAAATAATTTGTAGCTAGTCGGCGTAAAAAATTTTTCTCCCTTACGCACGTTCACCGATTCACAAAAAAATCCCATAATCACACAATGCACCGCCGCTACGCCGCGCCCTTCATTGCTCCAGCAGAATGTGCGGTGTGCAAAATGTAGCTTTACTTTCAATTTCAAAAGTTCTGACCACAAAATCGCCACCTGTTCGCCTTGCGTGAGGCTATTGGTTGAAACAAACGCAACGGCTATTTGTTTATTTTCTTGAATGTATCGCGCTGCTTTGATGTGCCACGCGGCAACTAAATCTAAAACGCCTGCGCCGTTCATACCTTGAAAAATTAACGTTAAATCTTTTTTCTGTTCTTCGGTTTGATATTGACGACCAACAAACGGCGGATTTCCCATGATGAAACTGCAATCTTTGGGTTTGATGACGCTTTGCCAGTCGATTTGCAGCGCGTTGGCGTGAACGATGTTGGCTTTTTTAACGAGTGGAATGCGGTTGAAATAATTACCGAAGACTTTGCCGACTTCCAAATTCATTTGATGGTCAACGAGCCACATCGCCACGGTGGCAATGTGTGTCGCGCTGTCGTCAATGTCGATGCCGTGAAATTGGTGAACGTTGCATAAAATCAGCGTTTCGCCAACGTCTAACTGGGTGAGTTTGTTGCCGTAAATTTTTTTGATAACTTCGATTTCAAGCAAGCGCAATTCTCGATACGCCACGATTAAGAAATTGCCACAACCGCACGCGGGGTCAAAAAAGTTAAGGCTGGCTAATTTTTCGTGAAAGGCGGGGAGTTTTTGCTTGCTGCATTTCTCAAATTCGGCGCGTAAATCATCCATAAAAAGCGGGTTAATGGTTTTGATGATGTTAGCGTCGCTGGTGTAATGTGCGCCGAATTCGCGCCGTTTCTTGGTTTTGGCTTTGCCCGTGTCTTCTTCGTCGTGCATCACGGCTTGAAATAATGAGCCAAAAATAGCGGGGCTGATGTCGCTCCAATCAAGATTTGCACATTCGATGAGCGTGTTGCGGGTGGCTTCGTCGAAATAACACGGTTTCAAACCGCCTTGAAATAACGCGCCGTTGATGTACGGGAATTTTGCGAGGTGTTCAGGTAAATTTTTAGCGCGTTTTTTAGGTTCAGCGTTTAGCGTATCGAATAACAAGGTTAATGCGCCGTGCAAATCTGAGCCGTCGATTTTGGTGTGATTGTGCAGGTAATTTAAAAATGCACCGTTTTCACCAAAAAGCCCCGTGTCTTCGGCAAATAAACAGAACAACAAGCGCACTAAATAATTTTCTAAATCTTTGCCGTCGTAACCTGTTTTTTTAATTTCATCGTGTAAGTCCGCCATTTTTTCAGCGGCTTTTTCGTTGATTTTCTGCTGGTTTTCAATGGCAATTCGTTCGTAGCCTGCCAAAAATTGAAAATGGTCAATTTTTTGAGCTAAGTCGGCGAGTTTGATTTTTATGGGTTCGGCGTGTGTTTCGAGGTTGTAAAGGTGCAGGTTTTGAAAGTCGCTTACCAACACAGAGCGTGGCAATTCTTCATTTTTCAAGCCGTGAAAATACTCGGTTGCTTGTGTGTAGGCTTTGTCTAAATCTTCGCCTGCTGATTTCATTTCGACCAGTAACAAGCTCGGAATAAAAGCGTCGATGCGTCCGCGTTTTCCACCTGATTTTTTTACCCGCGTTTCAAAATCTAACAAACGGCGGTGGTCGATGCCGAAAATTTCACAAAAATCTGTGACAAATCGTTGTGCCTGTCCCATTTCATAACTGGCGGTTTCAAATTGTTTGGCGAATTTTGCGGCGCGGTCGCGTTGGGTGTCGATGTTGATTTTTTCTGTCATTGGTTTCTTCTTTTGCTTTTTTTAATCAGCGCGGCGGTTGTTTCGCCGCGTTCCTTTTTGTTTTTGCTCTTATCAAAATAAACAAGCGGCACGAACGTTTGAGATTTAACGCGACTCTCATGCCGCACCTCGCACCGCATAGCGTGAGCAGAGAG
>CAINHO010000012.1 GCA_903848935.1 uncultured Pseudomonadota bacterium | reverse complement strand
GACTATCACTACGGCAAATACCAACACCAATCTTGCCGCAACAGGTTTGGTTGATGGTACTTACAAAGTGTACACAGTGGATGCGGCAGGTAACTTGTCAGCCGCTTCAACTAACGCAATTACGGTTGATACAACTGCACCTGCGGCAGCGGCAACGCCTGTGACTTACTCTGATGCCAGTGCAGGTGATAATAACGCTTCAACACATTTCGCTGCGACTGACATTATCACGTTGGCATTTAGTGAAGCATTAAGTTCAGTGGGTACTGTAACGGTTAATGATGCTGGTTCTAGTTCTAACCATGTTCATATTCTTGCTACGAGTGGAACACCAGGAACATTAACACTTGCTGGTAATGGATTAAGTGCTACTTTCACTGCTGATTCCGGAACTACCGTCGCTGCAACTGACCATATCATTTTAACGGGTGCGACTGACCTTGCTGGTAACACGGCAACATTGGATTTCACATTGGCGTAATTGTTGGTCTAGTAAAAGCAGATGATGTTTTAATCTGCTTTGCTTGAAATGAAAAAGCCCTGCCGCTGTGAAGTGGTGGGGCTTTTTTGTTGTGTAGATTTCACCAACGTCCTTGTGATTTGAGAATTTCGATGATTTCTAGCGGCATAATATCTGCCACGGTATCGCCGAATCGTTTACGCATTTCAGCAAACTGCTCAAGGCTATCGGTTTTCGCGGTTTCGGGTTTTGCTTTCACCGTTGTTTTCTTTTTGGGTTTTTCAGGAACGGGCGGTAGTTTTTCGCTGAATTCAAACGTTAAATGTGTGACCCGTCGCCCCGTTTTTCGCTGTGTCCAAGACACGTTGTAGTTTGAATTTGTGTTGATGTCGTTGATGGCAGGGTCGATAACACGGGCTTTAAAATTATCCATTCGTTCGTAGCTGTCATCAAGTTGCAGTTGTTTTTTTAACCAGTCTAGTTCCACTTCTCTTTTGCCAGTATTTTGCCATTGCATCAGTAACTCATACAACCGAATCGCATAAACACAGGTCATTTTGCCAACGTGTTCTAATTTATAACGGGTAAAACTGCCTTTTAATTCACTCAAGTAAGGCAATAATTTTTGAGCAAAACACAACGTAATTTTGCCATCTTCAGGCATATAACCAATTGAACTAATCCAGCGTGTTTCCAATTTTTTAATTTTGGGTCGCTTCGGGTCTGGATTGTAAATGGTTAATGACCTTTGATATAAATTCTTTGCAACTTCCTGTAATTCTCCATAAGCCCTATCTTCTGAAACGCCATACAACGCGGCAAAATCTTTGGCGGATAATTCAAACTCATCGGTTTTGAGTAATTCTTCCATTGAGTTAACTTGCCCGATACAGGCTAAAACAACGCGCTGTTCATTTAAACTGAGCTTATAGCCGGCTTCAATAACTTTGTTTGCTTTACAAACAGTTAAATTTTTTTGATTCATATAATTACCTTCGCATTAGTTATTTTTGTGAGATATGTCGCTATTAAACTATATACATCTTATTTGTAGTCTAACATGATTATCCTACTTAAATAAAATATGAAGTTTAAAGCACCGATTTTGTAGGTTTATAAACGCCGTTTTAGCACCGATTTTGTAGGTATAAGCACCGATTTTGTAGCTTAATCCACCGATTTTGTAGGTATAAGCACCGATTTTGTAGTTTAATGCCATTGTAACCCGTTGAAAAATATATCGAATTTGCCTCCTAAAACAAGTATAAAACAAGGTAAAACAAGATTAAAAAATCTCTTAAAACGAAAACTTTAAATTTTTAACGAAAATAAGCGGTTTTCACGCTGTGGTTGTAAAACTTGAAAGCCTGTCCTGTTTGAGGATGGGGCTTTTTTGTTGTGATATGATTTGGGCAACTTTAAAAAACTAACTGAGAAAAACTATGAGTGTTGTCGCGTTGCATTTGTACGAAAAATTAAATGATGCCCATGACGATAAAGCGCGTTCAAAAGCGATTGTTGAAGCGTTCAGTGAATTAGAAGAACGTTATCCTGATTTGAAAGAGACGGCAACAAAGCGTGATTTGAGTGAAACGGAATTGCGTTTGCAAAAGGAAATTCAAGCAACAAAATTAGAAATCAAGACTGTTGAAGCGAATTTGCAAAAGGAGATTCAAGCCACGAAATTGGAAATCAGGACGGTTGAAGCGAATTTGCAGCTTGAAATCAAGACCGTTGAAGCGAATTTACAAAAGGAAATTGAGGGAACGCGGCTTGAAATTGAGAAAATTCGTGTTGAAATGAAGCAAATGGAAACGAATTTTGCACAAACGGTTCACAAGCAAACGCTTTGGATTATTGGTGCAATTGGTTCGATAATTATGAGCATTCGATTACTCGAATGGTTTTTAACGCATTTACCGCATTGATTGTATTTGTGAAAAAAAAGCCCTGCCGCTGTGAAGTGGTGGGGCTTTTTTGTTGTGTCGATTTCACCAACGTCCTTGTGATTTGAGAATTTCGATGATTTCTAGCGGCATAATATCTGCCACGGTATCGCCGAATCGTTTACGCATTTCGGCAAACTGCTCAAGGCTATCGGTTTTCGCGGCTTCGGGTTTTGCTTTAACCGTTGTTTTCTTTTTGGGTTTTTCAGGAACGGGCGGGAGTTTTTCGCTGAATTCAAACGTTAAATGTGTGACCCGTCGCCCTGTTTTTCGCTGCGTCCAAGACACGTTGTAGTTTGAATGGGTGTTGATGTCGTTGATGGCGGGGTCGATGACATATTTTTTTAAATCAAACATTCGGTCATAACTTTCATCCAGTTCAAATTGTTCTTTTAACCAGTCAATTTCAACTTCACGCTTGCCCGTGGTTTTCCATTGCATTAACAATTCATATAAGCGAATTGCATAAATTGAATTCATTTCACTAATGTTTTCAAGACGATAAAACGTGAATTGACCTTTTAACTCACTTAAATAAGGCAACATACGCTGGGCAAAGTACAATGAAATTTTGCCTAATTCTGGCAGATAATCAATCGAACTAATCCAACGGGTTTTGGTATATTTCAACGTGGGTGTGTCGGGGTCGGGATTATCAATAATCACATACCGTTCAAAAAGCTGTTCAGCAACCTCTTTTAGTGTTTGATAGGTTTTATCTTGGCTAATCCCGAACAACGTGGAAAATTCTTTTGCCGTCACTTCAAAACGCTCAGTTGCCAATAAAGGCTTGGATGAATTGACTTTAGAAATACAAGCCAAAATAAGCCGCTGTTCGTTGAGATTAAGTTTGTAACCCGCTTCAATCACTTTATTTGATTTATAAACGACTAAATTTTTACTGCTCATAAAATACCCCTGACAAATACAATTAAACGAGTTTAATTTTTAAACGCGTTTAAATCAACCAATTCCTCGTCTCATAAACAACCGTTTTCTCGTCTTAAGCAACCGATTTCTCCCTTTAAACAACTGATTTCTCGTTTAATGCCATTGTAACCGGTTGAAAAATATATCGAATTTGCATCCTAAAACAAGATTAAAAAATTTCATAAAACAAAATTTTTAAATTTTTAACGAAAATAAGCGTTTTTCACGCTGTAGTTGTAAAACTTGAAAGCCCTGCCGCTATGAAGTGGTGGTTTTTTGTTGTTGTGTAGATTTCACCAACGTCCTTGTGATTTGAGAATTTCGATAATTTCTAGCGGCATAATATCTGCCACGGTATCGCCGAATCGTTTACGCATTTCGGCAAACTGTTCAATGCTATCGGTTTTCGCGGCTTCGGGTTTTGCTTTAACCGTTGTTTTCTTTTTGGGTTTTTCAGGAACGGGCGGTAGTTTTTCGCTGAATTCAAACGTTAAATGTGTGACCCGTCGCCCCGTTTTTCGCTGTGTCCAAGACACGTTGTAGTTTGAATTTTTATTGATGTCGTCGATGGCGGGATCAAGAACACGTTTTTTAAAATCAAACATACGATCATAATTTTCATCGAGTTGAAATTGTTTTTTTAACCAATCAATGTCAATTTCTCTTTTGCCTGTGCTTTTCCATTGCATCAGTAATTCATACAATCGAATCGCATAAATACAGGTCATTTTACCGACGTGTTCCAATTTGTATCGGGTGAAACTGCCTTTTAGTTCGCTCAAATAAGGCAACATATCTTGAGAAAAACACAGAATCGTCTTTCCTTCGTCGGGTAAATACTTAATGGAACTAATCCAACGCATTTTTAAACGCTTAACACGCGGACGATTAGGATAAGGATTTTCGACCACCACATAACGATTGAATAAACTTTCAGTGACCTCAGTTAATGCCTGATAAGCATTTTCATCAGAAACCGAGAATAATTTGGCGAAATTTTTAGCCGACAACTCAAACTCATCAGTTTTCAACAATTCTTCCATTGAATTGACCTGACCAATACAAGCCAAAATAACGCGCTGTTCATTCAAACTGAGTTTATAACCCGCTTCAATGACATTATTTGCTTTGCAAACAGTTAAATTTTTATGCTCCATAAACCCACCTGAATAATGATATTTTGGGCAGTGTAACATAAAAAGCGACGCAAAAAATTAAGGTCGTCTAATACAAAGAATTTGTCGTCTTATAAATGCCGATTGAGCAAAGAATTTGTCGTTTAATACAAAAATTTTGTCGTCTTATGCAAAGAATTCGTCGTCTTATAAAAAGAATATGTCGTCTTATGCTCTTTCAACATATTGAAAAATATATCGAATTCGCCTCCTAAAACAAGTATAAAACAAGCTAAAACAAGATTAAAAAATTTCATAAAACAAAATTTTTAAATTTTTAACAAAAATAAGCGTTTTTCACGCTGTCGTTGTAAAACTTGAAAGCCTATCCTGTTTGAGTACAGGGCTTTTTTGTTGTAGGTGTGTGGTAGAATTCGCCAACATTTCGTTGGTAACCAGCAAAATTATTTAGATTTGTGGATGCAAACGATGACGCGCCAATGAAAATTCAGGAATTGAAAACTAAAATGACAAAACCCCGATTAGCATGGGCAATCACCGGCTCAGGACATTACATTGAAGAATGCGTTGAATTCTTGCTCACGCTTGAAAATGTGGATTTATACGTCAGTCAAGCAGGCGAAGAAGTTTTGAAAATGTACGGTATTTCACTTAGCGATTTACGCGAAAAAATGCCCGTTTATCGTGATAAAACCGCTTCCTGTCCGCCCGTCGGACATTTCTACAAAGGTTATTACCACACATTTGTGCTTGCGCCTGCCACTTCAAACACAATTTCAAAATGCGTGCTAGGCATTGCCGATTCACTGGTCACAAATCTTTATTCCCAAGCGGGAAAATGCCGCGTGCCGAGTATTGTTTACCCATGTGACATTGCGCCCGAAATGGAAACTACTGCACCGAGCGGAAAAGTCATGGTTTATCCGCGCAAAATCGATTTAGACGGCACGGCAAAATTGCGCGAATTTGAATATACCACGGTCGTTGAAAACGTTGCTGCGCTGATTTCAACGGTTCAAGAACGCTTAAGAAATTTGTCATGAGTGAACATATTTTATTTTTAACGGGTTCACTCGCCGAAAAACAATTGCGGAGCATTTTAGAAAAAATGCAGCCCGAATTTACTTACACCGTGCATCAATTAGGTTTGAAAGTTGCGGCGTTAATGACGGCAGACATGATTGAACGGCGGCTCACGGATACGTTTGGTGCAACGAAAATCATTGTTCCAGGTCGATGTCGTGGGGATTTAGTCGTGCTTTCTGAAAAATTAGGGATTCCCGTCGAACGCGGCACAGAGGAAGTCAAAGATTTACCGCTGTTTTTTGGCAAGAAAATTCAAATTGCGGATTTAAATCGTTACAGCGTGAAAATTTTTGCTGAAATCACTGACGCACCCAATTTAACAGTGCCTGAAATTTTGAATCGCGCCAAGTATTACCGAAAAAATGGTGCGGACGTGATTGATTTAGGATGTTTGCCAAGTACCGAATTTCCGCACATGGAAGACGCGATTGCAGCATTAAAACAAGCGGGATTTTTGGTGAGTTTGGATTCACTCGAAACAGCGGATTTATTGCGTGGCGGAAAAGCAGGTGTGGATTATTTATTGAGTTTGCACGAGTCTACGTTGTGGATTGCGGACGAAGTGAACGCAACGCCGATTATTATTCCCGAAACGCATACCGATTTAGAATCGCTCGACCGTGCGATTGCAAAAATGCAGGCAAAAAATCGTCCATTTATTGTCGATCCGATTTTAGACCCGATTCATTTTGGTTTTACTGCGTCGATTGTGCGTTATCACGAAGTCCGAAAAAATCACCCCGACGTAGAAATAATGCTCGGTGTGGGCAATATCACCGAATTGACGCACGCTGACACGGCTGGCATGAATGCGTTATTGATGGGGATTTGTTCAGAATTAAATATCAATCATATTTTAGCGACCGAAGTCAGCAACCATGCGGCTCGTGCTATTAAAGAAGCTGATTTGGCGCGTCGAATTATGTTTGCTGCGAAAGAACACGATACATTGCCAAAACATATCAATTCAGGTTTGATGGCATTGCACGAACCAGCATCATTTCCGTATTCGTTAGATGAAATTCAAGAACTCGCGGCACAAATTAAAGACCCCAGTTATCGCATTCAAATTAGTGAAAACGGCGTGCATATTTTTAACCGTGACGGGTTTCACAGCGCAACCGATCCGTTTGAATTATTCCCGAAATTAGGCATTGAAAACGATGGTGGTCATGCGTTTTATTTGGGTGTGGAATTGGCACGCGCCGAAATTGCACAAAAATTAGGCAAACGATTTAATCAAGACCAATCATTGGATTGGGGTTGCGCGGTGGATTCGGCAGAATCGGAAGTCGATGTGCATACGTTTAAACCCGCCGGAACTACTTTGCAGAAAAAATCATGATTCAAGAACTTATCGTTATCACAAAAAATTCTACTGGCGTTCCACACCTCGCACCAATGGGCGTTCACGTTCATGGCGACGAAATTCACATTTTGCCATTTCGACCATCAACAACGTTAACGAATTTACTTGAAACGAAACTCGCCGTTTTGAATTATTGCAACGATGTGCGAATTTTTGCCGGTTGTTTAACGGGGCGACGCAATTGGACTTTAAACGGTTTGGTTTTGAATTCTGCGTTGGCACACAGCGAAGTCGAATTGGTGCGTGTCGAAGAGGATGAAATTCGCCCAAAGTTGATTTGTAAAATTTTAAACACGGTTAATCATGCGCCGTTTATGGGATTTAATCGCGCTCAATACTCGGTTTTAGAAGCTGCGATTTTAGTCAGTCGTTTGAAAATGTTGCCGCTAGAAAAAATCGACAGTGAAATTGCATATTTAAAAATTGGTTTAGACAAAACTGCTGGTGAACGTGAATTAGAAGCGTGGATGTGGTTAATGGAAGCAATTGAAACGTTCAAAATGGAGAATTCAAAATGACCGGAATGTTAGCGAGTGTTAAAAATTTGCGTGAAGCCGAATTAGTATTGAATGAAGATGTCGATATTATCGATTTAAAACAACCTGAATTGGGTGCGTTAGGTGCGTTGTCCGTTGAATTAGTGGCGAAAATCGTGGCGAAAATCGACGGGCATTGTCCCGTCAGTGCAACGGTTGGGGATTTACCAATGGATGCAAACACCATTTTCAACGCTGTTTCAGAAATGGCAAAAACTGGTGTGGATTTTGTCAAAATCGGTTTTTTCCCCGAAGGTGATTGGCTTGCAATTGTGCAAAAACTGAGCGATTTAACTGAAAATATACGCTTGATTGCCGTGTTATTTGCAGATACAAAGCCCAATTTTTCGATTATTTCCGAATTGAAAAACGCAGGTTTTACAGGCGTAATGCTCGATACGATGCACAAACAAAATGGTTCATTAACGGAAGTGATGACGAATGAAACGATTGCTGAATTTGTCGAACTAGCTAAAACACAGCAATTGATTTGTGGTTTAGCAGGTTCGTTACGGTTGGAAAATATCGCGGAATTATTGCCGCTGAATGCAGATTATTTAGGCTTTCGAGGTGCGTTGTGCAATCAGCATAATCGTGTGGGGGAATTGGATTTGAATGCGTTGCGACAAATTAAAAAGGTCATGACAGAATCCTACTTCAAATAAGCATCAAAAGGCATTAACGATCCCTTATCTGCGGGCAAACCTTTTTTACCCACGGCAGGTATCATTAAATAATTATCTTCCATTAAATTACCGTTTGCTGATTGCGTGTGACCGTTAGGAACTTGAATAGATGGATGATCAAATGGGGCTTTTTCCCATCTTACGCGCTCATCCGTTAAGGTTTTCAAGAAAGCCGCAAGGGCGTTTATATCATCTCGCGTAAATCCCTGATCGAAAACCAAAGTGCCAGGATGCCGTCTATTCGTTACATTGCCGCCACGACCGTAGAATGCTGCAACTTCTTCAAGTGATTTCATGCCGCCGTTGTGCATATAAGGCCCTGTTAATTCAACATTTCTAAGCGTTGGTATTTTGAACGCTCCTGTTGTTAGCGTGGATAATCGCCCTTGGTCTAAAGTTGCCGATTCTTGTTTGACAACGGTTGGTTTGGGAACAAGTGCAAGACCAAGATCTTGTAAAAAAGTTGAGCAACCCGCCAAATTCTTTTTATCTTCAACCATTTCATTATCGTTAAAATCCAATACAAAAGATCTTGTAAAATCACAAGATGAAACTAGGAAATTATCGACCAATTTTTTAGATCCATAGCGAAGATAATTAACATATTGTTGAGCATAAGACAGTGGATTTCCCCAAGGATCTGTGCCGCCTAATCCTACGTCATATTCATCAGGTACTACACTGGTATTAAAAAAACCAACATCGGCTAAAGTAGAATCTACATGATCGTCAGAATTGCTAGGTATGATACCAATTCGATCAACAGATAAACTACCATTCGTTTGGTAAGCATTTGGCGAATTACTTTCGTAATTCACAGCCGCCGAAAAAGTTGCACCTGCGTGGCAAATGTTACAATGAGCATCAGTAAAAATTCCTAAACCTTTTTTCTCAATCTCGGTAAAGTTTGACGGGACAGTTGCACCTGTTTTCTTCATGTTAGGAATCGCCAAATCTAATTTACTTTGATCAGAAATTAAAGTTGATTCATATAACTGAATCGCCAAGCCAAAGAAAAAAGAAAAATTAGCTTCCATTTGCGAATAATTTGTTCCTTGTACCTTTTGAACGGGTTCTGTTCCCGACCAATAAATTGGATTAAATGCTTTTTTAATCAATTCTTCATAAGTGTTTGACAGTCCTAAACCCGAAGGCTCTCTCAAAGATGCTAAAACACTGTCTTCTGCGTGAATTTCTTGTGTAGATAAGGGTTTTTGCGGTAGAAGTTTCTTGGCGACATCTTTGAATGTTCGACCATTACAAGACATCTCAATCATATCCATTGGAGGTCCCAGAGCTTGAGACGCTAACGAGGCATTCGCCAAACTGATTTTTTGGCTGACAGGTTTTCCGCCTTGCATTATCCAAATTTTGGCATTTACATCGCGAGGCCCAAATACTGAAACCCCGTTAAATTCTTGATTCGCGCGTCCATCCCAAAAATTACGTCTATTAAATGCCGCATTGATTACAGTCGGAGCATTTCGTTTTGTTACTTGTCTTGTTTGTAAATTGCCAATATTGTAAATAGGATCGCCTGTTGGCGTACATAAATCCGCTTCTTCTGGATTTACATTGATGGATTTAAATTTTTGCAAATAAACGCCTGCTGATCCAACCACATCATCTGTTTCAAATATCACCTGAGAATTTTTGTTATTTGATTGTTGATGTCTAAAAAATGGAAAGTCATCAGCTTTTAAGGCATGGTTAGGTGCGCCATCATTAGAGGGCAAATCAAAACGTTTACTAGATAAAGGATTATTTAGGTGTAACACACCGGGATTTAATTGATTAACGGTTCGTCTATCTGACCCTGCGTGAAAGTGGCAGGTTGCACAGGCAACGCCATTACTCCCCACATTCGTATCCCAAAATAATGCTTTACCCAATTGAATCGCTTTTGTTTTATTGATCACAATGGGCGATTTGCCATTGAGTAATCCAGGTGTTGTCGGAACTTTGTATTTAGTTAAGTCTTGATCGGTTAGATTGAAATGTGCGTGAGCTGAATGAGAAAAGCTAAAACTACTGCCTAACAAAGCAAAGATAAAAAACCTCAAAGACATAAGAAATACCGTTGATATAAAGTGAGAACTGGTCAAATGCCACAGTGAAGGCAGTCGTCATTTGACCAGTAAAAATAATTTTTTAGTTAGTCGTGACGCTTACATTAACAGCATTCACATTACCAGTTCCTTTGCCTGCGTTGATTGCAGCAGTTGAACCTGCATCAGGTTTAAGACCGCCGACTACAAACTGATAAACGCCTGCTTTGGTTGCAGTGAATGTGACGGCAACTTTACCAGGTACAGAATCAGAAATTTTCTTTGCATTTGCTAAGGATGTCGTATTGAATCCCGTTGGCAGATAAGGTCCATAGAATGATGTTGCGACTCCATCATGTGGTTTAAGCATACCAGTAGTTGCATCCACCATAAACTTATCACCTAAACCATCTGTGTCATAGCCAGATGCGACATAATCCATAGTAATGTTGCCAACTGATACTGGGGGAACGGAGTCATCTTTTGCATTGATAACGTTGATGCTGTCAGATTGACCATAAGAGTGATCATTCATGTACTGGAGATTAGGAGAGGCGGCTTTTAAATTTGTTTTACGGTACCAAACTGTAATACCAGGGTGGAAGCCAGCAACATTAGACCCTGAAGCAGAAGCATCTACTACAATCGTGACAGTTTTGCCTTTTGTTACATCCATAAAACCCCATTTACTAAAATGGGTCCATCCCTGATAGCCCATACTTTCACTTACCCACGAAGCACCGTTAATGTTCGGCATTGTGAAACTGTCAGTACCGGAACTTACATTAAAAACATGACTCTGAGTTGCGATAGACGTTGCCGCGTTCACTTGAAACGAAGCTGTAAGCAAAAGAGAAGAAATGATTGTTCCGAGTGTTTTGTAAGATTTCATCGTAGTAGTCCTAAGTTATAAATTTGAATTTTTTATAGTTAATATATTGATTTCTAAACTTTATTTAACGTTAAGTCGTCACAATACATATTCTATATGGCTTTTTAACGCATGATATACGCCAAACACAAAAACTATTTTTATAACAGGGGGTTACTTGAATAAATACCTGTACCAATCAACTTCGATCGCAAGAGGAGGAGTGAAATGACATACTCACTGTGTGAAATAACTCAAAAATTAGTAACTTCCCACATTGAGTGAGTATGAAAAATGAAATATCGCGTCTTTTATCGTAATTTAAAGAAAGGCGACTCGCCCAATGTTTCAATATCAGTTACTAAAAACACTTTTAATCACATTCACAACAACGTGAATTTCATCGTCTGTCAAATATGGACAAATTGGCAACGAGAAGCAACGTGCCGCAACGGATTCGGTTACGGGTAAAGTCATTCCAGCGCATTCTTCTTTGAACGCATTTTGTTGATGCAACGGCACGGGATAATAAACAGCACAACCAATTTGTTTAGCTTGCAGAGCTTGCATCACCTCGTCACGTCTATCACAAAGCAACGTATATTGATGATAAACGTGTTCACCGCAACCATCTTCCAACGGCGTTTCCAATGGCAAACCGACCAACAATTCTGAATACAAATGCGCTACACGACGACGACCTTGATTGTATTCGTCGATATGTTTGAGTTTGGCGCGTAACACCACCGCCTGCATTTCATCCAAACGACTGTTATAACCAATTACGTCATGATAATAACGCACGTCCGAACCGTGATTGCGAAGTTGGCGAATTTTCGCCGCCGTTTCATCACTGTTTGTCGTCGCTAAACCACCATCCCCAAACGCCCCTAAATTCTTACTCGGGAAAAAACTAAAGCCCGCCGCATGACCGATTGAACCTGTTTGTTTACCATTAACGGTCGCGCCAAACGATTGGCAACAATCTTCAATCAATTTCAAATTATGCTGTTCGCACAACGCTAAAATTGCCGTCATATTCGCGGGTTGCCCAAACAAATGCACGGGCATAATGGCTTTGGTTTTGGGTGTAATTGCCGCAGCAATCGCTTTGGGACAAATGTTAAATGTGCGTGGGTCAATATCTACAAACACAGGAATCGCACCAACATATTTAATCGCTTCGGCGGTCGCAATAAACGTAAATGGTGTGGTAATCACTTCGTCGCCAGCCGTGATACCTTCAGCGATTAACGCTAAATGTAACGCATCTGTACCAGAAGCCACGCCAATCGCGTGTTTTACGCCTAAATAATCAGCCGCTTCACGTTCAAAGGCTTGCACATTCGCGCCTAAAATGAAGCTACAGTTTTCGATGACTTCTGCTAAACCGCGTTCAACTTCGTCTTTGATTTCGGCGTATTGCGCCTTAAGGTTGACCATTGGGATCATAATTTATTTTTCCGTGTTAATAAGTTTTGTAATTTCAATCGCCGTCGCCAACGCCAAACGCGCTGCTTCGCCAGTCACTAAAGGTTGTTCGCCCGTTTGAATACAGCCGATAAATTGTTGAATTTCTGCCATCAATGCGTCGCTGGTTTCAAACGTGGCTTCTTCGCTGATAATTTCAGGCACACCGGGGAACATTTCTTTTTCGCCCGTGCGGTATTTTTGTAAAATTCGATTTTGAAAATCAACCGAGGCGTAAGAACTTGGTCTAAATAAACGCATTTTACGTTCAAGTTTCATACTGATTCGGCTCGCCGTGACATTCGCCACGCAACCATTTTTGAACGTCAAACGTGCATTGGCAATATCTGTTCCTTTGGTCAAAACCGCCGTACCGCTGGCATCGATGCGTTCAATATCTGAATCGACTAACGCCAAAATAATATCGATGTCGTGAATCATCAAATCTAACACCACGCTCACATCATTGGCACGCGGATTAAAGGGCGATAAACGATGCGATTCAATGAACAACGGTTTTTCATCTTTATCCAACGCCAAAACCGCAGGATTGAAACGTTCCAAATGCCCCACTTGCAGAATCAGATTTTTTGCTTTCGCAATCGCAATCAACTCGTCCGCTTGTTCAACCGTCGTGGTAATCGGTTTTTCAATGAGAACGTGCGAACCTGCATTTAAAAAATCTTTCGTCACCTGATAATGCAATGTCGTCGGCACGACAATGCTCACCGCATCGATGTTGCCCAAAAGTGAAGCGTAATCCGTCAAGGCTTGTGCGCCATGTTTTTCAGCAATGGCTTGAGCGGTTTCAGCGTTTATATCGACCACGGCGACCAATTCACATTCGGGTAAATTCGCATATTTTTCCGCGTGAAATTTACCCAAATAACCCGTACCGATAACGGCACATTTTAGCTTTTGCATTGTTAATCCTTAAAATAATTCGATTTCGCCATCATCGTCATGCTCATGTTCTTCAGAGACTAATTCAGGCGTTAATTCAAAAAGAACCACCTGATTTCGTCCGTGTTCTTTGGCGTAATAAAGCGATTTGTCAGCACGGTCTAAAAGAACACTTGGCATCGCCGCGTTATCAATGTGCGTTATGCCAATACTCACGGTCACTTTGCCAACCGTTGGAAAATGATATTCGGCGACGGCTTCGCGAAAACGATTAAAGGCGGTAAGCGCGGTTTCTTGCGTGGCTAAATTCAGCACCACCACAAATTCTTCGCCACCAAATCGAAATAGAAAATCGTTATAACGAAACTTTCTGCCCATGATTTGACTGAAAATAAGCAATACTTCGTCGCCGTATAAATGACCAAAATTATCGTTCACCCGTTTGAAATGGTCGATGTCCAAAATCGCAATCCATGAACTTTTGTCATGAATTTTGTCGGTAATCGGATGATCACAATAATGCTGACAAACCTGCATCAAGCGTGAATCCAACGATTGACGATTCGGCAAAGTTGTTAAAACGTCACGTTCTTTCGCATCATGTAAAATCACCAAATTTTGGTAAATACCACGCAAATGTTGTAATGTTTTCAAGGACGAAGCGTCTAATTTTCCTTCAACCAATATCGAACGATCGGGACCATTACCGCCTTTGACGGTCAAAATTGCCCACGAATAACCGCCTTTTTCATCGGTATGGCTGGTTGAAATTCCAATAACGTGTGAGGCATCACTCACATGCGCGTTGTCGGTAACATCATCTTCTTTAGTGAAATCCAACGGAAAGCGGCGAATTAACCGTTCGTCAACATTGACACCTTCTGATATTTTTCGTTTGTGATTATAAATTTCATAGCCACTTGCTTCGTCGATGCACGGATTTTCTTGAAGAATGTTTAAAAATTCATGTGTGAGTGACTGATAATCTTGCTGGGCAGACAATCGAGACATCCACGAAAAAACTTGGTTTGGCGTTAAAAGGCTCATAATTTGATGCTCAAAAAGGGCTTCAGAGTGTGTTAATTGTAGCAGTTATCACGCCGGTATCGGCGCAATGTGTTGCAAGTAACTTTGAAAATTCGGTGCGTGAGATTTCTTCCGCTCCCAAACTCACTAAATGTTCGCTGTGAACTTGGCAATCAATCAACTGAAAACCTTGTACCATTAAGTGATTAACGCAATGCGTGAATGCAATTTTTGAAGCGTCTGAAACCGTGTGAAACATCGATTCACCAAAAAACACATTTCCCAATGCTACACCGTATAAACCGCCCACCAATTTCCCTTCGTGCCATGCTTCAAACGAATGCGCGATGCCTTCTCGATGCAATTGCGAATAAGCATTTTTAATGTCATCGCTAATCCACGTTCCTTCTTTATCGACACGCAATTCACCACATTTTGAAATGACCGAATCGAACGCTTGATTCACCGTTACCTCGAATTTATTTTGCCGAATAGTTTTGGCGAGTCGTTTTGAAATCTGTAACTTTTCTGGAAATAAAACGAGGCGCGGATTGGGCGACCACCACAAAATCGGCTCGTCGCCACTAAACCACGGAAACGCACCATGTCGATACGCATTTACTAAACGTTCACTCGATAAACATCCGCCAACCGCTAACAAACCATTGGGTTCACGCAACGCATTTTGTAACGGCGGAAAAGATTGCGCGGGATTATTGGCATCGAGAACGACGAGTTTCATTACTGTTTATAAATCCAAGAAACGTTCAGCGTCCAATGCCGCCATACAACCTGCGCCCGCTGAGGTAATCGCTTGTTTATAAACGGAATCCATTACATCGCCTGCTGCAAAAACACCTTCCACGCTGGTTGCTGTGGCGTTGCCTTCGATGCCGCTTTTGACTTTGATATAACCGTGATTCATGTCGAGTTGTCCGGCGAAAATTTCGGTGTTTGGTGTGTGACCAATCGCAATAAATACGCCGTGTACGTCGATTTCTTTGGTTGAACCGTCTTTGTTTTTAATACGAATGCCGGTCACGCCCATGTCATCACCTAGCACTTCATCGAGTTCGCTAAACCATTCGATTTCGACGTTGCCGTTTTTGGCTTTTTCAAGCAATTTGTCGGCGAGGATTTTTTCAGAACGGAATTTGTCACGACGATGAATCACCGTAACTTTTGAAGCAATGTTCGACAAATAAAGAGCTTCTTCAACTGCCGTATTCCCACCACCAATAACAGCGACAGGTTTGTTGCGATAGAAAAATCCGTCACACGTTGCACACGCTGAAACACCGCGTCCTTTGAAGGCTTCTTCGGATTCTAAGCCTAAGTATTGCGCCGATGCGCCGGTGGCAATAATCAGCGCGTCGCAAGTGTAATCGCCATTGTCGCCGCTTAATTTGAATGGACGTTGTGACAAATCGGTGCTGTTAATGTGGTCAAAAATAATTTCGGTGTTGAAACGTTCAGCGTGTTGTTGCATTCGTGTCATTAACTCTGGCCCTTGAACGCCTTGAACGTCACCCGGCCAATTATCGACTTCGGTGGTGGTAATCAATTGTCCACCTTGTTGCATTCCCGTCAGAATGACAGGATTCAAATTGGCGCGAGCTGCGTAAATTGCAGCAGTATAGCCGGCGGGGCCTGAACCTAAAATTAGCAGCGAGCAATGTTTAATAGCAGTCATGAAAAATCTCCAAAAGAAAATGAGGTGGTAAACGTCTGAAATTATGGCGTTGAAATAGCGTTTGGTAAATGTTTATTACGCTATAATCGCGCCACTTTAGCGAATGTAAATAAAAGGAGAAAGGAATGACTACGAATTATGACGAGGTGCGTCACAACCTAATCACGATGTTGGAAGAATTAGATGAACGTTTGACGACGATTACACACGATGTTTGTCATGCGGATGAGGATGTTGAAAAAGATTCTGAAGAACAAGCGACTCAGAATGAAAATAATGAGGTGCAGGATTTTTTGGGGAATTCAGCGCGAATAGAAATCGCCGCGATTAAACAAGCAATTGCGCGGATTGATGCAGGGGATTACGATGTTTGCCAAACGTGTGGTGAAGCGATTAACCCTGAACGTTTGAAAGCGGTGCCGTATTCGTTGCAGTGTATTAAATGTGCAAGTTTGACTCAGAGCATCAAAGTATAAGCAATAAAAAAAAGCTTCATAACATCGTGGTTATGAGGCTTTAATTTTGTTGGTTCCCCCGCCGACCCAATGATTAACAGTCAATAAAACCGCTACTAAAAATCAAAACCACACACTTTAAAGCCGCATTAACTGATTTATTTATAGAAGCGAATACAAAAAATCATGAAAAATAATTATTTCAAGTTCATAGCATTTTGTTTGCTGCTCAATTTCTTTATACCTTTTGACGCACACGCACAAAATGTCACACTCACTATTGATGAAGCACTGGCGATTTTTTATCAGCGCAACCTCGATTTAATTTCTGCTCAATACAACATTGAACAATCGAAAGCCGATGAAATTATTGCCGCTGCAATTCCAAATCCCACGTTTGGCGTTCAACTTTCTGAAATTGCTAAAAACCCAAATATGGGTGCAAGTCCAGCAGGTTGTAATCCTAGTCCAAATGTTTCGTGTGGTATCGGGCAAAATTATTCATTCAGCCAATTGATTGAAACCGCTGGCAAACGCGGCTTGCGAATTGAAAGCAGTGGTTTTGCAACGCAAGCCGCTGAAGGGGATTTTAAAGATGCAATTCGGATTTTTTCCAGCATGGTCAGAGAAGCTTATTTTGGTTTGTTGCAAGCACAAAAAAATCGCTGGTTGGCGCAAGAAATTGTTGAACATTATGGCGAAGTTTTAAAAGCTAACCAGTTGCGTTTGAAAGGTGGCGACATTTCAGAATCGGATTTTTTGCGCGTAAAAATGGAAGCGATGCACGCACAATCAGATTTAGATAATGCTCAAATGGCAGTTCAGCAAGCACAAGCAAAATTATCTGTTCTGTTAGGCTGGGCGGATAAAAATGTGCAGTTTGAAGCCACAGATGATTGGGGAATTTTTAAGGACATTGGACAAAACCTCCCAACAGAAACGCTCATCAACAACGCACTGCAACAACGCCCCGATTTGCAAGCCGACAAATTACGCATTGAACAAACCAACAAAGAATTGGAATTAGCGCGACGTTTGAAATATCCCGATGTCACGGTTAATGCGGGTTATGCACGCGATCCGAGTAATAACAATCTCAATTCGGGTTTTGTTGGACTCAGTGTGCCGATGCCGTTGTTTTATCAATATCAAGGTCAAGAAGACAAAGCCTTCGTAAATTTAAACACCAACAAACTGGCTGTGGAACAAACAGAAATTGCTATTCGCAACGATGTTGTCACGGCGTTAGCCGCATGGAATAGCGCGGATAAAATTGTACAGCGTTTCAACAATGGTTTGTTGAAAGATGCGTTGACGGTGAGAAATAGTTCCGAATTTTCTTACAGCAGAGGCGCAACCAGTGTTCTCGATTTTATTGAAGCACAGCGCAATTATAAAAATATGATGCGTGATTATTACGCCGCCATGATTGACCGTGTGAATGCTTATCACAATTTAGTCAAGGCACTTGGCGTAGAACTAAACACCACTGACAACCATTTCAAAAAATGAAAATTATGAATCGCTCCGCATTGTTAGCTACCTCTCTTTTATCGCTATTTTTAGCTGCGTGTTCTGAACCCACAGAAAAAGTACAACCACCTGCTGCACCGTTACCTAAAATGCAAAAAGGCGAGATTTATCTTGCTCCCAATTCGCCAAAACGTACTTATGTTAAAACAATGAATTTGAAATTAACTCAACATGCGTTGTTAGAACCGTTGGCGGGAAAAATTGTGTTCAACGAAAGTGTGACTTCGCGGATTAGTTCACCAATGGCAGGACGTGTAATTGCCGCACCTGTGACATTAGGTTCGGCTGTTTCAGCTGGCGCAACCTTGTTGGAATTAGACAGTCCCGATGTTGCGGATGCGGAATCTGATTTCGTTAAATCGCAGGCTAATTTAACGTTTGCAACACGTTCTTTTAATCGTCAGCAAGAACTTTATGCGGGCAAAGCCATTGCTCGAAAAGAATTAGAACAAGCTGAAGATACATTGAACAATGCTCGTAGTGATTTGCAGCGCACGCAACAACGATTGAAAAATTTGCATCTTGGGGCAGGACAAAATGACGGACGGTTTATTTTGCGTTCACCCATGACTGGCGTGGTCGTTGAACGTAATGTTACGCAAGGCATGGAAGTTCGCCCCGATTTAGACAAACTGTTGTTTCTGGTGTCGGATCTCAAAAAATTGACAGTATTGATGAATGTTTATGAAGTGGATTTGTCGAAAATTAAATTGGGTCAAAAATTATCGGTTTTAGTGTCGGCATATCCGAATGAAAAGTTTCCCGCCACAGTTCAATACATAGGGCAAACGTTAGACGAATCGACCCGCACCGTGCAAATGCGTTGTGATTTACCGAATGCAGACGGACGTTTATTACCAAATATGTACACGACGATTGCGATTGATAGCGACGTGAATGACCAAGCGATTGTGATTCCACTGACGGCGATTTTTACCGAAGATGATATTGATTATGTGTTTGTTGTGGGTGGCGCGGCGGATCATTTTCATAAACGGCGCGTGGAATTGGGTTTGCGTTTAAAAGGCACGGCTGTTGTGTTGAATGGTTTGCAACCAAATGAAGAATTAGTCACCGAAGGCGCGTTGATGTTGCGAGCGGAAGAAGAAGCTCTCGACGAAACCACCAGTAAATAACGCAGGAATACCCACATGATTGAAAGTATTATTGCGTTTTGTTTACAGCAGCGATTGATGGTGATTGGCGTGACATTGGTGATTGCAATGTCGGGGATTATTGCTTTTGAACGATTGCCTGTTCAAGCCTTTCCTGACGTGCAAAATGTGTTTGTGCAAGTCGTTACCCAATATCCAGGACAAGCTCCCGAAGAAGTTGAGAAACTTATTTCGTTGCCAATTGAGCGCGTGATGAACGGCTTGCCGCATTTGATGAATATGCGTTCAGTGTCGATTTTTGGTTTATCGGTGGTGACGCTGACATTTGATGACGATGCGGAAGATTATTTTTCGCGGCAACAAGTCTTAGAGCGTTTACAAGATGCCGCCATTCCCACAGATTCCAATCCAAGTTTAGGGCCTTTATCGACAGGCGTGGGCGAGATTTTGCGTTATGTGGTCGATGCCAAACATTTATCACTGATTGAACAACGCGCCTTGCAAGATTGGGTGATTGAACCCAAATTGCGCTCCGTTCAAGGTGTTGCCGATGTAGTTTCTTACGGAGGCGGTGTTAAAGAATACAAAGTTTCGGCTAAACCTGATCGCTTGAAAAATTACCGCGTCACGCTAAATCAACTTTTCGATGCGATTGGTGCAAATAACAGCAACACAGGCGGCGGTTATATTGAACACGGCGATGAAGTTTTAGTTGTTCGTGGATTAGGTTTATTAAAAACCAGCGACGATATTGGTGCGATTGTTGTGACAACAAATGATGGCGTGCCTGTTCGAGTGAAAGATGTGGCGGATATTAGCGTTGGCGCACAACCTCGCACCGGCATCGTTGCAATGAATGAGCGCGACGACATTGTGGAAGGCATTGTACTTTTGACCAAAGGTAAAGATGCCGTCAATGTTTTAGGTGGCGTGAAACAAAAAATTACAGAACTCAATGAGTTCGGTTTGCCACCTGGTGTGAAAGTCACGCCGATTTATGACCGCACTGAATTAGTCGCACACACCATTCACACTGTCGCGCACAACATGATTGAAGGCGCGGTGCTAATTTTGATTATTTTGCTGGTCTTTTTGCGGCACATTTTGGCGGCACTTTTAGTCACGTTGATTATTCCGTTGTCGCTGTTATTTGCTTTCATTTTAGTTAATTTTGGTGGGATTTCTGCAAACTTGATTTCACTTGGTGCCATCGATTTTGGGATTATTGTCGATAGCGCGGTAGTGCTAGTTGAAGCGGTAATGGTGCAAGCGACGCTGGATTTAAAAGCGAAAGTGGATATTCGTCATTTGCGCCAATCGTTGTTGAATACCGCGATAGAAATGGGGCGACCGATTTTATTTTCTAAAGCCATTATTATTATCGCTTTTTTACCAATTTTTACGTTTCAGCGTGTTGAAGCCAAGATTTTCTCACCAATGGCTTACACGTTAAGTTTTGCATTGGTCGCTTCGATGCTGTTTAGTTTGACCTTTGTACCGACGATGTTGACGTATATGCTCGGTTCAAAAATCGCCGAAAAACATAATCCGCTTGTTGAATTCATGGAACGCCATTATCGACGCATTTTAGAATGGGTTTTGAAACACGCACGATTGGTTTTTGTATCTGCAGTGGTGGCATTGGTTTTAAGCGTGATGTCGGTGCGGTTTATCGGCACGGAATTTATGCCGAAACTGGACGAAGGCAATATCTGGTTGACGATTACCTTGCCAACACCTGTTTCATTGCCGACCGCAAAAGCCATTGAAATCGAAGTCCGTAATAAATTAGAAACGTTTGCTGAGGCGAAAACGGTTTTAACGCAACTCGGACGACCCGAAGATGGTACCGACCCAAAAGGTTTTAATAATTTGGAAGTATTGATTGATTTAAACCCGAAAGATACCTGGCGTTATAAAGCGAAAGACGAGTTGGTTCAAGCGATGGACAAAGAATTGTCAATTTTCCCAGGAATTTTGACGAACTTTTCTCAAGTAATTCAAGATAACGTCGAGGAAGCGATTTCAGGCGTAAAAGGTGAAATTGCGATTAAAATTTTTGGTAGTGACTTAAAAACGCTACAAAATAGCGCGAATCAAATCACCGAAATTCTTGCTTCCATTCGTGGTGCAACCGATGTTGCCGCTGAACAGCAAGCCGGTTTAACCCAAATTATTGTCGATATTGATCGCGCAAAAGTATCACGTTACGGTTTAAACATTATCGATGTCGAACGAGTGATGGAAATTGGCATGGGCGGCAAAGCCGCTTCGCAATTTTTAGAAGGTGAACGGCGTTTTGATATTACGTTGCGCTACGAAGAAAACGCGCGGAATTCAGTTACCAGTTTAGAAAATTTAACCGTTCAAACACCAACTGGACAACTCATTCCGCTTTCAGAATTGGCTGACATAAAAATCAATCAAGGCGCATCTCGAATTAGTCGAGAAGATAATATGCGCCGCATTGCGATTAAATGTAATCTCATCGATCGTGACCAAGGCAGTTTTGTCGCTGAAGCACAAAAGCGTGTAACTGATGAAGTAGTTTTGCCACCTGGTTATCACGTTGTTTGGAGCGGGCAATTTGAAAATCAACAACGCGCCATGAAACGGTTGGCGGTTATTGTGCCGATTAGTTTGGTGCTGATTTTCATCTTGTTATTTTGGGCATTCACGTCGATTAAAAATGCGTTGCTGATTGTGATGAATGTGCCGTTTGCGATGATTGGCGGGATTTTGATTTTATTGGCAACGGGCATCAATCTCAGTGTTTCAGCGGCAGTTGGATTTATTGCCTTATTTGGGATTGCGGTGCAAAACGGCGTGATTTTAGTTTCACAATTAAACAAGTTGCGGCGAGATGGTTTGCCGTTGCACGATGCGATTGTAAATGGCTCTGTGAGTCGTCTTCGACCCGTTGTGATGACGGCTTTGATGGCAATTTTGGGATTATTTCCCGCTGCACTTTCCACAAGCGTGGGTTCAGAAACCGCCAAACCGTTTGCCGTTGTGATTATCGGTGGTTTAGTCACGGCAACGATTTTAACGCTCACGCTTTTACCCGCACTTTATCGCTATTTCGCTGAAAAAGACGAACCTTAAAAGGAAGAAAATCATGAAAGAAATTCGCGCATTTATTCAACCGCATAAACTCAGTCAGATTACAATGGCGTTAATGGAACTGCCCAATTTTCCAGGCATGACGGTAATTGACTGTGAAGGTTTTGGGCGGGAACACACAGAACATACACAAGACTACCGTCCATTTTTGCCGAAAAAACGGATTGAGATTTTTGCGCCTGACAACGTGGTTGATATTATTTTCGATACGATTATGAAAATTGCACATAGTGGGCAACATGGTGATGGCAAAGTGTATGTGTTGGACGTTATCAAAGGTGGGCGCGTTCGAACAGCAGAACAAAGTAGTGATTTAGGATAAGTTTGGTCAGAAAGTCACTCCCGTTAGAAAGTGATATTCGAACGGGTTACAGTGGAACGGTTATCGCGGTTGATTACGAAAATGGGGCGATTTTTCGAGAGGCGGTTTTTTCTAAATCCAAATCTATAATGTCGTCCAAATATCATTTACACGCTGAATAATGTCAGGCGACATGGTAATGGTTTTACCCCATTCTCGATTCGTTTCACCCGCCCATTTATTCGTGGCATCGAAACCAACTTTTGAACCCAATCCCGAAACTGGCGAAGCAAAATCCAAATAATCAATCGGCGTATTTTCTAAAATGGTCAAATCACGAGCGGGATCCATTCGTGTCGTAATCGCCCAAATCACGTCTTGCCAATCACGCACGTTAATATCGTCATCAACCACAATTACAAATTTCGTGTACATGAATTGGCGCAAATATGACCACGTTCCGAGCATCACTCGTTTTGCATGACCCGCATATTGTTTTTTCATACTAATCACCGCCATGCGATACGAACAACCTTCGGGCGGCAAATAAAAATCCACAATTTCAGGGAATTGTTTTTGCAAAATTGGAATAAACACTTCGTTCAACGCTACACCCAAAATCGCGGGTTCATCGGGTGGACGACCGGTGTAAGTGCTGTGATAAATTGGATTATTGCGCTCGGTAATCGTTTCAATGGTGAACACCGCAAAGTCACTGACTTCGTTGTAATAACCGGTGTGATCACCAAAAGGCCCTTCAGGTGCAGTTTCGTTCGGATAAATAAAACCTTCTAAAACAATTTCTGCACTGGCGGGAACTTGTAAATTATTACTCAAACAATTCGCTAATTCTGTTTTGCTGCCTCGCAATAAACCAGCAAACGCATATTCTGAAAGGGAATCGGGAATCGGTGTCACGGCGGCTAAAATCGTCGCGGGATCTGCACCTAAAACCACTGTCACCGGAAATGGTTCATTCGGATGCACGTCTTGCCATTCTTTGAAATCCAACGCACCACCCCGATGTGCGAGCCAACGCATAATTGTTTTATTTTTGCCCAATACTTGTTGACGATAAACCCCCATATTTTGCCGTTCTTTATTTGGCCCTTTCGTGATAACTAACGCCCAAGTAATCAGCGGTGCAACATCATCTGGCCAACAATGTTGAACGGGATAACGTCCCAAATCGATTTCATCGCCGCGCAACACATTTTCCTGACAAGCGGGATTTTTAATAATTTTCGGTGCCATATTCAACACTTGTTTGAACACCGGAATTTTATCCATTGCATCCCGAAAACCTTTAGGCGGCTCAGGTTCTTTCAAATACGCGAGCAAATGTCCAATATCACGCAATGCCGTTACCGAATCTGCGCCCATTCCCATCGCGACGCGGTGTGGTGTACCAAATAAATTTCCCAGCAACGGCACGTTGTAACCTTTCGGACGTTCAAACAACAACGCTGCACCTTGGGCTTTTAAAGTTCGGTCACAAATTTCAGTGATTTCTAAATGAGGATCCGCTTGATAAACGGTGCGTTTGAGTTCGCCTTGTTTTTCAAGTTGAGCGATAAAGTCGCGCAGGTCGTGGTATTGCATAATTGAATTTCGTAGAGGTCAAAAAAAAATGTTTTCAAATAAACGAGGCGGCAGTCAGGCACGTTACTGAATTGCTCAATCGTTAATGCGCCAATTTGTGTAGAAGTAAACACATTCACTTGTCCGGACAACATTTTGGCAAATTGGTATTCACGATTGAGGGAAATAACAGATTAACTTTGTGTTTTACGCTTGCTATCTACTTCTTCAGCACGCTGTTTTTGGGCGACTTTGTCCAAAATACCATTGACGTAACGGTGACTGCCGTCTGCGCCAAAATATTTCGCGACATTGATAGCCTCGTTAATAATCACTTTATACGGCGTTTCGATACAATGAATTAACTCGTAAGTGCCTAATCGTAAAACCGCACGTTCCACTGGATCAACGGCATCAACTTCACGATCAACAAAGTTATTTAATAGCGCGTCAATCGCAATTAAATCCTGTGGCACACCGTGAAAAAGTTCAGAAAAATAACTTTTATCAATTTTTTCGCCTTCTGCAAAATACTGTTCATCGATGAAATACTGTTCGATTAAATTTAGATTTTGACCAGTGATTTGCCATTGATACAAAGCTTGAGCGGCAGCTTGACGAGCATTGCTTTTGGGATTACTTTTCGAATTGCTCATGATAATTCCAGGTTCTTAAATAAACTCACCATTTCAATGGCGGATAAAGCGGCTTCTGCGCCTTTGTTACCGGCTTTTGTGCCAGCACGTTCAATGGCTTGTTCAATACTATCAACCGTTAAAACACCGAAACTCACCGGCACGTCGTATTGCAATGAAATTTGCGCCAAGCCTTTGACACATTCGCCTGCAACGTATTCAAAATGCGGGGTACCGCCTCGAATCACTGCACCTAATGCGATAATTGCATCGTATTTTTTACTGGCGGCGATGCGTTGCACCACCATCGGTAATTCAAATGCGCCGGGAACTTTGACCAAATGTAAGTCGTCTTTGTTTGCGCCGTGACGGACAAGCGCGTCAATCGCGCCGTTTTCTAATTGTTCAACAATGAAGCTGTTGAAACGTGATGATACGATACAAAATTTGCCACTTTGTGCCGCAAAATGCCCTTCGTAAGTTTTGATGGTAGACATAATGTTCTCTCTATTTTGAGGTTTGGGTTAAAAATTAGTTGTGTGGGAAGTTTGTCTGGAAATTACGCTGCAATTTCAACGTAATCGACAATACTCAATGGTTTTGGTATCGGTAAACTATCTTCGATTAAACCGTCAATGTGAAATGCAATGGCGGCTTGAATTTCATTGGTCACTTCTACGATGGTATCGCCTGTTGCAATACAGCCCAATAAATCTGGAACGTAAGCAGAATAGTTATTTGCTGCTTTTTCAATCACGATGGCGTAACGCATGGTTTTCAATCCTTCAATTTTGCTTGTTTGAATATGCTTTTCAACGTGTCGGGAGCTACATCGTCACTGGGTTTACCAGCAACCGTAACACGTCCAGTTTTAAAAATATGTTTGAACTGACGATGACTGCCGCGCGTAGCGACAAGATACCAATTATCGTCTTTCAAAATTCGTAAAATATCGCTAATTTTCATTTTAGCGCGTAATTACAAACCGCACCGCATCCAAACGTAATTGTGCAATTTGGATATTTTCGTGAATCAAAAGCGTTTTGTCTTTTAAATCTTCGATTTCGTCGCTTTTGATGCTGAGATTCACTTTTTGCAAACGCACTAAACGTTTAATTTCGGTGGTCAACGATTCCAACATGGTCACGGTCGCGTGTTCACAAATTGCTTCTTTTTGAAGTTGCGCTTGTTGTTCAGCAAACGCCAACAATTTCAAAATCAATGTCCGTTGTTTATTTAAAAACGCCGTAATCGCGTGCTTATCAAAATTCACACCGCTGTCGATCAAACTGTCGTGCGAAAAATCAGCGGTCACGTCTTTTTGCAATTGGTTGATTAACACACGAATTGGCGTGTGTGGCAAAAATCGGCTGATTTGTAATTCCGACGGCGCACTGTGTTCGACAATAAACAAACATTCTAAGAAAAATTGTCCGGCTTTTAAATCAGGATGTTTCACGGTACTTAACGTGGCGTTGCCGGTTTCACTCGACAAAACCATATCCATCGAAGCCGTCACCAGCGGATGTTCCCACGTCAAAAATTGCAATTCTTCTCGTGCCAAGGCTTGAGCGCGTCGAACAGTCACTGTCAAACCGTCTTCGGTTAAATGTGGGAACGATTCACAACGCAAATGTTCGCTTGGCATCAAAATAAACGCATCGGCAGAATGTTCTTCGGTATCGACACCGTAACAATCAAACATCGATTCCATGTAATCCCACAGCGTACCTTCATTTTCGTAGTCGGATAATTCGGCAATGAACTCATCGGCGATTTCTTTGCGACACGAATTCAGCTCTAAAAGTTGGTCGCGTCCGTGATTTAATTCAGCTTCAACTTCCTGACTTAAAGCGCGAGTTTTTTCGATAAATGCACTGATTTTTTCTGCATCGTTGTTTATCAAAAGCGACTGTAATTCTTCGTGCAACGTATCGGCGACTTGTTGCGCGGCGGAATTATTCGCCCGAAACGCATTCAAACCTTCGTCGTACCAACGATATAAAATCGCTTGCTCGGTGTTTTCTAAATACGGGACGTGAATTTGAATAACGTGTTTTTGCCCGATACGGTCTAAACGCCCGATACGTTGTTGCAATAAATCAGGATTCGTCGGCAAGTCCCACAAAATCAAATGCTGCAAGAATTGAAAATTGCGTCCTTCGCTGCCGATTTCAGAGCAAATTAACAGCCGTGCGCTACTTTCTTCGTCAGCAAAATAAGCGGCTGCGCGGTCACGTTCGATAATCGTCATGTGTTCATGAAAAACAGCTGACGCAATGCCTGCCCGCATTTTTAAGGTTTCTTCTAAATCCATTGCGGTTTGCGCGTGTTTGCAAATCAACAACGCTTTTTTGCCTGCAAGTTGTTTCACTTTTTCAACCAGCCACAAATAACGCGCGTCATGTTGTAAGTCCGTTTCGTTAATGTCGCCATTCAACGCATAACCAAAGTATTCGCGTTCGGGGAAACCTTGTACCGTTTGGCGTGAATTACGGAACAAAATCCGTCCGGTGCCGTGGTGGTCGAGCAAAATGTTAATTAACGTTTGACGCGCCGCCACTGATTTTTCAGCATCGTTCAAATTTTCTAATGTTTTAGAAACATTGTCGTCTTTTAATAAAACCGCTAAGGCTTGTTGTTCATCGGCAGTTAAAGGCTTATCAGCAAGCAACGATTTCGCCGCATTCGCCACCGGTTCAAACGATTTTTCTTCTTCCAAAAATGCCGCGAAACTGTAAAAACGGCCGGGATCTAATAAACGTAAACGCGCAAAATGACTTTCTTTGCCGAGTTGTTCAGGCGTGGCAGTGAGCAAAATCAGGCTCGGTGAAATTTGGGCGAGTTGTTCGACAAATAAATAATCTGCGCTGGGCGCAGTTTCCGACCATTCCAAATGATGCGCTTCATCAATAATCACCATATCCCAACCCGCGTCCAAGGCTTGTTCTTGGCGGGCGGGATAATTTGAAAAGAACGATTGGCTGCACAAAATCAATTGTTCAGACAAAAACGGATTCGCTTGATTGTACAAATCAGCTTCTTCATCTTCAAAACCATCATCGCCGATTTCACTCAAACAACGCATTTCGTCAAAGATACTGAATTTCACGTTGAAACGGCGCAACATTTCCACCAGCCATTGATGCAACAAACTTTCTGGCACGATAATCAAAATACGTTTACTCAACCCGTTAATCAACCGGTGATGCAAAATCAAACCGGCTTCAATCGTTTTGCCTAAACCAACTTCGTCCGCCAACATAATCCGTGGCGCAGCACGATTCGCGGCTTCGTGAGCAATAAAAATCTGATGGGGAATTAACGCGGCGCGTCCACCGAGCAAACCTTTGACAGGCGATTGCGCGTGTTGTTGCAAACGTTGCCACGTTTCATAACGCAACGAAAACCACGCATTCGGATCGGTTTGTCCGGTAAATAAACGCTCTTGCGGTTTGTTGAATTGGCTGTGATGGTTTAAATCCATTTCTTCAAGTTCGACCGTTTCGCCGTCTTCATTTTCGCAAACATAAGTCAAAATACCTTCGGTTTCGATCACTTTCAAAACGATCAATTTTTCGTCATCAACGGATTCAATGTGGTCGCCAGTGGCGAATCTTACGCGGGTTAAAGGCGCGTTATCCACGGCATAAATCCGTTTTTCGTCGCACGCTAAAAACAAAACGCTGACTCGATTAAAGCTCATTTCGAGAATCAGCCCCAAACCTAATTCAGATTCGGTGTTACTAATCCAGCGTTGACCTGCGATGAAGTTTTCCATTGATGATTGCGCCTGAAAGTGTGTGTTAAAAAGTAGAAGTGGCGCGTATTATAAGCCGTAACAAGTATAAGTTTTGACAAAAAACGGAGTGAGCCATGAAAAAGTTAATCGCACTATTTGTTTTGGGTTTTATTGTGTTCAATGTGAGTGCTGATGAGCGTTACGCCCATGAATACTCGAGTGATAATGATGACGAACGTCATGAACGTCAGCGTGATAATGATTGGTATGAAAGTGAACGTCGTGAACAACGCTCGTTTCAAACCCCACGTTATCAACAGAATTATCAGTCACCGATTCAAATTTATATGCAGCCGAATCGAAATTATCCACCGCAAAATCAACAAACTCGTGAAGATAATCGGTGGCGGCAACGTCGTTTAGAATTACAACAAATGCCGCAAACGCCGTATTTTGAAAACCAATTCAATCGCGATGACACGCATTGGTGAATTGATGAAAAATCTCTCCATTGTCACGTTATCAGCAGGTTGACGTAAAAAACCGCCCTTCAGCGTGAAAAGCCGAAGAGCGGTTTTTAGGTTTTAAACGAATTACCGAGGTTGTCGCTGTAATTCCACCAGCACCAAACAAATAAGCTAACTATCCTGGTTGAATTTCTTGCGCCCATGAAATCGATACGCGCGGTTCGAGCCATTGTTGTAAAAAATCTAAAAAACAACGGACTTTCGCCGACAGGTATTTGCGATGCGGATAGACGGCGTGAATATCAAGTGGCGGAAGCGCGTAATTTTCTAAGACCGCTTTCAGTTTGCCTTTTTCAATGTCGCGCCGCACCACATACGTCGCCAAAATCACTAACCCTAAACCATTCAATGCCGCGACACGATTGGCTTCGGCAACATTCGTCTGCATGCGTCCTGACACGTTAATGGTGGTAAAACCGGTGTCTGTTTTGAATTTCCATTTATCTTGTGGCGCACTCGCCCAATTCACCAAACAACTGTGATTCATCAAATCTTCGGGCGTTTGTGGCACGCCATATTTTTCCAAATACTCCGGCGAACCACACACAATCATCGACGAACTGGCTAACTTCCGCGCCACCATGCTGGTGTCGTCCAAATCTCCCAAATAAATTGCTATATCAATACCGTCATCAATTAAATCCGCGTGACTACTTTGCAAAATCATTTCAACGTTTAAATCGGGATAAATTTTTAAAAATTCAGCCACCGCTCGCGTGATATGCGTCGCACCAATGACGGGAGGCGCACTGATTTTCAACGTGCCGCGTGGTTCATTTTGTAAATGCGTAATTGCCGATTCCATATCTTCAATATCAAGCAAAACCTGTGAACAACGTTCCAAATATGACGCGCCCATGTCGGTTAAACTCAAACTGCGCGTCGTGCGATTAAACAAACGTGTTCGCAATTCGCCCTCAAGAAACATGATGTGTTTAGTTGCCATTGCGCGTGAAATATTTAATTCGCGTGCGCCACCAACAAAACTGCCCGCTTTCGCCACACGCTCAAACACTTTCATGCTGGTTAATTTATCCATTTTCTTCTCAATTGTAATTTTGGCACGATTATAACGGATTTTAACCCTGAGGATTACGACACGGTTTTGGATTGCATTACCATTATCCGTATTCAATGGTTATAATTATCGCTATCAAATTTCGCCCTAATCTTCCATTTCGATGACACACTTTTTGCCTGTATTTTTCTTTTGCCTTCACGCATGAAAAAAAAATCCCGTTTGCTTTCACAGCTTTTACTCGCTTACACCGTCGTGGGTTCCGTCGCGGTGACGGGTGTCGCTTTTAAATTAGTACGAGATGAAGTGCAATCGTCACGTTATCAAGCGCGTTATTTATCCGAAATCAGCCAGCAACTCAGTTTCAAACTCGAAAATAAAGCCAGTAATTCCATTCGTTATCCTAGTCATGGTCCTTATGATCAGCGACTAGGTTATACCTTGCTTTCAGACCAAATCGAACGTTTAGAAAAGCAAGGTTTTGGCATTTCAGCGCAAGCCACTTCCTCGCCGATGATGACGCAATTGATGGATGAATACGGGCTGTTTCCACTGTATCACGAAAAAAATCAGGCAGGATTGCGCTTAGTCGATAATGCGGATAAACCGTTATTTGCTGCCGCCTATCCGACTTATGGCTATCCAAATTTCGATATGATTCCGCCGGTAATTTTGAATACGCTGTTGTATATTGAAAATCGTGAGCTACTTGATGAAAACCGTAAAAATGTCAATCCAGCCGTCGAATGGGATCGCTTAGGTTTTGCGGTGTTGCAAATGATGGCGAAAAAATTAGGCGTGGATGGCAACGTTCCCGGCGGTAGTACGCTAGCGACACAAATTGAAAAATACCGCCATTCGCGCAATGGTTACACCGAATCGATTTATGAAAAAGTGCGCCAAATGGCAAGCGCGTCGATTCGGGCATATTTGCTCGGCGTGGATACTCGCGAAATGCGGAAGCAAATTGCACTCGCCTATTTAAATACCATGCCGCTTGCTGCGTCAGAAAAATCGGGCGAAGTACATGGACTAGGCGATGGCTTGGTATCGTGGTTTGGTGCAGATTTTAAAGAAACAAATAATTTGCTCGCGTCGCAACGCTTGAAAGACGTTGAAACCATCAATCCTGAACAAGCCAAAGCCTATCGTCAAGTGTTAAGCATTTTGTTATCGCAACGCCGTCCGACATATTTATTGGGCGCAGGTTTCGACGCTCTTCAAACATTAACTGACAGTTATTTGCGTTTGCTTGCGACGCAAGGTGTGATTTCTCCGGCGTTGCGTGACGCAGCGTTAGCGGTAAAAGTGGAGCGTGTCCCAAAAATCAGTTCGCATTATTTGTTTGTGACCGAACAAAAAACTCAAAACGTACTTCGCGCTCGATTAGCGCAAATGCTGGGCATTAAAACCAATTACGATTTAGATCGTCTCGATTTGACCGTCAAAAGCACCATCGATTTCAATATGCAGGAACAAGTGACCGCCGCGTTGAAAAAATTGAGCGAGCCTGTTAATGCGCGTGCCGCTGGTTTGATGGGCGAACGAATGCTTACGCCGAGTAACGATTTAAGCGCGATTATTTACAGTTTGGTGCTATTCGAACGAAGTGACAAAGGTAATTTGCTGCGTGTTCAAACCGATAATTACGACCAGCCGCTCGATATTAACGAAGGCATTCGCTTGGATTTGGGTTCAACGGCAAAATTGCGAACCCTGGTGCATTATCTCGAATTGATTGGTGAAATTTATCAAACCTACCAAGGGCAAACGCCTAAAGATTTAGCAAAAGTTGAATTGCATCCGCGTGATTTTTTGTCGGCGTGGGTAGTTGATCAGCTTAAAGCGCGTCCAAAAATGACGCTCGAAGAAATTTTAAATCAAGCTCTTGAGCGCAAGTATTCCGCCAGTCCCGACGAGTATTTTTACACGGGTGGCGGCGTACATCATTTCAATAACTTTAGCGAAGACGATGATTTTAGAATTGTGTCTGTGCGCGATGCGCTAAAAAAATCTATCAATTTGCCATTTATTCGCATGATGCGGGATTTAACCTATCACCATTTGTACAAACCCGAAGGCATTGCGCGATGGTTAGAAAATCCTGATGATTCCAAACGTGCAGAATATCTCGCCCGTTTTGCTGACCGTGAAGGATTGGTATATTTACGGCGTTTTTATGCGCGATATAAAGGAAAAAGTACCGACGATAATTTGGAAACTTTGACCCAAAAAGTGTATCCAAAACCGTCGCGCTTAACGATGTTATATGAGGCAATTTATCCTGAACGCGATAGAGCGGCGTTAGAAGCATATTTGAAAGAGCATATTCCCGCGCAAATTTTGGCAAACGAAAATGTGGATAATTTGTTTTATAAATACACGCCTGATAATTTCGATTTACAAGATCAAGGCTATATCACCAAAGTGCATCCATTGGAATTGTGGATGGTGCGTTATTTGTCGGAACACCCCACGGCGACACGCGACGAAGTTATCGCTGCAAGTAGCGAGCAACGCCAAGACGTTTATCATTGGTTATTTAAAAACACCCATCATTTCGCCCAACAACGTCGCATTCTGACGTTGCTCGAAGATGATGCGTTTAAACAAATTCATGCAGCGTGGGAACGGGTTGGTTATCCGTTTGCATCGTTGACCCCGTCTTATGCTACGGCGATTGGTGCATCGGGTGATAGACCTGCTGCATTGGCTGAATTGATTGGAATTGTCAGCCACGACGGTGTGAAATTACCCGCAGTGCGTTTTTCAAATTTGCATTACGCGCAAGCCACGCCGTATGAAACAGTGTTAGATAAAACCCTCGAAAGCGGACAACAAGTGTTATTGCCCGAAGTCGCACGAGCGGCGCGTAGTGCGTTGATTGGCGTGGTGGCAAACGGGACAGCGGGCGCAATGAACGGTGTTTATAAAGATACAAACGGCAAACCTTTAGTGGTTGGTGGTAAAACAGGAACCGGCGACCATCGTAAAGAAAGACACGGTACAAATGGACAATTGATTGAGTCGAAATTTATCAGTCGTGCGGCGACATTCACCTTCTTTTTGGGTGATAAATTTTTTGGTGTGATTACGGCTTACGTCGCAGGTGATAATGCGGGAAGTTATCATTTTACGAGTTCGTTGCCGGTGCATATTTTGAAATTTTTAGAACCGACGCTTTCGCCGATGTTGAATAAAGTGAGTTTGCCGTCGCCCGTTGTGACCATTACGCCTACGCCAACCGTTGAGCAGTGACAGAAAAGCATCGTTTAATTTTTATGTTATGCTACACACCATGATTTTTCTTTTATTAACCCACAAATTCAATGAGAACACGCCTTAAAATTTGCGGTTTTACCGATGTGGATTCTGCTGTTTATGCCGCGCATTTAGGTGTTGACGCGATTGGTTTAGTCTTTTACGCCAACAGTCCGCGCCACGTTTCGATTGAACAAGCGATTGCGATTACAAACGCGCTACCACCTTTTACAAGTGTCGTCGGTTTATTTGTCAATGCGTCCGAAAGTGAAATTCGTAATGTTATTGAGCAAGTGCCACTGGATTATTTGCAATTTCATGGCGACGAACCTGCGGCTGATTGTCGAATTTACGGCAAACGTTACATCAAAGCAGTAAGCATGAAAGCAGGTTTAGATTTCGAGGCTTTAAACGCTGAATATTACGATGCAAAAGGCTTACTTTTAGACGCTTATCATCCTGATGCAAAAGGCGGCACGGGAACACAGTTTGATTGGGATTTGTTGCCAAAAAAACGTCCGATTCCGATTATTTTGGCAGGTGGTTTGACTGTTCAAAACATAAAAAGAGCGATTCAAATCGCCCATCCCTACGCGGTCGATGTCAGTAGCGGAGTAGAATTAGAAAAAGGCAAAAAAGACATCGTTAAAATGACTGCATTTACACAACAAGTTCAAGAAGGTGACAGAGAAACACTATGACAGAAAAATATAATATGCCCGACGCACGGGGACATTTTGGGACTTACGGTGGCATTTTTGTCGCAGAAACCTTAATGCCTGCGATTCAAGAATTAAACACCGCTTATCGGCATTACATGAAAGACGCTGAATTTATCGCGGAATTGGATAAAGATTTACAGCATTATGTCGGTCGTCCGTCACCGCTTTATCATGCAGAACGTTGGACAAAAGAACTTGGTGGCGCACAAATTTATTTGAAACGTGAAGATTTAAATCACACGGGTTCGCACAAAATTAACAACACGGTCGGTCAAGCATTGCTCGCCAAACGCATGGGAAAAACTCGTATTATTGCTGAAACAGGCGCAGGTCAACACGGCGTTGCAACCGCAACGGTCGCAGCACGTTTAGGGCTGGAATGCGTCGTTTATATGGGCGCAGTCGATGTGGCGCGTCAATCGTTGAACGTTTATCGCATGAAATTATTAGGTGCAAAAGTGGTTGCCGTTGAATCAGGTTCGAAAACCTTGAAAGACGCTTTAAACGAAGCGTTACGCGATTGGGTCACAAATATAGACGACACGTTTTACATTATTGGCACCGTTGCTGGACCTCATCCGTATCCTGCGATGGTGCGTGATTTCCAAGCGATTTTAGGACGGGAAGCCAAAGCACAATGTTTAGCGCAAGCGGGTAAATTGCCGAATGCGTTAGTTGCCTGTGTTGGTGGCGGTTCAAATGCAATGGGACTCTTTTATCCATTCATTAACGACGCTGACGTGAAAATGATTGGCGTGGAAGCAGCGGGCGATGGCATTGAAACGGGTCGTCATTCTGCACCACTTTGTGCAGGTCGCCCTGGTGTTTTACATGGAAATCGGACTTATTTAATGTCTGACGACGACGGCGAAATTATCGAAACGCATTCGATTTCGGCTGGTTTAGATTATCCAGGCGTAGGTCCTGAACACGCTTGGCTCAAAGATTCGGGTCGCGCTCAATATGTGAATATCACTGACGATGAAGCACTCGGCGGTTTTTACGCATTGACTCGAATGGAAGGAATTATTCCCGCATTAGAATCCAGTCACGCAATGGCTTATGTCACGAAACTTGCACCCACCATGAAATCCGATGAAATTATCATCGTGAATTTATCAGGGCGTGGCGATAAAGATATGCAAACGATGGCAAAACGAGAAGGAATTGAACTATGAGCCGATTAGCTGCAACATTCGCCGAATTGGCGGAAAAAAACCGCAAAGCGTTAATTCCATTTGTAACCGCTGGCGACCCGAATCCCGAATTTACTGTGCCGTTAATGCACGCGATGGTCAGTGCTGGCGTGGATATTATCGAATTAGGCGTGCCATTTTCTGACCCAATGGCGGATGGACCTGTAATTCAACGCGCAAGTGAACGGGCTTTGGCGCACCATCAAAGTTTGCGGACTACCTTAACGATTGCCAAAGAATTCCGCAAAACCAACGGACACACGCCGATTGTTATCATGGGTTATTTGAATCCTGTTGAAATCATGGGTTATGAAAAATTCGCTGATGCCGTTCAAGCCGCTGGCGTAGACGGTGTTTTAACCGTTGATTTACCACCCGAAGAAGCGGAAGAATGTACCGCATTATTGAAAGCGCGTGGTGTTGACCCAATTTTCTTGCTTGCGCCAAATAGTTCGGCTGAACGTGTCAAAAAAATGGACGCAATCGGCAGTGGTTATTTGTATTACGTTTCATTAAAAGGCGTAACGGGGGCGGGACATTTGAACGCAACTGAAGTTGAAACGAAACTCACTGAAATTCGCGCCAATACAAAATTGCCGATTGCGGTAGGTTTTGGGGTAAAAGACGCTGAAACTGCAAAAACGATTGGTAATTTAGGTGATGGCGTAGTCGTTGGAAGTGCGTTGATTAAAGAAATCGAAGCGAATTTGAACAATCCCGCGCAAGCAAAACAAGCAATTATCGAATTATTAACTGCCATGCGGCAGGCAATGGATAACTAATCATGAGTTGGTTTGAAAAATTACGTCCGTCGATTATCAGAACCGAATCCTCGGGCAAAAAAACGACTGTTCCCGAAGGATTGTGGGCAAAATGTCCGAGCTGTAACGCGATTTTGTACAACAGCGAACTCGAAAAAAACGGCAGCGTTTGTCCAAAATGTGACCATCACATGCGAATTTCGGCACGAATGCGTTTAAACCTATTTTTAGATGAAAATGGACGCGAAGAAATTGGCAAAAACGTCAAGCCTGTCGATCCGTTGAAATTCAAAGACAGCAAAAAATACAAAGACCGTATCACGCAAGCCCAAAAACAAACCAAAGAAAATGACGCTTTAATCGTTATGAAAGGCGAATTACAAGGGCAAGAAATCGTTGCGGCTGCGTTTGATTTCAATTTCATGGGCGGTTCAATGGGTTCAGTTGTAGGCGAAAAATTCGTGCGCGGCGTAAATAAAAGTTTAGAACTCGGTGTACCGTTTATCGTTTTCACTGCCAGTGGTGGCGCGAGAATGCAAGAATCATTGTTTTCGTTGTTCCAAATGGCGAAAACCAGTGCGGCTTTAACCAAATTGTCAGAGCGTGGCATTCCGTATATTTCGTTTATGACCGACCCAACAATGGGCGGTGTATCGGCAAGTTTGGCGATGTTGGGCGACATTAACGTTGCCGAACCAAATGCGTTAATCGGTTTTGCAGGGCCTCGCGTGATTGAACAAACTGTGCGTGAAAAATTGCCCGAAGGTTTCCAACGTAGCGAATTTTTACAAGAACACGGTGCCATCGACATGATTATTCATCGTCGTGATATTCGTGCAAAACTCGCTAGTATTTTAGAAATGTTGACCGCAAATCGTGGCGTTTATATGCACGAAACCGTGATTGACGAACCGTTATCTCCCGAAGTTGAAGACGCTGGTTGAAACTGAAATGAACCGTTTTAATTCCTTGACCGAATGGCTGACATGGCAAGAAAGTTTGCATCCGTTACCGATTGATTTGGGGCTGGAACGGGTGAAGCGCGTTTTTGAAAGTTTGAAAAAAATTCCTTTTCACGGCGTAACAATTACTGTTGCAGGTACAAATGGCAAGGGTTCAACCGTCGCGTATTTAGAAGAATTTTATTTTGCTTCCGGTCACAAAGTGGGGGCGTACACATCGCCACATATTTTGTGTTACAACGAACGTATCAAAATCAATGGCAAATCAGTTTCAGATGAGTTGATTTGTACGGCATTTGAACAAATCGACACAGCGCGTGGCAAAACGTCATTGAGTTATTTTGAATTTAGTACGCTCGCGGCATTGCTGATTTTTTCGCAGCAAAACGTAGCGGTACAAATTTTAGAAGTCGGTTTGGGCGGACGATTGGACGCAGTGAATATCGTTGATGCGGATATGGCAATTGTGACCAGTATTGCGATTGACCACGTTGAATATCTCGGACAAACCCGCGAAGAAATTGGCTTGGAAAAAGCAGGCATTTTTCGTCCGAATACGCCGGCAATTATCAGCGATTTAAGACCGCCTGCATCGTTGCTCAATTATGCGAATGAACAAAACACACTTTTGCTTCGGTTAGGTAAAACGTTTTTTTACGAAAAACACGGAGAAACATGGACGTGGCATGGGTTGTCGCAAACGATTTCAGATTTACCATCACCTGCGTTAAAGGGAAATCACCAATATCGCAATGCGTCCGCAGCAATTTTAGCGACGCAGTGTTTAGCGAATCGTTTGCCTGTGAGTGAAACGTCGATAAAAATGGGTTTGAAAAATGTGAAATTGGCGGGGCGTTTTCAATTGATTAACGGCGAAATTCCTGTCCTTTTAGACGTAGGACACAATCCGCAAGCGGTAGAAACATTGGTTGATTATCTCACTGAAAACTTTCCAAACCGCCGCATTCACGCCATTTTTTCAATCATGAAAGACAAAGATATTTCCAGTATTTTGGATTTAATGAAGCCTGTAGTTTCAGAGTGGTTTTTCGCGCCATTGCCGCAAAATCCGCGAGCGGTAACGGAATTGGCAATGCGTGAAATGTTTGAACAGTGTCAAATTTCAGCGGTCAGTTTAGGATTTTCAGGTTTTTCCCAAACCTTTGCCGCCGCGAAAAAAGCCGCGCAAGTCGGCGATTTAATTTTAGTGTTTGGGTCATTTTTTTTAGTGTCGGATTGTTGCGTGAATTTAAAAATAGGTGAAATTAAAAATGGATCATGAATTAAAACAACGTTTGATTGGCGCATTGGTGGTCACGATATTGTCGGCGATTTTCATTCCGATGTTGTTTGATGACCCAATTGAAGAGGACGGGCAAGCGGTAACAACATTGGCGTTACCTGCTGAAAATCAGTTTGTTGAAGAACCCGCTGTGAAAGCACCGGCAAGTTCTGAGCAAGTATTGGCAATTCCGCAACAACCGCAAGTTGAAGTGGCAGCTCTCGCACCCTCGACAACATCTGCTACTACAAACTCGCTTCGTCCTGACGAAATGGATGAAACGCCTGCGCCAAAATTGCAACCTAAACCCGTTGTTGCAAAACCGCTTGTTGCAAAATCGCACGTTGAAAAACCCGCGTATTCTGAAACTACCAATTACGGTGTCAATGCCGACGATGTGGATGATGAACCGCCTATGAAACCGAAGTTAGAAGCGAAAAAAGTCAGCGGTAAACCCGAAGAAGAATTATTGAAACAAATGCGGGCGGCAAAATTAGTGGAAGAAGCCCCCATAGCTAAAACGGCTGCGACCGCAGATGTGAATGTGGCAGATGTGAAAAAAGTCCTCGCCACCGAACCTAAAAAAGCCTCACGTTGGTTTATTCAGTTGGCAAGTTTGACCAATAAAACAAAAGCCGATTCATTGCTTGAAGGCTTGAAGGCACAAGGGCTGCCTGCGACACTTTCGCAAATTCAAAATGAAAAAGGTACTTTTTACCGTTTACGCGTCGGGCCAGAATTGGACGGCAAACACGCGGCATCAATGAAAAAGAAAATGGACGACCAAGGCATAAATTCCATTTTAGTTTCTGAATAACGTCGTGTTTCCCGCCGCACTAAAACCGTTTATTTGGATTGATTACAGCATCGTCACACTCATCGGTGTGACTTTGACTATCGGTATAATGCGCGGTTTTAGTCGGGAAGTTGTTTCACTATTATGTTGGGTCGTCGGATTTTGGACGAGTTTACATTTTTCAATCGCCGTTTCAACCGCGTTACAAACGTTAATTGCCCCGCCAAATAAATGCCTCGCCGTGACCTTTATCGGTTTATTCGTTTCAACCATTTTAGCGGGAAGTTGGCTTCAAAAGTGGCTCACCACCCGCTTCAAACAAACGTACAATCACACCGCCATCATGGAACGCTTAGGTGGTTTAACCTGCGGCATCATGCAGGGCGTAGTCATCACGACCTTCGTCGTTTTTCTCGCTGGACTCACAAAACTGCCAACCCATTTATGGTGGCACGAATCCAGTTTATTACCCGCTTTTCAACTCCTTGCCATTTGGTTACGCGACCACGTCGCCGTGCAAATGACGCACACTCTCATTTATCGTTAAAACTTCCAACTCAGGTGAAAAAATAATGTGTGGTATTGTTGCTATCGTCTCTCATCAAGCCGTAAATCAAGATTTATATGACGCACTCACAGTGCTGCAACATCGCGGACAAGACGCGGCAGGTATTGTAACGTGTGAAAATGGACGGCTGCATTTACGCAAAGATAATGGATTAACCCGCGACGTTTTTACAAATGATCAAATGTTACGTTTACGCGGAAATATGGGGATTGCTCATGTTCGTTATCCAACTGCAGGCTGCACCAGTTCTGCTGAAGCACAACCGTTTTATGTCAATTCGCCATTCGGTTTAACGTTGGCGCACAACGGCAATTTGACTAATACTGAAGAACTCAAAAAAGCGTTATTTGACGAGGATCAACGCCATATCAACACAGATTCCGATTCCGAAGTTTTATTGAACGTTTTCGCACACGAATTGCAAAGTTTGCATAAATCGGATTTGAGTGTGACGGATATTTTTGAAGCTGTAAAAGGTACACATCGTCGTTGCCGGGGCGCGTATGCGGTGGTGATTATGATTGCAGGCGTAGGTATTTTAGGCTTTCGCGACCCGAACGGAATTCGCCCCGCTATTTTTGGCGAACGCAAAACCGAACAAGGCAACGAATTCATGATTGCGTCTGAAAGTGTGGCGTTAGACGTTTTGGGGTTCGACATTATCCGCGACATTGAAGCGGGCGAAGCGATTTTCATCGAACAATCTGGCAAATTACACACGCAACAATGTGCTGAAAAAGTCGATCATTGTCCGTGTATTTTTGAATACGTTTATTTTGCTCGCCCTGATTCGATTATTGACAACATTTCGGTTTATAAAGCGCGTTTGCGTATGGGTGAAAAATTGGCAGCAAAAGTTCAACGCGAATGGATGGATCATGACATCGACGTGGTGATTCCGATTCCCGATACTAGCCGTACTGCCGCGTTGCAAATGGCAAATAAATTGGGTGTGAAATTCAGCGAAGGTTTCATCAAAAATCGCTACATCGGACGTACGTTCATTATGCCTGGGCAAAAAATGCGCGAAAAGTCTGTGCGTCAAAAACTCAATGCAATTGATTTGGAATTTAACGGTAAAAATGTTTTGTTAGTTGATGATTCGATTGTTCGCGGTACCACGTCGGCGCAAATCATTCAAATGGCCCGCGATGCAGGTGCAAAAAAAGTGTATTTTGCTTCCGCTGCACCACCCGTTCGTTATCCGAATGTTTATGGCATCGATATGCCCGCCGCACATGAATTGATTGCTCATGACCGCACGGAACAAGAAATTTGTGAGGAAATCGGTGCGGATAAATTGATTTACCAGGATTTGGACGATTTAATTGCAGCAGTTCAAAAAGGCAATCCTGAAATTTTGCATTTCGACACATCCTGTTTCAGTCACGAATATATTACTGGTGATATTGATGATGCTTATTTAGAACGCATTGAAGCGTTGCGAAATGACGGCGCACAAGCTCAATCGAACTCGGCAAACTTCATTATCGAAATGCAAAACTGTGCGTAATAGCAATTAAGACATGAGCAAGCGTGCCAACATTGGTGAAAGTTGTGGCGCAAATGTTGCTGTTAGTTTTGATAACGTAATTTTACGCATACCTTCTAACCCTTTGGCTTTAACACGCACGCTTGTGGAATTTTTATGAAACTCAATGTACCT
>CAINHO010000011.1 GCA_903848935.1 uncultured Pseudomonadota bacterium | reverse complement strand
GCCAACGATGATTTCTTAAAAATAAGTGGCTATTCGCGTGACGAAGTGATCGGGCAAAATCATAATATAATTCGCCACCCCGATATGCCAACTGAAGCATTCGAGGATTTATGGAAAACGATTGCAGCGATGCGTCCGTGGGCAGGTTGCGTCAAAAATCGTGCGAAAAATGGTGATTTTTATTGGGTTCACGCCAATATGATTCCAGAGTTTGAAAAAGGCAAACTGGTCGGCTATTTGTCGGTACGTTATGCCCCAAAAAAAGCCGAATTAGAAGAAGCGAAAGCTTTGTACGAAAAATTAAAAAATAAAGCCACAACTATCAATCCAACGGGTGTAAAGGCATTAGTTAAATTTATTAAAGATATTTCATTATGGAAAAAAACTGCCTTTTCATTAGCGGCGTTTTCGATTCCTGTCGGAATAGTCGGTTATGAATTATTTTTAGCACAAAGCTATCTAGCGTTAGCGGGCATCGTATCGACCGCTGCAATTGGTGCATGGGTTAACATTTGCACGATTCGTGAGTTGAGTAATACGCTCGATAAAAGCGTGGGGATTTTCTATCGACTGGCCGCAAAAGGTTTTGGCAATCAATTTGATTTGAAAAAAGAAGGCGTAATCGGTGATTTTTATCGTGGATTATTTTCGATGGACGTGAGTTTAAGTTTGGATATTTCCCAAGCAAAACACATTACAGCGGAAGCTTTGCGAATCAATAGAGCATTAGACACCGTACATTCAGCAGTATTAGTGGCGGACAATAATTTTGAAGTTATTTATATCAACGAAAGTGCGATGAATTTGTTTACGGCTGCGGAACAGGACATTAAAAAACAACTACCGAATTTTGATGCGAGTAAAATTTTTGGCTCGAATATCGACATTTTCCACGTTGACCCTGCAAAACAGCGAAAACTGTTAATGAATCTGACCGACTTGTATTCAGCTGAAATGCTTATCGGTGGACATCACATGAGTGTCTTGGCAAATCCTGTTTTAGATAAAAACGGTGAACGAATTGGTTTTGTAGCGGAATGGCTTGATAAAACGGTAGAAGTTGAGGCGATACAAGAAATCACTGATGTTGTTCAAGCTGCTTCGGAAGGTGATTTTGAACAACGTGTTAATGAACAAAGTCGGAACGGCTTTATTTTAGATTTAGTTAAAAATATCAACAAATTACTCGAAACCAGTTCCGTTGGTTTGAATGAAATAGGACGGGTTTTGGACGCGCTATCACAGGGCGATTTAAACAAAACGATTACGAATAATTATTCAGGAATGTTTGGACAATTAAAAGATGACGCGAATTCGACCGTTGAAAAGTTGCGTGAGGTGATTTACCAAATTAAAGATGCCACCGGAACGATTAACACGAGCGCAAAAGAAATTGCCTCGGGAAATAACGATTTGTCGCATCGCACTGAAAAGCAAGCCGCGAGCTTAGAAGAAACAGCAGCCAGTATGCAGGAATTAACCTCGACCGTGAAACACAATAGCGACAATGCTCAACACGCCAATGAATTAGCAGCAGGCGCATCGAATATCGCAAGTAAAGGTGTGGCGGTAGTCAGCCAAGTCGTAAGCACAATGGAAGCCATTAACGAATCATCGCGCAAAATCGTCGATATTATTTCAGTGATTGATGGCATTGCGTTCCAAACCAATATCTTGGCGTTAAACGCAGCAGTAGAAGCGGCTCGAGCGGGTGATCAAGGACGTGGTTTTGCGGTGGTAGCAACCGAAGTGCGGAGTTTGGCACAACGAGCAGCGGCAGCAGCCGGTGAAATTAAACATCTGATTGGTGATTCTGTCGAAAAAGTCGAAGACGGTACCCGATTAGTAGCGAATGCAGGACAAACGATGGAAGAGATTGTCAGCGCAATTCGCGGTGTGACGAAAATTATGTCTGAAATCAGTTCAGCTTCAAACGAACAAACTGCCGGGATTGAGCAAGTCAATTTAGCGATTGGGCAAATGGACGATGTCACCCAACAAAATGCGGCATTAGTTGAAGAAGCGGCAGCAGCGGCAGAAACATTGGAAGATCAAGCGCAGAGTTTGGCGAATACGGTGAAGTATTTCGATTTGTAAGCACGAAAATCGTCGCATAAATCGTAAAGGGCAGATTTTAAATCTGCCCTTTTTTATTCACAAAGTATGCCGATTTAAAGCCAACCATTGCAACGCAATCACAGGAATCGCCGAATCTATTTCATTGCGTTCCACCATTTGATAAGCCTCCGAAAACGGTACCGCACGAACCAAAATATCTTCGTGTTCTTCCGCTAACCCGTGTATGCCACCCGCATTTTCGCTATTCACCAACCCACAAAACAACGTGATTTGTTCCGACGCGCCACCGGGCGACAAATAAAACGAATTGATACGAATCAAATCTAAAATTTCACAACCGGCTTCTTCTAAAGATTCGCGTCGCGCCACATCTTCAGCCGTTTCGCCCTCTTCCATCGCGCCCGCCACAATTTCAATCAACCACGGCGTGTTAATCGGATTTTCAACCGCACCGACCCGAAATTGTTCGATTAAAACCACTTCGTCACGCTTCACGTCGTACAACACCACCGCCACACAATTGCCACGCACAAACAATTCGCGCGTGATTTCATCACTCCAACCGCCCGCGAACAAAGTATGTTGCAAACGCTGTTTTTCCATGCGGAAAAAGCCGTTGTAGACCGTGTCTTTGTTTAGAATTTTCACGTCTTTTTTCATGTTATAATTGCGCCAAATCAAGGTTTTAAAGGAAAAATCGATGCCGCACGATAGACCAATCTCCCCGCATTTACAAATTTACACGCTGCCACTCACCGGGATAATTTCAATCAGTCACCGTTTGACGGGCGTGTTTTTAATCGTCGGTTTAATGGGCATCGTGACGATGTTGGTGCAAATTCAAAACGGAATGCTGTCGTATTTACAAATGCAATCGATGTTGCAATTTTTGCCCGTAAAACTTCTGTTCGCAGGTTTTATTTACGCGCTGATTTTTCATTTATGTCATGGTATTCGGCATTTAATTTGGGATACGGGACACAGTTTTTCGCGCGAAACCTTAACGCGCTACGCTTTGATTGAAATTTTCGCATCCCTCATTTTGACTGTCATTACATTGGTGGTGTTGCTATGAAATCGGGAACACATCATTGGTCAATGCAACGGCTCACGGCGATTTTATTGATTCCGTTGTCTTATTGGTTACTCGTATTTTTGCAGCTTTGTTTGCACGCAAATTATTTTGAAATGTCCGCATGGCTAACTACGCCAATGAATCAAATTGGTTTGAGCGCGTGGTTATTGGTGGTGTGTTATCACGCCGCAATTGGGCTGCAAGTGGTTTTGGAAGATTACGTTTCGCATCGTGGCAAACAAGTCGCTGCTATTTGGATTGCACATTCATTTTTTGCCGGATTGGCTCTCAGTTCCATCGTACTTTTACTTCAAGGATAGATATTTTATGTTGTTGAAAACGCCTGCTTTTATTCTCGATGAAGCGCAATTACTCGCTAATTTAACCACCTTGGCAGACATTCGGCAGAAATCCGGTTGCAAAGTGCTTTATGCCATGAAAGCTCTGCCCTGCTCGTGCGTGTTGGAAATTGCCAAACCGTTTGTCGATGGATTTGCGGTGAGTTCGTTATTTGAAGCGCAACTCGCGCAAGAATTTTTAACGAGAGAAGGCGAAGTCCATTTGACGACACCAGCGTTAATTGCCGACGAACTTTATGAATTAACCACCTTATGCACGCATATCAATTTTAATTCGCTCACACATCACGATCGTTACGCGCCGATTGTGCAAACTCAAGCCAAAATGGGATTGCGCGTCAATCCTAAGTTGTCGTTTTTGACCGATGAACGCTTTAATCCATGTCGGCAAAATTCTAAATTAGGCATTGATATTGATACTTTGTGGCAATCAAATTGTTTGGAATTAGAACAAGTCAGCGGGTTACATTTTCACACCGTTTTTTCAGCCACCGATTTCAAGCCATTGTTACAAACCATCAACAAATTGCGGCGTTATTTTGGCAATCAATTAGAAAAATTACAGTGGCTCAATTTCGGCGGCGGTTATTTGTTTCACAGCATCGCAGATTATCAGCCGTTTATTGATTTAGTGATTGAATTACGGCGCGAATTGAAAGTCGATATTTACATCGAATTGGGCAAGGGTATTGTCGGCAATGCAGCTTCGATTGTGGCGAGCGTAATTGATATTTTCGAGAGTGATGGCAAAACGGTCGCAATTTTAGACACGTCCGTGAATCACAATCCCGAAGTGTTTGAATATCAACGTTCACCAACTGTTTTGGAATACGACCCAAAAGGACGTTACAGCGTAATTTTGGCAGGTGGAACGTGTTTGGCGGGCGACGTGTTTGGCGAATACCGCTTCAAACAGCCGTTACAGTTAGGCGATAAAATTACCTTTGAAAACGTCGGCGCGTACACGTTAATTAAAGCGAATCGTTTTAACGGGCATAATTTACCGGACGTTTATTTGCAACGTGCCAGCGGTGAATTGGAATTACTCAAACAATACACTTACCAAGATTATCAACAGCAATGGTTAATGGCGGCAACGCACGTTTAACACCAAAACTTCAACCCTACGCATATTTAAAATGACGACAATTCAACAGCGATTATCAGAACTTTTCGACGTACTCCCCCAACACGAACAGGATATTTTATTAGTCTTAGCGGTGGTTTACGCGCCCATCGGACAATTGAGCTTACAAAATACCCTAAAAGCAGCGGGACTTGATGCCATTACGATGAAATCCGTTAATCGAGATTTTCAAGAACGTTTTCAAAAAATGGGTTTTATTATCGGCTCTCACGAAGGTTGGTATTGTCATCGAGACATCTCCGAAACGTTGATGCGAATTGCAGTGACTAAACCGTGGTTTATGAAATTGGCACAACACCTCATCATGGAAAAAGACGGTTATTCGTATTCACCCGCCAAATTTATGGTGCTGCATCAAATGAAGAAACTGCGATTGTTTCTTTATCAGCACAATGAAACGGGCTTTGCGGCAAATATCGCGCTGTTGTACCAGGATTTCCCAGAGCATTTCGAGGAACTGATTCAGCAACTCTTTTTCGAGCATTTTGACCGCGAATGGTTTGCGACATTGCCTGTGAAAATTCGCTTTTTAGTATTGCGTTATAGCTTGGTTGAGGATTTTTTAACGTTCGATTCTAAAGCCTGTGCGAAAAAAAATGGTCTCTACAATTTACTGGAACAATCGTTCGGGCAAACGAAACCTAAGGATTTGGACATACTGCACACCATTCTTGAACAACGGCTATTTCGTGGGAATGAAAAAGAAGTCGCAGAATGGTTGCAAGATGATAATTCGTCGGACGGTCTAAAACTCCGCGCCATATTAGCGATTTGGCACAATCGTTACGACGACGCGCTCGACTTTTTTAATGCAGCGTTGAAGTTGGTCAGAAAAGGCAATAAACGTCATGCGACGCTCGGGGGGTTGTACGATTTTTTCTATGGATTGATGTTATTTCGGAGTCGTACACTGACAAATTTGCAGCAACTGCGACAGTATTTGTCTATTTTTTATAACAAAGGTCGCACCATATCGCCATTAAATCGGATGTTATTGAACGCTCTTGATATTTACCAAGATAACGAAAACTACCTTGAAGGCGCATCATTGACGGCGAAGCGACATTCAGCTTATGAAAATTTAGTGCAAATTTTGTTGCTGCATTGGCTAGGCGAAACTGATCGAATCAGTGGCGCGGCACAACAAGCGATTGTTCTCGCACCTTTAGCGAATTATTGCCAAGCGGCTCAAGAACTCAATCATGTTTGGTATGCGGCGATAAGTTCTGCATTATTGCAACGACTGGGTTATCCCCATAAAACCTGCGACAAAATTGCGAAATACTATAGCGAAAACCCTTTTCTACAATTGATTGATGCGTTTCCACGCAGCGAAGCTTGGGAACGCGCATTAGAAGCCTTAAGCCAAGTCAATACATTGCCTACGATGACAGCCCATTCGGCTGCTCCGTTAGAATTACGCATGATTTGGACATTGAGTTTAGAGGCTAACGCAATCTCACTCGACCCCAAAGAACAACGTATGAGTAAAAATGGCAGCTGGTCGAAAGGACGTGCTGTTGCATTGAAACGCTTACATAACGAGTTAAATAGTTTTGAGTATTTAACCGAACAAGATCAACGGATATGCAAAAAAATTCGCCTCAGTAAAAATGACGATTACTACAATTATTACAATGCCGAAACGTATGTACTTCCGGAAGAAGCCTTATTTGAAGCGGTCGGGCATCCGCATATCTATTGGGCTTCGCAAGTGCAATATAACGTCCCGATTGATATTGAAACCGCTGCGCCGCAACTTTTGGTTCAAGAACAAAACGATAAATTGCATTTATCGTTGATTCCACAAATCACTCGTGATGCTCAAATCGTAATTCAAAAAACCGCCACGGGCGTGTTGCTGTATGACATCAACGAGCAACATCGCCAAGTTGCGTCGATTTTGGGCGAAAACGGTTTGACCATTCCTGTCAGCGCACGGCAACGGGTGATGGATTCGATTTCTGCCGTCGCATCGATGTTGACGGTGCAATCGAATATGGTCGGCATGGTGGCGACACAAGCCGAATCTGTTGATGTAGACAGTCGATTACATTTGCATTTGCAACCGATTGGACAAGGCATTCAAATGGAAGTATTTGTGCAACCATTTTTCGATGGCGGGCCTTTGTACAAACCGGCAACGGGCGGCACGACGGTGTTGGCGGATATTGATGGCAAACAATTACAAACCACCCGTAATTTCGAGATTGAAAAACAATACGTCGCGGAATTGCTTGATGCCTGCGCTGAATTGGAGCCAGAAAATTCACTGAAATGGTCACTCGAAGATGCAGATACGGCATTAGAAACGTTGTTGAATTTACAAAATTTAGGTGAGTTCGCGGTGTTGGAATGGCCCAAAGGCAAAAAAATCAAACTCAGCCGCGAAATGGGATTGTCTCAAACGCGCTTCTCCGTGCGCCACGAACAAAATTGGTTTAGCGTCGAAGGCGATATTCAAGTCGATGACGGGCAAGTGTTGGATATGCAACGTTTGATGCAGTTATTAGCGAATTCTTCGGGGCGTTTTTTGCAATTAGAAGATGGGCAAATCATCGCGTTGACTAAAGAATTACGCCATCGTCTCGACGATTTAGCGGGTTTGGGCGAAGTGAAAAATGACAAAATTCAATTTCACGCCCTCGCCGCACAAGCCTTGGAAGAAATCACCGAAGGCATGACGATTACCGCCAGCAAACCGTGGAAAGATCAGCTGAAACGCTTGGACGCATTGGATGATTTGAATCCGAAAGTGCCGTCTACGTTGCAAGGCGAGTTGCGTGATTATCAGTTGGAAGGTTTTCAATGGATGAGTCGTTTGGCACATTGGGGCGCGGGCGCGTGTTTAGCGGACGATATGGGTTTGGGTAAAACCGTGCAATCGTTAGCGTTAATTTTATCGCGTGCGCCACAAGGCCCGACGCTGATTCTCGCGCCAACGTCGGTGTGTATCAATTGGATAGAAGAATGTGCGCGGTTTGCACCGACTTTGAACGTGAAACAATTTGGTAACGGTGATAGACAAACTATGCTCAATAATCTGGGCGCATTTGATTTGGTGGTCTGTAGTTATGGCTTGTTGCAAAACGAAGGTGAACGCTTGCAACAAGTGAAATGGCACACTTTAATTGCCGACGAAGCGCAAGCGATTAAAAATAATCTCACGAAACGCTCGAAAGCGGCGATGGCGTTACAAGCAGATTTCAAAATGGTCACGACCGGTACACCGATTGAAAACCACTTGGGCGAATTGTGGAATTTATTTAATTTTATCAATCCAGGTTTGCTCGGTTCGTTGGCAAAATTCAATGAACGTTATGCGAGTGCGATTGAAAATAATCACGACCATAACGCGCAATATCGGTTGAAAAAATTGTTGCGTCCGTTCATTTTGCGCCGCTTGAAAAATGACGTATTGACCGAATTACCCGCACGAACGGAAGTCACCTTGCACATTGAATTAAGCCCTGACGAACGCGCTATGTATGAAGCGTTGCGTCGAAGCGCGATGCAAGTGATGGAAAAAGCGACCGCGCAATCGGGTCAACAATTACAAGTGTTGGCGGAAATCATGAAATTGCGCCGCGCCTGTTGTCATCCACGTTTGGTGTTGGACGAAAGCACGATTAGCAGCTCGAAATTGCAAGCCTTTGAAGAATTGGTCGATGAGTTACTCGACAGTCGCCACAAAGCTCTCGTGTTTAGTCAATTCGTCGGGCATTTAAAATTGATTCGCGAATTACTCGACAGCAAAGGCATTGTTTACCATTATTTGGATGGTTCAACGCCAGTCGCGCAACGCAAAAAAGCCATGAATGCGTTTCAAGCGGGCGAAGGCGATTTATTTTTAATCAGTTTGAAAGCAGGCGGTACGGGGTTGAATTTAACGGCGGCGGATTATGTGATTCACATGGATCCGTGGTGGAATCCAGCGGTCGAAGATCAGGCTTCTGATCGGGCGCATCGCATGGGACAAAAACGTCCCGTGACCATTTATCGCTTGGTGGCGAAAGATACGATTGAAGACAAAATTGTCGCGCTGCATCATCAAAAACGGGATTTGGCGAATAGCTTGCTGGAAGGTGGCGAATTAAGCGGCAAAATGTCAGTAGATGCGATGTTAGCGTTGTTGCGCGATGTGGATTTGTCGTGAAATTTGAACTGAGCGACTTTTATGCTGACTGAATTTTCGTTAATCGATAAATTTTTCAAACAATCTACGCCACAAAATTCGGAAACTCGTTTAGGAATTGGCGACGATTGTGCGTTGTTGTCTATTCCGAATGGCTATGAATTAGCGGTTACGACCGATACGATGGTTGAAGGCGTGCATTTTTTCGCCGACGCGAATCCAGCGCAATTAGGGCATAAATTATTGGCGGTGAATTTGAGTGATTTAGCTGCGATGGGCGCAAAACCGTTGGCGGTCACGTTGGCGTTAACGTTGCCGCGTATTGATGAGATTTGGTTAAGTGAATTTTCAGAAGGATTTTTAAAACTTGCGCGACGTTACAACGTCGATTTAATTGGTGGCGATACCACAAAAGGCACGTTGATCTTGACCGTTCAAGCAATGGGTTTAGTGCCGAACGGACAAGCGTTAAAACGTTCCACCGCACAAGTTGGCGACATAATTTACATGACGGGATTGTTGGGCGAAGCGGGTTTAGGGCTGAAAATCAAACAAGGTTACGAATGTCACGCAGCAAATGCCGTGGCGCGATTTCATGAACCGATGCCGCGCATTGAAACGGGTTTAGCGTTGCGAAGTGTTGCTAGTGCGTGCATTGATATTTCGGACGGTTTGGTTGGTGATTTAGGGCATATTTTGAAACAAAGCGGCGTGGGTGCGTGTGTCGATTTCGATAAACTGCCGCTTTCTGACGACGTGAAAAGCTACATTGAAAACACGGGCGACGAATTCATGCCGCTGGTTGCTGGCGATGATTACGAATTGTGTTTTACCGTGCCGCCCAAATTCGTCCATCGTGTGCCTGAAAACTGCACGGCGATTGGCATTATCGAAAAAGAATCGGGTTTGCGTTTAAAAAAACCCGGTCACATTGAAACATTCACGGCGAAAGGTTATGAACATTTTTCTTGAACATTATGGCAACCATAAACTCACCCACCAAACGATTCTGACAAATCCGATTTTGTGTTTAGCGTTTGGGTTTGGTTCGGGTTTAGTCAAAAAAGCTCCTGGAACGTGCGGCACATTGGCGGCGATTCCGATTTATTTGTTGTTCGCGCAAACTCCGTTTTGGTTTTATAGCGTGTTGACGATTATCGTGTCGTTGGCTGGCATTAAAATTTGTGATGACGCGGCAAACTTGCTCGGCGAACATGATTTTAATGGCATTGTGTGGGACGAAATCGCCGGTTATTTGATTACGATGTGGTTTGTGTCGTTCAGTTGGCAAGCGGTAATTTTGGGTTTTGTGTTGTTTCGATTTTTCGATATTTTGAAACCGTTCCCAATTAAATGGGTCGATAAACACGTTCACGGCGGTTTTGGAATTATGCTCGATGATGTGTTGGCGGGCGTGGCAGCAGGTGGATTATTGCTGGTTTGTAAATCGATGGGAATTATTTTTTAACAAGGTGAAAACATGAACATTCAAACTTATATGCAAACCTTAGGACAACAAGCCAAAGCAGCGGCACGAATCCTAAGTCACACTGAAACGAATTTAAAAAATCGTGCGTTGATTGCGATTGCCAACGCGCTCCAAGAAAGCAAAGCCGATTTGATTAGCGAAAACCAAAAAGATTTGGTCGCGGGTAAAGAAAATGGTTTGGACGATGCAGCGTTGGACAGATTGACACTCTCGCTAAAAGGCATTCAAGCAATGATTGATGGGTTGATTCAAGTTGCGTCGTTGCCCGACCCGATTGGTGAAATCACCGATTTAAGTTATCGTCCGAGCGGCATTCAAGTTGGACAAATGCGTGTGCCATTGGGCGTAATTGGGATTATTTACGAATCCCGCCCGAATGTGACAATTGATGCGGCGGCGTTGTGTTTGAAATCAGGCAATGCCTGTATTTTGCGCGGCGGTTCGGAGGCGATTTATTCAAATCGTGCGATTGCGGCGTGCGTTACACAAGGTTTAATTGAAGCCGAATTACCACCAACCGCCGTTCAAATCGTTGAAACCACCGACCGTGCAGCCGTCGGCGAATTGATTACGATGAAAGAATTTGTCGATGTCATCGTGCCACGCGGCGGAAAAAGTTTGATTGAGCGAATTAGCAAAGAAGCGACAATTCCTGTCATCAAACATTTGGACGGCATTTGCCACGTTTATATCGACGATAAAGCCGACATCAACAAAGCGATTCGTATCGCGGTGAATTCTAAAACGCATCGTTACGGCGTGTGCAATGCAATGGAAACGTTGTTAATTGCCGAAAGTATCGCACCTGCAATTTTGCCATTACTGGCGGAACAATTTCACTCGAAAGGCGTGGAATTACGCGGTTGTGCGAAAACGTGTTCGTTACTGACAAATTGCATCCGTGCTACTGAAGAAGACTGGCAAACTGAATATCTCGCGCCGATTTTATCGATAAAAATCGTCAGCGGTATCGACGAAGCGATGAATCACATTCATCAATATAGCTCGCAACATACCGAATCTATTGTGACTGAAGATTACACCTTGGCGCGACGGTTTTTGCGTGAAGTTGATTCGAGTTCTGTGATGGTGAATGCTTCGACTCGTTTTGCTGATGGGTTTGAATATGGGCTAGGCGCAGAAATTGGTATTAGCACCGACAAATTACACGCTCGCGGGCCAGTTGGTTTAAAAGGTTTAACGTCGTTGAAATATATCGTGTTGGGCGATGGACATATTCGGGCATGATTACTGATTTCAGAAAAATAGATTCACTTTCACCTTCGGGCTTTGAAATTTTCGTCCGTGATGTTTTTTTGTATCGTAATCCAAAATTCTTTAATGCAACGGTAGCAAAATAATATGCAAGCCATCGACAAGTTTGAAAAAAAGTTTTTATTCGGTTTAACCCGTGTGTTTGCCATGCTGATTATTTTCGGTATTTTAATCAGTGTTGGTATTGTCGGAATGTTGTTTGTCGATTTTTCTAAAGGCATCAATACCCAAGTCACCGCCATTGAAGTGACCGACGCAATCAAACCGCCCGTTGTTGAAAATACAACATCAACCTATTCCACGCCATCATCAACAAACCTAAATCTTCTGCCGTCTGTCAAATTACCGTTTGTTTTACAAAAGCATTTTAACGAACCTGAAAATATCAAAATTCTCAACAGTTGGTTGGATGTTTTGCCGCTCGATGCTCAACAGAATTTTATCGACGAAATGGCGATAACCGTCACAGAATCCGACAAATTAAAACTGCCTTTTGTTGACGCAATTAACAAGTACAAGCAATTGAAGTTTAAGAAATTGGATGAAGAACGCGCCGCCAAAGCTGAACGTCAATTACAACAAACGTATTTTGCCGCCTTTGTTTTTGGTGCGGTGACATTGATTGCATTGTTTAGCTTAATTCTCGTACTACTCGCCATCGAACGAAACACCAGACAGGTAGAAAAATGAAACTCAAATTTTTTGCGGTAGCGATGCCGTTGGCGTTAATGCTCTCGGCTTGCGATAAACAAGAAGATAAATTCGCAGGATTTACAGCGGTTGGAACGGATAAAAAAACGGCTAAATTTTATCTCGACACCAACACCGTTAAACGAAATCGTAGCGGCTGGGTAAGTTTTAACATGGTCAGGGATTTGACCGACAGTTATGTGATTCAAAATGCCGAAACGAATTGTGATAACCGTTTTTTTACGTTGGAAGGTGTGAAATATCGCCAAGACGGTACAAGTCAAGAAAAGTTTGCGGCTGAAACGGTCGCTTTGCCAGCAGATAAAGACAATGCGGACGTTACGGCGTTGGTAAAAATAGCGTGCGATAAAGCAGAAGAAAATCGAATGATTACGGGGGCTTTTGATGATGGCAAAGCTCTTGAAATTTTATATGGCAATTACGATGCAAATACAAAAACTGCATCTTGGGAAAATATCGATCCACCTAACAGTTTAGAAAGTTACGAGAAATTTGCGGGTAAAACTGGAACGGTAAAAATACTGGAATCGAAAGAATTTAATCAAGATGGAGTTATGAAACACATTTTGTTGACTTCAACATCGGTTAGTTATCCTGCTGACGTTTTATTGAGTTCTGTGGTTTTTGTGAAAAAAGGCGATAAATGGCACGTTGAAAAAGAACATCCATATTTAACGATTTTTGATAAAAATGTAATGGCAGTAAGCACGAATACTAATCAAGAATTTGCCGATTTAACTGTTACTTTTGATGTTGCAGGTGCTAAAACGCAAGAAACGTATCGTTTTATAAATGAGAGGTACGAATTTTTTAGCAGTAGTGATTTGAATGTACTTCGTACAAGGTTCATAAAAGAGTTACAACAAAATAAACTTAGCGGTGTTTTGTTTGAACAATCATTCAAAGATAACAGTGAGAATGTTCACGTTATATTTACTAAAACAAAGCAAATGGCAGAGAATGGCAGTATTTGTGACTATCACGCATGTGGTGTTGATATAGGACAAGTAACTTATAAACAGGCTGGCAATTTATGGCAGATTGTATCAAAGCAACAAAAAATAGGTGTGATGGGTGAATGGGGCGATGCTAATGTGAATCCACCTGCTCAAATAATAAAAAATACAGATGACCATAAATTATTGTTTTCATTAAACACGGATGGTGGAGGTCAAGGCTCGTATGGATTTGAAGGGAAGTATTTATTAGCTTACTACAAAAATAATTGGAAGGTTTTTGGATATTTTATAACTGACAAATATATGGTTGATTCCACAAAAGAAGATGCTTATGAGTGGAAATATACGGGGAAATTATCCGTAGTTAACAGCGAAAAAGAATATCCTGAATTTTTACTGACAAAAAAAGGCACAGAACCAGACGAAAAATACAAAATTATTCCTGCAAAAAACAGCTTGTACGTTTTCAATGGCAAAGAATACGAAGAAAAACAAGGCGCACAAGTCCCCGCTGTCAAAAATGAAAAAATAGCCGTCGTTCAAAATACGTCAGCTGCAAAATCGTCTGTGATGCAGATGATTGATTACGCGGTGGATAGTGGCGGCGTTGGTCATGAATCTGAAATCCAAGAAGCAAAACTCAAAATTGAAGCCTCGCCCAAGCCTGCAAAAGGCAATAAAAAAGCCGCACGCAAAATCAACGATCAAGCTCTGGCGTTATTAAACACTCAAGATTTCAGTGGCGCGGTGGCAAAGTTTGTTGAAGCCAACCGTTTAGATGCTTCCGATATTGAAATTGTGAATAATTTGGGCTTTGCGTATTTAAAACAGAAAAATTTAGAACTTGCTCAGCAAACCTTGATTGCCGCTTTAACGATGTTCCCAGACAGAGCGGCGGCGTGGTCAAATTTGGGCGATGTGTTTGCGTTGAGTGGTGATGAACGCAAAGCGGTTGCGTGTTATGCGAATACTTATCGATTTTCAAAAGATATGGCAAAAACGCATCAATTCATGAAAAAAATGAATGCTGCTGAAGATGTGCCTGCTTTGAAACAAGCCAGAGATGGCGCGATGAGTTGGGCGCAAAAAGTTTATCCTGAGTTGCAGTGATTTTGGCTAGTAATCGGAAGTTGAATAAACCATATTTATGATTGGCATCTTCGGTGGCACGTTCGATCCAATTCATTACGGGCATTTACGTTCGGCGTTGGAATTAAAGGAATTATTTGAACTTGACCACGTTCGTTTGATTCCTTGCGCTCAACCGGTGCACCGTGATTCGCCAATGGCAACCGCCGCACAACGTTTGGAAATGCTACAACTTGCCACGCAAAATCAAACCGATTTAATTGTTGATGCCCAAGAATTACAACGTGCGGGCGGTTCTTATACTTTCGACACATTGACGGCATTGCGTTTGGATTATCCCGAAACATCGTTGTTATTGTTTGTCGGTAGCGATGCGTTTAATGAATTTACGACGTGGTTTCATTGGCGAGAATTGTTTGATTTGGCACACGTCGTGGTAATTACCCGCCCGAATGCGGCGTTAAATCCATTGAGCGAATTTTTCAAAATACGCTTAACCGCCGATAAACAAATCTTAAAACAACAACTTGCCGGACGATTATTTTTTCAACAAATCACGCAATTAGCGATTTCTGCGACGGCAATTCGCGGTATGATTGCGGCACAGCAAAATCCGCGCTTTTTATTACCCGACGCGGTCATCGATTATATTTTTCAACATCAGCTTTATTTTTAGGAACACAATGCAAACAGAAACACTTTTAGCCTTAGTTGAAGGCGAATTGAACGAACGCAAAGCTCTCAACATGACAGTTTTAGACGTGCGTGGCAAAACCAGTTTTACCGATTACATGGTCGTCGTCACAGGCACATCGAACCGACATTTGAAAGCCTTGTGCGATTATGTCGAAGCAAAAGTCAAAGCCAGTGGCGTACAACCGCTCGGCATGGAAGGCGATATGACTTCGGATTGGGTCTTGTTGGACTTAGGCGATGTAATTGTTCACGCCATGACACAACAAACACGCGACAATTATCAGTTAGAAAGATTGTGGACAGTCGGCGATCCGATTGTTGTCGAGGCGTAAAAAACTATCAAAAAATGCCGTTGTCACAATTCCGTGGCAGCGGCATTTTCGTTTTAATTCAATTCAAAAATTAGACGTTGTAAGTCGTAGCAGAAGTGTTACCGCCATCACCAATCCAATCGGTGTGGAAAAATTCGCCGCGTGGTTTGTCGATGCGCTCATAAGTGTGCGAACCAAAATAATCACGTTGCGCTTGCAATAAATTCGCTGGCAATTTTTCAGTGCGATAACCGTCGAAATACGCCAACGCCGATGAAAAAGTCGGTGTTGGAATGCCGAGTTGAATACCCAAAATCACCGCTTTACGCCAGCCGACTTCTGATTGTTCCATCACGCCTGCAAAAAAGTCGTCAAACAACAAATTTCTTAATTCGTGATTATTGCTGTAAGCCTGTTTGATATTTTTTAAAAATTTGCTACGAATAATACAGCCGCCGCGCCACATCAACGCAATATCGCCGTAATTGAGCGCAAATTTATATTCTCTTGATGCCTCGCGCATTAAACGGAAACCTTGTGCGTAAGAAATAATTTTTGACGCATATAACGCATCGTGAATCGCGTTAATCATTTCAGCTTTATCGCCGGTGAATGGCGCGACCGGTCTTTTCGGTAAAATTTTAGCGGCTTGCACACGCTCTGATTTTTGCCACGATAAACAACGCGCAAATACCGCTTCGCCAATTAAGGTTAACGGAATGCCTAATTCTAATGCGTCGATACCTGTCCATTTGCCGGTGCCTTTTTGTCCAGCGGTGTCCAAAATTTTACCCAGCAAAGGCAACCCGTCATCATCTTTATAAGCCAAAATATCAACAGTGATTTCCATTAAATATGAACTTAATTCGCCTTTATTCCACTCTTGGAAAATGTCGTGAATTTCGTCAACACTTAAACCCAAACCTTCCGACAATAATTGGTAGGCTTCACAAATTAACTGCATATCACCATATTCGATACCGTTATGCACCATTTTGACGTAATGTCCTGCGCCGTTATCACCTACCCAATGACAACAAGGCTCACCATCAACGTGTGCGCTAATGGCTTGAAAAATCGGTTTCACGGTCGCCCACGCCGCACGATTTCCACCTGGCATCATTGACGCGCCATAATGTGCGCCTTCTTCGCCACCTGAAACGCCCATGCCAATAAAGTTCAGCCCTTTTTCGCTGAGTGCAGCAACGCGACGATTAGTGTCGGTGTAAAGTGAATTTCCACCATCAACAATGATGTCACCTTCTGAAAGTAAGGGAACTAATCTGTCGATATAAAAATCAACTACATCGCCAGCTCTAACCATCATAAAAACTACGCGCGGTGTTTGAAGGCTATCAACTAATTCTTGCAATGAATTGGTGCTGATCATTTCCGCACTTTCGATTGCCGCCGTGTTTTCTGCTTCTACTGCGACAAACGCATCTGCAACGCCTTCTGCATATTCATAAACCGCAACTTTAAAACCGTGATCTCGAATGTTGAGAGCCAAGTTTTTGCCCATTACCGCTAAACCTACCATGCCAATTTGTGCTTTCATGTACTTTTTCTCAAGAGGAATAAATTTCTAAATTTTAAACAGTGTAAGTGGTCGCAGAAACGTTGCCGCCCTGCCCTGTCCAATCGGTGTGGAAAAATTTTCCACGTTCTGCATCGATACGTTCATAAGTATGTGCGCCAAAATAATCGCGTTGCGCTTGTAACAAATTTGCAGGTAATTTCGCTGAACGGTAGCCATCAAAATACGCTAATGCTGATGAAAAAGTAGGCGTGGCGATTTCTAATTCAATGCCTAAAACAACCGCTTTGCGCCAGCCCGCATTGGCTTTTTTCATAGCATTGACAAAGAAATCATCGAGCAACAAATTTTCTAAATCCGGCGTTTTGTTATAAGCCTGTTTGATGTTATTCAAGAATTGGCTACGAATAATACAGCCACCGCGCCACATCAACGCAATGTCACCATAATTCAATTCGAAGTTATATTCTTTCGACGCTTCACGCATTAAACGGAAACCTTGCGCGTAAGAAATCAATTTTGCCGCATACAACGCATCGCCAATCGCGTTAATCATTGCCGCTTTATCACCTGAAAAAACGGCGTGTTCTTTTGGCAAACGTTCCGCCGCTCGAACACGTTCCTCTTTTTGTGCCGACAAACAACGTGCGAAAACCGCTTCTCCAATCAACGTTAACGGCACGCCTAAATCTAGCGAGTTAATCGCCGTCCATTTACCCGTGCCTTTTTGTCCAGCCGTGTCTAAAATTTTCTCAACTAATGGCAAACCATCACTATCTTTATGGGCGAAAATTTCTTTGGTAATTTCAATTAAATATGAACCCAATTCACCTTGATTCCATTCTGTGAAAACGGCGTGTAATTCGTCCGCATTTAAACCTAAACCTTCTGACAATAACTGGTAGGCTTCACAAATCAACTGCATATCGCCGTATTCGATGCCGTTGTGAACCATTTTGACGTAATGTCCTGCACCTTTGTCGCCCACCCAATTACAACAAGGTTCGCCGTCAACTTGTGCGCTAATTGCTTGAAAAATGGGTTTCACGGTTTCCCATGCGGCAGGATTTCCACCAGGCATAATCGAAGGGTCATTTCTCGCGCCTTCTTCACCACCTGAAACGCCTGTGCCGATAAAGTTCAAACCGATTTCACTTAATGATGCTGTGCGGCGATTGGTATCCGTGTAAAGTGAATTGCCACCATCAACAATGATGTCGCCTTTTGATAATAACGGAATCAGTTTGTCGATATATTGATCAACGACTTCGCCTGCTTTGACCATCAACATCACGATGCGCGGCGTTTGCAAACTTTCAACAAATTCTTCCAACGAATGTGTACCGACAACATTTGTACCTTTTGCTGCATCGTTTAAAAATTTATCTACCACGCTCGTCGTGCGATTAAAAACGGCGACTTTGAAGCCGTGGTCGTTCATGTTGAGAACTAAATTTTGCCCCATTACCGCTAAACCAATTAAACCAATTTGCGCTTTCATTTATTGCCCTTTAGATAGATTTAGGAGTTCAAATTTTAGCACGTTCCCTTATTAAAAAAGTCTTTTGCCGCAGCAACATCGTGACGAATTTGTGATTGCAATTGTTCAAGCGACTCAAAGCGCATTTCATGCCGCAATTTCTGTTTAAAATGCACGCTAACGTAACGCCCATAAATATCTTGATCGAAATTAAAGAGGTGTGTTTCTAAAATAACTTTGTGATTCCCGTCGATAGTGGGACGCGTGCCGACATTCGCCACACCTTGAAATTCGCGGTTATCAATACCCGTCATCGTCACCGCAAACACGCCATGAATCGGAGCGTTGCGTCGTAACATTTTAATGTTTGCCGTCGGAAAACCGAGCGTTCGCCCAAGTTTATCGCCTTGAGCGACTCGCCCACAAATTGAATAATCTTGCCCCAAAAGTCGCCTCGCTTGCACTAAATCATCGGCATTTAACGCATCACGAATCAACGTACTGCTGACACGAAAATCCGCCAATCGATACGCCGTCGATTTTTCAACGGTAAAACCCAGCAATTCGCTTTGTTCTTTGAGCAAATTAAAATTACCGCGCCGTGCTTTGCCAAAATGAAAATCGTCGCCGATGACTAAATGTTTGACGTTCAATTTCGAGATTAGAATTTGCTGAATAAATTGCTCGGGTTCAAGATTTGCCAATGCGCGATTGAAACGGACAATGACGACGTTATCGATAGGTAATTTGTTCAACGCCAGTATTTTTTCGCGCAAACGCATAAGCCGTGACGGCGCGTTGTCGGCTAAAAAGTATTCCAACGGCTGCGGTTCAAACAGCATAACGACCGTCGGTAAATTGCGCTCACGACCACGCGCCGCCAACGTGTCAATCACCGCACGATGTCCTAAATGTACACCGTCGAAATTACCAATCGTTAAAACACAGCCATTCGGAAAAGGCAGTGCATGAGAAAAACCTCGAATTAAGCGAATCATAAAAAGTGTAGTTAAAAACAATAGTCAAAAAAAAACCCCGTGAGCAAACTCACAGGGTTTTTATCAGCATTCAATGAATGAAATTATTTCATCATTGATTTTTTGAACATGCTGTCCAATTTGCTGTTTGTGTCTTGTGCATATTGTGCAGCACGGTTTGCAGCTGATTCAGCAGCAGCAGCGCGTGAAGCAGCATCAGCAGCAGCTGATTGTGCGCTGTTAGCGTCAGCAGATGCTTGAGCAACAGAAGTTTTCAAACCATCAATTTGTGATTGCAAATGTGTGATGTCATCGGTGCTTGCACAACCTACAACTACGCTTGCAACTAAAGCAACCATTGCTAATTTAACGAATTTTTTCATGGGATTTTCCTTTTAAAATGAGAACTTAACGAGAAGTTTTACTACAGCAACAACATATAGCTAGGCGTAATTTTAACTACCCACCGCCACATTTTCCAGTTTTATTTTATTTTAACGAGCGTGCCGGTATCCACCAATTGGCTTAAATGGTCGATTTGCGAGTTCGTCAACGCAATACAACCATGCGTCCAATCAAATACTTCATGCACCCTCGCATCCGCGCTACCTAAGCCGTGAATGCCAATTTGACCACCCAACGGCGTGTCTTGTGGTGGAATTTGACCCAATTCTTGAGCGCGAACAATCCGTTTATATTGACCTTCGTTAATCACCCCTTTATCAAAGGCTTGTTCGGCATCTTCAACCGATGGATAGGTCAAACCAAAAAAGCGTTTGAACATACTTTTATCGCCAATCCAACCGATATGATACTCCCCGTGCGGCGTGATATTGTCCCCACGATGGCTTTTAAAACCCGCGCCACCCCGTCCAATCGCAACGTGTTCAAGCGTTTCAACCGTTTGTTCACCTTTTTTAACTTCAATTTTTTTGGCTTTCGTGTCAACTAATAACCAAACTTGATTCGGATGAATTTCCGTCGCTGCCATAATCGGAGCAGCGAATAAACTAAGACATAACACTAAATAAGCGCGTAACATATTTTCCCTACACTAAAGACAGATTTTGGTGTAATTAAACACCCAACATTTTAATTATTTACGAGGATTATTATGCACATAAAAACGATACTTACTCAAACTTATCATGATCAAAATCCTGGCACTTCCGGTCTACGCAAAAAAGTAAAAGTCTTTAAACAGCCCGGATATTTAGAAAATTTTGTGCAATCTATTTTCGATGTGTTGCCCGACTTTCAAGGTAAATCGCTGGTTATTGGCGGTGACGGGCGTTATTTCAACCGCGAAGCGATTCAAATTATTATCAAAATCGCGGCTGCAAATGGGTTTGGCGAATTGATTATCGGGCAAAACGGCATTCTTTCAACGCCTGCTGCCTCGCACATTATTCGTAAATATGGCGCATTCGGTGGGCTGATTTTATCGGCAAGCCACAATCCTGCGGGCGAAAACGAAGACTTCGGCATCAAATACAACGTCAGCAACGGCGGGCCAGCCCCTGAAAAAAATACGTTAGCCTTTTTTGAACGCAGTAAAGTGTTGGAAAGTTACAAAATCGCCGAGCTACCCGATGTAAATTTAGACGTTGTCAGCTCGCAAGAAATTGACGGTTTGAAAATCACTATCATCGATTCAGTCAATGATTACGCAGAATTGATGCAAACCATTTTTGATTTCGATTTGCTCAAACAAAGTATTCAAAACGGTTTTATTACCTTGTCATTCGATGCAATGAGTGCCGTCACGGGAAGTTACGCCAAACGCATTTTGGTTGATTTACTGGGTGCGCCAGCGGATTCGGTGCAAAATGGTACGCCACTTGAAGATTTCGGTGGTCATCATCCGGATCCAAATTTAATTCATGCTCACGAATTGGCGGATTTGATGTTTAGCGAAAACGCTCCGACATTTGGTGCAGCTTCTGACGGTGACGGCGACAGAAATATGATTATGGGCAAAGGTATTTTTGTCACACCGAGCGACAGTTTGGCAATTTTGGCAGCAAATGCGACGTTGATTCCCGCTTACGCCGCCGGATTGAAAGGCGTGGCGCGTTCGATGCCGACCAGTCAAGCCGTTGACCGCGTTGCCGCGCATTACAACATTCCGTGTTATGAAACACCGACGGGTTGGAAATTTTTTGGTAATTTGCTTGATGCAGACAAAATCACGCTATGTGGTGAAGAAAGTTTTGGCACAGGTTCACAACACGTTCGTGAAAAAGATGGACTTTGGGCGGTGTTATTTTGGTTGAATTTGATTGCACGTCGTGGTCAATCAGTCGCTGAAATTGTGCATGAACATTGGCAAAAATTTGGGCGCGATATTTACAGTCGTCACGATTATGAAGCGGTAGATTCTAAAATTGCCAACGGAATTATGACGAGTTTGCGCGAACAAATTACGACTTTAGCCGGACAAACATTTGGCGATTATGTGGTGAAATACGCGGATGAATTTTGTTATCACGATCCGATAGATGGCAGCACCAGCGCGAATCAGGGATTTAGAATTGGTTTTGAAAATGGCTCGCGAATTGTATTTCGTTTGTCTGGTACAGGAACCGTTGGCGCGACGTTACGCATTTACATTGAACGTTTTGAACCCGATGCCACAAAACACAATCAAGATCCTCAAGTTGCATTAGCCGAATTGATTGAACTGGCGGAACAGTTTTGCAAAGTTAAACAACTGACTGGTTGGACGGCACCGACGGTAATTACTTAATAATCCCGCTTAAAAATCGTCATTTTCGTAGACAGTAAGTGTAAAACTCGCCGTCTACGAAAACATTGATAGAATTTCTTCACTGTCCGTAAATACGTCTTTTCATTATTAAGCCACATTCGTTTCACCCAAACGTGGCCACGCCGTCAAAACTGCTTTAACCACAGTTGCTAATGGAATCGCCAAAAATACGCCCCAAAATCCCCACAAGCCGCCAAAAAATAGAATAGCTACAATTATCGCAATCGCGTGTAAATTCACCGCTTCTGAAAATAATAAAGGGACAAGTAACACGCCATCCACCGCTTGAATAATCGCGTAAGCAATCACAATTGCCATAAAATCATCATTTGTTAAACCCGATTGAAAATACGCCACACCTAACACGGGAAATGTCACCAACGTTGCGCCAATGTACGGCAAAATTACTTGCAACCCCATTAACACCGCCAACAATAGCGCGTAATTCAAGCCCATCACCGCATACGTCACATAACTCACCGCACACAAAATCAATACTTCAGCAAATTTTCCACGCACATAATTTCCGATTTGTGTATCAACTTCTCGCCAAACATCAATGCTTAAATGACGTTCTTTAGGCAAAAATTGCGTAAACCACGCCACCAATACGACTTTATCTTTCAACAGAAAAAACACCATCATCGGTACCAGAAACAAGTAAATCATCGCGCTAATCAATCCCATCACCGAAGCGGCTGAAACTGATAATAAACTTTGACTATAACTGAGTAATTCTTTTTGCCCGACGAGTAGAATTTCTTGAATTTTGCTTTCTGAAATCAATTTCGGATACAGCTTTGGCAAACGCATAATGCCGGTTTGCGCGTGACTGATAATGTCGGGAACTTGCTGTACGAGTTCAACCGCTTGTTGCGAAATAATCGGAATCAAAATAAATAGCAAAAAAACAAGACTGGTGACAAACAACGTAAAAACTAACGTTACAGCGGGTAATCGCGGCATATTGTGACGTTCAGCTTTACGCACAATGCCTTCCAACAAATAAGCTATGCCTATCGACACAAACACCGGCATCAATAAATCCGCTAGCGAATAAATCAGTACAAAACTGACCAATAAAATAATCGCTAACGAAACGGCTTGTGGGTTGGGCAAAAACCGTTTGAATGCTCGATTGATAAATTGATTCGACAGATTCATAAATGGCTACTTTAATTTTTTAAGTTTAATCAAATACACACGCCGATTGTCCACTTTGATGACTTCAAATTTCAAATTATCCACCACCAAACTTTCGCCTTTATGCGGCATGCGTTCCAACTGACTTACAATAAATCCGCCAATCGTATCGTATTCGTCCGTTGCCAATTGCGTTTCAAAATACTCGTCGAAATCGTCCATTGGCATCAATGCTTTCAACATATATTCGCTTTCGCTACGTTGAAATACATAATTTTTGTCATCGTGATCATCGTGTTCATCTTCAATATCGCCGACGATTTGTTCGAGTACATCTTCAATCGTCACCAATCCCGCCGCTTGTCCGTATTCATCAACCACGACCGTCATGTGATTTCCGTTAGTACGCGATTCTTTGAGCAACACATTCAATCGTTTACTTTCCGGCACAATGCTGACTGAACGCATAATATCTTCCACGGTAAGATTTTTATTTTCAAACACCCGTGCCAACAAATCTTTGGTCAATAACACGCCAATGACTTTGCTTTTATCACCATCAATTACCGGATAACGCGAATGTCCCGATTCCGTGACAATAGGCAAAATACTTTCAAGCGTGGCATCTTTAGGTAATACAGTCATTTGAATGCGTGGAATCATGATGTCACGCACACGCATTTGCGATACTTGCAATACGCCTTCAATCATTGATAACGCATCCGTATCGAGCAAACTACGCGCTTTAGCTTCGCGCAATAATTCGAGTAAATCGTCAACGTCTTGCGGTTCGCCAGTCAACAATTGGCTAAGTTTGTCGAGCCACGTTTTTTGCGGAATCGAGGGGGGATAATCGTCACTCATAAATCAGTACCGTCTTCATAAGGATTAGGAATTGATAACGTTTTTAATAAAATAATTTCTTTGGCTTCCATTTCTTCAGCATCGACATCGTCAATGTGATCATAACCCAGCAAATGTAACGTGCCGTGTATCACAATATGCGCCCAATGATTGTACAACGGTTTATTTTGTTCAGTCGCTTCGCGTTCCAAAACCGGCGCACAAATCACTAAATCGCCCAGCAAATTCGACTCAATTTCGTCGGGAAGGTCAACGGAAAAACTGAGAATGTTAGTCGCACCTTTTTTGTGGCGATAGCTTTCATTAAGTTGCGCCGATTCGGTTTCATCCACAATCCGAATCACAACTTCAAAATCTTCGTCCAAATTTACCAAAACCGTATTTACCCACGATTCTAATTGCGCGTCGGTGGGTTGCGAATCTGTTTCGTAAATCCGTTGAATTTCGATGATGTTCATTGCGGCAACGTTACATCAACTATGCGACCACGCAATGAATTCGTTAACGCTTCGGCAATAAAAACGTCCACAAACTGCCCTGCTAAACGTGGATGCCCGATAAAATTCACGACGCGATTATTTTCAGTGCGCCCTTGCATTTGTAACGGATTTTTTTTGGATTGTCCTTCGACCAAAATCGTTTGCGTCGTACCAATCATGCTTTTTGAAATTGCCATCGTCATTTCGGTGATGCGGTTTTGGAAACGTTCCAAACGTGCTTTTTTCACGTCCATCGGCACATTGTCTTCAAATTCAGCCGCCGGCGTTCCAGGTCTCGCGCTGTAAATGAAACTAAACGACAAATCAAAACCCATTTCATCGATGAAGTTCATCGTTTCTTCAAATTCGATTTCCGTTTCACCAGGAAAACCAATAATAAAATCAGACGACAAACAAATATCAGGACGCACCACACGCAATTTACGGATGATTTCTTTGTAATCGGCGATAACGTGACCGCGTTTCATGCTTTTTAAAATAGCATTGCTGCCGCTTTGGACAGGCAAATGGAGATGATTCACGAGTTGTGGAATTTCGGCGAAGGCTTCAATCAATTCGTCAGTGAATTCCATCGGATGCGAGGTGGTAAAACGCAACCGGTCGATACCTTCAAGTGCTGCAACGGCGTGAAGTAATAATGAAAAATCAGCGATTTCGCCGTCTGCCATTTCACCACGATAAGCGTTCACGTTTTGCCCAAGTAAATTGATTTCGCGCACACCTTGTTTTGCTAACACGCGAATTTCAGCCAGCACGTCTTCGAGCGGACGACTAATTTCTTCGCCGCGCGTGTACGGCACGACGCAATAAGTGCAGTATTTGCTGCAACCTTCCATGACTGACACAAATGCTTTTACACCATCGGCTTTGGCTTCGGGCAAATTATCGAATTTTTCAATTTCAGGGAACGAAATATCCACAACAGGTTTATGTTGTGAGCGGACTTCGTTGAGTAATTGCGGCAAACGGTGCAAGGTTTGCGGGCCAAAAACCATATCGACAAACGGCGCACGTTTTTGAATCGCCGCGCCTTCTTGGCTGGCAACGCAACCGCCAACACCGATAATCACGTCAGGGCGTTTGTCTTTAATTTTTCGCCATCTACCTAACGCTGAAAAAACTTTTTCTTCCGCTTTTTCACGAATTGAACAAGTATTGAGCAGTAAAACATCCGCTAATTTGGGATCATCGGTCAATTCAAACCCGTGCGAGGCTTGCAAAACGTCGCGCATTTTGTCCGAATCGTATTCGTTCATTTGGCAACCGTTGGTTTGAATGTAGAGTTTTTGAGTCATAGTTTTTTAAGTGAGAGATTCAAGGTTTAAAAGTTTATAAATTCGTTCAGTCGCGCCTTGATTTTGGGCAACAAAGTTTTTGGCATTTGAAATTAAATTCTTTCGTAATTCGGGTTGATTATAAAGTTCGATAATTTTTGTTTCTAATTCGGCGATATTTTCGCATTGAATCGCAGCTTGTGCGGCTAACATTTTTTCGGCAATAAACGCGAAATTTTTCATTTCCAAACCAAATAAAACAGACACGCCGATTGCCGCTGGTTCTAATACATTGTGTCCGCCGACTGGCACGAAACTCCCACCAACAAATGCTATATCCGCAGTGACGTAGAACAATTTTAATTCGCCAAGTGTATCAATCAAAAATACGTCTGTTTCAGTGTTACAAAGTTTTTGTGATGTTCGTGTAATGACGTTTAAGCCAGCAGTTTTCGCTAAATATTCGACTACAACAAATCGTTCGGGATGACGTGGTGCAATCACTATAAGTAATTCGGGAATTTGTTTTTTTAAATTTTTGTATGCTTCGAATAATAAAATTTCTTCACCATCGTGTGTACTTGCTACTAAAAAAACGAAACGCTGGGCGAAAAGTTGATTTTTTAACGTATGACCTTGCGACAAAATTTCATTTGTAATTGTTATGTCGAATTTGATATTGCCTAGATTCTCTACGCTTTCAGGATTTGCTCCAATGGTAACAAAACGGGTTTTGTCATTTTCAGTTTGAGTGGCACAGATAGTGACGGCATTTAACGCGGGAATGACAAGTGACGGAATTTTTTGATAACCACGCACCGATTTTGGGGATAAACGGGCGTTAATTAAATACAACGGAATCTGTTTTGCGGCGCAAGCGTGATAAAGGTTCGCCCAAATTTCAGTTTCAACAATTACCGCCATTTGTGGTTTAAATGTGTTTAAAAATCGCGCGACGACATCAGGCAAATCGTAAGGTAAATAAACGTGTTGAACACTATCGCCCAAAACGGTTTTAATTCGCGCAGAACCTGTCGGTGTTGTCGTGGTAATTAAAATAAAAAGTTGCGGCTGACGCGTTTGAATCAATCGAATCAACGGGAAAAGAGCTTCACTTTCACCAACGGAAACAGCATGAAACCAAATCACATTCTGTGCATAAGTCTGTGTGTAAAAACCAAAACGCTCAAAAATACGTTGACGATAAGCGAGATTTTTAAGACTGCGCCACCAAAGACGCGAAATTACGAGGGGAATTGAACAATAAAAGAGTAACGAATAAAGTCGTCGCATAGTGTGAGAGCGCGTTGGGCGCAAAGTTAAACTTCGCGCCTTTCGAGCTGAAATTAAGCCTCAGCAGTAATTTTGACTGCACAAATTGCATTAACATCTGCGTGCAAATGGACATGAACTTCGAAATCACCTAAATGACGAATTGTGCCGTGTGGTAAACGAATTTCACTTTTATCAACTTGAACACCAGCCGCTGTAATCGCATCTGCAATAGCGTGTGTGCCGATTGAACCAAACAAACGACCTTCGTCGCCCGCTTTGTGTGCAATTGCTATGTGCAATTTGCCCAATGCTTCAGAGCGTGCTTGAGCGACTGCTAATTTTTCTGCCGCTAATTTTTCTAATTCAGCGCGACGTACTTCAAATTCAGCAATTTTTTTCACTGTCGCAACAACTGCTTTATGTTGTGGAATCAAAAAGTTTCTAGCATAGCCATTTTTAACGCTGACTTTGTCGCCCAAACTGCCTAAATTTGCAATTTTCTCAAGAAGAATTATTTCCATCGTTACCATCCTCGTTTTCTAAGCTGCCTATTCGGCAGTGAACTATAATGTTCGTATAAAGTTTCGCGCCGATTTCAGCGCATTTTGTGATTTGATTAACGGTCTTCGGTTTATTTCGTTTTGAACCTTTGACGCAGATTCAACCACGCATCCGCCACACCAATCGTCGCGACAGGAACAAGTAAATGCGGAATTAAAAATACTGTCATATAAAAGCCAATAACCAGATAGCGACCTTGTTTCAATGGTGCGAGCAAACTGTGCAGAACGGCAGTTCCAACAAAGGTATAAAGCACAAAAGCGAGAATACTTAGATTCCACGCCAATTCCGCAATACCACCAGAACTCAACATTGCAATGCTAACTAAACCGAGACTGCCCATCGCTAAACCTGATGACGTGGATAAAGCCAAGTATTCGGTTCTAAATCCGTCGGGATTATATAACTGCGCTTGCCACCAACGCGCCATAAACAGCGCGAATATCCAGCCAAAAACAGTACCCGCCGCGATAATACCTGTCATGTAATGAGCGATGCTTTCAAATTGTGGTTGCATATCGAGCGACGTATTCGGCGGAGTCATCTGCATCAGCAAACTTTTCCACATTTCAACGGCATCGGGCTTGTATAAATAAAAGCCAATAATGCCGATACCGCCCAATAACACCGCATTTTCAATCGCTAACGCTAATCGCCGACCTGCTCGCAATAAAATCGCAAGAACCCAAATTGGTAGCCATAAAACCACGCCGTAAAGCAACGCAAATTCTACATTCCCTACCAACATACCCAGCGTGCCAAGCGTGACTAATGCAATACTAAAAACCGTTAATCCTTCGTAAGCGCCGAGCCGCAAGGTAACTAACCCAACTGCGGCAGAGCTAACTATGCTAATGGGAGGCATAAACAATGACAAAAATGCCAAGCTGATGGTAGCAATAATCGCTTGCCACCGTCCACGCATGATGTAAGTTGCTAAGAATCCCATCAGTTTCGATTTATTTGTGTGCGTCGCAGTAAGGCAATAATGCGATATAACGCGCACGCTTAATCGCTGTGCAAATTTGTCTTTGATATTTCGCAGGTGTACCAGTAATACGACTTGGAACGATTTTACCCGTTTCGGTAACGTAATCGCCTAACAAACCCAAATCTTTATAATCAATTTGAATGCTATTTTCTGCGCTACTAAAACTGCAGAATTTTTTACGTCTAATGTTGCGTGCCATGTTAATTCCGTAATCAATGGTAAAAGGGATTATTCTGCTGAATCATCAGCATCAAAGTCTTCATCAGCATCTAAGTCGATGTCGCTGGCAGGAGCTAAAGCCGCTGCTTCGCGTGCCGCAGCATCTTCGCGTGCCGCTGCTTCTTCACGGATAGCCGCTTCTTTAGCACGAATCTCAGCCGCTTTATTTTCTTCTGCAGTTGAAGTCGCAATAATAGACGGTTCAGTAATAGCTTCTTCTTGTAACAAAATTAAGTTACGCAAAATCGCATCATTAAAACGGAATCCACTTTCAAGTTCGGTTAAAGCAACTTGATCACACTCAACATTCATTAAAATATAATGCGCTTTGTGAACTTTTTTGATTGGATACGCCATTTGGCGACGACCCCAATCTTCTAAACGGTGAATTTTTCCAGAAGTTGCTTCGACGATCGCTTTGTAACGTTCAATCATGGCAGGCACCTGACTACTTTGGTCAGGGTGGACTAAAAAGACAATTTCGTAATGTCGCATATTGTTTCCTTTTGGTGAAGCCTTCCATCACTATTATAAAAAATGGTAAAGCAAGGAGGAGCGGGATGCTCGGTAAAAGAGCGGCAATTATATATATTTTTCAGTTAATTGCAAAACCTGAAAGCAAAAAACCCAGCACGAATGCTGGGTTTTCTAAAATCTCTAACAGCTAAAAGTTCAGCTATTTATGTTCAATCTTATAAAGAAATTGAACTAGATACTTTTTGTTTTGTACCATCTTGATCGTCAATACAACCAGTTAAACCAACAATCATTAACGCTAAAGCTAATACAGAAATTACTTTTTTCATGTGAAAATCCTCCAAGTTATTTTTAATTATTGTTGCGCCAATTTCTAAGCACGGCGCAATTTATACCATGACTATTTTGCCAATGCAATAACAAAACAGTCAAACAATTTACTCAAAATCATAGCGCGTTAATATCATCGGGTAACTCAATTTGAACCGTCTTATTTTGCCACTTCGCCGAACCAATGATTGTCCATGTTCCCGCCAAGTTTTTATGTAATAAATCCCGCTCCCAAACATTCGGTGCGTTAATTTTTTTCATTTGAATATGAAAGGTCGTTTGGTTTAAATCCAAGTCTAAATTTCGCCCATAAAACGCCGTCACTTTCATAATGAATTTTTTCAAACGCCAATTATCAATATTCGGCGTAACCGCAATGTTTGCCCACATCGAATGCACGCGCCCCCAATTCGGTGCAAGCATTCGTCCTTGTTCGTTAACAAACGGCAACCATTGTTCCTGTCCATTTTCGTCAGCATAAGTAATCGCCAAAATGTGATCGTAACTGGCAAAATGATCATGCAAATACAAGGCATGCGGTACAATCCCCACAAACGTCGTTGACCACAAAACCAATGTATTACTGATTTGTGTCAATGGCGACAGTAACGGATTGTGCAAATTAAAACGGTAAATCAATCCAAAATGAATTGTGCTATTGAGCTGCAAAATCAAAAACAGCGACAAGATTTTGAGAAATTTTCGTGTGAAAGTTTTCGGTTTACGCGCAAAGGCTTGCTCGAATAAACTCGTGTACCAAGTGTTATTTTTCAACGGCGTAGCAACAAAACAACTATCGTCACAGCGAATACGAGTGTCAGCAATCGCACGATACTTTTTTTCTGCCAATGTATGAATAATTGGCAATGATAAAAAAACACCAACTAATTTCAAATACCCCATCTGTTGAAAAATCTGTGCATAAGTCTGCACGCCTGCATACACTTGACCTTGTAAATTCACAGCATACAAATCTTTTAACAGAATCTCAGGTGCAATCCTAGCAAGGGCTGGATAATTTGCGGCATGGTCTTGCACATTTTTAAAATCAATTCGTTTGAAAATATCAAAATGATTCAACATCAAAACGGTACGATTACAAAGCGAACATTGTTTATCATAAAAAACTGTCAGTGTTGGTTGTTCCGCCACAAAAAACTTGCCGATTGATCGCCACCATGCAAATGGAACCATTAGCAAATAAAAGCTCAACATACCTAAACCAAAGGGATAAATGTTGAACGATAGCGTAATGCCTAGATGTAATGATATTCCAATCAGTAAATAAACAATGCGTGCGTGACGTTGCCAAAAGAAGAAAATAAATGTGAATTGAAACGCCAAAACGGTGTAACTAAACGCATTTTCAAACCATTTTTGATTCAACAAAATCGACATATCTAACGCTGAAACATAATAAGGTTGTGTCGCTGGAAGCCATGTTCCTAATCCATTTCGCCAATGTTCAGCAAACATTTTGTGAACCGCTGAATCGAAATACAAAAAGCCCAAACAAATCGCGACAGGTAACAAATACGCCAGCACCGTCACCGTTGGTTTTGCAGTTTGGCTGTAATGAGTAAAAGGTGTACTGAGTTTGTAACGCAAATTATCCAGTGAAAAAGCTTTGTCGGCAGGCATGAATAACAGAAAAAATCCCGCGCCAATCATGAACGTATCAAAACCACCGTCGAAATCGCGTTGCATGGGCGTGAAATTCACAAACAAAATCCACAGCGCGTAATTCAACAACATCGCCTTTTGATAGCGATAACCGAGCGTGACGCACGTCGCGACGATTGCCCAAAGTCCCAGAAACGCAGGAATCATCGGAAACTCAACGTCAAAATAGGGAATCGGATCGAAAATTAGGTGATTAAAATACAGCAGGAAGAGAATTTCTTGCAGTGCAATTAACCCGTAACCGATACGAAATAATCCTAATCCTGTCGCGGGAACTTGTTTATGGAGAAGCTCTGTGATTTTGGTTGAAAGACGTGAATACATGGCTGCCTTGAACACATTAAAACAATGATAATTTTACAAACAAAAAAGGTCGCAACGATTCCTCGTTGCGACCTTTTGCCAGCGATATGAATCTGTCGCTTATTTTTCGTCTTCTGGGTGTGCTGCAAAAACCCATTTCACGAAAAAGTAACCTGCTGCTGCAACTGCCAAACCAACAGCCATACCCGTTGGTGTTTTCAACATTTCAGTAACGTCTAAAATTGCGCCCATTGCATTCTCCTATAATTTTTAGTTTTAAAAATATGCTAGAAACTAGCATAAACGGAAAGGTCATAATACTTTAGAATGCGTGAAAGTCAAGGCTTGTCGCGCATCTTAACTCGTGTTCAACGCGCTAAAAATTAAAGCGGCATATTTAATGATGATATAATTCGAAACGCTCCATTTGCATTTTAAACATCAAACAAGGGTAGTAAAAATGAGAATGACAAATTGTGTTAAATTCGTGCCGTTAGTTGCTGTATTTTTTGCGGCACTTGCACACGCAGACGTGGAATTGAAAGATAACAGCGAACTGCTCGGTAAATGGGCATTGACGGCCGAATCGATCAAACTCGACGGTGAAAAAAAATCTGTTGTGAGTTCGTGGGAATTTAAAAATGACGGTACATTGGTCTCAGTGGCAACTGATTCATTAGGTCGCACCAAAGAAATGACCGTGATGGTTAAATACTCCGTTGAAGATGGATTGATTAAAAAGCAGGTTTCACCTGGACGTGAAAAATATGAATCTTGTTCAGTTGTTCAAAAAACAGGTTCTGACATGATTGTAAGATGTACAAATCTATTTCTTTTCTTAACAAAAAAATAATAATTCGAAAGGGTATAAGACGATGATTGGTGGAATTTTCATGATTTTTGTTGCCATCTGGATTTATCAGTCGGCAACACGGGCAAAAGTAAATAATATGCTTTATTGGGTGGCAGGAAGTGCTGTCCTATTTTTTGTGGTTCAATTTTTATTGGTGGAGTTCGATATTACACTACTCGAATCACTTAGAAGTAGCGAAGGTGGTGCGGTTTATGAGGGCGAAAATGGCGCAGATCGTAAAAATGAAGGTGACTTCCAAGGTTTTGGCGGTGTTTTAGAGTCGCTATTTTTTGAATTGATGCCACAAATTGCGGGCTTCTTAGCGGTTGCCGTCATTCGCAATCGTTTCATGTTGAAAGAACCTTTGAACATCACAAATTTATTCAGCGGTTTAAAAGAAATGTTCAGTAGCATCAAAAACAGTTTTAAAGCGTCTGCCACACAAGAATAAAGTCGATTAAATCTAGGCGTAAATCCTTTTGCGCTTAGATTTCAAGCTGCGACAATCACACCACGCCTCACAAAATCCCCCAAAATTTCCAAACCTTTTTCTTTCAAAATCACTAACGAAATCATCGGCGCAAAATCCGCCAATTGCGTTAAATATATTTCGGCAATCTGCTCAGATTGCGTTTCAAGCAGCTGCAATAATTGAAACGTTAACGGCGTGATTTCTAAAAATTGCACACAATCCTCAGCATTTCGATAAATCACCAAAAATGTCGGTTGCTCACTTGTTAGCGGAATAAATTCGGGTGAAATTTTCTGAACTGGAAATTGATACGCCAACACACACGCTAACGGTGACAGTTTCAACGCTCTCGTTTCTAAATTTTCTAACGGTATTTGCGACGATTCAGATTTACTAATCGACAACGCCATTTCAACCCATTCGTAATGCGCGAGTTCAACTAAAAACAGTAAATCGGTCGGATTTTTTCGTTCATTTTGCAAATACGCTAAAAACTCTTCAGGAATTTCTGAGAAATGAGGCGCATGACAAACATGATTTTCAAAAAAATCTTGTACCAAATTCAACCAATCTTGTTCCTTGAATAAACTGTGCAACACGGGGAAATTCGCAATTAAAAAGCTATCGATATTATTAAAAAATAACTCGCGGTACATCGCCATGCGTTCAGGTTTTGCATCCGTTGGCAGTGGATTTTTTTCAGGATTTCGAATATAAGCAGCAAACGCGGCTTGATGATTTTTAAAACTCACTTTTTCTCCGCTTGTAATGCTTTAATTTGCTTAACTTCGGCAACTAATTCAGCCAACGGCGGCAAATTAAAATCCCGTTCCAGCAAGGTTGGAAACACGCCAAAATGTTGATAAGCGTGCCGTAACAATTCCCAAACCGGGTTAATAATCGGCGCACCGTGCGTATCAACTAAAAAGTCGTCGGTTTCTTTAAAATGCCCCGCAATATGCGCGTAAGTAATACGTTCAACAGGCATAGCATTCAAAAATTCCCGCGCATCATAACCGTGATTTACGCTATTGACATAAATGTTATTTACGTCGAGCAAAATATCGCAATCCGCTTCATTTACCACTGCATTAAAGAAATCGATTTCGCTCATTTCTGCCCCAGAAAACGTGTAATACGACACATTTTCGATAGCAATTTTACACTCTAAAATATCCTGAACCCGCTTAATGCGTGCCGCGACATGCTTCACGGCTTCGGCGGTAAATGGAATTGGCATTAAATCGTACAAATGCCCGTTGTGGCTGCAATAACTTAAATGTTCGCTGTAATGTTCGATACTGTGCGCCGCCATAAATGCTTTGATTTGTCGCACTAACGTTTCATCGAGCAGGTCCGTGCTGCCAATTGACAACGACAAACCATGACAAACAAAGCGATTTTTTTCGGTCATCGCACGAAACTGTTTGCCCAATTTGCCGCCCATCGTAATCCAGTTTTCAGGCGCAATTTCGTAGAAATCCACGTCAGTTTGTGGTGTTTGCAGGATTTCGCTCAAAAAAGAACGGCGCAAACCTAAACCTGCGCCTTGAAGAATTGATGGTGGAAGCAACATAAAAACCAGTCCCTATTTCCCAATACAAAAGCTCGAAAAAATCTTACCCAACAAATCGTCCGAGGTAAATTCGCCCGTAATTTCAGCTAAATGCTGTTGCGCTTGACGTAAATCTTCAGCAACTAATTCACCTGCTAACGCATTTTGCAATTGCGACAACGCTTGTTCGACAAATTCATGACCCGCTTTCAAAGCTTCTAAATGACGACGACGAGCAATAAAAACGTTTTCGGCACTGGCATTAAACCCAACAAACTTTTTTAAATGTGCTGTTAATAAATCCAAACCCAAACCTGTTTTAATCGATATAAAAATCGACATGCCTTTTTCAGTTGTTTCAAAAGCCGGAGAACGTGGCAATAAATCAATTTTGTTATAAACGCGAATCACCTCAACATCGGTCGGTAAGGTTGCCCGCACGGCTTCAGTTTCAAGTTCCGATTCCCGCACGTCAATCAATAACAAAATTAAATCCGCTTTCGCCATTTCGACATGAGCGCGACGAATACCTTCTTGTTCGACCACGTTATCCGAATCACGCAGCCCTGCTGTGTCGATAATGTGCAACGGCATTCCGTCTAATTGAATTCGCTCACGCAACACGTCACGGGTTGTACCCGCAATTTCGGTCACAATCGCCGCATCGTGTCCCGCCAACGCATTGAGCAAACTCGATTTTCCCGCATTCGGTTTGCCCGCTAAAACCAAGGTCATGCCGTCGCGCAATAAACGTCCTTGTTGGGCAGTGGCTTGAATTTTTTCGATTCGTGTCAACAATGTTTGCAAACGTTTTTCGATAAGACCATCGCTTAAAAAATCAATTTCTTCATCAACAAAATCAATCGACGCTTCAATATATACACGCAAATATGTGAGTTCTTCGACCAATTCTTGAATTTGTTGCGAAAAAACACCTTGCATCGATTTTTGGGCAGAACGCACTGATTGTTCCGTGCTGCTGTTAATTAAATCGGCAACCGCTTCAGCTTGCGCTAAATCGAGTTTGTTGTTTAAAAACGCTCGCTCAGTGAATTCGCCAGCGCGTGCTAATCGTGCGCCTAACGCTAGAACCCGTCGTAATAACATATCTAAAACAACCGCACCGCCGTGACCCTGTAATTCTAAAATAGCTTCGCCGGTATAAGAATGTGGAGCAGGAAAATAGAGTGCAATGCCAGAATCAATCGTCTCGCCCGATTCATCAAGAAAAGGCGAATAAACGGCGATGCGGGGAGGAAGATTTTTGGAAAGTAATTTTGAGGCGATTTCTAAAACATACGTTCCAGAAATCCGAATGATACCGACACCGCCATTGCCTGACGGTGTCGCAATTGCTGCGATAGTATCTGTGTTTAGCACATTATTTCGCGTTTTCGATTTGGCGGGTGATGTAAGTTTGTTGCAGAATCGACAACGTATTGTTGATGACCCAATACAACACCAAACCCGCTGGGAAGAACAAGAAAAATACCGTGAATACAATCGGGAACATTTTCATAATTTTCGCTTGCACAGGATCAATTGGCGCAGGATTCAAACTTTGTTGAATCTTCATGCTAATGCCCATAATCACAGGCAACACAAAGAATGGGTCTTGAATCGACAAATCTTGAATCCATAACATGAACGGTGCTTGACGGAATTCAACGGTTTCACTCAACACCCAATACAACGCCATAAACACCGGAATCTGAATCAAAATCGGCAAACAACCGCCCAATGGATTCACTTTTTCTTTTTTGTACATTGCCATCATTTCAGTATTGAAGCGAGGACGGTCATCTTTGAAACGGTCTTGCAATTCTTTCAAACGCGGCTGAATTTTTCGCATTTTCGCCATCGATTTAAAGCTGGCGTGCGACAACGGGAAGAATAATAATTTAATCACGAACGTTACGCCCATAATCGATAGCCCCCAATTGCCAACCAAGTTATGAATTTGATTAAGCAACCAGTAAATCGGTTTGCCGATAAACGTTAACACACTGTAATCAACCGTTAATTCCAAGCCCGCAGCCACTTTTTCCATTAGCGGTTGAATTTTTGGCCCAGCAAAAAGTTGCGCGGCAAAATTCGCTTCAGCATTCGGCTCAACCGTCACGGCTGGCGAATAGGTACCAATCACATATTGACCGAGTTTTAACTCTTTGCTGTAAAAGTGATTTTCTTGATCCGCAGGTGGCACCCATGCCGACGCAAAATAATGTTGAATCATTGCCGTCCAACCGCCAACACTTGCTATATCGAGGTTTTCATCGTGCATATCGTCAAAATCGACTTTTTCATACTTTTTAGCTTCGGTGTAAATCACACCACCGTCATAAGCACGCATTCCGCTCGTTAGCATTCCGCCTTTATTTTCGGTACTAGGCGTTTTCAACAATTGGCTATATTGACGACCTGTCCACGCAGCTGTCGAACCGTTTTTAACGTTTTGCGCTAAATCAATTTCGTAACTACCGCGCTTGAATGTAAACGTTTTCGTGACTTGCAAACCGTTGGCATCTGTCCACGTTAGTGGCACTGTTAAGATTTCCTGACCTGCGGCTAAAGCGTAAGCGTTTTTAGGTGCGGCAAAAATACTATGATGATTTGCAGCTTCAACTGAACCTGCGCTGGTAATCAAACCACTTTGCGCGACAAATAATTTATCGGTTTCGCTGTTGAAAATTCGTACAGGCGTTTTGTTGATTTCTGGAATTGCAAAACCAAACATGCCGCGCAATGTATTCACAGCGGTGTTTTCATGTTCTTCAGGATACGCGAGTAAATCTAAATTTTGAATCGTGCCGCCTTCGGTATTGATTTCCAAGGCTAAAACGTCAGTCGTAATTTTAATGACTTTTGCGGCAGTCACTGCAGCAATAGGAATTGAAACGGGAGCTTGAGCAGGAGTTACGCCAGCAGGTAAATCGTCACGAGTATTGACGTTTTCAGCCACCGCCTGAATCGCAGATTTTGGATTGTAATCCGCTTCCCATGCTTGTTGCAGCATGAAGACGAGCATTGCAAAGGTAACGATGAGTAAAAATCTTATATTGTCCATTTCTTATTTACCGATTTTTTCTGGGACAGGATCGATGCCGCCTTCGTGGAACGGGTGACATTTCGATAATCTTTTGAGAGTGAGATAAGTCCCGACGACGCTACCGTGACGTTCAACCGCTTCCAACGCATAACTCGAGCAACTCGGGTAAAAACGGCATACATTTCCAAGCGTGGGGCTAATAAAATATCTGTAAAATTTTATGAGGGTGGTGAGTACGAATTGCATCGCGAAACCAGTCTAAGCCAATGCTTTTCCAATGACTTTTGCAGTAGTGAGGGCGCAACATCAAGAGCTTCTTTGCGGGCTAAAACGACAATGTCGATGTTAATCATTGTATGACGATATCGGCGAAAATTGTCTCGAATCACACGCTTAACACGATTGCGGTGTACGGCTTTTCTTATATTTTTTTTAGCAACCACTAATCCGAGTCGTGGATATTCAAAATCATTTTTGACAGCCAACAACGTGAAATAAGTGTCACTGGATTTCGTCGGATTAGTAAAAACTCTCTTATAATCAGCAGGTGTTTTAAGCCGAGATTGTTGCGGAAAACCGAAGTCTATTGTCGTCACGCGAATAGAAAAATTAACCGCTAGTGGTTAATTTTTCACGTCCTTTTGCGCGACGAGCATTTACCACTTTACGACCATTACGAGTTGCCATTCTAGCGCGGAAACCATGGGTTCTAGCACGTTTAATTTTACTGGGTTGATAAGTTCTTTTCATGAGAGTTATAGCCTAAATTGAGGTAACAAAAACGGATAAAATAGTCTGTGGATGATAAGATAAACACCTGACCATGTCAATTACGCAGTATTGAGTTGCTTAAATCTAACTCACTGTTTTTTCATATTTTACAAACCTACTTCCCCTAAATTTCAATGAGTTCACTTTGGAATATCTGTCTTTCTAAACTCGAAAACGAAGTGCCTAGTACCGACTTCAATACTTGGATACGTCCGCTACAAGCAGTTGAAACCGAAGGTAAATTACACTTACTTGCGCCGAATCGTTTTGTTTTAGACTGGATAAAAAAGCACCACGTTACTCAAATCAATGAAGCAGTAACTGAGTTTTCTAACGGCAAATTAACGCTCGTTTTGGACGTAGGTTCGAAGCGGCATACGCTTATTCCCGTGGTTTCGAGCGAACCCGCCGACATTCACAGCTTCGCGCAGAATTTTAAAAATACACTTAATAAAAAATTCACTTTCGAGAATTTTATCGAAGGCAAATCGAATCAATTTGCACGGGCAACTGCGCTGCAAGTCGCTGAAAATAGCGGTCAAGCTCACAATCCATTGCTCATTTACGGTGGCTCTGGATTGGGGAAAACTCACATGATGCACGCGATTGGCAATGCCGTTTTAGCTAAAAATTCCGAGGCGAAAATTGTCTATTTGCACTCCGAACGTTTTGTGCAAGAGATGGTAAAAGCTCTGCAACAAAACGCGCTTCATGCGTTCAAAGAATTTTATCGCACCGTTGATGTGTTGCTGATTGACGACATTCAATTTCTCGCGGGCAAAGATCGCTCACAAGAAGAATTTTTTCACACGTTCAATAATCTTCTCGAAAGCAAACATCAAATTGTGCTGACGTGTGACAAATATCCCAAAGAAATTTTTGGGCTGGAAGAACGCTTAAAGTCCCGATTTAGCAGTGGTTTGTCGGTATCGATCGAACCGCCCGACATGGAAACTCGGGAGGCGATTTTGATGAAAAAAGCCGCTCTCGCACAAGTTTATTTGCCCGATGAAGTCGCCTTTTTTATCGCGAAACGAATGCCGTTCAACGTCCGTGATTTGGAAGGCGCGTTACGGCGTTTGATTGCCAATGCGGAATTTAAGGGTGAAGCGATTACGCTAATTTTCGCTCAAGACACGCTACAAGATTTGGCGGTTTTACAGGACAAGCTGGTGAACATTGTAAACATTCAACAAGCTGTGGCGGATTTTTTTAACTTAGAAATCGATGAATTACTGAATGAAAGCCGATTGCAAACTGTAGTACGTCCACGCCAAATTGCGATGAGCTTGGCACGAAAATTAACGCCCCATAGTTTTCCAGAAATTGGTGCAGCATTTGGAGGACGAAACCACACGACGGTAATCAGTGCGTGTAAAAAAATCGACGAATTGAAAAAAATCGACTTGAAAGTGTCTGAGGATTACATTGATTTAGTGCGTATTTTGTCTTCGTGATCCGCAATCAGTGCGGTTGGCAAAAAATTATTTTCACGCATTTTTCCGAAAAATGAAAAACCAAAACATTTAAAAATCAATCTGTTATAATTCACCTCCTAAATTCGTTTTTTATATAACCATTTGATTTTGTACAATATATAGCTTTATTTTTGTAATGTTTACCAGCCTGTGCATAACTCTGTGCATAACTCCCTAAAACCTGTGCATAACTCCCTAAAACCTGTGCATAACTCTGTGCATAACTTTTTTTTGTAAGGTTTTCTGGAATTTTGCTAAAAGCCGAAATAAACATTTGATTTTTAAAATAAAAAATCAAAATTTTCGTATCTCACGCGTAGATATGTATATAATATAATATATAT
>CAINHO010000010.1 GCA_903848935.1 uncultured Pseudomonadota bacterium | reverse complement strand
TGCGCCGATTGAGGTTATTCGTAAATATATTGAGCAGCAGCAAACTCCTCATTGACCACCTTTAAAGCAGGGCGGCTATCACCGCCCGAGCTATCCATCCCCTCCCTAAACGGAGGGGTTTTTCGCTCGTTTTGATAAAAATCTTCCCGCGTCTCACCCTGTTTTAAAAAAAGATTCATAAAAGGTTCAGCTTTAGCCATCCATTTTTTGTTATTTTCAACATCAGATTTTTTCTGCATCACGAAATTTGCCATAAAACAAATTGCATTTGGATCATAATTTTCTGCAATCGTGGCGGTGTTTGCACACAGCAATACCAATGTGAGCATTATTCTTTTTTTCATTTTTGAAATCCGATAATTTACTTAGAAGCTGAAAATCCGACATTCTCGATTTATGAAAAATGTCAGTTCATAAAAACGCGACTTTTTAGGGTCGCGTTTTTTGTTTGAAGTAATTCAGAATTCAATTTTTACCTTTCACTCGTTTTTCAATTTCTGAAAATGATAAAAAGTCGGCAGGTTTATCAATAAAATCACTCAATACAAGGGGAATTGAAAATAGATGGCGAGTTGCTCTTGCATTTTCATTTCTAAACAGATGATTATTGATGATAACTTCTGTGGGAAAGTAAATTGGTACACAATTGCGATTAGGTAACAAAGGTAATTTAGCTATCCAGCTGTAAGGAAAAGCCTTATCATTTTTCTGAATGGGTGCAAAAATGAGCATCGGTATTTTGTCATTACAGCCATGAGGTTCATCGGTATAAAATTCAACATAACTTTGCTCTAACAATCGCCCCGTTTCTGCTTCTAACAATGGCTTTAAAAATTTATTCAAAGCATCAACTAAATCAGAAAAATAAGCCGACGAACAAATAAAATCTTTAACATCTTGATTTGCATTGACTGCTTGTACAACATCGGGAAAAAGACCAATTTGACTAAGATTCACAATTCACTCCAAAAAATTAAACATCAATTTGGCAAAAGATACTTTGCCACCGTTTTTACTAAACCTACTTCTCCCGAATAATCGAGAAATACCCATTGACCATTTGCATTGAATTCAAGAAAAATTAAATCGTCGTTTAACGTCATCAAATCCAAACGCCCAAAATCAACGCCTAAGTCATGTGCAAAATTTGCAACCGACGTTGATTGTTTTTCAGTCAAATCAAACAAAAACCACTCTTTTTTGTGCATGTCAAAAGTCTGTTCTTTTCGCCAGTCCAAACCTTCTAAATCATCACGACTACGATAAAAAGCAAACTGTTTATCGCCACAAACAAAAATAGTCACATCTGCATCGCTAGTAATTTTTTCTTGCAAAAACCACTGAAACTCAGGATGCAAGGTTTCTGCTTTAACTTCCGTTGTGAATAATGCTTTGTTAGTTGTTGTTAGTCCAGATGTTAAAGACTTTGCGACAATTGGCTTACCTTTCAATTTTTCCAAACCGCCAAGCCCCAACGTAATTAACGTGTCGGGAATTTGAAAATGTTTTGAAGCTAAACTCAAAATGTTCATTTTCCCCATGTGATGATGAAAATCGTGCGGATTGCCTTTTGCCAAACCTCGAACTCGACACCAATGATACAACTCACGACAAACATATTTCGCTTCTTCAACAATAAACGGTTCTTCATCCATCAAATAAAAATTAAACGCTTTCCACCAAAATGCGCTACTAACAATATTTGAATTGATGCTGTGACCAGCAGGATTTGAAATTTCCCAATAATCGGGCGTGAATTGAAAACGATAATCTTTGAAAAGGTCATAATTGTACCTAAAAACATTCGTTCGCAATTCTTGAATCAAGAGGTCGCTAGTGCCATCCAGCGAACCTGTGAATAATAACAGCACTAGCAATCTCCCAATTTTTAATTAGTCACTATCACTATCTTTTGGCTTACCGTATTGATCAAAAGTTTGTGTACCGTTAGATGAATAGTAAATAGGCTCATCATTTAATGAAACAATCACTTGCCGTTCGTGACTGTATTTTGCTTGTTCGTCGATTGTAATGGTGGCTGGTGCTGCTGCAAGAGCCAATGGTGTAATTAAAGCTGCAATGGTAAGCATGATTTTTCCTCGAATTTTAGAGTTGAATTTTTCGCTATCGTCTGACGATAAGCGGCGAGTAGTGTAAAATCTGCATCAACAAATTTCTAACAACAAACAGTGGTTACGCACACCCTTTTAGTGTGGATTTATGAAAATACATGAAAAAATACGTTCAATGCGCGAGTCCAGCAATTGGTCACAAGAAGAAATGGCGGAAAAACTCAATATGTCGGTAAATGGTTATTCCAAAATCGAACGGGGCGAAACAAAGTCTTACATTCCAAAATTAGAACAAATAGCAAAAGTTTTTGATGTTCATCTATTTGAATTGATGACTAACGATAGAAACGTTTATTTGATTAGTGATAACGGAAACAATCACGGTTTTAACGTTATTGGTTCATCAGCCGAAATTGCATTTGAAATCCAAAAACTGCAAATGACGATTAGTCATAAAGACGAAACCATTGAACAATTGCGAAATGAAAACAAATTGTTAAAAGACGTTATTGAATTGATGAAACGTTAATGCGCGTTCATTTACAAATCAAAATCCAAGGTATCGTTCAAGGCGTTGGATTTCGTCCTTTTGTGGCGCGTTTAGCGACGCGCTTTTCACAAAACGGTTGGATTAAAAACACGTCTTCGGGCGTGTTGATTTCAATCGAAGGCTCAGAAATTCAACAACAAGAATTTCTCACTGCACTTCAAAACGAATTGCCGCCATTTGCTGAAATTAGCGATTTAAATATCACCACACAACCGCTACAAAATTTCACGCGGTTTCAAATTGTCCCAAGCGTCGCAGATTTTCAAATCGCTGCTTTTTCATTACCTGATATTGCGACGTGTGCGGAATGCGTCGAAGATATTTTCAATCCACAAAGCCGTTATTATCGTTATCCATTCACGAGTTGTTGCAGTTGTGGCGCACGTTACAGTATTTCAACACGCCAACCTTATGACCGCGAAAATACCAGTATGGCGGATTTTATTTTGTGCGCTGATTGTGGGTGTGAATATCAAACAATAGATAATCGCCGTTTTCATGCTCAAACTTTAGCGTGTCCAACGTGTGGTGTTCAGCTCAGTTTTTGGAATGCGGTCGGTGACGTTTTAGCTGAAAAAGATGCCGCATTAGAAATCGCCATTGAACAATTGAAAGCGGGAAAAATTGTAGCGTTGAAAGGCATTGGCGGTTATCAATTGTTGGTCGATGCGACCAATCAACAAGCTGTTGAACGTCTACGCGAACGCAAAAAACGCTCCATGAAACCGTTTGCGTTGATAGTTGAAAATTTGGCTGCCGCGCATTTGTTATGTGACATTTCTGAACTCGAACAAACTGCCCTCACCTCGCCAGCCGCGCCAATTGTTTTATTAAAACGACGTGAATCCTTTGCAATTTCAGAATCTGTCGCGCCACAACAAAGTCTACTTGGTGTGATGTTGGCATATTCGCCGTTGCATCATTTGTTGTTACATGATTTTGGTTCACCGTTAGTTGCCACGAGCGGTAATCGTTCTAATGAACCGATTTGCACAGACGACACGCAAGCCTTAGAAAATTTGGCAAAAATTGCCGATTCTTTTTTGGTTCACAATCGTCCTATTTTGCGTCCGTTAGATGATTCGATTGTGCGTGAAATCAATGGAAAAATGACGATTTTGCGACGATCGCGAGGGTTTACACCGTTGCCGATTAAAGTAAAAAATCTGATTCTAAATACACTCGCGGTTGGCGGACAAATGAAAAATACTGTCGCCATTAGTCACAACAATCAAGTAATTTTAAGCCAACATTTAGGCGATTTAGATTCTGAAACGACGCGCCTGCAATTTCAAACGACGCTTGCCGATTTACAAAAAACTTACGCTTTTGAGGCAGTTCGAGTGATGCACGATTTGCATCCCGATTATGTGAGTAGTCAATTTGCGGCGAATTTGAATATCGAAAAAATTGCCGTTCAACATCATTATGCTCACGCACTTTCGTGTATGGCAGAAAATGATTTGTTACCGCCTGCGTTGGGAATTATTTTTGATGGTTCGGGTTTTGGTTTAGATGGCACAATTTGGGGCGGTGAATTTTTGTTGATTCACGAAAATGGGTTTGAGCGTTTCGCCCACTTTCGCACATTTCCATTAGTCGGCGGTTCAAAAGCCATTCAAGAACCGCGCCGTGCGGCGTTAGGTTTATTGTTTGAAATTTATGGCGAAGCGATTTTTGAAAAGTTTGATTTCGATTTTTCTTTGAATGAAAAAAACCTACTAAAAATCGCGCTAACCAAAAATTTAAATTGCCCGAAAACCAGCAGCATCGGACGTTTATTTGATGCTGTCGCGAGCTTGCTTGGACTTTGCCACGTTAATCAATACGAAGGTCATGCCGCAATGTTGTTGGAAAGTTGCGTCTCAAAATCAGAAACAAACGACTGTTATAATTTTGAAATCAGCGACACAATGCCGCTGATAATCGATTGGCAACCGATGATTGAACAGTTGTTGCTTGATAAAAAAAATGAATCTGTGAATGATTGTGCGGCAAAATTCCACAATACCTTGGCAAAAGTTAGCGTTGAAATTGCCAATCGCGCCAATCAAAAAACTATTGTGTTAAGCGGCGGGTGTTTTCAAAATGCACAATTAACGGAGAAGGTTTCTGTTGAATTGACCGCCGCAAATTTCAACGTTTATACACATCAAAACGTGCCGCCGAATGATGGTGGTTTAGCATTAGGGCAATTATTTGCGGCAAATTTGCTAACGTGATTCGTCATCCTAGTTACTTCGCATGACGATTTTTTTCATCAAAAACAAAATACAAATTGCGAGTATAAATCAACAAACCGCTCGCTTGTCCCAAAATAAAAACAGGATCTTCGCGGTAAATCGCATACGCCAATAACGTTACGCCGCCGCCAATGCTGAAGTACCAAAAGGCGACGGGGAAAACGCTTTTTTTCACTTTTTCACTTTTGAGCCATTGGACAATAAAGCGTGCCGAAAATAACGCCTGCCCAATAAAACCAATACCTAACCAAATCGTTTCTTGGCTTAAATTAACGTTCAATTTCACTGACCTCGGTGAGTTTCATGCGTGTTTTCAACCAAATTACGCCTGCAATATCGCTAATTCCTACCCACAACCGGTCGAGCGTACCGTAGTTAGAAACGCCACGTTCTCTGGCACGATGCGTGACGGGAACAGAAACGACCTGATAGCCAGCGCGTAACATTAACGCGGGTAAAAAACGGTGATAGTGGTCGAAAAACGGGAGTTGCAACGCTGCATCGCGTAAAAATACTTTTAAACCGCAACCCGTGTCAGGTGTAGCGTCGCCTAATAATTTTGAGCGAATGCCGTTGGCGAATTTTGATGACAATAATCGCCACGCCGAATCGTTCCGTTGGTTTCGCCAACCCGCAATCATGGCAAGTTTTGAATTGGTTTCACGTTGCGATTGTAATTGCGCGTACAAATTCGGAATGTCGGCGGGATTATTTTGCCCATCGCCGTCAAGCGTAGCAATCACGGGAAATTTTGCCGCTTTAATGCCGGTATAAATTGCCGCACTTTGTCCGCAACTTTTTTCATGATGAAAAACACGCAATTTTGGAATCGTTTGTTGAGCTGTCTTTAACACCGCGAACGTATCATCCTGGCTGCCGTCATCAATATAAATGATTTCGTAATCGGCAAAATTTTGTAGTGCAGTGGTAATTTCGTTTAATAACGGGCTGATATTTTCAGCTTCATTATGAACGGGAACAACGATTGAAATCGTCACAAAAACCTCTAATTTTTAGAATCGAACCATAAAAAAAGGGCTACATTTTAAAATGCAGCCCTTCATTCGCCCAATGCGTTGAGTAAAAATCCCAACACATAAGCCAAAACGATTAACGTTTTGAGTATTGTGGACGTTTTCGCGCTTTGTGTAAGCCGATTTTTTTACGTTCAACTTCACGCGAATCACGAGTTACAAAGCCCGCTTTTCTTAATGCAGGACGCAATGTTTCGTCATAAACCATTAACGCACGAGTTAAACCGTGACGAATTGCACCAGCTTGACCCGAAGGACCACTGCCTTTAACAATGATATTTAAGTCGAATTTACCAATCATATCAACGCATTCTAACGGTTGGCAAGACACCATTTGATCGGTTTTACGACCAAAGTATTCTTCCAAAGTTTTCGTGTTAACGGTGATTTTGCCTGTACCGATGGTAGCGTAAACTCGTGCAGTAGCACTTTTACGACGACCCGTTCCATAATATTGAGTTGCAGCCATGTTTATTTACTCACAAATAATTCTAAAACTTTAGGTTGTTGCGCTTGATGCTCGTGTTCTGAACCAGCATACACTTTCAACTTTTTAAACATCGCACGACCCAATGGATTGTTCGGTAACATCCCTTTTACCGCTGTCGTTAGAATACGATCAGGGAAGGTTTTTCTTAATTTACCCAACGTCGTTGTTTTCAAATTACCGATGTAACCAGTGTGATGTTGGTAAAGTTTGTTTTTTTCTTTATTGCCCGTCACACCGATTTTTTCAGCATTTACAACGATGATGTAATCACCGGTGTCAACGTGTGGCGTGTATTCAGGTTTATGTTTGCCACGAAGGCGGAGTGCGATTTCAGAAGCCAAACGTCCTAACGTTTTACCTTCTGCATCAACCACATACCAATCGCGTTTTACTTCTGCGGGTTTTGCGCTAAATGTTTTCATTGTTTTATTTCTACCAAAAATCTCAATAATTGAGAGCGAAAATTAAGTAAATCACCAACTTTTACAGCCGGTTCTTATAGCGGACATTATAGACCAGTAAGTGCTGATATAACAACCGCGCATCGCTTATAACTTGATATTCAACGAGTGCAGTTTACGATATAAATGTGTGCGCTCCATGCCAACCGCCGCCGATAATTTCGCCACACTGCCGCCAGTTTTCTCAAAATGATATTCCAAATACGCTTTTTCAAAATGGTCACGAGCTTCTTTTAGAGGTAAATTAAAAAACTCCGGAATCGACGACATCATCATCGAATCACTGCTAATTTTGCCGAGTGTATTTTTCACTTCATCCAATTCAATCGCTTCGCCCACGCCCAAAATCATCAGACGTTGCACCACATTTTTGAGTTCACGAACGTTGCCGCGCCAACTGTAATTGCGTAAATAATTTTGTGCAGCCATCGAAAAACGCCGAAACGCCAATTTTTCATGCGTCACAAAATAATCGACATAAAAATTCAATAATGCAGGCACATCTTCACTGTGTTCACGCAATGGCGCAATCGTGATTGTCACTTCATTGAGCAAATAATAAAGTTCGTGGCGAAATCGCCCAAAACGTACCTCTTCATCTAACGCCATGCGCGTCGAAGCCACCACATGAACATCAACATTCACCGCTTCACTGCCACCCACTCGCAAAAATGAACGAGATTCCAACGCACTCAATAATCGCAATTGGGTTTCTTTGTCCATATCGCCAATTTCGCCCAAAAACAACGTGCCGTTATTCGCCCGCTCGAGCAACCCTTGATAAATTCGATGCCCGTCTTCTTTGCCAAAAAATTCGACTGCCGAATTTTCGGGCGAAATACTGCCGACGGCAACATTGATAAATGCGCCATTTTTGTGTGCGCTGTGATTGTGTAAATATCGCGCATAAAGTTCTTTGCCTACGCCAGCTTCACCAACAAATAAAACCCGTGTGTCATGTTGCGCGAGGCGTTTTAATTGCTCTTTGGTTCGCGCCACAGCGGCACTTTTTCCCGTAGGATCAATGTCAACGTGAATCGCTTGGTGCAGTCCTACATTTTGTTGACCGGCTTCAAGAGCTTTTTCAACAATTAACAATAATTTCGCCAACGATAATGGCTTTTCTAAAAAGTCGAATGCACCTAAACGTGTCGCTTCAACCGCCGCTTCAACAGAACCATGCCCCGACATCATAATCACCGGACACAGCGTTTTTTCTTCGGCGAGCCATTCTTTTAATAACGTAATGCCGTCAGTGTCCGGCATCCAAATATCAAGCAAAATCAAATCGGGATTGGTTGAAATTTTTAACTCTTTTGCGACGCTAGCATTTTCAGCCATGCTGACTTGATAGCCTTCATCTTCCAAAATTTCACCTAACAAATGGCGAATATCGGGTTCATCATCGACAACTAAAATACGCGGGGATTGATTGCTCATAAGGTTTTTATAGATTGATTTAAAGTGGCACAAATCATGGCATTCTATAGTTTTAGATGCAAACGCGATTTTGAAGGTAAAATTGAGTCAAATGAAAACTCAAAGAACCCTCGTTATGATTCAAATTCTGCTTTTATGGACAGTGCTAATTGCGGTAAATCTAGTGATTCGCCCGCTCATGCCTATCGACGAAACCCGTTACGTTGGGGTGGCATGGGAAATGTGGGTGCGAGGCGATTTTTTAGTACCGCATCTCAACGGCGAAACGTATAGCCACAAACCGCCGTTGTTATTTTGGTTAATGCAATTAAGTTGGTGGATTTTTGGCGTGAACGAATGGACACCGCGCTTGATTTCGCCGTTATTTGCCTTGGGTTCGACATTATTATCAGGTTCTGTGGCGCGTGAATTGTGGCGTGACCGTCCACAAGTTGCCGAGTTAACGCCGCTCATTTTACTTGGCTCATCGTTTTGGTTGATTTTCAGCACGCTGACGATGTTCGATATGTTGTTAGCATTTTTCGTCTTGTTGGCAATTTATAGCTTATTAAAACTTTCGCGCTCAAATGCGTGGCGTGACGTGTTTTTACTCGGTTTCGCCATCGGTGGCGGCGTATTAAGTAAAGGGCCGGTTGTATTGTTGCAAATTTTACCGGTGGCATTGCTTGCGCCGTGGTGGTTGCAGAATAAAACGGCTGATTTTCAGTGGCGTGATTGGTATTTGAAATTACTCGCCGCGATTTTCATTGGCGCGAGTTTAGCGTTAGCGTGGGCAATTCCAGCGGGAATTTCGGGCGGCGAAGCGTATCGAAATGCGATTTTTCTCGGACAAACTAGCGGTCGTTTGGTTAAATCTTTCGCACATCAATTACCGTGGTATTGGTATTTAGAACGTTTGCCGTTGTTATTATTGCCGTGGTTGTTTTTTAAACCGCTTTGGCAAGGTGCGAAACAACTGACTTTAAACGATTACAGTGTACGTTTTTGTATCGCGTGGGTGTTGCCGGTTTTTGTGATGTTTTCAGTGGTGAGCGGCAAACGCATTCATTATTTATTGCCGCTCATTCCCGCGTTAGCGTTATTGCTGGCGCGTGCGGCGGATGAAATCAAAGAAAAAAAACCGTGGCAGAACGCCTATTTTGGCATTGGATTTTTTGTTGGTTTTATCGCGCTAATACTGGGTATATTTCCGATGTTAAACTCTATTTTTCACTGGCAGGAAAAACTAAACGGTTTTAATCCGTTATGGGGCGTGGCGTTAGGACTAATTGTGTTACTTGTTAGCTGCGTTAAACGCACAGATGTTAAACGCATCGTTTTTCATATCTGCATTCTGTCGATTGCTGCACCGACGTTGATTGCTGCGAGTTATTTTGAGTTGTACGCCGACCGATTTGATACCAAACCAATTGCTGAAAAAATTTCTCAGTTTCGTGTCGAAAATAAACCTGTCGCGTTTTATGCGGGAAAATATCACGATCAATTTCAATTTCACGGACGTTTGACACAACCGCTAACGTTATTAAATTCACCCGAAACCTTGCAGACATGGGTGCAAGAACATTCGGACGGTTTGGTGTTGGTGGATTCTGAAAAGTTACCGCCCGAAGTTTTAGTTTATTCGCACGCTTACCGCGCAGGACAATTGGGTTTTATTCAAAATGAAACCTTACAAAAATATCCCAATTTAATTCACACTTTGCACCCCTAAAAATGTTTAGACTTAGCCAATATATGCGCGAAGTGATTGCGCCAACGTTGTTAAAACCTACGCGAAAACCTGTTGCGCCCGTGGTGATTTGGAATTTAATTCGTCGTTGTAATTTAACTTGCCAACATTGTTACACCACGTCGGCGGACAAAGATTTTCCGAACGAACTCACTACGCCGGAAATTTACACGGTGATGGATGATTTAAAAGCGTTCAAAGTACCGGTGTTGATTTTGTCGGGTGGCGAACCGTTGTTGCATCCTGATATTTTCACCATTTCGCAACGTGCCAAAGACATGGGATTTTATGTTGCCTTATCGAGTAACGGGACGAAAATTTCGCCCGAAAATATCGACCAAATTGCCGCCATCAATTATTCCTATATCGGTGTAAGTTTGGACGGCATTCAAGATACACACGATGTGTTCCGTCGCTCGAAAGGTTCTTTTTCTCAAGCGTTACACGGCATCGAGTTGTGTTTAGAAAAAGGTATTAAAGTCGGCATTCGTTACACGTTGACGCAATCGAACGCACATGATTTTCCGGCGATGTTGCAATTGATGGACGATTACAACATCGATAAATTTTATTTGTCCCATTTGAATTATGGCGGGCGTGGCAATAAAAATCGGGACGATGACGCGCATTTCACGATGACTCGCGACGCAATGGATTTGTTGTTTGAAACTTGTTATCAGTGGGAATTGGAAGGCAAAGAACGTGAATTTGTTACCGGCAATAATGATGCTGATGCCGTGTATTTTCTACATTGGGTACGCGCTCGTTTTCCTGGAAAAGCTACACATATTCAAGCGAAATTAGCACAATGGGGCGGTAATGCGTCGGGCGTGAATGTGGCAAATATCGATAACACCGGCAATGTTCACCCCGATACATTTTGGTGGCATTACAATTTAGGCAATGTGAAAGAACGTCCGTTTTCTGAAATTTGGCAAGATACCAGCGACCCATTGATGGCGGGTTTGAAAAGTTCGCTGCGTCCTCTCGAAGGACGTTGTAAAACCTGTCATTACCAAACAATTTGCAACGGTAATACGCGAGTTCGTGCCGCACAAACGACGGGGAATTATTGGGCAGAAGATCCAGGGTGTTATTTGAACGATGGGGAGATAGGTTATGAAAACTGATTATTTAATTTTAGGCAGTGGTTTAGCGGGATTGTCATTTGGCGCGTTAATGGCGAAGGCGGGCAAAAAAGTCACCATTCTCGAAGCTCACGATTGTCCAGGTGGCTACGGACATACGTTTACGGAGGGAAATATCTATCGGTTTAATGCCCAATTTCATTATGTGTGGAATTGTGGCGAAGGGCGCGTAGTCCATAATTTTTTGAAAAAGTTAAATCTGCATCAAGAGGTGACTTTTGAAAAATACGATAGCAATGGTTACGACCATAACCGAATGCCTGGTTACGCGCTGGATGTACCGAGCGATTTGCAAATACTAATTACACGTTTACAGGCGTTGTTTCCCAACCATAGACAAGCGATAGAAAAATTCGTTGCCGAAGTTGAACAGACTGCCGACGCGCTAGATAAATTAAAGATTCCGTTAAATCCTAAATCTGTACTATCGAATCTAAGCAACAACTGGCGTTTGTTTAAATATCGCAATACCACGTTGCAACAGGTTTTTGACCAATTTCAATTACCGCTTGCCGCACAAACTTTACTGGCGTTGCAATGGCCAGATTTTCTATTACCTCCCAGAGATTTATCCTTTTTCGCATGGGCGACACTCTTCATAGGTTATTGTCGAGGGGCTTATTATCCGACCAAACATTTTGAGCATGTGATTAACGTACTGGTCAAAACGATTGAAGAGAATGGCGGCGAAATTCTTTATAACCACAAAGTCACCCAATTTATTCGCCACGATAAAACGATTACAGGCGTAGTTGCCGAAGACTTGAACAACGGGCAGATGACGGAGCATTACGGCAAAGACATTATCTGTAATATCGACCCGAAAAAAGCCGCTGAAATGATAGGTTTTGAACATTTTTCAAACAAGGTGCAACGCAAACTGATGTACGATTATTCACCCTCCAATTTTATGGCGTATTGTGTGGTGAAAGATTTGGATTTGCGTGATTACGGTTTTGGACGTTGGAATGTATTTCACAGTGAACAAGAAGATTTAAATCAAGTCTTTGACGATATGTATTTGCGCGGTGATTACTCCAAACCCAGTTTCGTGATGACTACACCGAGTTTGCTGACCGATGAGCATGATTGTCCCGAAGGTCATCAAATCATCGAATTTTTAACGGTGGCGAATTACGACCGATTCCATGATCTTAAAATTAGCGATGCGGCAAAGTATCGTCAGAAAAAGAAGGAAATTTTTGATGCCATGATCGCCATCGTGGAAAGAGATTATATTCCCGACTTTAGCAAACATTTGGTTTTCAAAATGACGGGCAGCCCCACGACCAATCAGCGATTTTGCGGCAGTCCAGCGGGTAATTCTTATGGTTCGAACTTAACGCCGAAAAATGTAAACCTCAATCGCTTAAATCATCACACGTCGTTAGCGCATTTTTATTTCTGCAATGCTTCGTCGGGCTTTCCTGGTTTTACCGGGACTATCAAAACTGGCAGCATGTTGTATGAACACTTGAGCAGGGATTTATTTGTGAAAGGTAATAACACGGCTTAACTTTCCTGTATTTGTATTAAAAACCGAGCGAGGAACTGGACATGAAAATAGCAATTATAGGCGCAGGTGCGGCGGGAATGACGACCGCTTATTTGTTGAATAAACAACACGAAATTACCATTTTTGAAAAACAGCCGATTCTGGGCGGGAATATCCGCACGTTAAATAAAAATGTGACCGGCGTGAATCTTGATTCCAATCTGGTTCTCGATAATGGCGTGATTGAATTTCAACGAGATCATTTCCCCAATTTTCACAAATTGATGAAGGCGTTAAACGTCAAAATGGTGCCGGGTCAAACCTCCAGTGAGTTGTTTCTTTCCGACGGGCATTGCTACAAATCTGGCGCAGGAATTATTCACCATTGCGAGGGACTGAAAGAACGTGTGGCTGAAATGTGGAAAGTGCTGCCGATTTTAAAAGGTTACTTATTATTTTTGCTGGCAGCATTTAGGGCAAAGCCAGAGCAACTCCACAATCAGCCAATGTCCGCGTATTTAAACGATGAAATTCATGCGGTGTGGTTGAAAATGCTATTGATGTATGCCTATTCGATGCCTTATCAAAAAATAGCCGATTTTCCCGCAGAAATTGCTATTCCACTGTTGCGCCATTCCAGTATGTTTACCAAATGGGACAGAGTTGAAGGTGGTGTTTATAGTTATATCGAAAAAATAGTGGAGCAATTTGATGGCACGATTCATTGTGAAGCGAATATCCAAACGATTGTTCGAACGGCATCGGGTGTGGTAATTACAATGGAAAATGGCGAGAGTTTATCGTTTGATAAAGTCGTGTTTGCTGTCACACCAGAGCAGGTTTTAAAGCTACTCGGTGATGCTAGCGATGATGAACAACGCCGTTTTGGCGCATGGCAAGAAAATCAGCTTGAAACCGTCATTCATACCGATATTTCTTTTTATAAACATTTCGGCATTTCTTATTATTCCGAATTTGACGTTTTTCAAACGGATACGCATGGTCACTATGGCTATAACGCTTATTTAAATCGTTTATATGGAATTGATGCCAGTAAATATCCACATTACAGCTTGGCATATAACTTAGACAAACGGATTAACCCTGACAAAATTATTCATCGACAACAACACAATACGCCTTTGTATTCAGTCGCTGCGATACGTTATCGCCATGAAGTGATTGCGAACAATGGTGAAAATCACACTTATCACGCAGGTGCATATTTGGGTGAGGGTTTACATGAAGGAGCGATTAGTTCTGCATTCGCTATTTCTGAATTGTTAGGTTAAAAATTATGACCAACTCAACACGTTGCGCTTGCGGTTCACTCAAAAATTATGCCGAATGCTGCCAACTCTTTCACGACGGCACACATTTTCCCATCACCGCCGAAGCCTTAATGCGTTCACGTTATAGCGCGTATGTGTTGCAAAACTCGGATTATTTACTGGCGACGTGGCATAAAACCACGCGCCCGACACAACTCGATTTTTCAGAAGACAATACGACGTGGCAAAAATTAGAAATTCTGCATACCAAAAAAGGTGGTGCGAAAGACGACAAAGGGCGCGTGGAATTTAATGCGTATATGCTGGATGGTGAAACGCGGCTGACGATGCACGAAATCAGCCGCTTCAAAAAAATCGCCGGACGTTGGTTTTATGTGGACGGCGTGTTGAATTAGTCGAATTTACTCGGCAACCAACCGTTATTCACGCAATCTCGAAAACACCATGCAGGTGTCGTTTCGGTTTTATAACTCCAGAAAAACCAGCCTAAATATTTTTCAAATGTTGCCAATTGCGCCGCTGCATAACCACGATAAGCGACATTCATTTGGAAATCATCCATTTTTTCCAAAGCGTGATTGAAAGGACCTTCCGCCCAAAGTGACACCACTTTTAAATCTAATCCCAAACTCCACTCACCAAGGTAAGTTTGTTGTTTTAGTTCGCGGATAATGTCATCGGCTTCTTGTTTCCATTCACCGCTGGCTTTGTGCATGTGGGTGTAAATATCTGAATCAATATCGGCACGATCAAAACATTGATAACGGTGCATATCAAATACCACGTTTTGAAATTCTGGCTCAAGCATAAAACCAATGTATTCTCGAAACGAACGAAAACCATCATGAAAAACAACTGCCACTTTATCGGGCAAACAATGTTGACGGATTTTTTTATAAGCCAACGTGTTGTAATTTTTCAAATAATCGGTTGGCACGTCCCAACGCGGTTCATTTAAAACTTCAATTGCGTGCAACGCTGGACGATTTGAATAACGTTCGGCGAGACGTTCCAACACACTCAACGAATGTTCTAAATACGCTTCTTGCGTGTGCCATTCGCACACATCTTTAATACCACCATTATCAAATCCATTTTGACAACCAGCCGCCGCGTGTAAATCGACTACGATGTTTAAGCTGAATTCTTCCGCCCAATCAAAGGCTTTGTCTAAAATCTCAATGCCACCGACGACAAACGGATGTTGATTTTCGCCATAACTGCGGTGATATGGATAATCTGCGCCAAAAATCCAATGTCCAACAGGAATACGCACCGCGTTAATGCCGCGTTCTGACAACCATTGAAAATCGTCACGAGTAATAAAACTGTTCCAATGCGCTTTTAAAATCGCATCGGCTTTATCACCTAATTCAGCGCAAAATGTGGTTTCATCCGTCGCCTCTAAACCTTCAAAAATGCTGGGAGTCATCCATTTTTCCAATACCAACCAACCGCCTAAATTCACGCCGCGTAATTTTTTACCGCATGCTTGTTGTATTTTTTGTGTCATTGCAAACGCCTCGTTATAACGTAATTTTGCGCTGATGAAAGGTTTCAGCACGGGATTCATGGGTAATCGTAAGAATTGCTGACTGGGGTAATTCTTGGCAAATCAAACGCAATATCGCAATTTCGTCATCCGAATCGAGCGAATCAAACGCTTGCTGCAATAAAATCCATTTTGGTTTTTGTAACAATAAACGCACAGCCCCTAATCGTTGTTGTTGCTCGCGTGACAACGTCGCATCCCAACTATCTACGTCGTCGTCTAAATGTTTACACATATTCGCCAACCCCACCGTCGCTAATTTCTCTTCTAATTCGGCTTGGTTTACATCTGAAACAGTTAATGGGTAACAAATAGCAGTGCGTAACGTGCCAATTGGTAAATACGGACGCGGTGGTACAAAAACCACTTCGTCAACAGGCAATTCAATTTGCCCTTCGCCCCATGGCCAAAAACCAACAATCGCTTTGAATAATTTTGAACCTGTAAACGAATTGCCCGCGATTAAAATGCGTTCGCCCGCTTTGATTTCTAAATTTATTTTTTGTACACACACCACGCCATCTAAACGCACAATGCACAAATCATGTAATCGTAACACTTGCTGATCTGTTCGAATGCGTTGAATTCGATGCGGATCACGGGTGGCGATTTCTTGTTCTAACGTGTCCAAAGCGTGAACCAAACTTAAAACTCGTTCTACCGAAGCCCGCCATTCGGCGATTTTCGCCATATTATCTACAGGCCAAGATAGCGCAGAAGCCATTTGTTGAAAGGCTTGCGCGGATTGCATTAACCCGCCAAGTGAAATGCTACCTAATACAAACCGTGGCGCGGATACTAAAATCGGGAACGCCATTAAAAACACCGAATGTCCCGACGAAAACATGAAAATATGTGACCATGCGACAGTTTGTCGTTGCCATGCGTCAATAATATCGTTAAATAATCCGTCAAAACGCTCTTGTTCCGTATGTTCTCCGTGTACCAGCGAAATAGCGAGCGAATTTTCACGCGCATTTACCAACCCAAACCGAAAATTGGCTTCAACGTCTTGTCGCCCATTTGTCGCTTGCGTTAATGGGCGACCAATCCACCAGCCTAAAACTGATGCGCCCGTCGCGTAAAGCATCGCCAACCACACCAAATGCCCATAAATCGGCATTTCAAAAAAACCTAAATCTAGCGTAATCACACCCGATAACGTCCACAAAATTTTGCTAAAACTTACCAAAAGCAAAAGACAAAAAATGAGAGAATGCGCTAAATCAATCGCCGATTCCGTGGCAATTCGTACGTCTTCGGCAATCCGTCCATCAGGATTATCGTGTGCGTCAGCACTTTGAATATGTGTCACCAAATAATGCCGCCCATCGCTCATCCATTGAGAAATTAACTTGGCGGAGAGCCAGTTTCGCCAATCGAGTTGCAACGCGCGTTTCACTTTGAAATGCGTCACGGTTACTGCGATATTGGCGATGAAAATTAAAATAATCATTCCAACTTGCGTCAATACACCCGCCATTGAACGTTGTTCGAGTGCGTTAAATAAGTTCGCGCTCCATTCGGTAATGACGACGGCGACAACAATTTGAATCAAAGTTAAGGCAAATAATGCACAGGTTAAGCGGCGAATTGTGGTTTTATTTTCGGATTGCCAAAACGGCGCGGCTAACCGAATAAATTGAAGCAAAAATCCAGTGTTCATTGGCATTGACGAATCCTCCTAAAAATGAAAATGTAGGTGTGGCTTTAGCCGCGATTTTTTGTTTTATTTTATTTCGCAGCCAACCGCGCCTACGTTGAGTTTTGACGATAACGATAATAAGCGGCACACGCCCCTTCAGATGAGACCATTGTTGCACCGAGCGGGTGTTCTGGTGTGCAGGTTTTTCCGAATTCGGCGCACTGCGCGGGTTTGATTAAGCCTTGCAACACGTCACCACTTTGACATTCTAAGGGTTCTAACGTGTTAATTTCACCCACCGAAAAACGATTCTCCGCATTCCAATCGTCATAATCCGAATTTAATGCCAAACCGCTGTCAGCGATTTCTCCTAATCCTCGCCAATTTCGATTAACCACGTTAAACACCTTTTGCATTAAGGCTTGCGCTGGAACATTGCCAGCTTCTTTGACGATGCGTGAGTATTGATTTTCAACCACAAAACGTCCTTCTTCCAACTGTTTCACACACAAATAAATGCCCTGCAAAATATCGACGGGTTCAAATCCCGTGACCACAATTGGCATTTTATGTTGCTCACAAATCGGCGTGTATTCGTGGAAACCCATAATCGAACAAACGTGTCCCGCGCCCAAAAATCCTTGCACGCGATGATTTTCTGTCGCTAATAAAGCTTGCATCACGGGTGGTACGCGAACGTGACAAATCAATAATGAAAAGTTTTTAAGCTGTTTTAGTTTCGCTTGATACGCGGCTAATGCCGTTGTTGGCGCAGTCGTTTCAAAACCGACTCCAAAAAAAACCACTTCTTTATCGGGCGATTGTTCCGCAATCGTCAGCGCGTCCAACGGCGAATACACGATACGAATATCCGCACCTTGCGCTTTTAAACTGAGTAAATCTTGGTGCGAACTCGGCACACGCAACATATCGCCAAATGAACAAAAAATCACATTCGGTTGTGCTGCAATCGCTAAGGCTTTGTCGATATATGCCAACGGTGTGACACAAACAGGGCAACCTGGACCGTGAATTAACTCAATGTCGTCGGCGAGCAATTGATCGATACCGTATTTGATAATGCTGTGCGTTTGCCCGCCACACACTTCCATAATGCGCCAACGTTGTGTTGCCAACGATTTAATTGCGCTGACCCATTGTTGCGCGAGTTCGGGATTGCGAAACGCTTGAACATAATTCATAACGTGGCTTCAAAGTCGGCTAAATCTTGAAAGGCTTGTAAACTTGCTAAGGCTTCGCTTTCGTCCAAAATTGAAAGCGCGAAACCCGCGTGAACAATCACATAATCGCCAATCTGCGCTTCGGGAACATAAGCGAGGCTGATTTCTTTTTGCACGCCTGAAAAATCAACATTTCCAGTACAAAGTAAATCGTCGGCATTAGCATTTAAACTTATAATTTTGGCGGGGACAGCTAAACACATAAGACACTCACTTTAGGTTAAATAACAGGAGGTTATTATATCCGTTTTGAAGGCTAATTGTGTTTAAGCCGAAAGCGGTTATGATTAAACCGCGCGAATAAATTCGCGCCTACCTTTTATTTAAATTTTTCACTGTTTTAACTGGAGATTCTCATGGCTCAAAAATTATTAGATATTGTCAGCGCAGGCGTAGTCACAGGCGACGACGTACAAAAGATTTTCGCGTTTTGTAAAGCCAACAAAATGGCGTTACCCGCTGTTAATGTAATAAATAGCGATTCAATTAACGCGGTTTTAGAAGCGGCGGCAAAATCAAAATCTGCCGTCATCGTGCAGTTTTCAAATGGTGGCGCACAATTTGTTGCCGGTAAGGGTTTGAAGTTCGACGGTCAACAAGGTGCGATTTTAGGGGCGATTGCAGGCGCACAACACGTTCACACCGTGGCGAAAAATTATGGCGTGCCAGTGATTTTGCATACTGATCACGCGGCAAAAAAATTATTGCCGTGGATTGACGGGTTGCTCGACGAAGGTGAAAAACATTTTGCCGCGACAGGCAAACCGCTTTTCAGTTCGCACATGTTGGATTTGTCGGAAGAATCGCTGCACGAAAACATTGAAATTTGCGGACGTTATTTGGAACGCATGAGCAAAATGGGTATGACGTTAGAAATCGAACTCGGTTGCACCGGTGGCGAAGAAGATGGCGTGGATAACAGCCATTTACATCAGGATGCACTTTACACACAGCCCGAAGATGTCGCGTATGCGTATGAACAACTGATTAAAATTAGCCCACGTTTCACCATTGCCGCATCGTTTGGCAATGTTCACGGCGTTTATAAACCTGGGAATGTGAAATTAACACCGACGATTTTGCGCGATTCACAAACGTTTGTGTCTGAAAAATTCGGGTTGCCAACAAATGCGTTAGATTTCGTATTTCACGGCGGTTCAGGTTCGTCAGCGGTTGAAATTGCCGAAGCGATTAGTTACGGTGTTATTAAAATGAATATTGATACCGATACGCAATGGGCGGCATGGGCGGGCGTGATGGATTATTACAAAACCAACGAAGGCTATTTACAAGGTCAAATCGGAAATCCCGATGGTGACGATAAACCCAATAAAAAATACTACGATCCGCGTGTTTGGCAACGTGCGAGTCAAATCAGCATAGTGGCGCGAATCGAACAAGCCTTTGCGGAATTGAATGCCGTGAATTCGTTGTAAAAAATGACATAAAAAAAGCGCGGTCTGAAAACAGACCGCGCTTTTTTGTAGGTTAAAAATTTTCGATTTACATTAAATAAACGAAAATAAACAAACCTAACCAAACCACGTCCACAAAGTGCCAATACCATGCAGCTGCTTCAAACGCAAAATGATTTTCGGGCGTGAAATGACCTTTCGCGCTGCGGAATAAAACCACGCTTAAAATAATCGCACCCACGCAAACGTGGAAACCGTGAAAACCCGTCAACATGAAAAACGTTGAACCATAAATGCCTGAACCTAATGTCAAACCCATTTCGGTATACGCTTCATGGTATTCAATCGCTTGGCAAAGCACGAATAAAAATCCTAAACCAACCGTTGCTGATAAACCTTGAATCAATTGTTTACGATTTTTAGCAATTAAACCGTGATGCGCCCAAGTACAAGTTACGCCACTGGTTAAAAGTAATAATGTATTCAATAAAGGTAAACCAAACGCGCCCATCGGTTCAAAATGACCACCGACGTTACCAGGGCCATTTGTTGGCCAAGTAGCGGTAAAACCTGACCACAAAAATTCATGCGTTGCCGCGTTTGAACCTGCGCCGCCTAACCAAGGCACTGATAAATTACGGGTGTACCACAATGTGCCGAAGAAAACGGCGAAGAACATGATTTCAGAAAAAATAAACCACATCATGCCCATGCGATAAGACACGCCGACACCGTGGTTGTACATTCCCGTTTCACTTTCAGTGGCTTGCAGTGTGAACCAACCTGCCAACATCACCACCAAAATTGCTAGCCCAGCAATCATTAGCGTTGAGCCGATAGATGAGCCGTTAAGATAATTTGCAAATCCCACCAACGTCGTGAGCAAACCCGCTGTCGCCAGCACGGGCCACGTCGCTCTGTGTGGAATGTAATAAGTTGTATTACTTGTAGACATAAACTTCCCCTTGTTATTTTTTTACGGCTGTTTCAGTGTTATCAAAAAAAGTGTAGGACAACGTAATCGTTTTATAGTCTGTCGGTAACGCAGGATTCACCACAAAACGCATCGGCATCGTTTTCTTTTCATGCGGGGCAAACGTTTGTTCCGAAAAACAAAAACATTCGACCTTCTCAAAATAAGTGCTAGTCAAAGCAGGCGAAAAACTCGGAATTGCTCGCGCAACCATCGTTTTATTCGTCTTATTTTCAGCATAAAAATTAACCGTGTGATATTCGCCTGGATGAACTTGTAATTGCGGCATTTCTGAACTAAAAACCATCGGTGTGTTTTCATTTAACGAAGTCATAAATTCCACGTTAACATTACGATTCACATCGACAGTGTAAGCCGTTTCAGGAATGGCTTTAATCGCGTCAGGACGATCGCGCTCAATCCATTTCCATTCACACAACACGTCATACAACGGCACCAACGCATAACCAAAACCAAACATGGCAATGGCAACAATGGCTAATTTTTGCCCTAACTTTTTATTTTTTACAGAAACTTCATCGTTCATCGTGAAATCGCTTGAATAACAGCCATAACGTAAATCGTAGTAGCAATAGCTATTAACACCACTGCCGTTAAGATATTTTTTTGTTTTATCGTCATATTCAATCCAACGTCGAGGCGCTAAAATTCACGCCTCTACATTTTGACCTTAATTGTGATCGCAAGGAATCACAGTAGGTGGCGTAGAAAAGGTGTGATAAGGCACGGGTGATGGCAAAGTCCATTCTAAACCGTGTTTATGTGCATCTTCCCACACTTCGTCGCTAACTTTTTCACCAGTGCCGCCTTTAATCGTGTCAATCACAATCCAAAGGAACAACAATTGGCTCGCGCCGAAAATGAAACCACCAATACTTGAAATCATGTTCCAATCCGCAAATTGAATCGCGTAATCAGGAATACGACGTGGCATACCTGCTAATCCCAAAAAGTGTTGTGGAAAAAACAAAATGTTCACCGAAATCGCCGACAACCAAAAATGCAATTGTCCGATTTTTTCGTTGTACATGTGACCCGTCCATTTAGGCAACCAGAAGTAACCTGCTGCCATTAAAATGAACACTGATGCTGGAACAAGTGTGTAATGGAAATGCGCCACAATGAAATAAGTATCGTGATATTGGAAATCCACAGGCGCAATAGACATCATCAAGCCCGTGAAACCACCTAAAGTGAATAACACCACGAAGGCAATTGAAAACAACATCGGTGTTTCAAATGTCATTGCACCTTTCCACATCGTTGCCGTCCAGTTAAATACTTTTACACCAGTCGGAATCGCAATCAGCATGGTGGCATACATGAAATACAACTCGCCTGAAATTGGCAAGCCGACAGTAAACATGTGATGCGCCCAAACGATAAATGACAAAAACGCGATTGACGCTGTTGCATACACCATTGAGCTGTAACCAAATAAAGGCTTACGCGCAAACACGGGAATAATCGTTGAAGCTACGCCAAATGTTGGCAAAATCATCACATAAACTTCTGGGTGTCCGAAGAACCAGAAAATGTGTTGATAAAGCACTGGATCACCGCCACCCGCTGCATCGAAGAAGCTAGTGTGAAAGAATTTGTCGGTCAACAACATTGTTACTGCGCCAGCGAATACGGGCATAATCGCGATTAACAAGAAACCGGTGATTAACCAAGTCCAAACGAACAATGGCATTTTCATCAACGTCATGGCAGGCGCACGCATATTCAAAATAGTCGCAATAATGTTAATTGCACCCATGATTGAAGAAATACCGAGCAAATGCACCGAGAAAATCGCAAACGGCAAGGCTTTACCTGTTTGTAAAACGAGTGGTGGATATAATGTCCAACCGCCCGCAGGTGCGCCACCTTCCATGAATAATGTTGAAGCAAGCAATAAAACACCTGCAACAAGCATCCAGAAACTCATGTTGTTCATGCGTGGCAACGCCATATCCGGCGCACCAATCATCATCGGAATCATCCAGTTTGCAAGCCCAACAAATGCGGGCATAACTGCTCCGAAAACCATTACCAGCGCGTGCATCGTGGTCATCGAGTTAAAGAACTTGGGATCAACAAATTGCATTCCAGGTTCAAACAATTCAGCACGAATAATCATTGCCATCGTGCCGCCGACAAAAAACATCGCCAACGCAAACAACAAATACAACGTACCAATATCTTTATGGTTGGTGGTAATTATCCAACGCAACCAGCCCTTCTCTGGGCCATGCGCGTGATCATCGTGATGATCATCGTGTCCATGTTCAGCTGTTACAGCAGACATATTTTTACCTCATTAAAAAGTTAAAAAAGAATAAAGACAAGAAACCGTTATTTATCATCGTCGTCATAAACGGGCGTGATAGCTTTCGGTTGAACTTCGTCGCCAACTTTATTGCCGAGTTCAGGCGCATTTCTAATGTAAGTAATGACTGCCGCTAATTCGTTGTCTTTCAACTTAGCAAATGAAGGCATTTTGCTCGTACCCGCTTGCAAGAAACCAATCAATGGATCGATGCCAGCATTGACTTTTGCACTGCCGCGCAATGCTGGGTAATCGCCAGGTGCGCCCGCGCCATCAATTTGATGACAAGACACACAGTTTTTCAAATAAACCGCAGCACCATTTGCCATTAACTGTTCACGCGATTGATCGCTTAAATCAGGTTTTTCTTCTTGTTTCGCTAAGGTAGTTTTTACCCAATTATCATAATCACCTTGTTCCATTGCGATAACTACGATAGGCATAAAGCCATGATCGCGTCCGCATAATTCGGTACATTGACCACGATAAGTGCCTGGTTTATCAACTGAAGTCCACGCTTCGTTAATGAAACCTGGGTTTGCATCTTTTTTCCAACCTAAATCAGGTACCCACCAAGAATGGATTACATCAGCAGATGTGAAAACGAAACGAATTTTTTTGCCAACAGGAACAACTAACGGTCTATCCACGTTTAACAAATAGTGTGGAACGCCATGTGGATCAGAGCCATCGCGATGCGCTTTTTCACTTGCCGCATCTAAATGACTTTCAAAATGTACGCCAGTACCAAGATATTCATAATCCCAATACCATTGTTTACCAGTGACTTTAATCGACATTTCAGAATCTTGAACGTTATCCAATTCAATCATGGTTTTCGTGGCTGGAATTGCCATTGCAACCAAAATAATCGTCGGGATAATTGTCCAAATAATTTCGACAGTGGTATTTTCATGGAAATTTTCGGCTTTATGTCCACGCGATTTTCGATGGTAATACATTGAGTAAAACATCGTACCGAAAACCGCAATGCCAATAAACACACACACCCATAGAATGAGCATGTGCAAGTCAAAAATGTCATGACTGACTTTCGTGACCCCTTGCATTAAATTTAGTGCGTAATCCGCGTGTGCGCTTTGCAACCCGAGGGTAGCTAACGTCGCACCAGCGAACAGTTGCTTTGTTTTTTTCACGGAGCAAACTCCTCTAGTAGTTTAAAAACTTTATCGTATATCCATTGGTAATTCAAAGCGATACGGCGTAGTTGCTTTGCTCCTTTTACCGAATAATTATTACAAATAATCGGGTTAATTCTAACCTATGAGACCTGTCTAAGCTAGTTTGAAACGGGCTTATCCTGCAACCATTGCGCCACAGCTTTCGCGTAATACGTCAAAATGGCATCGCTACCGGCACGTTTAAAAGCTAGCAAAGATTCCAAAACTACCGCTTTTTCGTCGAGCCAACCATTTTGTGACGCGGCTTTGAGCATGGCATATTCACCACTGACTTGATACGCAAACGTCGGCACGCCAAATTCGTCTTTTACACGGCGAATAATATCTAAATACGGCATTCCAGGTTTAACCATCACCATATCTGCGCCTTCTTGCAAATCTAACGCCACTTCGCGCAACGCTTCGTCTGAATTTGCACAATCCATTTGATAACTGTGTTTATTGCCTTTGCCTAAATTTCCTGCAGAACCCACAGCATCACGAAAAGGGCCATAAAAACTGGACGCATATTTTGCTGAATACGCTAAAATTTTGGTGTGAATATAACCGTCATTTTCTAACGCTTCTCGAATCGCACCAATCCGCCCATCCATCATATCGGACGGTGCCACAATATCTGCCCCTGCTTTCGCGTGTGACAACGCTTGTTTGACCAAAACGGCAATGGTTTCGTCATTCAAAACATAACCCTCTGCGTTAATCAAACCGTCTTGACCGTGCGAGGTAAAAGGATCGAGCGCAATATCTGTAATAATTCCCAACTCGGGTACGGCTTCTTTTAACGCCCGAACCGTTCGCTGCACTAAGCCGTTTGGATTGTAGGCTTCGACTGCATCGTCCGATTTCTTTTCGGCTGACACCACAGGAAACAGCGCAATTGCAGGAATCCCTAAAATATAAAGCTCACGTGCCTCTTCAATCAGTAAATCGAGCGACAATCGTTCAACGCCTGGCATCGAATCAATGGTTTCACGTTTATGGGTACCTTCGACGACAAAAACGGGATAAATTAAATCATCGACGGTTAACTGATTTTCACGCATCAAACGGCGCGAAAAATCATTTTTACGCATTCGTCTCATGCGTGTATTGGGAAATTTAATGTTATGATATTCCATGTTATTCGTACTTATTTTTGAGATTTTTTATGAGAATTAAACACTATACCTTATTTGTTTTGTTTCTAGTATGCCTTGGTTTTATGCCGCTCTCCCACGCTTTCGCGGGTGAATTATCCGCCCCACAACAAGCAATTTCGGAAGCATCTGATAAACTGCAACAAAAAATGCAGGATCAAAACTTTCTGAAAGATTTTAACAAAGTGACTCAATTCGTTGATCAATCAATTAACCCACACGTTGATTTCGATAAAATCGCGTCATTGGTTTTAGGTAAAGCCTGGAAAACGGCTACGCCTGATGAACAAAAACGTTTCAAAAAAGAATTCCAAACCTTATTAGTCCGCACTTATTCCCGCGCGTTTAGTGAATTTAAAGAATGGACAGTGCGCTTTTTACCGAGCGAAATGGAAGACGGTGCAACAAAAGTTGTGGTGAAAACCGAAGTATTACAACCTGGCATTCAACCCATCGCTGTGAATTACAGAATGTATTTAAACAATAGCGAATGGAAAGCCTACGACATCATGATTGAAGGTGTAAGTTTAGTGACCAATTACCGCACGACATTTAGCGACGAAATTCAAACCAAAGGCTCAATCGATGCCGTAATTGATGGTTTGGCAAAACGCAACGCTGAAGCATTAAAAAATTCTTGATTCACACAAATCATTCACCTTTTTTATGGCGCAAAATTTAACCTTTGCGCCTTTTTCATTTTCAATGACCTCAATTAAAGATTCCCTCTACAGTCAACCACTCGGTCAAGTGAATGCCTTTGCATTCGACGACCATGTTGCTAAAGTTTTTCCCGATATGATTCAGCGTTCCGTACCAGGTTATCAAACCATGATTGCGGCGATTGGATTATTAGCGGGACGTTTCGCCAAACCGCACAGCGTTTGTTACGATTTAGGTTGTTCACTTGGTGCCGCCTCTTTTTCGATGCGTCAAAATATCACAGTTGAAGATTGTAAAATCGTCGCCGTCGATAATTCGCAAGCAATGTTGGCACGATTTGAAAGTATTTTAACGCCAGAAAAAACGACGATTGAATTGCAATGCGCCGATATTCGAGATGTAAAAATTGAAAATGCCTCGATGGTAGTTTTGAATTTCACCTTGCAATTTTTACCCGTCGAAGACCGTGCGAAATTACTCGCTAAAATTTATGCCGGTTTATTACCAGATGGCGCGTTGATTATTTCTGAAAAATTGGCGTTTGAAGATTCGCGCCAACACGAATTGCAAATCGATTTGCATCACGAATTCAAAAAAGCACAAGGCTATAGTGAGTTGGAAGTCAGCCAAAAACGCACCGCCTTAGAAAATGTGTTGATTCCAGAAACGTTCGCACAGCATCAATCACGGCTGAAATCTGTAGGTTTTAACAGTGCCGAATTGTGGTTTCAATATTTTAATTTTGCCTCTTTTATCGCCCTCAAATAATGCCTTATTCCGATTTATACCGCGCGTTGCGCGAAGCCAACGTTGAAAGCTGGGCAAATCAATTACCCGCTCAAATCGCTGACGCTTTTGATACTATGAAACACGGCGATTTGATTCGTTGGCAAACGCAACTTGAACAATTACCAAAACTTTCTCCACAATTCCGTGATATTTCTAGCGATACGGTTAAACTCGGCGATGCAGACGAAATCACTCCCGAATTACAGCAAGAATTTAGAGCGCAATTGCAAGCGTTTTGCCCGTGGCGCAAAGGTCCTTATGATTTGTTTGGTATTCATATTGACACCGAATGGCGTTCAGATTGGAAATGGCAACGACTCGAAAATCACATTGCTTCGTTAAAAAATCGGTTGGTTTTAGATGTTGGTTGCGGTAATGGTTATCACTGTTGGAGAATGCTGGGAGCAGGAGCAAAACGTGTCATTGGTATCGATCCGATGTTGCTCAACGTGATGCAATTTCAAATTATCAAAAACTTTTATGACAACAATGCGCCGATTGATGTTTTGCCACTCGGTATTGAAGCCTTACCACCGAAATTGAATTGCTTTGATACCGTATTTTCGATGGGTGTGTTGTATCACCGCCGTTCGCCAATTGACCATTTATTTGAATTGCGTGATTGTTTGAAATCGGGCGGCGAGTTGATTTTAGAAACGCTGGTAATTGATGGCGAATTAGGTGAAACCTTATTGCCAAAAGGTCGTTACGCACAAATGCGGAATGTGTGGTTTTTGCCCACTTGTGCGACGTTGGTAAGTTGGTTGGAACGTTGTGGCTTCAACAATGTGCGCGTTATCGATGTCACGGTGACTTCGGCTGAAGAACAGCGCACCACGGAATGGATGCGTTTTCATTCGTTAAAAGATTTTTTAGACCCTGAAAATTCTACGCTGACGTGTGAAGGTTTGCCCGCGCCGAAACGGGCAATTTTGATTGCAAATGCGTTGTAATTTACTGCACGGCAAGCTGCACGGCATTACGTTTATCACGTTTCACCGTATACAACGCTTCGTCCGACAAGGTAATCAATTCTTTCCACCCTGTATTGCCGCTAACCGAACACGCCACACCGATACTGACCGTCATGGGATTTAACAGTGACACACTTTCGACTTGATTTTTCTCAATCGTTTGCCGTATCCGTTCTGCTAACAATAGCGCTGCTTTAGGATCGGTATTTGGACAAATCACCAGAAATTCTTCACCGCCTAAACGACATGGAATATCAGTGGCTCGCGCACATTTTTTTATGATTTTTGCTGAATGAACTAACACCAAATCACCGGCATCGTGACCCAACGAATCATTCACCGATTTGAAATGATCCAAATCCAACATCAAGACACTTAATGGGCGTTTATTACGTTGTGCGCTTCCCCACTCTTGTTCCAATCGATTTAACGAATAACGCCGATTTGATAACCCCGTCAACACATCAGTATTCGCCATCAATTCTAACCGGCGATTTGCCACGGCGAGTTCTGCAATATATCGCTGTAAATCTTTGCGTTCTTTTTCGACTTCACGTTGCAAAGTAATAATGCGTTGCCCCGCCCGAATTCGCGCCAACAAAACTTTTAAACTTAACGGTGTCGTTACATAATCATCAATGCCCGCATTGAAGGCTTCAATCAACGCACTTTCCTCTTCGGTCGAAGTCAGCATAATAATGTAAATCGAGCTGCCCCACGTTGATGAATGCAGTGTCTTCGACAACTCAATACCGTCCATTGGCTTCATGTGCCAATTGGTAATAATCAATTCAGGCTTGTTTTCTAGCGCATACTTTAATGCCGCATCACCGTCTTTACACGCGGCTACTTTGTGACCAGCAGCGGTCAGTTGCTTCGATAACCGCGCTAACATCATCAAGTCATCATCTACGACTAAGATATTCAAGCCTGACAAGTTATTTTTCCCCGCGCCTAATTCTGGCGAGGATTGGCGTATGTCCGTTTTAATGTTAATAAGATTTCCCCACTCTTGCCATTGTTTCAAAACGTCAGTGATAAACGTATTCAATTCCGCTTCGTCAAACGTATGTCGCGCGGCTTCAATCAATAAATCAGGCATCAAGACGACACGATATTCCTCATCTGCTACGCAATAATTCGCGACTTGATTGGCGAAAACCAACTGCTTCGCCAACCTATTGGCTTTCGATAAACTTTCGCCACTCGGTTCAAAGCATAATTTTAAAGCTTCAACATGTACCGATAAAAATCCCCAATCCGCTAATAACATTAGAGTTAGCATATTACGGTTAATTGCAAACCGCTCTTGCTCAAGTTTTAATAATTCATCGCCTTGCGTGTTAGCAATACATTCACCATAACTTTCTGACCACGCGGTGGCTAAGGCTAAACGTCCAATATCCATCAACAAGCCCAGCGTAAACGCCTCTTCGGAACTGATGACCCGTTCTCGCGTACTTAACATTGAAACCGCCACAGCGGTCGCTAATGATTTTGACCAATAAGCGGGATAATTAAAATTCGGACAACGGTTGTAACTGTCATTGCCGACCAATGACAGGCTAAGTGCAAAACTTTTTACTGCCGCCATCCCCATCATAATAATCGCATCTTTGATATTGCTAATGGAACGATGTGCGCCGATTGATGCTGAATTTGAAAATTGTAAAATTCGCCCACTTAATGCGGGATCGAGTTTTATTAACTGTGCAACTTGTTCGATTTCGACATTGTCGTGTTGCAATAGCTTCATAATTTCTAACGCAGTACCCGAAGGTGAAGGCAATCGATTCGAGGTTTTTAATTCATGAAAATTAAATTTTTGGGTCATAAGTTATTTTCTTTTAGATAAAACATGGATTAACTGCATCGTTGCGTGGATTACATCTTTGGTCATCGTTTCGAAATTGGCAATTTTATTTTCGTCAAACCGTGTATTAGAAGTTGAATCTAAAAATAAGGGTGAAAAAGGCACGTTGAAAGAAGATGCTTTAGTCACGTTTTATGGATTTGATTTGCGCTGTAACTAATACGGTAGACAGTATATAATCCCACGTTTTTACTAAACTTTCACTAAATTCACATTGGAAAAAGTATGCTTGGCAAACTCGTCAAATTAGTTATAGGTAGCCGCAATGACAGGCTGATTAAGAAAAAAATAGCGTTGGTCAAAAGGGTCAATGCACTGTCTTCAGAATACGAAAAACTTTCTGACGAAGCATTGCAAGCCAAAACGCAAGAATTTCGTGAACGTTTAGAACAAGGTGAAAAATTAAACCATTTATTGCCCGAAGCATTCGCCACCGTGCGTGAAGCCTCGACCCGTGTATTTGGTATGCGTCATTTCGATGTGCAGTTGATTGGCGGTATAATTTTACACAGCGGCAAAATCGCGGAAATGAAAACTGGCGAAGGCAAAACGTTAATGTCTACGCTTGCCGCGTATTTAAACGCCCTGCCCGCTCGCGGTGTTCATGTGGTAACGGTGAATGATTATTTGGCGAAACGCGATTCGGAAACCATGAGCAAACTGTATAGTTTTCTCGGCATGAGTACCGGTGTGATTCTGTCGCAAATGGAAGCCCCCGAACGTCGTCGCGCTTACGCTTGTGATATTACTTATGGTACAAATAACGAATTTGGCTTCGATTATTTACGCGACAATATGGCATTTTCGCTTGATCAAAAAGTACAGCGTGATTTGCATTTCGCCATCGTCGATGAAGTGGATTCAATCTTAATCGACGAAGCTCGCACGCCGTTGATTATCTCAGGACCGACCGACGATACCAGCGATATTTATTTGCAAGTCAACGCCATCGTGCCGTTGTTGACGAAACAACTCAAAGAAGACGGCGAAGGTGATTATTCAGTCGATGAAAAATCGAAACAAATTCACCTTACCGAAGCCGGTCACGAACATATCGAACGGTTGATGATTGAACACGGATTGTTCACCGAAGGCACGAGTTTATACGATGCGACAAACCTACGTTTAATGCACTACATGAACGCTGCATTACGCGCTTTTGCATTATTTAGACGTGATGTCGAATACATCGTGAAAGATGATCAAGTCGTTATCGTAGACGAATTTACCGGTCGTACCATGTCGGGTCGCCGCTGGTCAGAAGGCTTGCATCAGGCGATTGAAGCGAAAGAAGGCGTACCGATTCAAAACGAAAATCAAACGCTCGCGTCGATTACCTTTCAAAACTATTTCAGGTTATACGAAAAATTGTCGGGCATGACCGGCACCGCCGATACCGAAGCGTTTGAATTAAATAAAATTTACGGCTTAGAAGTCGTAGTCATTCCTACGCATCGCAATATGGTACGCCGTGATTTAGGCGACGTAGTATTTTTAACATCCGCTGAAAAATACGAAGCCGTGGCGAATGACGTTAAAGAATGCGTAGGTCGTGGACAACCGGTGTTAGTCGGCACTACGTCGATTGAAAATTCGGAATTATTGTCAGATATTTTGACAAAACAGGGCATCAAACACGAAGTATTAAACGCGAAACAGCACGAACGGGAAGCGCATATTATCGAACAAGCTGGTCAACCAAATGCCGTCACGATTGCCACGAATATGGCGGGACGCGGTACCGATATTGTATTAGGTGGCAATTTAGAAGCCGAATTACACGCATTAGATGCAGAGGCAACGCAAGCACAAAAAGATAAAATCAAAGGCGCGTGGTTAGATCGTCACAATGCGGTGGTAACAAGCGGTGGTTTACACGTTATCGGCTCGGAACGCCATGAATCACGTCGGATTGACAACCAATTGCGCGGACGTTCAGGACGACAAGGCGATCCCGGTTCAAGCCGCTTTTTCTTATCGTTAGAAGACGATTTGATGCGGATTTTCGCGTCAGAACGGGTTTCAGGTTTGATGCAAAAATTAGGCATGGGCAACGGTGAAGCCATTGAACATCCCTGGGTCACACGTTCAATTGAAAACGCGCAACGCAAAGTTGAAGCGCACAATTTCAACATTCGCAAAGAAATTTTGGCATACGACGACGTGGCGAACGATCAGCGCAAAGTCATTTACGCGCAACGCAGTGACATCATGGCGGCAGACGACATTTCAGAAATCGTGACCGCGATTCGTGAAGATGTGGTCAACAATATGATTACGCTCTACATTCCGCCCAAAACTATGGTGGATCAGTGGGATATTGCTGGATTGGAAGAACATTTGCGTCTGGAATTTGGCGTTGAGATTGCGGTACAAAATCTGCTTACTGAAAATAAGAAACTTCAAGAAGAAGGTTTGCGTCAAAAAATCATCGAAATTTTGGAAGAAAATCACACTGAAAAAGAAGTGGCGATTGGCGTAGAAACACTACGGAATGTTGAAAAAACTTTTATGTTGCGAGCCTTAGATCACAATTGGAAAGAGCATTTAGCCGGCATGGATTATTTGCGTCAAGGCATTCATTTTCGGGGTTACGCGCAAAAAGATCCGAAACAAGAATATAAACGCGAAGCCTTTGAAATGTTCACGAGTTTACTCGAAACGATTAAATTTGAAGTGGTCGGTTTATTATTCAAAATTCCATTAGAACAAAGCGCATTAGATCGTGAATTAGATGCTGAATTTGCGATTCCAACCCACACACACACAATACAGCACGATAACGAACATTTATCTGCGATTGCAGACACTGAACAACCGACATTTGTTGAAATGCCGACGAGTTTGACGCAAGACAGCGTTGGTCGAAATGATGCTTGCCCTTGTGGTTCGGGCTTGAAATACAAACAGTGTCACGGAAAATTGGCTTAACGCATTTTTGTTTTTAAGCCCGTTTAATGATGATTTCCCTTACTTTAAAAAAATCATGAATTGGCTAAAAAACAAACTCAATTTTAATCTCAATTTAAACTTTAGCTTTGCGGGCTTTGGTAAAAAACAAACTGCCGTATTGGGCATCGACATTACCACGACCGTGGTGAAGTTATTGGAACTGAGCCGGCATGGAAATTATTACAAAGTTGAAAGCTATATGGTCGCGCCGTTGCCGCGCGATGCGGTAGTCGATAAGCACATTACAAACGTTGAAGTCATTGGCGAAGCCATTAAAAGAGCGGTGCAGCGTTCGGGAACAACATTAAAACAAGCCGCCGTCGCTGTGGGTGGCTCTTCGGTGATTACTAAATTGATTACTTTGCCGGATGGTTTAACCGACGATGAAATGGTCGAGCAAATCATGATTGAAGCCGAACAGTACATTCCCTACGGTATTGATGAAGTTAATTTTGATTTCGAAGTCCAAGGAAAGAATGAAATTGATTCCAATCGGGTAAACGTGTTGCTCGCGGCATCTCGAAAAGAAAATGTGGATGAACGTATCGCGGCTTTGGCAATTGCAGGATTAAAAGCCAAAATTGTCGATATTGAGACTTTTACCATTGAAAATGCGTTTGTACTGCTCGCTAATCAATTGCCTTATTCAATCGAAAACAAGACTATTGTGGTAATTGAAATTGGTGCAAATCTGACGACGCTGCACGTTTTATATAATTCTCGAGCGATTTATACGCGGGAACAAAATTTTGGCGGCAAACAACTTACGGAAGATATTCAACGCGCTTACGGATTGACTTACGAAGAAGCGGGCGTGTCGAAAAAATTAGGCGGTTTACCGGATAATTACGAAACAGATGTTCTCGAACCATTTAAACGGAACATGGTGCAGCAAATTCAACGGGCTATACAATTTTTCGTCGCATCAAATGCTAGTCGTCCGATTGATAGTGTAATTATTGCGGGCGGTTGTGCCTCAATTGCCGGTGTTGATCACTTAGTATCACAAGCCTTGGGCGTGCCGACATACATTGCGAATCCGTTTGTTAATATGGAGCTGTCGGCGCGTGTTAATCCAAAAAGTTTAGGTAAAGATGCACCAGCCATGCTGATTGCGTGTGGGTTAGCGTTACGGAGTTTTGACGAATGATCAAAATTAACTTATTGCCGTGGCGCGAAGAATTACGCAAAGAAAAACAACAGGCATTTACTACCGCATTAAGCATCGCGGTCGGTGTAACCGTGTGTATTTTCGGAGGCATTCATTTTCAACTAGCCAACCAGCAAGATTACCAGACACAACGCAATAAAATGCTACAGGACGAAATTACCGTACTCGATCAAAAAATTGTTGATATTAAAAGCATCGAAGAACAAAAAACGCGCTTAATCAATAAGATTACCGTCATTCATAATTTGCAACGTTCGCGCCCAGAAATTGTACATTTATTTAATGAAATCCCCCGCGCCACGCCGGATGGTTTATTTATGACGAAATTGACTCGTACCGGTCGGGATTTAATTTTTGAAGGCAAAGCGCAATCGAATGCACTGGTTTCGGCATTTATGAGTGCAATTGAAAGTTCGCAATGGTTACAAACGCCCTCTTTAGACGTGATCGCCCAAGATAAACTGGCATCAGATAAAACAAGCGGTGAAAAAATGAATGACTTTATCTTGCGGACAAAACAACATGATTTACCTGACGTGAAATAACATGAAATTAGCAGAGCTTAATTTAACGGATATTGATTGGGATTTTAATTCGGCATGGAGCTGGCCGCTGCCCATTAGAATTGGCGTGATTGTTTTAAGCTGCATTTCTATTCTTGGCGCAGGTGTTTATTACGATACACTTGGGCAATTACAAGTATTAGAAACGCTACAAAAAAAAGAAACTGAATTGAAAATGGTGTTTGAACTTAAACACAATCAATCATCGAATCTATCCGCATATCAACAGCAGCTAAAATCGATTAAACAAAAGCTACAGGACATTATCAAACAAATGCCGATGGAAGAGGAAGTCGCGGGCTTGGTCATCGATATTTCCCAAACCGGTATTGCAAGTGGTTTAGAGTTTAAATTGTTTAAACCTGCGCCACCGATACACCAAGAGTTTTATTCAGAATTACCAATTAGTATTGAAGTGGTAGGTGAATATGAAGAATTACTATTATTTATCAGTGGGCTGGCGGCTTTGCCACGGATTGTCACCATTCATGATTTAACCATTGTGCCAGTCGATAAGACCAAAATTACTAAACAAAGTAAAATGCTAATGTCTGTGACTGTAAAAACGTATTACGAAAACAAAAGTGCCAAGAGTGATGTTAAATAATATGGCAATTTCATCTCGTGTTCATTTTGTATTGACAGCTCTCGCCGCCATCCATTTGACGGCGTGTGGCGGGAATGATTTCACTGATTTGCAGCAATACATCGCCAGTGTTAAAGCTCACCCGCAAGAAGCGGTAAAACCGTTGCCCGAATTTAAAAGCGTCGAACCGTTTCTTTTGAAGCGGGAAAGTAATTTGCGTGACCCGTTTAAACCCGTTGAAAAAATAAAACCTGTTGCTGAACCAGGCGAAGCAGAAGAAGAACCTGATAATGGCATTCATCCCGATGCTAATCGGGTCAAAGAACCGCTCGAAGCCTTTGCATTAAGTGGTATGAAAATGGTCGGTACGATTAACATGAATTCAGTGTTATGGGGATTGATTAAAGGCGATGACAACACTATTTATCGCGTAAAAACGGGCAATCATATCGGTAAAAATGACGGCAAAATTACGCTCATCGCAAAAAAGAAAATCGAATTGATTGAAATTGTGCCAAGCAAACCGGGACGATTTATCGAACAGCCTGCGACTTTAATGCTAACTGAATAACAAAAGGAAACTGCTTTTATGTTGGACATCAACTTACGTTTGAAGCTGTTAATGGCCGTTTGGTTGCTATTTTTTGTATCTACGGTGGGTCACACCATCGAACCATTAACGTTATCAGCGATAAATTTCACTTCACAAAACAGTGACAGATTGCAGATTCAAATGGATTTGTCCGGCACAGCTGTTCCGCCTAAAGTTTTTAAAACGGACAATCCGGCGCGTATCGTCTTGGATTTTCCAGCGGTAAAAAATGGACTGATGAAAAAAATCTATCCCATCAATCAAGGCGCGGCATTGAATGCTTACGTCATTGAAGCCGATGGTCGTGTGCGGATGATTCTGAATTTACTTGAATCTATGTCATTTGACGTAAAAACCGAAGGCAACAAGGTATTGTTAACGTTAACACCGATACAAGAAACAAAAGCCGTCGCTGTGAGCAAACCGGTCGAAAAATTACCATCTGCAAAAGCGAGTACGCCTGAAGCTACGAAAGCGACAAATGCGAAAGTGGCGGAGTTTATTCCGGAACAAAGTATTAGTGGCTTTGATTTTAAGCGTGGCGATAAAAATGAAGGGAGAATTTTGGTCTCATTGGCGAATCCAAATACCGTCGTTAATTCTAAAAAAGACAACGGCAAAGTTGTTATCAATTTTTTGAATACGCAACTGCCTAATGGATTGGCGAAACGATTAGATGTATCCGAATTTGCAACACCGGTTAAATTTATCGACACAGTTTCGGCGAAACAGGAAACCACTTTAACCGTCACGACCGTGAACGATCTTTATGATTATTCCGTGTTTCAAACAGATGGTTTGTTAACGATTGAATTTCGTCCATTGAGTGACGAAGAGAAAGAGAAGCAGGAAAAATCACGGGTAAAATATACCGGCGATCGTTTATCGCTGAATTTTCAAGACATCGAAATTCGCAACATTATTTCAATTTTGGCGGAATTTACCGGACAAAATATGGTGGCGGGTGATGATGTGTCGGGAAATATCACGTTGAAACTCGATGATGTACCTTGGGATGAAGCCCTTGAATTTATTCTGATGACTAAGGAATTGGGTAAATATCAAACAGGAAATGTCACGTTAATTTCGCCACTCGATAAAATCAAAGATTACAAAGAAAAGCAGCAGAAAATGGAAGAGGTCGTCGAAAAATCCGACGTGCTGGTGACTGAATACATTAAAATAAACTACGCTAAAGCAGAGAGTTTCAAAAGTTTACTCAATGGTTTAGATACAGGGGCATTTGGAACGTGCGGGGCGAGTAATAATACGAATACCAGTTCGACTTCAACGGGTATGACTGGTGCGAATTCAAACACGGGTATGAATAATCAACAACAAACGTCACAATCTTCCCTTGGTAATGCCATGCAATCACAAAATAATATGAATGGCGGGGCAAATCAAAATTACATGGGTGGGAAAGCTGATGAAAATCGCTTGTTGTCAGTACGCGGTTCAGCCATTGTGGATTCTCGTACCAATACGTTAATCGTCAAAGACACCGTAAAAAAATTAGAAGACGCAAAGAAATTGATTCATCGATTAGATGTTCCAGTTCAGCAAGTCATGATTGAATCTCGCATCGTCATTGCCACTGACACGTTTGCAAGAAATTTAGGTGTTAAATTTGGTGCGGCGAAGCAAGGAGCCGTTAATAGTTCAACAGGTTTTGCCGCTGGTGGGGCGGGGACACAAGGCAGTATTTCACCTGACCCGACAACTGGCTCACTTGGAACAGTCAAAGATTCGCTATTTGACTTAGGCGCACAGGCTATCAATACCACGCCACCTGGTGCATTAGCTATGACCTTAGCGAGAGGTGCAGATTATGTTTTGAATTTGGAAATTTCAGCGTTGCAAAATGATGGACGTGCTGAAAGTATTTCAAATCCGCGTATCATGACCATGAATCGATGTACGGCTCAAATTGCTCAAGGTGTTCAAGTACCGTATGTAACATTACCAACAGCAGTGGCGGCAGGTGCGACATCTTCAACAAGTGTCCCAACTGTTACGTTTAAAGATGCAACATTGTCATTAAAAGTAACGCCGCAAATTACACCAAGTGGTTCTGTTTTAATGAATTTAGATATTAAAAAAGATAACGTAGATGAAGCCCAAAGTATCGGATTAAATGGAAATAAAGTTATTGATACCCGTCAAATTCAAACCTCGGTTTTAGTTGAGGATGGCGAGACCATTGTTCTGGGTGGCGTGTATGAAGATGATGATTCGTTGAGCAAAAACAAAATCCCATTTTTCGGTGATTTACCAGGAATAGGTTATTTATTTACGAATTCTGCAAAAACAAAAGATCACAAAGAACTGTTAATTTTCGTTACGCCCAAAATTATGAAGGATAATCAGGTGGTGCAATGAATCGTTTTAAACAAACAAGGAACACATGAAACAATCAGAAAATATTTATTTAGTCGGTCTAATGGGAGCAGGTAAAACCACTATCGGACGACAACTTGCCCGCCTTTTGAAATTACCTTTTTACGACAGTGATAAGGCGATTGAAGAGCGCACCGGTGTGGACATTCCCACGATTTTTGAATTTGAAGGCGAAGAAGGGTTTCGTAATCGTGAACAAAAAATGTTAGCGCAACTCACCGAATTGAAAGGCATCATCATGGCAACGGGAGGCGGCGCGATTTTGCGCGAAGACAATCGCAAACTATTGATGGAAAATGGTTTTGTGGTGTATTTGCATTGCGATGTAGATAAATTGCTCGAACGCACACGCCGCGATACCCAACGTCCGTTGCTAAATACCGAAGATCCGCGCGAACGTCTCGAAACTTTGTTTGCTCAACGTCAGCCGTTATACGCGGCGAGTGCTGATTTCACGATTGATACCGGCATCATGCAGAGCAAAGATGTAGTGACGCATATTTTAGAAATTTACCACGCGACTCAAAATTAAACTGAATGAAAACATTAACCGTCGCATTAGATGAACGCAGTTATCCGATTTACATTGGCGCGGATTTATTGTCACAAGCGGATTTATTGACGCGCCACATTCAATCGAAACAAGTGATTATCGTCACGAACGAAACGGTCGCGCCATTGTATTTACAAAATGTATTGGCACATTTGAGTGCGTATCACGTCGAAAGCGTGATTTTGCCTGATGGCGAACAATTTAAAACGTTCGATTCGGTTAATTTGATTTTCGACAAATTACTCGCCAGTAAGTTCAGTCGCAATTCGACCTTAATTGCTTTGGGCGGCGGTGTAATTGGCGATATGGGTGGTTTTGCAGCGGCGTGTTATCAACGTGGCATTGCGTTTATTCAAATTCCCACGACATTATTGGCGCAAGTCGATTCATCTGTCGGTGGCAAAACGGGCGTAAATCATCTGCTCGGTAAAAATATGATTGGTGCGTTTTATCAGCCGCAAGCCGTGATTATTGATGTTGATGTTTTAGACACGTTGGACGATCGCCAATTTGCGGCGGGTTTAGCCGAGGTCATTAAATATGGATTGATTCGAGATTTAGAATTTTTCGTATGGCTAGAAGAAAATATCGATGTTTTATTAGCGCGTGATAAAACTGCCCTCACCTATGCAATTGAGCAATCGTGCCGCATGAAAGCCGAAGTCGTTGCCGAAGACGAACACGAAGGCGGTATTCGTGCGACGTTGAATTTAGGTCACACCTTTGGTCACGCTATTGAAACTGGCATGGGTTATGGCACTTATTTACACGGTGAAGCGGTTGCCATCGGAACGTGTTTAGCCGCTGATTTGTCGCAACGCAAAGGCTTTTTAAACGCTGCCGACGTGGTACGAATTATTCACTTATTTGAACGCGCAAACTTACCCATAAAATCGCCGACGGAATTAACCGCCGAACGTTTCATTGATTTAATGGCAGTCGATAAGAAAAATGTGGACGGTGCAATTCGGGTGATTTTGCTGGAAGCGATTGGCAAAGCGACGTTGCCGATGCTAGTCGATAATTTATCTTTGATGCAAACTTTGCAACATTATGGCAGATAGCGACCTTTTTTCGACTTCATTAAATCGCAGTTCTTTCGATGACGAAGGGCTGGATATGTTGCCGCTTATCACAAAAGAACGAACGCAAAAATTCGATTTATTGCTGCATCTAATTCCAAACTTAAAACAACATTTAATCGTGAGTGGTGCGTCTGGTATCGGAAAAACGTTGTTACTCGATATGCTTTACGACCTCAACAGCGAAGCGTGGCAATGTTGTTTTGTGCAAGGAAATGCGGAATTGAGTTTTGAAACCATCGAAGCGCAACTCACGAAAACGATGTTGCGAAATAAGCATGAATCATTGAATCAGGCGTTGCTTGATTTTAAAGAACAACATAAAAAAATCGTGTTGATTATCGATGATGCGGGACTTTTGGTTTCTGGACTCATGACGACGCTGATAGATTACGCAACAGCTCAACCTGCGTTGAAATTGATTTTTTCACTCACACCCGAAGCGAGAAATAATCATCGTAAAACCGACAAAGCCTTAGACAATTGTTATTTGCTCGAGATTCCTACGTTAAGCAAACGCCAATGCGCGTATTTTTTGCGTCATTTGGCGGCGAAACTGCGTACTTATAGCGCAGTGCCGATTGATGAAAAATTGCTCGAAAAAATTTACCGCGATACCCAAGGGATTCCGGCACGGATTATGGCGGATTTCACTAAGTTATCGCGTAAAACTCAAAACAATTACAACAAATGGTTAATGGCTTTCGCTGGGTTAATGATTTTGGCGATTGCCATCAATCAAGGCGTGCATTATTTCAAAGAAAAATCGGTTGAAGACGCGCCAATTTTACCTATTGAACCGATCGAACAAGTTATAAAACCGTCTGTTGTGCCGCCTGAAAAAACACCAATTGCGCCAGTGGAATCGCAAATAAAAACCGATGAGCAAGATATTGTTATTCCTGAGTTTCAGTTAGACGTTGAAAAAAGAATCGTGTCTACATCAACGAATTCAGCTGTTGAAACTGTCCCCGTTGAAAAACCCGTTGCACTCGCACCAGTCAGTGAAGTTGAAAAAGTCATTGAACCTGAAAAAACGGTTGAACCCGTTCAACCTGTATTAGAAGCGGAAAAAGCTCCGCCTGTGGTTGGAACACCGCCCGTCCAAGTCGAACCCGTTGTAGCCGCCCCGATTGCGCCAGTCGTCATTGAACAGGTTAAACCTGTTGTTCCCGTCATTGCATTTCCAAAAATTGAACCCACGAAAGGTATGAAAATCCAAGCCTTACCTGAGAAATCAATGATTCAAACGGTTCCAATTGCGGCTCCTGATGTCAAATTAGTACAAGAAGTCAAAATCGAACCCATTAAAAAAGTTGAAATCAAATCGATTGAAAAGCTCGTTGAAGTCAAAAAACCTGCTCCGCCAAAAGTGGAACCGGTTAAAAAAATCGAACCTAAACCCGTAAAAGAAAAAACTGAAAAAGAAAAAGTTTCAACCGTTGTACCACCCAATGCGGGAAATTACACGTTGCAACTGATTACGCTTTCAAGCGAAGTGGCGATTGAAAAATTCAAGAAAAAACACCCCACATTAAATAAAAACTTTCGCGTCGTGAAGTCGAATAATGCCGGTCAAGAACGTTTTGCGTTAATGTATGGCGGGTTTGCGAATACTGAGCAAGCCGCAAAAGCGCGACAAACTTTGCCGATTGAATTGGCAAATGCTTTTCCACGAAAATTAAATCCCTAATTCCGAAAAAACTATGACCATATTAAAAAACGATACCTTTATCAAAGCGTTGCTAAAACAACCCACGGATTACACGCCAATTTGGATGATGCGCCAAGCAGGACGTTATTTGCCCGAATATCGAAAAGTACGGGAAGAAGCCGGAAGTTTTATGGCGGTTTGCACCAATCCCGAATTGGCGTGCGAAGTGACGTTGCAGCCGTTGCGCCGCTTTGATTTTGATGCGGCAATTTTGTTTTCAGACATTTTGACGATTCCAGACGCGATGGGTTTGGGCTTGTATTTCACCGAAGGCGAAGGGCCAAAATTTAAAAATCCGATTCAAAATGCCGCCGATGTTGAAAAATTACCGATTCCCGACCCCGAAATCGAGTTGCGTTATGTGATGGATGCGGTGCGACTGATTCGCAAAAATTTAGATGGAAGTGTGCCTCTCATTGGTTTTTCAGGTAGTCCGTGGACATTGGCAACCTATATGATTGAAGGTAGCAGCAGTAAAAACTTCGCCAAAATTAAAAAGATGATGTTTAACGAACCTGCCTTGCTCCATAAATTACTCGATAAACTCGCGCAATCGGTTGCATCATATTTGAACGCCCAAATTGCCGCAGGCGCACAAGCCGTGATGCTGTTTGATACATGGGGTGGAATGTTGAGCGGTGATGATTACAAAGAATTTTCGTTGTATTACGCTCAACAAGTGCGTTCATTATTAAAAACGGAAGTCGATGGTCAACGCATTCCAACGGTTTTATTTACCAAAGGCGGCGGACTGTGGCTGGAAGATATGGCGGCAACGGGTTATGACGCACTCGGTTTGGATTGGCAAACCGATATTGGACACGCTCGCGCCAGAGTTGGTGACAAAGTCGCGTTGCAAGGCAATTTAGATCCGCTCACGCTTTATGCACAACCCGAAATTATTGTCGAAAAAGTGAAATCGATTTTACAAAAATACGGTAACAGTTCGGGTCACGTTTTCAATTTGGGACACGGCATTTTACCCGACATCAATCCTGAACACGTTAAAGCGATGGTCGATGCGGTACACAAATACAGCCGGAATTATCACGCATGATTTTAGTAGGCGATATTGGCGGCACAAAAACATTATTAGCCATTTTTGATGGTGAAAACTGTGTGGTGAAACACCGTTTTGAAAGTGCAAATTATTCGACATTCCATGAATTGTTAGCAGATTTTTTAGCGTTAATTCCAAATACAAAAATTGAAGCCGTATGTCTCGGTGTTGCAGGGCCAATTGTTGATGGCGATTGCGTTACGACAAATTTGCCGTGGACATTAACGCGACACGAAATCGGCAAACAATTAAATACCAAAAAAGTTACGTTACTCAACGATTTGGAAGCGGCAGCATGGGGCATTTTAGCGTTACCGGAAAGTGATTTTGTCGCGCTCAATCCAAATATCAAAACGCAAATCGGCAATTGTGCAGTTTTAGCGGCAGGAACGGGTTTGGGCGAAGCGATTATTTTTCATGACGGCACAAATCATCATGTAATTGCTAATGAAGGTGGGCATTGTGATTTCGCGCCAACTGATGCCCAACAAATTGAATTACTTTTATTTATGCAAGCGAGTTTTCCTGATCACGTCAGTTATGAACGATTAGTTTCGGGCGTAGGCATTGAGGCGATTTACGAATTTTTGTGCGCGTCAAATTATCCGTTTTATGAAGGAATTGAAGCTGAAATCACCGTCGCCGAAGATAAAGCAGCCGCGATTGGTGCCGCCGCCGTGGCAAACAGCAGCGCGGTATGTATTGCTACATTGCAATTATTTTCAAGAATTTACGGAGCCGAAGCGGGGAATTTAGCGTTGAAATGCTTGCCGACTGGTGGCGTTTATTTAGCCGGAGGTATTGCGGCGAAATGTTTACCTGCCTTGCAACAAGGTGCATTTCTCGAAGGATTTTTAGCGAAAGGACGTTACCGTGCGGCATTAGAAAAAATCGCAGTCAACGTGTGCATTCATCCCGAAGTCGGATTATTAGGCGCATTGTATTTTGTACAAACACGCCCAATATAAATTTTTAATTTTTCACTGCTAAAACTACCGCCTGTACTGCAATGCCTTCTTTTCGCCCTTCAAAACCTAGCTGTTCTGTGGTGGTCGCTTTGACATTGATGCAGTCGATAGAAACATTCAAATCTGCCGAGATATTCGCGCACATTTCTGCCGTATAAGGCGACATTTTGGGAGCTTGCGCGATAATCGTAATATCTGCATTGCCCAAACGATAGCCTTTCTTTTGAACCAAATCATAAACATGACGCAACAAAACCCGACTGTCCGCACCTTTGAAATTCGGGTCGGTATCAGGAAAATGTTTACCAATATCGCCCATCGCTACTGCACCTAAAAGGGCATCACACAAAGCGTGTAAAACCACATCACCATCTGAATGCGCTTCTAAACCCCGTTCATACGGAATGTTCACACCGCCTAAAATAACATTACCGCCATCTTTAAAGCGATGCACGTCATACCCTTGTCCAATTCTTAACATTCTTAAATCCTCGTTTATTTATATGTGCTTGCCCTGGATTTCGCCCCCAGGCACCGTTATTTCAAAGCGTTAATAAATTCCCACTGCGTTTCTATTATCGGCAAAATTGACAACCGATTACCGCGTTGTACCAATTTAAAATCTGCTAATTCCACTTTCGTTTTCAATTCTTGCAATGTAATTGTACGCTCGAATTTTTCCACAAACTGCACATCCACGCGCCACCAACGTGGATTTTCAAACGTGCTTTTTGTATCAAAATACGGACTATTTTCATCCAACGCACTGTCATCGACATAAGCCGTTTTCACAATTTTCATCACGCCCACAATTCCAGCATCTTTGCAGTTGGAATGATAAAAAAACGATAAATCACCACTTTCCATTTCTCGCATAAAATTCCGCGCCTGATAATTTCGTACGCCTTCCCACGGTTCGGTTTGATTCGGACGCGCCATTAAATCATCGATGCTAAACACATTCGGTTCGGATTTCATTAGCCAAAACTGCATCTTATTTCGCCAAGTAAGTGTAAGAATTTAAACCTGCAAGTAACTCGCTTTCGTAGGCTTGTTTTTCTGCGATGGTCAAATCACTTGCTGCCAATTTCGCCCGATATGCTTCCATCAATTCGTCGCTACTAATGTGAACATAATCAAGCAATTCCGACACATCTTCGCCTTCTTGCAAATCTTCAAAATAGTAACCGTCATTACCAAGTTTAATGTTAATTGAATGTGTGTCACCGAATAAATTGTGCATATCGCCCAAAATTTCTTGATACGCACCCAACATAAAAAAGCCAATCAAATACGGTTTGTCCGCGTCGATTTCATGAATCGGCAAGGTGTTTTCTAAATTTTGCCCGTCAATGTAACAATCAATCCGTCCGTCCGAATCACAGGTTAAATCTTGAATCACGGCACGTCGCGTTGGCGTTTCATTCAATCGGTGAATTGGCATAATCGGAAAAACTTGGTCAATCCCCCATACGTCAGGCAATGATTGAAACAACGAAAAATTACAGAAAATTTTGTCGGCTAATTTTTCGTTTAACTCGTCCAAAATCGCAGCTTCACTCTGATTTTGCGGATTCAATTGCGTTTGTATTTTTTGGCACAATAACGCATAAACATTCTCTGCTTTTGCTAAATCAATCAGTGAACATTGGTCTTGGACGAATCTTTCACGCGCTTGCGCTAACAAAAAATGCGCGTCGTGATAGGCTTCAACAGGGTTTTGAATCGCCGGCAAATTTTGCAATTCGATTTCATTGCGATAAATCGATTCAATGTCGGTCACGTCGCTAATTAAAACAGCGTGATGTGCGGTCATCGCCCTGCCCGATTCGGTAAAAATGTCAGGTTGCGGCACATTTTTCTCCGCACAAACTTCGGCAAAACCACGCACGATATTGAGCGCGTATTCGTTCAAACTGTAATTTATCGACGATTCGCGGCGCGATTTGCTGCCGTCATAATCCACGCCTAGTCCGCCACCTGCATCAACAATTTGAATGGCTGCGCCCAAACGATGAAATTCAACGTAAAACTGCCCAGCTTCTTTGAGTGCAATTTTAATATCGTGAATGTTGGCGATTTGCGAACCCATGTGAAAGTGCATTAACTTTAATGCGCCCAATAAATTCACCTGTTTCAAGCGTTCAACAAGCTGTAAAAGTTCGTGTGCGTGCAAGCCAAATTTTGATTTTTCGCCGCCGCTATTTTGCCATTTTCCCGCACTGATACTCGACAAACGCACCCGCACGCCCATTTGAGGAATCACGTTAAGTTTTGCTGCTTCGTCGATAATCAATTCGAGTTCGAGCGGTTTTTCGATGACTAAATAAACATTTAAACCCATTTTTAAACCAATCAACGCGAGGCGAATGTAAGCGCGATCTTTGTAGCCGTTACAGACGATAACCCCGTTTTTTGATTTCGATAACGCCATAATTGCCAGCAATTCTGGTTTGCTGCCGGCTTCTAAACCAATGTTATCCGCCGCCAAAATTCCTTCAACTACTTTACGCTGTTGATTAACTTTAATCGGGTAAACAGGCGTGTAACTGCCTTGATAATTCAAAATTTCGCGAGCTTTTTGAAATGCCGAATCTAAGCGTGTAGCGCGGTCTTTCAAAATATCAATGAAGCGCACTAAAACTGGCAACGATAAATTTTTGTCATTTAACGATTGTGCGACTTCGTACAAATCAATTTCAATTTCCTTATCGGCACAGGGTTTAACGCACACATTTCCGTGTTGATTGATTGAAAAATAACCGTCACCCCAGGAATTGATAGCGTAGGTTTCGGCGGATTGTTTGAGCGTTAAGTTCATTAGGCTTCCTGCGATTGGGCTTGTAAAAATTCTAAAACATCTTCGTTTTGAACGCGGTGATAAATGGCTTCGATTGATAACGTTAAGCCAATCGATTCAAACGTTACATCGTCACCCAAAAAGTAGCGTTCTGAAATCCAGTTGTTGTTTCGGCGACACACTTCGACCTCGGCAAAATCTTGTTCGATTAAAACGTATTCCTGCAAACTCGGTAGGGTTTTGTACGCCGCCATTTTAATGGTTTGATCGATTTTGCGGGTATTTTTCGATAAAACTTCGACGATAATTAGTGGTGTAGTTATGAAGTAATCACCTTCATTTACGTCATTACAAAAGACTAAAACATCGGGATAGAAAAATTTATCTTCAACTTTTATTTTCATATCGGAAGAATAAACACGACATCTTGTGTCGTCTAAGTGATTGCCTAATAACCGTGATACGGTATGTGAAATTTGATTATGAGCATGACTCGCACCCGCCATCGCCCACACTTCACCATCGATATATTCGTGTTTTATTTCACTAATTTCTTCGCCGTCCAAATACTCGTCTTCGCTGATGTAATTTACCGCATATTTTAAATTCATAATTTTGCTCTCTCAGTGGCTGATTTTGCATTGAATTCTAACATAACACAGCATTCAAGAATTTTTGACGACGGTCAATAAAAATACCATTGTTGTAAGTACGAGACTTAATTGTAATCTCACAACAATAATTATGATTTTGTTGCGCTGTCACCAAAATGTCACTGAAAAGTCATTAAGCTGTCATTTAATTTTCTTACCCTACGCAAAATTTTTTAACTTCTTCACCCATTTTGAGAAACGCATGAAATTATCAAAACTCACTTTCGCCATTGCAACTGTTTTAACTGCGAGCGTCACGACTTCCGCATTTGCAATGGTTTTATACGTTGATAACAAAACCAAACAACTTTATACCGAAGCAGGTCCAGGTAGACAAATTTTAGGTTCATTTGAACAAGTACAAGAAGGTATTCCAGCCAAAAGTGGCGGCGAAGTTAGTGAATTACGCGGTAAAATTGAATTACAAGATAATCAAATTAAAGCTTTAGAAGAACACGCTAAAGCAGGTGAAGAAGAAGGCGTTGTCGAAATCAAAAAAGACGGCGGCATCGAATTCAAAAGCCGTGACGGCAATTTCAAAATGGCGATTAACGGACGGATGCAAGTTGATTCACAAAGCAATGTAAATCAAGACTTGCCTGGTTCTGGTGGTGGTGCAGCAAATAATCCATTGGGTAGTGGATATGCCGCAGGTGCCGCTGGAATGCCTGCAACATTAAACAACGGTGTTGCACTTCGTCGTGGTCGTTTAGGTGTTGAAGGTACTTTTTTCAAAAATACTGATTACAAATTTGAATACGATTTTACTCGTGGCAATGGCTTAAATGCTGGCGGTGTTACAGACGCGTATATCAAACAGAATTTTTCTAAACCGTTTTCAATTAAATTCGGTGCATTTAAAGAACCATTCAGTATGGAAGAAGCCACCAGCAACCGTTACACGACGTTCATTGAACGTAACATGGCAGTTAATACTTTCGTTGATAACCTAAATACTTACAAAATGGGTATTGGTGCTAATTACGCCGAAGAACGCTGGCAAGCCGCGACTTCTTTACAAACCGAAGGTGTGGGTGGTTATAACGCATACGGAAATAATGCACTTACTGGTAGTACAGGAAGTGCGATTAACGCTAACGGTGGCGTTAACCGTAATGGTGGTGGCGGTGATACGAGCTGGGAAGCCAATGCGCGTGTAGGTGGCATGCCTTGGATGGAAAGCAAAACGAAGTTCTTGCATATTGGTACTTCGGGTTCGTACATTAACATCAACAACAATTATAAAGCAGATGGTTCATACAGCAATGGTGGTGTTATTTTTGCCAATGGTCTTGGTGGTAACGTAGATCGTACTTCTATACTCAATACATCTAATTTGACTTCAGGTAATAAAGGCGTTGGTCTTCAAGCAAAATATCTTACTCGTTATGGTGCAGAATCGGCTTTGGTTTATGGACCTTTCTCAGCACAGGGCGAATACATTCAAACAGATGTTTCGGGTACGGGTTATCACAATGAATCTTTGAGCGGTTACTACGGTTACATGACATATTTCTTAACTGGCGAATCGCGTAATTATAAAAGTTCAACGGGTGCATGGGATCGTATCAAACCAACTCGTAATTTCGATATGAAAGGTGGTTGGGGGGCATGGGAAATTGCGACAGGTTATGATGCAATCAATTTGAATGACGGTGTGATTAAAGGTGGTCGTGCCTCTACCGCTAAATTGGGGGTCAATTGGTACTTAAATCCGCACGTTCGTGTCATGGCTAACTACGTCCATGCGTTAGACATTAACACTGGCACACCTACTGCTGTCAGCACTGCAAATAAATCCTTTAATAATGCCGATTTGGACATCATTGAAACTCGTATTCAGCTTGATTGGTAAGTTTAAAAGTTAAGGTTCATTAGCCTGATGCCTCGCTGATTTTAATCAGCGGGGCTTTTTTTGCCGTTTTAAAACCTCATTTCTCCTGCGGCTAAAACCAATTCATCTATAAAATGCTGCCCGTAAAGCGGCAAATAATTATTTTTCAAATAGGCGATTTTGGTTTTTGAACACGGAATTAAATGCGACAAATCCCGTGCGACTAAATCCGAATCAAGTGCTTCGTCATAAGCCATTCCCGCAATAATTCCCACGCCCAAACCGAGTCGAACATACGTTTTAATGACATCTGTATCTGCCGCCGACAAGATAATATCCAATTCACTCATTGAATTTTTAAATGCCATTTCGATATTCGAGCGACCTGTAAAACCAAAACTGTAAGTCAAAATCGGAAACGCAGCTAAACGCTCTAACGAAATTTCACCTTCAGCAAGCGCGTGATTCTTCGGCACAATCGCCGCATGATGCCATTCGTAGCAAGGCTTCACGGCTAAATAGGAATCATCAGCCACTTTTTCGGTACAAATCGCAATATCCGCTTTACCCGTATGTAATTTGTTAATCAATTGTTCGGGCGACGCTTCGTCCATATAAATCCGCACACCTGGATATTTTTCTCGGAAACGCACAATCGGTTTTGGCAAAAAATACTTCGCTTGCGTGTGCGTCGTGGCAATGTGCAAAACGCCGTGACTGCTATCAAGAAAATCTGCCGCTAACGTTTGAATGTTATTTTTGGCTTGGTTCATCGCCTCAACTTCTAGCATGATTCGCAAACCGAGTGGAGTCATCGCCACCAATTTTTTACCACGTCGCTCAAATAATGGTGAGCCGACTTCCGCTTCAAATAATTGCAATTGCCGACTCACCGCCGATTGTACAATGTGCATTTTTTCAGCGGCTTGCGACAAACTAAAATTGGTTTCCTGCAAAACCCGCAAGAGTTCGATTTGACTTAAATTCATGTTAATGAAACCAGTGAGCGTGGCGAATTTTTAAGTCTACTTTATCACCACGACTAAGTTGCAAGCGTTTAAATTGCTCATTTGGCATTTCAACGTACACTAATTTTGGATCACCTTGCGGCAAATGTTTCGTGAGTTCAATCCGAATTAACGCGCCTAAATGTTGCCAATCTTTTAGCGTAATCGGAGTGTCGTTGTTTGCCGCTTTTGTAATTTCAATATCGTGCGGACGAACATGTGCGATTTTATTTTCTTCTAAAATGGGTAAACCAATATGTTTAAGCCAATCAACGGTATTATCTTTGAGTGAAAATTCGTTGGTTTGCCCAATAAATTTAGACACAAACGCATTCGCTGGATGGTCGTAAATTTCAGCTGGCGAACCTTGTTGTTCAATGCGTCCTTTGTTTAAAACCACGACTTGACTAGCAACTTCCATTGCTTCTTCTTGATCGTGCGTCACGAAAATACTGGTGACGTTTAATTCGTGATGCAAATTGCGTAACCATTGACGCAAATCTTTTCGCACGCTGGCATCTAACGCGCCAAATGGTTCGTCTAACAATAACACCGACGGCTCAACAGCTAAGGCTCGTGCCAAGGCAATCCGTTGACGTTGTCCGCCCGAAAGTTGGTCGGGAAAACGATCATGCAACCAATCGAGTTGCACGAGTTCTAAAAGCGCGTGCGTTTTCTTCGCAATTTCAGCTTCGCTTGGACGCAATTTTTTATCTTTGACACGCATTCCAAACGCAACGTTATCGAAAACGGTCATGTGTCGAAATAGCGCGTAATGTTGAAACACAAAACCGATGCCGCGTTGACTAACGTGCAAATCTGTTTTGTCTTCACCGTTTAAAAAAATCTTCCCTTTATCGGCTTGTTCTAATCCAGCGATAATGCGTAGTAGAGTGGTTTTTCCGCAACCCGAAGGCCCTAACAGTGCGACTAATTCGCCTTCTGGAATTTCCAAATCAATGTCGTGCAGTGCAGCAAATTGTCCAAAATTTTTGCTAATGTTTGCAAGTAAAATACTCATAATTGAATTTCCATAATCAGTTTTTCTTGATGCGAATATAGGGCAATCCTACACATAAATAAAACGACTATATTCGATATGTAAATCTGATAATTAGATTTACTGTTTCGATTGTCGATTTTTCTCGATAATTTTATGAATCAAAACGTCGGCGTTTTCTAATTGATGGCTATAAACATCAGTTTTGTAATTTGCAACGGGTGTTATAGGTTGCAACACGGATTTTCCCGTCAAGCTAGTATCAATCCGAACAAAACTTGATAATCCAGGGCGGAGTGGGTTCGCTTGTAATTCTTGTGCGTTCAACCCAATTCGCACAGGCACTCGTTCAAAAATATGAATGTAGTTTCCAGTCGCATTATCAGGTGGCAATAAACCGAAAACGCTCCCCGTTCCCGCACCAAGTCCTAAAACATCGCCGTGGTAAACCACTTTTGAACCGTATAAATCCACTGTAATTTCCACGGGTTGACCAGGTTGTACGTGCACTAATTCGTTTTCTAAAAAATTCGCTTCCACCCACAAATAATCTAGCGGTACGATAATCAACAAAGACGTTTCGGGGCGTACTTGATCACCTATTTGAATGCTGCGTTTAGCAACATAACCTGAAATTGGCGCAACAATTTCTTGCCGCATTTTATCTAAATATGCGTATTTTAATTGAGCAATCGCTTGCAATACTTTTGGATTATCAGCTGGGCTAGTGTTACGAATTAACGCTTCCGAGCCACCTAATTCAGCACGCAGTTGATTGACTTCGGCTTCTTGTTCGCGCACTTGAAACTCAGTGTTTTCTATTTGCTGCGCCGAAACGACACCGTCCACCGCCACGCTGCGATAACGCGCTAAATCACGCTGATTACGATGAAATACCGCTTCTTGCGAAGCTAATTTTTGTCGCAACATTTCCGATTTACTAAACAGTGTTTCTACTTCACGCACACTTTGGGCTAAATTCGCTTCGGCTTGTTCGAGTGCAACTTGCGCCTGCAAGCCATCTAAACGTACCAACACGTCGCCTTGTTTTACAAATTGTGTGTTATCGACTCTAACATCAATCACTGTGCCGCTAGTTTGTGCTTTCAGTGGAACGAGATTTCCTGCGACATACGCATCATTAGTCACCACAAATTTGCTTGAAAAATGCCACCAATAAAATGCGTAAGCTCCCACGATGAGCAATGCAATCACTGTGACTAAAATCAAATGATAATTGCGGTGTTGTTGAAATTTTAATCGGCGCGGTGATTTCGCTTTGAGGTGATCGTGATTCATGGTTTTTTACTCGGCAAAATAGGATTTTCGTAACCGCCGCCAAGCACTTCAATTAACCCAACGGCAACTAATAAATGGGCAGCGTGTAATTTGCTGTCGGTAAGCTGTTGTTGCAACAAATTTAATTCGGTATCAATCAATCCGTCGCGCGAACTCAAACCCACTTGATAACGTTTTTGCGCTAACTGCAATTCGGCTTTTGCGGCATCGATAGCGCGTGCTTGTGCGGCATCGTGTTCGACGGTTTGTCGCCATTGCGCTATGTTGTCAGCTACTTGTTGCGCGGCGGTGAGCAAAGTTTGGTTATAAGTTTCGACAGCCGCATCATAAGCGGCTTGTTGATTTTTCAATTCGGCATCTAAACGCCCGCCTTCAAAAATCGGCAATGTCACCGTTGGCCCCATGCCATAAGCGACGCTCGCGCCGTTTGATAAAAATAAATCTTTCAGATTTAAACTTCGTAAACCCGCAAAACCGACCAAATTCACGTCAGGATAAAATTCAGTTTTCGCAACGTTAATCAGTTGTGCCGCTGATTCCACGCGCCATAATGCCGCAACCACATCAGGACGATGGGCTAATAAACCGATTGATAAAAATTCAGGTGGCGGCAAATAAGCCGTGACGTGGGTTTCGGTGGCATGAATTGATTTTGCCCAATCAACTTGTTTTCCTGCCAATGTTGCCAGTCGGTTGCGTAAAAGTTGCGATTGCGTCCGCACGCTAGTTTTTTGTTGATTGAGTGTTTCGAGTTTTTGCTCATTTTCATGAATAGGGTCTTGATTGCTTAAACCTTGTTTCCAACGCAACGTCACGAGTTGTAATTTTTCCTGCGCTTTTTCGGTTAATTTTTCGGTTAATTCAATATCTTCTTCCACTGCACATAATTCAACATAACTACGAGCAATTGCGGTACTAAGTAACAGTTGTGTTACCGCTAATTCCGAAACCTGCGCTTGTTCTTTACCGATGGCGGATTCTAATTTGGCTTTATCTTTACCCCATAAATCCAAGTGATAACGAAAAACAGCGGGGTCAATATACGCACCAGTGAGTGTTTTTCCACCTGTAGGGCCATAAAAATCAGTTTCTGAAAAACGTCGCTGATGAAATTCTGCATTTGCATTGAGACTGGGCAACATTTCTGCCTCTTGAAAATCCGCCACGGCTTCGGCTTGCGTTAAACGTGCGGTTGCCGCGTGTAAACTAGGACTATCTTTTAAGGCGGTTTCAATCAATCGATTCAATTCTGTATTATGAAATTCGCGCCACCATTGTGGTTTTGCCCAACTGCGAATGATTTTTTCTGCATGACTGTCACTTGCCAGCGTTTGAGTTTGCGGCGAAAGTTGCAATAATTCAGCGCGTTTACTATCTTCAGGTAGCCATGCACAACCACTGAGTAATAACAAAATGAACAATGTGATTTTCATGGTTACGGCTCCTCTATCAAATCTTCTAATTCAACGCGCTGCTGTTCTTTTTTGGGGGTTAATTTTTTCGGTTTGGTTGGATGCGCGAACCAAATCAAAACGGCTAATCCTAAAAATAACCACGCCGCTAAACGAAACGTATCGTTCAAACCCAAAATGGCGGCGTGTTGATTGGCAAGCGCGTTCACTTTCGCAATCGCTAACACATCGTGCAAACCAGCGTCACGCAAACGCCCCACGACTTCGCGGCTCAAGCCATCAACGGGTGCAAAATTATCCACCAAACGAATTTGATGTTGCGCGGCGCGGCGTTCCCAAAACACGCTCATTAACGGCGAAGCCACGCTACCGCCTAAAACACGCAACATTCCTCCTAATTCAATGGCTTGTATTTGCCGTTTTGAGTTTAAGCCTGATAAAAAAAGTGTCGTTAATGGCACAAATAAGCCGCCTAAACAAAAACCTTCTAACACTTGCGACCACAACGGTTGAGCAAAAAAACTGCCGCGTTGGAAAAAATCGTAACCACTTGACCATGTGCAATACAACGCGAACAGCAACATATTGATGGACACCAACAGCCGCACATCAAATTTTGTTGCCAGTTTGTGAATCACACTCGCCATCGGCTTGGCTAAAAAAATCAGTGGCAATAAAACGCTACCTGCTAAAAATGACGTATAACCCGCGACTGTTTGCAAACGTACCAGCAAAACCGATAACAAACCGTAAACTATCATAAAAGCTACACTCAACATCACGCTGCCAATGGCAAAATTGCGCCGTGAAAACAAACGCAAATTGAGCAGTGGTGAGGGTGTCGTCAATTCCCAAATCACAAAATAGGCGAGTAATAAAACACCTAAAATCGTCAGCCAAACTAAATATGGTGCATTGTACCAATCCGAATCTTGCCCTTGATTTAAGACAGTTTGCAAACACACTAACGCGGCGGCTAATAACAAAAAACCGATGCTATCGAAGGGAATTTTGCGAGGAATATTTATTTCTTCTGACAATAACGCCCACGTCAAACCAGCCGCTAAAAGTGGTAACGGTATATTTAAATAAAACAACCATCGCCAGCCGAATTCATCCCCAATCCAACCGCCTACTGCAGGCCCGATGGTGAAAGGACTTAACGCCGCCATACTCCATAGCGCAACAGCAAATGATTTTTTTTCGAGTGGATATTGACGCATCAACAACGTTTGTGAGAGCGGAATAGTTAAGCCACCGAAAAAACCTTGAAAGCCACGCCCGAATAAAAACCAGAATAAATCATCGGTGAGAGCGCACAGCAACGAGGCTAATGTCATGATAATCAAGCCGCCTAAATATAGCCGAATTTCTCCCACCTTTGTTGAAAGCCAACCGCTAATCGGCAGTGATAAAGCAAGTGCAATGAAATAGTAAGTTTGCATCCAACCTGCGTGGCTTGGACTGACACCTAAAGCACCCGCCGCGTGTAACGTTACAGAGGCAAACGCACCTGTATTAAATAAAACCAGAATGTTACCCAACAACAAACCGAAATTTAAAAAAACAAATTCGATTTTGGTGAGTTTCGGTTTATGCGTAACAGAAGTGTTAAGACTGTCATGGGTGAGCGTTGCCCAAGCGGCACGATTATTTTTTTCTGGTGTTTTCACAGCGATATATTTTAAGGTTTAGAAACTAATTCACCGTTCCGATAATCTGCGATGGCTTGTTCAATTTCTTCGCGAGTATTCATCACAAAAGGTCCATATTGCACAATCGGTTCATTTAAAGGACGTGCGGCAAGCACTAAAAAAGCAACATCTGTTTTATCAGCATAGATTTCAATCATATCACCTTCGCAAAGTATGCCAACTGTATGTGTTGCTAACGAATCTTCTCCAATTTTTACAGAACCTTCATAAGCGTAAATAAAAGCGTTGTGGCTCTCTGGAATTGGTAGAGCAAAACGTTCACCAGCGCGAAGTTGAACATCTAAAAATAATGGTTCGGTACTCAAGCCCTGAATCGGCGCGACGACTGTGTGATTATCAATCTGAATTGTTCCTGCAATCACTTTTACCCGTCCGCCATTTGCCAGATTTAGCGTTGGAATTTGTTCAGGTGGAATATCTTGATACGTTGCAGGTTTCATTTTTTCTTTCGCAGGTAAATTTATCCACAATTGAAAACCCCGCAGCCGCCCACTTTCTTGTTGCGGCATTTCGGAATGAATAATGCCGCGACCTGCAGTCATCCATTGCGCCGCACCACTGGTTAAAAGCCCTTTATTGCCAAGATGATCTTGATGCAGCATATTCCCATCTAGCATATACGTTACAGTTTCAAATCCACGGTGCGGATGGTCAGGAAAGCCCGCGATATAATCATCAGCGTTCATTGATGAAAATTCATCTAACATCAAAAATGGATCAAGACGTATTTCCTGTGATTTTCCCAAACTGCGAAGCAACTTAACGCCCGCGCCATCTGAGGTTGCTATGCTTGTAACGACTTGTTTCAATACTCGAATCGCCATGTTCTTAAACCTTTTGTGTGAAACGGCAACTGGCGTTGCAGTTACCGTATTCTGCTAAATAGATTAGTTTTTTATAGCTTCAACCGCAATAGTCAATGTGACATCATCACCCACAAGTGGCGCGTATTTACCCATATTGAAATCAGTACGTTTAACAATCGTCGTCACATCTGCGCCACAAACACCTTTCAGCAACATCGGATGAATCATGCACTGAAAAGATGTCACCGTCAGCGTGACAGGTTTGCTAATACCTTTAAGTGTTAGCGTTCCGTCTACAGATGAAACGTTATCGCCATTAAAATTCACTTTGTTAGAGGTAAAAGTAGCGGTCGGATACTTCACGGTGTCTAAAAAGTCTGTACCTTGAATATGTTCATTGAACAACGGAGAGCCTGTATTGACTGACTTTGTATCAATCGTAACGTTCACAGAACCCGTTTTTGCTTCACGGTCAATCACGATGTTGCCTACCGTTTTATCAAAACGACTTAACTGCGTTGAATAACCAAGGTGGCTATAAGAAAAACGCGGAAAAGTGTGCGTATTATCGATAGTGTAGGTTTCTGGTGCTGCAAAAGCCGATGTTGAAATAGCAGCAGTCAAAAGTAAAAATGTAATGCGTTTCATGATGATTCCTAATAAAAAGTAAAAAAATTTTTAAGCGATTTTGGTGAGTTTAATAAGTTGTTTGTGGGCATTTTTTAAAGATGTGGCTTTTGTTTCTTCGCCCATATTAAGCCCTTCGGCATAAACGAATTCGACATCCGTAATACCAATAAAACCCAGAAAGTTACGGACATAATCTGTTTGCGTATCAAGTGGCGTTCCCGCGTACATTCCGCCCCGTGCTGCAAAAATGTAGGCTTTTTTACCTGTAAGCAAACCTTTTGCGCCGTTTTCGGTGTATTTGAAAGTAATCCCCGCTCTGGCAATGTGGTCAAAATAGGCTTTGAGCGTTGAAGGAATGCCAAAGTTGTACATCGGCAAACCTAGCACGATGATTTGAGCTTGCTTGATTTCTTCGATTAACGCATCCGATTGAGCGACGATTTGTTGCTGTTCAGGTGTTCGCATTTCGGCTGGTGTGAAAAAAGCACCAATTCGCTCGGCATCTAAATGTGGCAATGGATTAACCGCAACATCTCTCATAGTGATTTGAGATTCGGGATTCTGTTCGCGCCATTGCGATACAAATTGATCTACAAGCTGACTCGATTCACCACCAGCGGAAAAAATACTGGAATGGATTTGTAATAACGTTTTCATTGGCTTTTTCTCGGTTGATTGAAAGTGTGCGTATTAAACGCTCAATCAATCTGATAAAAAAGTATAATAAACTGCTTATAACAATCTAATTATCTGATGTTTTATGTCCCCCATTATTACGCTTGAACAATGGCGAGTATTGATTACCGTCGTCGATGCAGGCGGTTATGCTCAAGCCGCAGAAATTCTAAATAAAAGCCAATCCGCTGTGACGTATGCAGTGCAAAAAATTGAATCATTACTCGATGTAAAAGCCTTTGAAATTCAAGGACGCAAGGCGATTCTTACGCCCACTGGACAAATGCTTTATCGACGTAGATTAGCGTTAATCAGCGAAGCAAGCGATTTAGAAAAAGCCGCACATACGTTATCAGCAGGTTGGGAAGCTGAAATTTACCTTGCCGCTGAAATACTTTTTCCATCACGACTACTTTTAACGTGTTTAAATCGTTTTGGGGAGGAAAGTCCACAAACTCGGATTGAATTGATTGAATCGGTACTCGGTGGAACGGCAGATGCACTGCTAAAAGGTGAAGCGGATTTGGTGATTTCACCCCAGCAACCGGTCGGATTTTTAGGCGAATTATTGATGCGAATACAGTTGATTGCCGTGGCTCACGCGAATCATCCATTGCATCAATACGGACGCGAATTGACCTACCAAGATTTACGCGCTTATCGTCATTTTGTTGTCAGAGATTCAGGCAGCAAACGTGATAGAAATGCGGCGACAGTTGACGTTGAACAGCGTTGGACGGTCAGTCAAGTTGCAACATCAATTCAAGCGGTTTCGATGGGTTATGGTTTTGCGTGGCTACCCGAAGAACATATTCGGGAAGAGCTGAAAATGGGAATTTTGCGACCATTAAAATTGCGTGAAGGCGGGACGCTCGAAGTGCCTCTTTATTTGATTTTAGCGAATCCTGATTTTGTGGGTTCAGGCGTAAAACATTTGGCTGAAATAATTAAAGAGGCAGTAAAAAATGATACAAATTTTTAACGATTCGTTTGTTGTTTCCATTCCAACAATGTTTTTAAAATCAAGGTCACAATCGCTAATCCCGCTAAAATCGATGCACCAGCAAACGCTGAAACCGTGTCGTATTCGTTGTAACTGACTTCGACGTGAAGCGGCAATGTATTTGTCATGCCGCGAATGTGTCCCGACACCACTGACACCGCGCCAAATTCGCCCATTGCTCTCGCATTACATAACAAAACGCCATACAACAACGCCCATTTGATATTGGGTAAGGTAATCAGAAAAAACGTTTTCCAACCGCTCGCACCCAATGATAAAGCAGCTTCCTCTTCTTCGCTGCCCATTTCTTGCATCAATGGAATTAACTGACGCGCGACAAATGGAAAGGTAATAAACAACGTTGCCAACACAATACCAGGGACAGCGAAAATAATTTTAATATCGTGTTCAACAAACCAACTTCCGAACCAGCCCTGTGCGCCAAACATCAACACAAAAATCAGTCCTGAAATCACGGGCGACACAGAAAACGGTAAATCAATTAACGTAATTAACAAGTCTTTACCGCGAAATTCAAAACGGGTAATTGCCCATGCTGCTGCCACACCAAAAACAGTATTCAACGGCACAGTGATGAGCGCGGTTAATAACGTTAAACGCATTGCTGCCTGCATATCGGGCTGACTTAATGCTGAAAAATACGCGCCAAATCCTTTTGAAAACGCTTGGATAATCACCAACAACAATGGCACGCACAAAAACAAAATCACAAATCCTAATGCGACTGTAATTAAACTCCAGCGTACCCAATTTGCATCGTCTAACGTGGATTGATGCACTCGTGTTGAAATAGCTGCACTCATAAAATAATTCCTAAAGTTGTCCTGAACGTTTGCGAACCCAGTGTTGCAGCAAGTTAATCAGCAACAACAGCAAAAATGAAATAATCAACATCGTCAGCGCAATCGCCGTCGCGCCAGGCATATCGTATTGTTCCAATTTCGTGATAATTAGTAACGGAACAATTTCGGAAACGTAAGGCAAATTACCCGCGATAAAAATAACCGAACCGTATTCGCCCACACCTCGCGCAAATGCCAACGCAAAACCCGTTAATAATGCAGGAAAAATGTTGGGGAAAATAATTTTTGTGAAAACTTGCCAGCGGGTCGCGCCTAAACTCGAAGCCGCTTCTTCCATGCGGGAATCAAATTCTTGCAACACAGGTTCAACCGTTCGTACAACGAAAGGAATGCTGATAAAAATTAACGCCACGACAATTCCTGCGGGTTTGAAACCAATTTGCAAATCGAAATTTTCTTTGAGAAATTTGCCTAAAAATCCGCTCGGTTGAAAAATCGTCGCCAACACAATCCCCGCAACCGCCGTTGGTAGCGCGAAAGGTAAATCAATGAGTGCATGAAAAAAACGTTTGCCGACGAATGAATAACGCACTAAAACCCACGCGACAATAAATCCAAAAAAACTGGCGATTATCGCCGCACCTAACGCCGTTGAAAAACTGACACGAAATGCTGCAACCACACGTTTATGCGTAATGATATTCACATAATCATCAAAACTAAGTTCAAAACTTTTAAATACCAATGTACTGAGCGGAATCAATACCACCAAACTTAAATAAAATACTGTAAAACTAATTGTCGGGCGAAACCCTGGCATGATGCGACTTTGGCTCATGATTTTTATGCCTTGTGATCGTTACTTTAGTTTAAATAGTAAAGAAAATTTTCGGAGAAATAAAACGATGATATTCGATATTGGTATCGAAAAATTAGATTTTGTAAAACGAAAAAAGCCCGTTTTAAACGGGCTTTTTGAGGTCGTAATATTTACTGGTTTTTGTTGTTTAACATTCCGTATGTTCCCAGTTTATGCCTAAGTACATTACGGCTAACATCTAGCAGTTTTGCCGTTTGAACTTGATTTTTATCACAAAAGTCAAATGCTGAACGAATAACGCTCTCTTCTATTACGGCGTAAAGATTAGGCGGTGTTTGCTCAAACAATTTAAACAGTGAACTTTCCAGCGAATCGGTTGATACCGCTGGTGTGTTTTGAGAAACTCTTGCACCCGATAATTTAAAATCTTCTGGACGTAAGTAATTATTTGGGCAAATCAATAACGCACGATGAACGGCATTTTCTAATTCTCGAATGTTTCCTGGCCAGTCGTAATTTAATAACGTGGTTTCTGCCGCAGGTGATAATTTTACTTCGCTATATCCCAATCTTTCTGAATAGATTTTTAAAAAATGTTGTGTTAGCGGCAAAATATCACGAGGTCTATCTCGTAATGGTGATAGTTGAATGGTTGCTACATTAAAGCGGTAATACAAATCTGCTCGGAAATGTGAAGCTGCAACGGCTTCTTCCAAATTGATATTGGTAGCAGCGATGATTCGTACATCAACCGCTTTTGGCTGTCTTGCACCAACTTTAACAACTTCACGTTCTTGTAAAACTCGTAATAATTTTGCTTGTAAATTTAATGGCAAATCCCCCACTTCATCAAGAAATAAACTGCCCATGTGAGCCGTTTCAAACCAACCAATTTTGTCGGTAATTGCGCCTGTAAACGCGCCTTTTTCGTGACCAAATAATTCACTTTCAATTAAATTTTCACTCAGTGCGGCACAATTTAACGCTCCGAAGGTACGTTGGCTACGTTTGCTTATTTCGTGTATATGTCGGGCAACTAATTCTTTTCCTGTTCCTGTTTCCCCCGTAATTAACACCGTGGCATCACTGGGCGCAATTCGTTCAATTTGCTCAAGTAACCGTTGTGAAACGGGATCTTCAAATACTAATGCGGTCGCTCGAACAGAAAGCACCAGTGAACGTGATTTCTGTTCATTAAATGCTAATAATGTCATCGTTTTCCTTCTTTAAGTTACTACGACTCGCCCCATTGCTGCCGTAAAACACAACTATTAGCCTTTCATAATAGCGTGATCATTTTTTGGGATAAAACGATATTATTCGATAGCGTTATGCGTAAATTAGATAATAAACAATTATTGATTCTCTATCATTCGATTCAAATCACCCTTTAGCCGCCATGTCACCAAATTAAAGAGCTATCTCCAATTGTTGATATATCAACACCTAATCAGCAGGTAATGTTGCTTAAGAGGCATATCTTGATTGTATTTAGCCCTCAAAACAAATCAAATTTACATACGTTTTAACTTAAAAATCAATGTAATAGCATAATTACATTCGATGAAATTCGTTATGGCACTTCATTTGCTGTTTATAACTTGTCATAACAAGTAATGGTACGCAACGAAATGTCAGAATGTTCCTCGCATATTCCTCTTTATAGCAAAATCAGAGATGAGCTACGCGCCCATATTTTCGCAGGAGATACTCGACCTCACGAAAAAATGCCATCAGAAAGCGAGTTGATAACAAAATACGGTGTTAGCCGAATTACGGTGCGACAAGCCTTATCCGAACTTGAAAAAGAAGGACTGCTATTTAAAGTTGCAGGGAAAGGATCTTATGTTTCAAAAGTTAAACCTTTTCAAGGACTGGGTCGCCTTCAAGGGTTTGCTGAAGCAATGTCGTCGCACGGCTATGAAGTTTACAACCGTGTACTCAGTATCAATTTATTGTCTGCGTCGCCTGAGATTGCTAAACGTTTATCTCTGCCCGAAGGTTCGCTCATCAGCGAAATTCGGCGTGTACGTTTTCTTAATCGTGAGCCAGTATCCGTCGATGTAAGTTACATATCGAGTCATATTGGTGAACGGTTGGTTAGAGAGGATTTAGGGGTGCGTGATATTTTTCATATTTTGGAAAATGATTACGCCATTTCATTGGGATATGCTGACCTGACGATTGATGCGTCTTTAGCAGATACGCAACAAGCAGAATTACTGCAAGTGGATAGCGGTTCGCCATTGTTGCGAGTTGAACGATTAACACACACGCTAGAAGGATTACCACTGGTCATTGAATATCTGCATTACCACGCAGATAACTTTCAATTACGCCTAAAAATTGAGCGATAAAAAAGCCACGCTACACTCGAAATATAGCAGTGGCTTTCTCATCGTTTTTTACGAACCGACTGGTTTTCACCGGTGGTGAATGTAAAGAAACTGTCGCAGGTTCATTTTACATTATCCCACCTGAAAAATCAGTCATTTTAACCAGCACTATTACTGTGAGGCTTTCTGTCATCATGGATTTAAGTGCAAGGAATTTATTATGTTTGATTCGAAGACAAACGGGATGACAACTTCCGTTCAGCGTAAGAAAAACAAATTAGCAAATCAGCTACTTTTTACGCTATTACTCACTGTTCAGTTTCATGTTCATGCTGACGACAATACCGATTCACCCTATCTTAAAGGCGGCAAAATCGATGCCTTTTACAACCGCAATGATAATGGCGATTTTCAGGTCAATAGTATGATTTGGACACCTGTTTTCAAAGGCGGTCACGGTGTTCAAATTTCTGAAAATGGTGGGCAAGACCTCAATTATTTTGGTGGCTTTGCACGTCCATTATTAACTCGTCCTGAACTTGGCGATTTAATTGTTGGCGCACAGGAAGTGCTTCAAGGCGACAGTAAACAAACCGAGGTGCAAGGCGAATATCGCTTGCCTTTTGGTTTAGGATTTGGCGGTGGTTTTGTAGATAGAAATCTAAATAATCCAAGCAATCTAAGTAATCAAGATATTAAATTTGCCAAAATTTCTTATCGAAATGAATGGCAAGACATTAAATATATCGTGTCTACGCAATGGCAAACTTTTCAAGGACAAGATTATCCCGGTGGTTATGTTGCGTTATACAACAAACAATTGATGGCGACGTGGGGAAATGACGGGGAACAATGGCGTAGCACATTCGGTTATGTCGCACCAGACCAAGGTGCTGACAAAATCCGTCCCGCTCTCGAAGTTTTTTATGTCGATAACACGATTGGCAAAGTGAATGGCTCTAAAGATTTGATGGTGACGGGGAGTTTAGGTTTCCGTAAAGGTTTTTTAGGACATGAAGCCAGATTAGGTCGTGCAATGGGGCCAACAGGTGTGGAATTTTCAAATCCCCTCGGTTATTTAACGCCAAATTTCAATCGTCGTCTTACGGCGTGGGAAGTCGGCGAATTAGTCAATTTTCGTTACATTCATTCAACATTACCCAATTCTAAACGCACCGAAACGTTGGAAACGGCTATTTATCCAGGGCAATTATTGGGAACAGATAGTCTCATAAATGCGTTATTTGTCGGAGCTGGTTTTAACAATCCACAACCTGGACAAAGCGGTGTTACGGGTTCAGTGGGTTATCACAAACGGATTAACAATCTTGAATCGAGTCTTCGCGTGCAACACGATTTTGGAATTGATGATACCGCCCTCTTTTTTGACGTAATCCACTGGTTGTAACCATTTCATTTTTTCCACATCCAATACATTTAATCGAACCTAAATAAACACATTCACTAACGAGGAAAATTTTATGAACAAAATAATTTCAAGACGTTTCTTTGCATTGATAGCCACACTTTCATTTTTATTTTCATACAGTTGCTATGCCACAGAAACGGTTTGGCCGAAACAAATAAATTTGGGTTATCAAAAATACGGCACTTTAATTGTTCTCAAATCTACGGGCGAATTGGAAAAACGACTCAAAGAACATGGTGTCACTGTTAATTGGGCAGAATTCCAATTTGGCCCGCCAATGCTTGAAGCCTTAAATTCGGGCAGTTTGGATTTTGCTGTAACAGGTGAAACGCCGCCTGTTTTCGCACAAGCGTCTAAAGGTTCATCCATCGTTTATGTTGCCAATGAACCCGCTTCACCACAAGGCGAAGGCATTGTTGTCAAAGCAGATTCTGAGTTGAAAGATGTTGCGGCACTAAAAGGAAAAAAAGTTGCCGTTGGAAAAGGCACGAATGCTCATTATTTCCTTATTCAAGCCTTGGCAAAAGCAGGACTGACATTGGATGACATTACGCCAGCTTATTTAGCCCCCGCAGATGCAAGAGCCGCTTTTGAACGGGGCGATGTTGCCGCATGGTCTATTTGGGATTATTTCTACGCAGCGGCTGAAACGCAGTTAAATGCACGCACCTTAACGAATGCAGAAGGCATTGCAAACAATTATTGGTTTTATACCACTCGCCGCGATTTTATCGACAAATCTCCAGAAGTTATCGAAATCGTGCTGGATGAAGTTCGTAAAACTAACGAATGGATTAAAAACAATCCTGCTGCTGCGGCTGAAAAATTATCTGCAAGTGCGGGTGTTGATGCGAGCATTTTAGAAAAAGCCTTACGCCGTAGTAACTATGGCCCAGAATCTATGACACCTGAAGTGATTGCCGCGCAACAAAAAATTGCAGACACATTGTTTGCTATCAAATTATTACCAAAACAAATCAATGTTGAAGAGGCTGTTTGGTTACCTAAAAAGTAAGCGACCGTTTTTAAGTATTTCTCATGACGTTGATTTTAGTCGAATAACAAATCCATTTAGAGGTTAGTTTTATATGAAAATTTTTTGGTTTTTACCTACACAAGGCGATGCACGTTATTTAGGCACGTCTAAAAATGCTCGCCCAGCCAACCATCATTATCTAACTCAAATCGCCAGTGCAGCGGACGAATTGGGTTATGAAGGGGTTTTAATTCCAACAGGTCGAACTTGTGAAGATTCGTGGATTATTGCGTCTTCACTGGTTTCAGTTACGAAACGACTTAAATTTTTAATTGCTTTAAGACCTGGATTATTAACACCTGCGGCGGCAGCACGGATGACATCGACACTAGATAGAATTTCTGACGGACGACTTTTAGTAAATGTGGTGGTGGGTGGCGATTCTGCTGAATTAGCAGGAGACGGTATATTTCAATCACATGATGATCGATATGACTATGCCGAAGAATTTTTAAACGTTTGGCGAGAATTGTTAGAAGGTAAAGAAGTTAATTTCCAAGGTAAACATATTCAAATTGAAGGCGGGAAACTTTTATTTCCACCAGTGCAAAAACCACATCCACCGTTATATTTTGGTGGCTCATCAGCTCCCGCGCATCAACTGGCAGCAAACCAGATGGATGTTTATTTAAGCTGGGGTGAGCCACCTGCTCAAGTCGCTGAAAAAATCGCCGATGTGCGCGAACGTGCTGGGAAAAACGGTAAAACATTGAGCTTTGGTTTGCGCTTACATGTCATTGTGCGAGAAACCGATGCAGAAGCTTGGGCAGCGGCGGATGAGTTAATCAAACACATTGATGATGAAGCGATAACCAAAGCGCAAAAAGCCTTCAAACGTTCTGATTCCGAAGGACAACGGCGAATGGCTGCATTAACGGATTGGGGGTCGTCTCGAACCCGCGAAGCACTTGAGGTCTCGCCAAATTTATGGGCAGGTGTCGGTTTAGTGCGTGGTGGAGCTGGCACAGCATTAGTTGGTGATCCTGAAACCGTGGCGGCACGAATTCAAGAATATGCAGATTTAGGTATCGATAATTTTGTCCTTTCTGGATACCCGCATTTGGAAGAAGCCTATCGTGTTGCTGAATTGTTGTTTCCTTTGTTGCCGATTGATGCAGGAAAACATAAAGAAGGCTCTGTGGTTTATTTAAGTCCTGTGGGCGATACGGGACACGTCGATATTACAACGAGATTGCGAGAATCTGCGTCATGAGTATTAACTGGTCAAAATTGACTGGCAGAATAACGGGCTGGGTGCTGCCCATTTTTCTCATGATGATTTGGGAAATTGCCAGCGAAAATGGCTGGCTTTTTTCCAAAATTTTACCGTCGCCCCGCGAGATTGTTCAGGCGGCGATTGATTTAAGTATTTCGGGGGAATTAGCAAAAAACATTGTTGCCAGTTCCGAGCGTGCAGGTTGGGGACTGTTAATTGGCGGAAGTATCGGTTTCTTTTTGGGGCTTGTTAATGGTTTGTCTCGCACAGCGGATCGTTTCTTAGATACCACGGTGCAAATGATTAGAAACGTTCCGCATTTAGCACTGATTCCGTTAGTCATTATTTGGTTCGGAATTGGTGAAGAAGGCAAGGTGTTTTTAGTCACGTTAGGCGTATTTTTCCCCATTTATGCCAACACTTATCACGGCATAAAAACGGCTGACCCACAATTACTGGAAATGGGGCGCGTCTATGGATTGAATCATTGGCAATTATTTTCTCAAATCATTTTTCCAGGCGCGTTACCTTCTATTTTGGTCGGACTGCGTTATTCCTTGGGATTGATGTGGTTGACGTTAATTGTTGCTGAAACCATTGCAACCACATCGGGGATTGGTCAAATGGCAATGAATGCACGGGAATTTATGCAAACAGATGTCGTGGTTTTAGCGATTTTAATTTACGCACTGCTAGGAAAACTTGCCGATATGGGTGTCCATTTTCTGGAAGTTCGTTTACTGCAATGGCATTCGGGATTTCGGCAATGAAAGCGTTTACGACCCATTTTAAAAATTCTTCTATGACAACGACAGCAGATTTCACAAACACGTCGAGTATCACTCTTAAACTCGAACAAGTGAGTAAACAATTCGGTAATTTAACTGTTTTGGAAAATTTGAATCTAGTCATCGAACCTGGAACTTTTGTTGCGATTGTTGGAAAAAGCGGTTGTGGCAAAAGTACGTTATTACGGCTTATTTCTGGATTGGATCAACCCGATCAAGGGACTGTTTTTTACGATGGCAAAATTCATCGCAAGCTCAATGGTCATGCGCGAGTGATGTTTCAAGAAGCGCGTTTATTACCGTGGCTAAACGTCGTGGATAACGTTCAATTGGGTTTAGGAAAAACGGGAAAGGGCAAAGCGTTAGAAGCGTTAAATCATGTCGGACTTGAATCGCGCGCAAAGGATTGGCCGTCCGTTCTTTCTGGCGGACAACGACAACGTGTTGCTTTGGCGCGAGCTTTGGTTCATGAACCACGATTGTTATTGCTTGATGAACCGATGGGCGCGTTGGATGCGCTAACGCGAATAGAAATGCAGCAATTAGTAGAACGAATTTGGTTAGAAACGGGATTTACAGCCATTTTGGTCACGCACGATATTTCAGAAGCCGTGATGCTCGCTGACCGAGTTATTCTTTTGGATGGTGGAAAAATTGACTTGGATGTGAAGGTTGATTTGCCACGACCACGGCAACGTGACAACCCTAATTTAATCAAACTACAAGAAGACATATTACGGCGTGTATTAACAATACCCGCCTAATGAATCGTATTTTTACCTTATTTGAGACGCAAACAAAATGAATAGAAAAATAATCGATATGCGTAACCGCCCATCGTTTTTACATGATTTTTATGGTGCAACGCCAGGCACGAGCGAATATGAAGTGGCAAAATGGCTCAATCGGCGTGTCGGTTCAAAAAATGATGAGCATTTCACTCGCTCAAAAACGGTCGAGGCTTTTGTTGAAGAAGTACGCGAAGTCGGTATAACTGCTGCTGTAGTTGTGGGGCGTGACACGCCGACACTTACCACGTCAAATGACCAAATTCTTGACATTACGAGTTCCCATAAAGAGCTTATTGGCATAGGTTCTGTCGATCCTCAAAAGCAAAATGCGCTTACTGAGATTGAGCGAGCCATAAAACAATTAGGGCTTGCAGGTATCAACATTGAGCCAGGGTTTGGAAATCCTCCGCTTAACGTAGATGACCCGCTCCTGTTTCCCATTTATGACGCATGTAATCAGTTAGGTATTCCTGTTTTTCTTATGTCAGGGCCCACAACGCCTAACTTAGATTATGCAAATCCTGCCGCCGTTGGGAGAGTGGCGCGTGCATTTCCAAATTTGTCTATTGTTTGCTATCACGGATTTTATCCGTATGTAAGCGAAATGATTGGAGTCGCATTTCGTTATGAAAATGTCTATGTTGTCCCCGATATGTACATTTTTCTTCCAGGTAGTAATTTGTATATTGAAGCGGCAAATGGTTTTATGCGAGACCAATTATTGTTTGGAACGTCTTATCCATTCCGTGCAATGGGGCAAACCGTCGAAGATTTTATGGCGTTGGGATTAAACGAACAGGTATTGGATGCTGTGCTATTTCAAAACGCAAAACGTGTACTCAAACTTGATTGCGAATAGTTATCTGAGAGTATGCAAAACTGAAGTCGAAGTGATCATGTTTTGAAGTGATAACGAAATTAAAAAAGCCCGTTTTGAAACGGGCTTTTTTCATAACATTCAACGTCAAATTAACTGTGATTTGAGAGATAAAGCTGTTTGATTTCTTTGTATCGATTGAGCGCATCATTCAAAGATTCTTTTGCCTCCGCTATTTCATTCTTTAGAAGTGCTGCCCGCGCTTGTTTTAAAACGTTGCTGGCTTGATTACGTTTTAAATCCAGTACGTTATTTGAAATGTCTTTTTGCAATTGGCGAGCGTCTGTCACCATTGCAATAACAGCTTCCGTGTCAGTTCCGCTATCTAAAGCGACTTTGCTTTCTTGAACTTTGTTGAGCGTGTTGTCAATCGCGATTTGAACTTCTTCATAAGTTGGATTCGCCACCGCGAAAGCTGATGAAGAGATTGCCGCTAATGCAACAGAAGCTAAGATTTTTTTAAATGTGTTCATGAAATGTCTCTAAAAGTGAATAAATAAAACGTCAATGAGTAATGATTAACAAAATGTTCGTTTCAGAAAATTTGCTTAATCACCAAGTTCGGCTAAATTCTAAGATAAAATAGTTTTGATTAAAACCATTTCGTACTAATGAAAACTAATTATTTTAAATTAAGTGTTACCGAATCATTTTATTTTCAATAAAAACATTTAATTTCAACGTATTAAAAATAAAAACATTAAAAATAATCAGGTTTAATTTTAGTTCCAACTAAGACTTATTGTCGCAATACCTGCCAAAACGCCTAAAAATATGAAGAATTCTTTTGCTTGTTATTCGTGATAGTTATCACTAAAGTGGTCGGTACTAATTAAAACTATTTTTCAGCAAAGATTATGAATACAACCTCAACATTTCCAACTGTATTGCGTGAATTGTTACGCACTAATCAAAGTTTTTTATCTTATGCGGCAAGTCATGTGAATAAATTAGATTTAACATTGCCACAATTTGACGTGATTATTACGTTAGGTGGAACAGCTGGAATGCAATATAAAAAATTAGGCGAAAAAACACTCATCACCAAAGGCACACTGACTGGCGTAGTGAGTCGTTTGGAAGATAAAGGTTTAGTCGAACGTGCCGCGTCAAAAAAAGACGGCCGCAGTCAGATTTTACGATTGACTGAAGCAGGTAATGATTTATTTGAGCGAACATTTCCTGAGCATTTAGAATTTATCAATCGCTTGTTCAGTAATTATTCTGAGGAAGAGATAGCAACACTTGGAACCGCGTTATTACGTTTGCAAAAAGCCGTGAGTGTTTGTCGAGGCAATGAAATAATCGATGAGGTGATTGACGAATAAGTCATAAAAAGTCGCAATTTTTCATGGAAATGTCGCACAAAAATAACCTCTTGCCCTGTGAAAAGAGTAAAGTAAACCATGAGTAATTTGTATCTGCGTTGTATTTTATTTATTTTGAGAGGTGTCATTATGCTAAATCATCGAAATAAAGGCTTATTGCTTTTGGCGAGTAGCCTACTTTTTACGGTTACCGCACAACCCATTTTTGCAGCAACCGTCACAACGATACCGGTTATAAAACCCGTCGTGACCAAACTTAAACCACAAAAAATCACGTCGCGATTAACGTTAACGAATTTGCTGATGAAGCATAAAACGAATCGGTTTTATCGTTATCCAATTTATATGGTGAATGATGCTGGCTCTCCAACCGTCGCAATGCCAACTGTGGATGCAGGTAAAGTTAATTCTAGCGCAACGGCAACGGCACCATCAGTAACCACGTCGCCCGTCAGTCATTCTGATACTAACATTCAAGTTGCCGGCGTGGACGAAAGCGACATCGTGAAAGTCGGCGACGACGGTTATATTTACCAAATTCACGGTGGCGTAATTCGCGTTGTGAAAGGCTCACCCGTTGTTGAGCTTGTGCAAACCGCAGATATTGTTTTGCCCGACACAAATTTCACCCCGTCCGGCATTTACATTCAAGAAGGTAAATTAGTGGTCATTGGTTCATCGTGGCAAACCTTGGCACAACCCGTATCCACCACTAAAATGGCTTATGATTATTGTTGCTGGTGGGGTGGTTATTCGCAAACTCGCGCCCTCGTTTATGACGTGAGTGACCACGCCAATCCAAAACAAATCCGCGACGTAGCGATTGATGGTGATTATTTAGATTCACGTCGCATTGGCGATGATTTGTATTTCGTCACACGCACTTACCCTCGTTACTATATGTATGGTGACATGAGTTCAACGACGATTAAAGCGACCGATATGTTGCCCAGTATTGCAGAAACGAAAGCGGGCAAAACAACTACACGAATAATGAACGTAACGGATGTGTCTTATTTTCCTGATTTTGTCGAGCCGGATTATGTTGTGGTCGCTAGTTTGAATTTAGCACAGCCCGATAAAGCTGTTGTGACGAAAGCTTATTTGGGTTCGGGCGAGTTGGTTTATGCGTCGATACAAAATTTGTATTTATCTGCGGCGAAATACAATTTTGGCGGTAGTAGCGACGTGGTGCCACAAAACAACGTCAGCACGCAAATTTACAAATTTGGTATTGATAAAGGTGCGGTTACATTTTCTGCCGCCGGTGAAGTCGAAGGCACGGCGTTAAATCAATTTTCGATGGATGAAAACGGCGATTATTTCCGCATTGCGACTACGACACAAAGTTGGTACAGCGACACCAGTGAAACGCACAATTCACTTTTTGTGTTAAACAAAGACATGGCAACCGTCGGCAGACTCGAAAATTTAGCGAAAGGTGAACAAATTTATTCCACTCGTTTTATGGGTGATCGTTGTTTCATTGTAACGTTTAAATTAACTGATCCGCTGTTTGCGATTGATTTATCTAAACCCGAGAATCCAGTTGTTGCAGGCGAATTGAAGATTCCGGGTTATAGCAATTATTTACACCCTTATGACGAAAATCATTTGATTGGTTTTGGTAAGGACGCAGTCATTTTTGACTCAACGCAACCAAATTCTGATCAATCTTGGGCGGGTGGGTCGGCGTTTTATGAAGGTTTGAAAATGGCGTTGTTTGATATTTCGGACATGGCAAATCCAAAAGAAATGTACAGCGTCACGATTGGCGACCGTGGCACAAGTTCGCCGCTACTTTATGACTCCAAAGCCTTGTATTGGGATGCGGAAAAACACTTGTTTGGTTTTCCGGTTGAAGTTTATCAATTACCCAAAGGTTTCGATCCAGCACAGCCTTGGAATTATGGCGTGGGAAAATCACAAGGCGCATATATTTACGAAGTCACGCCCGAAAATGGGTTTGTGCAAAAAGCGATTTTGTCGCAACTTCCCGCAACAAATGTAACAGTTGAATATGGTAGTAGCACCAGCTATCAAGATTATTTTGTAGATCGAATTTTACGAATTGATTCTAGTTTGTACACATTGTCGAATAATCAGTTAAACGTTTACGATTTGGAAAACTTCAATAATCAAGGCAAGTTAGCCTTTAAACCTTAAATCGATTCCAGTGATTGCATGTTATTTTGAGCGTTAGCATAACTTGCAATCACTTTTTTAGACGCTATCATTGGGCGTTAGGTTAAGGCGTATTTAAGATTACGTCATGACAATGGGCACAATTAGGTATTACTTTTTAAAAAACAATCATGCAAAACTTAACATTAGAAAACCTAGCCGCTGACGACAATAAAATCCAGTCTTCACGCCGTAAATTTTTAACAAATCTGGCGTGTGGTTCGTTATTATTTTTAGCTGGAACAGGCGTAGCGAGCGCAAGAGCAAAACATTTTGCGACACGAAAAGCAGTACAGAAATCCAGCAGCAAAGCCTCACATATTGCAACAAAATCACATCAAAAACTTAAAAGTGCGATTTCAACTCGTTTAGCGAGGAAAAGCGGTCACGTTCACGAACAGCTCGCCGCCCATCACTCGCACGACAAACATCACGGTCATTCACAACACAATCGAATTCAACTCGCTTCGCACAAATCGACACGCAGTCGGCTGTATCGTGACGACGCGATTGTTTTAGATACATACGAAGATCGCCAGTATTTTGCACGAAAAATTCCATCAAAAATGATTTCATTGCAAAACTCGCATACCGGCGACCGTTTACGTTTGACCTATTTTGAACGTGGTTTATATATTGAAGATGCGTTGCAAGAAATTGATTACGTTTTGCGTGATTATCACACCGGCGACGTGCATCCAATTGATCCAGCGTTGCTTGATCAGCTTCATGAATTGAAATTACGTTTAGGCGTAAATCGTCCGTTTAACGTGATTTCGGGCTACCGTTCACCTGAAACAAATGCGAATTTGCGTCGTCACAGTGACGGTGTGGCGAAAAATAGTCTGCACATGCAAGGACGCGCCGTGGATATTCGTTTGGATGGTTACGACGTGCGGACGATTCGAGATGCCGCATTATCTATGCAACGCGGCGGTGTAGGTTATTATTCAGCGTCTAATTTTGTCCATTTAGACACGGGAGATTTGAGAACTTGGGGTGCGTAATTACAACCGGCTTTTAACCAGCTCATAAATTTCTTGGCAGGCAACTTCTGCCCCATCCAGAATAGCCGTTAATTCGGCTATTTTTTCGTCTGCAAATTCTCTATCGTTCAAACTCGCAGCGTTGATATACACATTCAACGCCGCACTTTTTAATGCTGCATAGCCCGACATCACAGCAACGCCCGCATCACTAATCACTGCTGCACTGCCTTTTTCGGCGGCAATCTGACTTAATGCAATCACTTCTGCACACGCTTTTGCACACGCTAACGGCACATCCGTTGCGTCTTTCAAAACCGTTTGAATCGCCGCGCTACGCGCCACTTTCTCATCATCTGTTTCTTTTGGTAATCCGTAAGTCGCCATCAGCCGATTAAAAACATCCACATCTGCTTTAATCATTCCCGTTAATGCTTCGCGCAAGGCTTCGGATTTTTCGAGTAACGCCTGCATTTCGGTTTCGACTTCGACATATTTCGGTTTGCCAATCGTTAAATTACACACCATGCTTGTCAATGCCGCCGCTTGTGCGCCCATTAACGCTGCCGCACTTCCGCCACCTGGTGTGGCAGATTTACTGGCTAAAGTATCCAGGTAATCTTGCAATGAATTGTCTTTTATTTCAGTCATTTTTTTAATTTTTGGTCAGTTGAAAATGGGGTGAATCACAAAACCCCGCCGAGTTTTGTTATCATTTAGCGCAACATTATCGCAGAATCACATCTTATGACTATTCCAAAAATCGCTATTTTCACCGACGACGCTGGTTGGCACGGTAAACAATTACAACAAGCGTTTCAAAACTTAGGCTACGACAGCGTATTTGTGTCGCTAACTGAATGCCGTTTTAATCTTGAAAATCAATCTGTTCCTATTTTTATCCCCGAATTTGAAACCGAATTGCCCGTCGCGGCATTTGTGCGCGGCGTTCCAGGCGGTTCGTTGGAAGAAGTTGTTTTGTATTTGGATTTTTTACACGCGCTGAAAATTATGGGAGTTCCCGTTTATAACGATGCCAATGCAGTTGAACGCAGCGTTGATAAAGCGATGACCAGTTTTTTATTGCATCACGCTGGATTAGTAACACCGCCAACGTGGGTTCTGCGTGATAGAAATGCCGCGTTAGAATCGGTCAAAAACGAACTTTCGCAAGGTCATTTTGTCATTAGCAAGCCGTTGTTTGGTTCACAAGGCGAAGGTATTCGGCGTATTGAAAAAATGACCGATTTACCGTGGCTCACAAGCAGTCATGGTGTTTATTATTTACAGCGTTTTGTGTCATGTGCAGGCGAAGGATTTTCAGATTATCGCGTGTTTGTGATTAACAGCAAAGTCGTGGCAACGATGCGAAGACGTGGTAAATCATGGCTCAATAATGTCGCAAAAGGCGCGAGTTGTGAGCGTGTTGAACCGACTGCCGAAATGATTGCCTTGGCGATTCATGCCACAAAGTTGTTGCAAATGGATTACGCAGGTGTGGATATTCTTGAAGACGACAATGGTAAATTAAACGTGATTGAAATTAACAGTGTTCCCGCGTGGAAAGGCTTGGAAAGTGTGTGCGACGTAACGATTGCTGAATTGTTGGCGCGAGATTTAATCGAGCGATATTTAACGAATTAAAATTGAGAGCCGTTACAAATTGCACTCACTAAACACTTTGCTCATTGGAGCAGGTTACAAAACCACGATTAAATCAATTCGGAGTATTTCTTTATGAAACAAGTCGCCTCATTGCAGTACGGTGTTATTTTTAAAAAAGCGTTTTGCGACGTAGATGTTTTCAAAGGTTTTGTACGCGATATTTTGGGCATTGAGCTAAACATCGACAAAGTTGAAACGGAAAAAGAATTTAAACCCGCGATTGGCAAAGTGGCGGTGAAATTTGATTTATATGCCCAAGATAATGATGGACGAGTGATTGTCGAAATTCAACATCAATACGCTGCCGACGACCATTACGACCGATTTTTGCATTATCACTGTGTCGCCTTACTTGAACAGATTGAAAATGCCAAAAACTATAAGCCACCTTTGGCTGTTTATACGATTGTTGTTTTAACGTCTGCCGATACAAAATACCGCGAAGATGTTTTAACCATTGATTTCGATTTAAAAACCAAAGAAGGCAAAGGTTTAAACGCGATTCCGCATAAAGTGATTTTTTTGTGTCCGCGTCATGTCGATGAAAATACGCCGACGGCTTACCGTGAATGGTTAGATGTGATTTTCGACAGCTTGGACGGTAGCATTGATGAAACGCTGTATCACAAATCGGAAGTACAAAAAATTGTCGAACATATTCAAAAAAGCGATGTTTCACCCGAAGAAAAAGCCCAAATGATTGAAGAATATAATTGGGAAGAATTCAAAAAGAGGCAAGAGAAGATACTTCGTGACGCGCTAAAAAAAGGCGAAGTTAAGGCATTGGCAAAAGGTAAAGCCGAAGGTAAGGCTGAAGGTGAACAAACCAAAGCATTAGCCATTGCCCGAAATTTATTAGTCGCCATGAATAACACTCAAATTGCTGAAATGACAGGCTTAACGATTGAAACCGTCGAACAATTACGAAACAACGATTAAACCATGACCACTCAAAACCTCTACATCAAACTCAAATTCAAACAAGCTAAAAGCGAAGAAGACGTTAAAGACGGCTACATCAAAGCGTTGGGGCTGAAAAGTTACACCAAAGGCTTGGTCGATATTCGTACCGATGAAATTTGGTTTGAAGCCAAAGACACGGGCAAACATTCTAGTTACGCGATGTTTACGCAATTATTGCATTATGTTCAAGATGCGTTGAATAAAGGCGAACCCGTGCCACCGTTTTTAGCCGTGATTGATACCGAAAAAGCGGCGTTAATGAAAACGTCTGACGTGCTACCGTTTCTTGCTAAAAAAACCGTGAAGTGGGGCAAATCAGCGAGCCAATATCCAAAAGAAGCTCTCGACGAAGTATCTGCACACATCGGCACACACTTTGTTTCATTCAAAATCGCCACGCATGAAGACGAATTTATCCAAACCGTCGTTGTGAATCATTTTATTCCGTTCACCGAAGCCGAAGTGAATGCACCTGAACGGTTTGAATCGGATTTTATGGTGCGCTATCTTGAGAAAAAGAAACTTTCAAAAGAAGCGAAAGCGGTTTTAGATGCAGGTCGTGAATTGTGGAAAGCGTATTTTTCAGAAACCGACATTTATAACATGCGTGAAGAATTTAAATTGAATCGTGCAGATGTCGGTTGGTATCAAATCCGTAATGCGTTGAAAAAACGGATTGAAACGCCTGTTGATTTTTCGGATTTTGAAACGGTTTATAAAAATTTAAGTGCGAAATTGCAGCCGTTGGTGTTTGAGTTGGGATTTTTGCGTGATTCTCAAGAATCGACTGAGCCTAATGTTGAGGTACCGGAATGAATCTGCTTAACCAAAATACATTAGCTGAACTTTATCGCAACGCCTGTGAAGTCGAATTACAAGCCTTCAAACCTGGCAATGTGAGCATTTATGCCGAAGGTCACGACATGACGGTGGACGATTTTCGGCGCAGTGCAGAAGTAAGCGCGTTGCCACTTTGTAACGTAAATTATTCGCTCGGCGAAAAGATTTTTTACGCGACAAAAGCGACCCGTGATGCCGTAGGTTGCAATACGAATTTAGGCATTATTTTGCTGTGTGCGCCATTGATTCACGCGGTGCAGCACTATCCTAACTTGAAATTGCGCGAAGCATTGGCGAAAGTTTTAAAAAATACCACGATTGACGATGCGAATTGGACATTTCAAGCGATTGCGTTGGCTTCACCCGGCGGTTTAGGTGAAGTTGAAAACCAAGATGTGAATCAAAATGCGACTGTAACGCTGCAAGCCGCGATGTATCTGTCATCGAGCAAAGATAGAATTGCGTTACAGTACGTTAGTGATTATAAAGATATTTTCGATTTAGGCGTTTTCAGTTATACTTGCGCCTTCAATCGGTGGGGTAAGCAGAGTTGGGCAGCAGTTGCAGTTTATGCGAATTTGTTGAGTCAATTTCCTGATAGTCATATCGAGAGAAAATTTGGGAGTCGGTACTCTGCAAGGGTAGCAACTATGATGCGAGAACTTAGCGATAAGTTACGAATCGTAAATGACCCTGAACAGGTTAAGCCGCTGCTCTATCAGATGGATGCTGAACTTAAATCACATGGTTTGAACCCAGGCACCTCAGCTGATTTGACGGTGGCAACAGTGTTAACCGCATTTTTAGAATGTTCTCTCTGTAAGTAGAGACAAACCTCGGAGACATGAGTAATGTCGATAGTAAATTCAGTTTTATCATTTTTTTGTTCAAAGGAGAAAGGCAACATGGCTAAAATCAATAACTTGCGCGTTGGTGAATCATTAGTAGGCGAAGGCAACGAAATCGCTCACATCGATTTGATCATTGGGCCACGCGGTTCAGCAGCTGAAACTGCTTTCGCAAACGCTTTAACAAACAACAAAGACGGCTTTTCAACTTTGTTAGCGGTTGTTGCACCAAACTTGATGGTTAAACCAGCAACGATTTTGTTCAACAAAGTAACAATTAAAGGTTCTAAACAAGCAGTTCAAATGTTTGGTCCAGCACAACGTGGCGTTGCTATGGCGATTGCTGACAGCGTTGAAAACGGCACAATCCCAGCTGATGAAGCTGATGATTTATTCGTTTCTGTGGGTGTATTCATTCACTGGCAAGCTGAAGACGACGCGAAAATCGAAGAATTCAACTACAAAGCAACTAAAGAAGCATTGGAACGCGCTATTGCAGGCACTCCAACAGCTAAAGAAGTTGTTGCTGCTAAAAAAGAAGCAAAACACCCGTTTGCTACAAACAACGTTTAATTCAATTTAAGCCTCGCGGCTTAATTCGAATAAACAAAAAATACCTCAGCTTGCTGGGGTATTTTTTTGCTTAAAGTTTGGTGAAATCTGCTTTTGTAATCACACCAGAATGCAACGCACTTGCCACTAAAACGTGCTGAATTCCAATGATTTTGAGTTGTTCAATATCCTGAACATTTCGCACACCTCCGGCGGCAATAAAATTCTTTTGTGGATAATCGTGTTTAAAACGCTGTAATAAATCAATATCAACGCCCGACGAACTTCCCACACGATTCAACGTCATAATAATTACACTTTCTGACCACAATTCGGTTTGCGTAAACAGTTTTTTTGCCCCCAGTTGCTCGCTTTTCGCGCCATAATCCAACGACAATACAAATTGTTGGTTAAAATCGGCAAGCTCACCAAAATTTACATTCGTAAAACATTCACTGCCTAAAACGGGTAAATAATTTGGCGGAAACGGTTGCACCTTTTGATAACCGGCATCAACCCAAAACATAATTTCTGGGAAATCATTTAAGACTTTTTGAATTAAATCCGCGTGACTGCCCTGCCCTGTAATCGCATCTAAATCGGCAATGTAAAACGTATCAAAAGCGTGCAAGTGTAAAAAACCATGCAGCACTGAATAAATATCCGCATTCAACGTAAGGATGCTTTTTATTGGTTGATATTGGTCTCGCAGTCCTTGTTTCGCGTGAACTACTACGCCGTTTTTTAAATCAATCACGGGAATAAGTTTCATAAGTTTCGCCCTAATAAAATGAAAATGTGGGTACGTTATATTTTGGCACCAGACTATTCTACAAGCGAAAACTGTTTATTAAAGCCCCGCCTGCCCTGCAAACCGCCGGTATGTAACGCAATAATCCGTTGCCCGCTCGAAAAGTGATTTTTCGCAATCAAATCATAAAGCCCAAACAGTAATTTCCCCGTGTAAACCGGTTCCAAAAGAATGCCAGTTTCAGTTTCAAATTGCCGCATAAATTCTAGTAATTCAATCGATATTTTTGCAAAGCCACCGTGATGATAATCCAACTGAATCTGCCAATTATCACGCGGTTGCACTAATAATTGTGCGACATCATGATTCAAAAAGGCTGCATTTTTCAGCGCAGCAAAACCTAACACGGCGACGTTTTCAGGCACAGCAGAAATCAATCCTGCCAACGTTGTTCCCGTTCCACACGCCACGCAAAATACGTCATAATCTGGCTCAATTTCGCTTACCAATTCGCTCACGCCTTGCAACGCCAAGGTTGACGCGCCACCTTCCGGCAACCAATATTCGTTTTCTACTAAATTTGGCAAACTGTCCCACGTTTTATACTCACGCAAGGTTCGATAATCACCTCGTGAAACAAAACGCAATTCCATGTCGAAAGCTTTTAAATCGTGCAACGTGGGCGTTTCGATGTCTTCGCCGCGAATCAATCCAACCGTTTTTAATCCCAATTCTTTACCCACATAAGCCAATGCGTGAAGATGGTTGGAATACACGCCCCCCATACTGATTAAGGTGGTTTTGTTAAGGGTTAGCGCGTGATTGAGACTGTATTTTAGTTTGCGCCATTTGTTGCCTGAAATAATCGGATGCAACAAATCATCCCGCTTTAACCATAATTCCACGCCGTGCTTTTCTAAAAAGGGCGACTGAATCGGCGTTAAAATCGACGGCGAAAAAGAATGTTCGAGTTGTTTAAGTAAAACGTGCATAAAATCTGGGTTTTTAGGAAGTTGTTTGGTTAAAATGCCACAACTCATTTGACGATTAAAGGAAAAAACATGATTAAAGCAGGCATTGTAGGCGGTACAGGTTATACGGGCGTGGAATTATTACGCATTTTGGCATTGCATTCGGACGTAGAAATTACAGCGGTTACGTCGCGTTCTGACGAAGGAATGCGCGTTGATGCGCTGTATCCAAGTTTGCGCGGCTATTTGAAAAATTTAACGTTTTGTTTGCCATCACTTGAATCGCTGTCAAATTGCGACGTGGTTTTTTTCGCCACGCCCAATGGTACGGCGATGTTAATGGCGAAAGAATTACTTGAACGCGGTATTAAAGTGATTGATTTGTCAGCAGATTTTCGTTTGAAAAACGTGGCGGAATGGGAACAGTGGTACGGCATGACGCACGCTAGTCCTAATTTGATTGAGCAAGCGGTTTACGGATTACCTGAAATTCATCGTGATGCGTTGAAACACGCGGATTTAATCGCCTGTGCCGGCTGTTATCCAACGGCGGTTCAATTGGGATTTTTGCCGCTACTCGAAAAAGGTGGTGTCGATTTGAATTTAATTGCCGATGTGAAATCGGGCGTGAGTGGCGCAGGTCGCAAGGCTGAAATTGCGGCGTTAATGAGTGAAACCGGCGAAAGTTTTAAAGCTTACTCGGTGAGTGGTCATCGACATTTGCCCGAAATTACGCAAGGTTTAACTGCGATGGCAAAAAAAGCGGTGAATTTAACCTTTGTGCCGCATTTAACGCCGATGATTCGCGGCATTCATGCCACGTTATATGCAACATTGACCAGCGAAATCAACGCGGAAAAACTGCAAAATCTTTACGAAACACGCTATGCCAACGAAGAATTTGTGGACATTTTACCATTCGGTTCGCATCCCGATACGCGCAATGTTCGCGGCAGTAATCGTTGTCAAATTGCGTTGCATTTACCACAAGGCGGAAAAACGCTGGTGATTTTATCGGTGATTGATAATTTGGTGAAAGGCGCAGCAGGTCAAGCGGTGCAAGCCATGAATCTACGTTTTGGTTTGCCCGAAAATCAAGGGTTAGTCACGGTGGCGTTGTATCCATAATTCTTGACTGGAATACTAGGAATAGCCATAATTCAAAGCACTTTTTTACTAAACAGGGACTTAAATTTTTATGACCACACCGATTATTTTTACTGATAGCGCAGCAACCAAAGTACAGGAATTGATTGAAGAAGAAGGCAACGAGCAATTGAAATTGCGCGTTTATGTTTCAGGCGGCGGCTGTTCTGGTTTTCAATACGGTTTCACCTTTGACGAAGAAGTGAACGATGACGACACTCAAGTCGAAAAAAATGGCGTAACCGTGTTGATTGATTCGACCAGCATTGGCTATTTAACGGGTGCTGAAATCGACTACAAAGACGATTTAAGCGGCGCACAATTTGTTATTCGCAATCCCAATGCGACGACCACTTGCGGTTGTGGTTCGTCGTTTTCAGCGTAAAAATTTTCAAAAAAACACCGGATAGCCGATTTGCCAAAGCGTTTCGGCTAACGTTCAATCTGTTCCGTTAATGACTCGATTAACCAGCGTGCCAATGCCCTCGATTTCGATTTTCACAACCTGCCCTGCTTTCAAATAACCACGCGGTTTCATTTTCACTCCCACACCGCTCGGTGTTCCCGTGGTAATCACGTCACCCACTTCAAGCGTCATGGCTTGCGATAAATAAGCAATCATCTCGTAGCAATTAAATATCATGTAACAAGTATTTGAATTTTGACGCAACTCGTCATCAACCCACGTTTTTAAACTCAAAGCGTGGGGATTCAAAATTTCGTCCACCGTCACCATCCAAGGTCCAATCGGGCCATGCGTATCAAACGATTTTCCAATCGTCCACGTTGGCGAACGAAATTGCCAATCGCGTACCGTCACGTCATTCGCAATTGTGAAACCTGCAATCACTTCGTGCGCGTTTTCAACCGAAACATTTTTGCACCGTTTACCAATCACAAACGCAAGTTCACCTTCATAATCGACTTTTTCAGAAACCGCTGGCATTTCAATTGCCGCGCCATGACCTATCACACAACTACTTTGTTTAGTGAAAAACATCGGATATTCGGGCTTTTCTAAACCCGTTTCGTCAACGTGGTCAGCGTAATTTAAACCAATCCCCAGATATTTTCGTGGACGTGGAATGGGTGCAAGTAATTGAACATCAGCTAATGGAATTCTATGCTTGCCACTTTCGATTAAGGTCTGCAAAAGCATTTTTGCCGCATCACCTTGTTCTAAAAAGGTAATCATATCGGTCGGCAAACTCGCGTCACCCAAACCATTAACAATTTCATCTTCGACCACCGCACCAATGCGGGTTTGATTTTGATAAACAAAAGTCGCGAGTTTCATGAATTACTCCGCCGCCAAATTTTGACGCGCGGTTAAAATTGCCGCGCGTACCGTTTCGGGTGCCGTGCCACCAATATGCGAACGTGCGGCAACTGAACCTTCGAGCGATAAAACCTCAAATACTTCTTCACCAATTAACGGTGAAAACGTTTGTAATTCTGAAAGTGTTAATTCAGATAAATCGCGTTTTGTTTCAACGCCCAAACGTACCGCCAAACCAACAATTTCGTGAGCATCACGGAACGCTAAACCTTTGCGAACCAAGTAATCCGCTAAATCTGTCGCCGTCGCAAAACCTTGTTTTGCCGCTCGATACATAGCTTCTTTTTTAGCAACCAAATGCGGCACCATATCGGCGTAAGCGCGTAAGCAATTTAACAACGTATCGACCGTATCAAAAAGCGGCTCTTTGTCTTCTTGATTGTCTTTGTTGTAGGCAAGCGGCTGACTTTTCATGAGCATCAATAACGCGACTAAATGCCCGGTCACTCGTCCTGATTTTCCGCGCACTAATTCGGGAACATCGGGATTTTTCTTTTGCGGCATAATCGACGAACCCGTACAGAACGCATCGGGAATATCAATAAAATCAAACTGTGCGCTTGCCCACAAAATCAATTCTTCCGAAAAACGTGATAAGTGCATCATCAAAATACTTGCCGTTGCAGTAAATTCAATTGCAAAATCGCGGTCGCTGACCGAATCCAACGAATTCGCTGAAGGGCGCGAAAAACCTAACAATTCCGCACTAAAATGACGATCAATCGGGTAACTTGTTCCCGCCAATGCCGCTGCGCCTAACGGTGAAACATTCAGCCGTTTCGCGCAATCACACAAACGGTCTGCGTCACGGTTCAACATTTCAAACCACGCCATTAAATGATGTCCAAACACAATCGGTTGTGCGACTTGTAAATGGGTGAAACCCGGCATAATCGTATCAGTGTGTTGTTCGGCTAAATTTAAAATCGCCATTTGCAACCGTTTCAATTCACTGCCAATTGCTGAAATTTCATCACGCAAATAAAGTCGAATGTCGGTAGCGACTTGGTCATTTCGAGACCGACCTGTGTGCAATTTTTTTCCCGCAATGCCGATTAAATGGGTCAAACGCGCTTCAATGTTCATGTGAACATCTTCTTGTTGAATCGACCATTCAAATTCGCCGCGTTGAATTTCGCCTTCAATTTGTGTCAAACCGCGAATAATTAAATCGCGTTCGTCATTGGTCAACACACCGACTTTGCACAACATTTTGGCGTGGGCAAGTGAACCTTGAATATCTTGGTTTGCCATGCGTTTATCGAAATCGACCGAAGCCGTGAAAATTTCAACAAATGCGTCAGTAGCTTGTGCAAATCGTGCGCTGGAGAGTTTTTGAGAATTGATGTTCATGAGAATTTGAAACAGAGGAAGGGGGGGAAGTTCAAGGTAAAAAGTGTGTACCTTTTACCTTGAACTTGTTTTTGCTTATTTATTTTTGAGAATTTCGCTCGCAATTTTCGCCAAATTTGGGATAAATTGTGCATCACGCGCTAATACAGCGTTAATCGCCAAATGTTCGGGAATCGGCGTTGTATTACTACTCACTAAAATCACTGGCACATTTTTATTGCGACCATTCGACTCACGCAATGCCGCCACAATTGCCACAGTATTTAAATCTGGTAATTCACGCGCGGCTACCAATAAATCAAACGGTTCATGTAGCATTTGTTCTAACGCAAACATTCCGCGATCTTGCGCGACAATTCGAACACCTAATGAACTCAAAACACCTTGGCACATTTTACGACGTGACGGCGATGGCTCAATCAACAACACCGTCGCCCGTCCTGGCATACTCGATTTTCTTAAATCATCTAATTCATGCTCAAGATCTTGTGTTGAAACGCCTTCATGACCCACAACTTCAGCCATTCGTTTCAATAAATCCACATAACTCAACGCATAACTCAGACTAAGTTGTTCGGTTGTGAAATTTCCACTGCTCAAAAAACTTTCAAACTGATGACAAATCGATGTGACCAATGAGAAACCAAATTGACTTCCAGAACCTTTCAAACTGTGAACGTGACGATATATGTCGTCAAACGCGCCTTCACGTCCTTCTTCAAACGCCAAAACAGCTTCTTCCAAACCATCACAACGTTCCGGAAATTCGGCAATAAACTCATCGCGCAATTGTTTTAGTAACGTATCAAATTCATTCATAAACACTTGTCCTTTTGTTTTAAATTAGTATCTTTTTGATTTTAAGGTGTTAGCTCGTGACCAACAGTGACGACTTTCAAATCATTCGTACTGCCTTTCGCGCCAGCCAAATCGCCTTTTGTGATAATAAATTTGTCACCCGTTTTCGCCATACCGTAGCTTCTTAGCTGTTTGATAATATCGCGATTCACTTCGACATGAGTTTGCGCTTCATGTGAAAAATACACTGGAATGACACCACGATATAACGTGACTTTACCGAGTGTTTTTGGCTGACAACTGAGTGCAAAAATTGGAATGCCCGAACTGATACGCGACATCAAAAGTGGCGTTGTACCCGATTCGGTTAAAGCCGCGATGCCTTTGACATCGGTGTGATTCGCCATATACATGGCTGCCATCGCAATCGCTTCTTCGTCACGTTTAAATTCGCGATCAACGCGATGATGTGACACCCGCACGATGTCGAGTTTTTCGGCTTCTAAACAAATGCGATTCATCGCTTCAACGGCTTTAACGGGATATTTTCCCGATGCTGTTTCTGCTGACAACATAATGGCATCAGTACCGTCATAAACCGCGTTTGCCACGTCAAATACTTCGGCACGAGTCGGAATCGCATTTTCAATCATCGATTCCATCATTTGGGTCGCTGTAATGACTACACGATCTAATGAACGAGCGCGTTTAATCAATTTTTTCTGCATCGCTGGTAATTTCGCATCACCAATTTCAACACCTAAATCACCCCGCGCCACCATCACTACATCACAGGCTAAAATAATTTCGTCCATGATTTGATCATTAGCAACCGCTTCGGCGCGTTCTACTTTCGCGACAATACCTGCCGTACAACCGACTTCTTTGAGCAATCGACGAGCTTCGTGCAAATCTTCGGCGCAACGTGGAAATGACACCGCCACAAAATCACAATCAATTTTGCCAATGGTGATAATGTCTTCTTTGTCTTTTTCAGTTAATGCCGCCGCTGATAATCCGCCGCCTAACAAGTTAATGCCTTTATTATTCGACAAATCACCACCAACCACGACGGTGCAATCGATGCGTCCGTTTTCAACATTCGCCACATCTAAGACAATCCGTCCGTCGTCGAGTAACAAACGGCTACCGACTTTGACTTCTTCCGCAAGTGGTTCGTAAATAAAGCCGACTTGTTCATGATCACCATCGTCTGTACCCAAATTCAAATCAAGCGCGAAGCGTTGCCCCTCGTTCAATACAACTTTTGTATTTTTGAAACGCGCAATCCGAATTTTAGGTCCTTGTAAATCAGCAAGAATCCCGACTTGCCAATTCGTTTTCTGACTAATTTCACGCACTCGTCGAGCGCGTTGGATGTGATCTTCGGCTGAACCGTGCGAAAAATTTAATCGAACAACATCCACGCCCGCTTTAAATAATGCTTCCAAAACACCTTCTTTGTCCGTCGAAGGCCCTAACGTGGCTAAAATTTTAGTACGTCTCATGATGACACCTGTGTGAAGTGGATTATTTTGCGTTCATTAACGCTAAAGAAGTGTCGAGCATTCGGTTTGAAAAACCCCATTCGTTGTCGTACCACGAAAGGACTTTTACAAAATTGCCGCCAGTCACTTTGGTCAAAGACGATTCAAAAATTGACGAAGCGGGATTGTGATTGAAATCGTGTGAAACCAATGGCTCATCGTTGTAAGCTAAAATTCCTTTCAACGCGCCTTCCGAAGCGTTTTTTAGAATTTCATTTATTTCTTTTGCTGTTGTATCGCGTGAGGCTTGAAAACATAAATCCACAATCGAAACGTTAATGGTCGGCACACGCATGGCGAAGCCGTCTAATTTTCCAACTAACGCTGGAATCACTAAACCGACCGCTGAAGCCGCACCCGTTTTTGTAGGAATCATGGATTGTGTGGCTGAACGCGCACGACGCAAATCTTTGTGGAATACGTCGGTCAATACTTGATCGTTTGTGTACGAATGAATTGTGGTCATCAAACCATGTTCTACGCCAATCGTATCAAGTAACGGTTTCACCAACGGAGCTAAACAGTTCGTAGTGCAAGAAGCGTTTGAAATCACGGTGTCACTCGCTTTCAGAATTTGATGATTCACGCCATAAACAATCGTCGCATCAACATCGGTGCCGCCAGGTGCAGAAATAATGACTTTTTTCGCGCCTGCATCAATGTGCATTTGCGCTTTGGCTTTGCTGACAAATAAACCAGTACATTCATGCACGACATCAACGCCCAATTCTTTCCACGGCAATTTCGATGGATCTCGCTCGGCTAATACGCGAATACGGTCGCCGTTAATCACAATGTCATCACCATCAACGATAACTTCAAACGGGAATTTGCCGTGAACGGTATCGTATTTGGTCAAATGTGCGTTGGTTGCTGCATCGCCTAAATCGTTGATGGCAACTACTTTAAATTCGCCAGTACGATTAGTTTCATAAATTGCCCGAACGATACAACGTCCAATTCGACCATAACCATTGATTGCAATTTTTTGTACCATGAAAAGTCTCCAGAAGAATAAAAAAAAATCGTTTAAATAACCACACTCTTGAGTGGCAACTATAACAAATACGGCTCTAAAAGCGTATCACAAAAACCACGGGGCAATTTTACGTCATGTCTTCAAGCTCGATATTCAACGCTTTCGTAGACAGCAACAACTCAATTATCGATGCCAACAACGACAAGATAATAAACGCGATACTAATGCCGAAGGCAAAATTTCCCCATTGTTGTAAACCCAAAAAGATAAACCCCATCGCCACGGTGCAGCTAATAATGCCCAACACCGCAAACAGTTCCATCGCCACAATAAATCGAAGGCGACGACGAAAACTCACAATTTGCTTGTGAGCAATTGGGCTGCGGGTTTTATTGAAATCGGCGTGTTTTTCCCGAATGCGCGTGGCAATCGTTAAAAACCGGTTGGAATATGCCAAAAATAAAATGGTAATGGCGGGAAAAAGTAAGGCGGGCGTGTTAATTGCAATATCCATCATGATGTTAAGATTCGGAATGTAAATAAAAGCGACAACACTTTTTTGAAGAATGTTGTCGCTATGTTTTGTTAGGTCAAAATTTTATCAATTATCTGTTACAGCAAGGTAACACCAAATTTAGGGCGTTTTAAAATTCGCCACCGTCACCGATAATTTGTGCGCTTGTTCTTCGAGTGATTCTGCGCCCGCTGCCGCTTGTTCAACTAATGCAGCATTTTGTTGGGTCACGTCATCCATTTGAGCAATCGCGTAATTAACTTGAGCAATCCCGCCACTTTGTTCGACGGAAGCAGAGGTGATTTCAGCCATGATTGTGGTCACACCTTGAATGGAACGTACAATTTCTTGCATAGTTTTACCGGCTTGTGCAACGAGTTGACTACCGTCTTCGACTTTGTCTACGGAATCGCCAATCAAACTTTTAATTTCACCTGCAGCAGAAGCGGCTCGTTGTGCTAAATTTCGGACTTCGGTTGCGACGACAGCAAAACCACGTCCTTGTTCACCGGCGCGAGCCGCTTCCACGGCGGCATTTAGCGCGAGGATGTTGGTTTGAAACGCAATGTTGTCGATGACGGAAATAATTTCAACGACTTTGCGTGACGATTCGTTAATGCTTTCCATCGTTTTAACCACATTATCCACGACTACGCCGCCTTGGCTGGCGATAGTTGCCGCATCACGCGCTAAATTATTTGCCTCTTTAGCATTTTCTGCGTTGTGCTGCACAGTGCTGTTGAGTTCTGTCATGCTGGCAGCCGTTTCTTCTAAACTTGCCGCTTGTTTTTCGGTGCGTTGAGATAAATCATTATTACCCGCAGCGATTTCTTGCGCGGCAGTATTGATGAGTTGGGTTGAATCTTTAATTTCACCGACAAGAGCTTGTAAATTTTCGACGGTACAGTTGATTCCTTCCTTCACTTTTCCAAACATACCCGGCGCAATCGTATCAATCGTTTTGGTCAAATCGCCCTGCGCTAACGCATTCGATACACGCAAAATATCATTAAATCCCGTATCGCACGCCGTAAACAATCGATTCAAATCACTGAGCATATCGTGAAACATAAATTCAAAATTCGCCGCATTTGCCCGTTTTGAAAAATCACCATTTCCGCCAGCTTTCGCTAACGTTTCAATTTCTTTATTGATTGCCAGCAAGGCATTTTTAATCCCTTGCATAGTTTCGGTAATCAGATGACTTTCACCCGGCAACGCTTCCATATCGATGGAAAAATCACCCTTGGCGTATTGAATAATAATATCCAAAATTCGACGATTAACTGCAATCCGTGATTGAACCAGCTCGTTCACGTCATGCGCCATTTGTGCATAAGTGCCGCTAAATTTAGACACGTCGAGTTTTTCTTTAACAAACCCTTCCGTATGTTTTTTCGCCATGACTTCTTGTGCCAACACAAAAGAGTTAATTGCTTGTTGCATCGTATTCATTGAACGCAATAAATCGCCAATTTCGTCCGGTTGTGTAGTATCAATCGTTGAACTCAAATCACCGACGGCAATCGCATTGGCAATTTTTCGGGCTGTCATCAGTGAATTCAAAATACCACGACTAATCCACCAGGTTAATAACGAAGCCAACGAAATACTAAAAATAAAAATTGCCAATAACCCCGCGTCATAACTACCTAGCAACGTTTTGGCGTGCAGTTCATCTTGACCATTACGTTTTGTGGTTACTTGCACCACTTCATCAATCGCCAGTCGATGTTGCTCATAACTCTTACCCATTTTTGCCAAACTTGCCATCATCGCTTCATGATTTCCGGCTTGAATACTGGGAATAAAATTCTGTTGCGCTTCACTATAAAACGTTTGGGCGGCATGATAAGAACGCTCTAAAAGTGGTGTGGTTAATTCCGACTCTAAACCTTCACTTTGCCAATAAATATGGCGGGTATCGTATTCGCCTTTCAATGCACTTAAGCGTTTTAGTAGCGTGGTAATTTCATCCGGTTGCGTTGAATGGGTGAGTTGCAAAACGACCAGATACGATTCCAAAATGTACTCAGGCGGAGGCAAAATATCAGCAATCAAATCTTTGCCTTGCACAATGCGTTGATAAATTGAGCCATTCACATTCAATGTTTTCATCGCGGCTAATGTTGCAAAACCAAATAATGAAAAACCCGTAACCAGTGTTGCCAAAATAATGGCGAAACGCATTTTTATCGTAAATTCAGACATTTTTTCCATAATTGTTTTCGCTAAGTTTTCGTTTTAAAATTTGCCACCGTCACGGACAGTTTTTGCGCTTGTTCTTCGAGCGATTCTGCTCCAGCCGCTGCCTGTTCAACTAACGCCGCATTTTGTTGAGTGACATCATCCATTTGAGCAATCGCCAAATTAACTTGAGAAATCCCCGAGCTTTGTTCCACCGATGCGGCCATGATTTCTGCCATCACATTCGTTACACCTTGTACCGCAAAGACAATTTCTTGCATCGTTTCCCCCGCTTGTGCGACGAGTTGACTACCGTCTTCCACTTTATCTACGGAATCACCGATTAACAATTTAATTTCGCCTGCCGCCGCTGAGGCACGTTGCGCTAAATTTCGCACTTCTGTCGCTACCACCGCAAAACCGCGTCCTTGTTCACCGGCACGAGCAGCTTCCACTGCTGCATTTAATGCCAAAATGTTGGTTTGGAATGCAATGTTGTCGATGACGGCAATAATCTCAACCACTTTGCGCGACGATTCGTTAATACTTGCCATTGTTTCCACCACTTTGCCAACAACCGTACTGCCCTTTTCAGCAATTGTGGTGGCATTGCCCGCGAGCTGGTTCGCATATTTCGCATTTTCAGCATTGTGCTGAACGGTACTGGTCAATTCCGTCATGCTCGCGGCAGTTTCTTCCAAACTTGCCGCTTGCTCCTCGGTACGATGCGACAAATCATTGTTTCCATTTGCAATTTCTTGTGCGCCAGAATTGATGCTGTCAGAGGCAGCTTGAATTTGATGAACGATTTCGGTGATTTTTTCAACGGTTAAATTCGCATCATCTTTTAATCGCCCAAACGTGCCGAAGTATTCGTTGGTTATTTTTTGGGTCAAATCGCCACAAGATAAAGCTTCTAATACCCGAGCAATTTCTGTCAAACTGGTTTCATTTGTGTACATCAACTGGTTAATACCATTACCTAAATCACGCAAAATACCCTCTTTGCCCTCAAGTTCTATACGCTTAGTGAAATCTCCCGCTGCGGCGGCAATAACGACTTCCGCCACTTCTTTATCAACCAGTATTTCGGCGGTGATGTCATGCCATTCAGCGACCGTACCTAAACGTTCGCCCCTTTCGTTAACAACCGGCGTGGCATAGACAATCATATTCCGACCGCCTATCACCATGCCGGCTTTGTATCTTTCCGTTAAGTTATTGAGCATTTTGCGTTGATGCGCTGGATTTTGATGAAAATCATCAATTACCGCGCCAATTAAATTTTCACTACTAAAACTCGGTAATTGTGCGTGAATAGCGGCTTCATTTGCACTTAACGTATTTATGACGGATTTATTGGCGTAAATAATTTCCAGATCGTTGTCGGTAATCATCACCCCCGTATTGACGTTATCGAGCGCAAGTTTCACGCGCAAAAGTTCACTTTCTAAATTATTCGCGGCTACTTTTCGTTCAAAAAGTTGAAATTGCATCATTTTCATGTGGCTCATCAAACACGTTGAATTCTTATCTGTCAGCGAAATAGAACGAAAATTACCTTCGGCAATTTCTTTTGCTAGTTCAACCACTTCATCAGGTTCGGCACCCAATTGGCGAATAATTCCGCGACTCATGAAATAAGTCAATATGACGGCTAATGCAATATAGGCGATAAAAATTCCCACCAAAATAAAATAAAAATGGTCGCGTAATTTCTCGGCTTCCGCTTCATTCGCCTCGTTTTGCGCGACGGTTATGTCAACCGTTTTATCTATGGCACTTCGATGTTGTTGATAAAACGCATCGAGTTTCGTCAGACTTATCAACGCAGCTTCATGATTTCCCGCTTGAATTTGCGGAATAAATTGCTGTTGTGCTTCGGTATAAAACGCGAGAGTGGTTTGATGCGATTGATTTAAAAAAGGTTCAGTTAATTTCGGAGTTAATTCTTGAATATGTTCCTGCCAATACGCATAACGGTTGTTATATTCAGATTTTAAAAATTCAAAACGTTTAATCAACAAGTTAATAGTCGCGGGACTTTTGGCTTGAGAAAGTTGTAACATGACCAAATACGATTCGACAATATGCTCAGGTGGCGGAAGGACATCAGCGATAAATTTTTTACCTTGTGCAATACGTTGATGCAGTGGACTATCAACACTTAAGCTTTTTATGGCAGTAGTCGTTGCCAATCCAAAAGCAAAAAAACCAATAATCATCGTGATCAAAATAATACCGAAACGCATCCTAACCGTAGGACAAAATAATTTTGCTGTATTCATAAATGGGCTGAAGCTAAATTTGAATTAAAAAATAATTGGAAGGTATATCACAACCAATCAGCGACGACATCGACCAGTAGAACTCTTGAATCGTCTAGGCGTAACGCGAATGTTTTACACAGCGTATCGGTACTGAAATCACGATAACGCTCTGAAATCACAACACGATTATTGATTTCAAAACCCAAAACTTCGTAAAAATAAGGTCGCCACGACCAGTTGAAACCTAGTTGTCTTGTATCGGCAACCCAGGCATTATTTGAAAAATTAAAATTCGGTGAAATCTGATTACCCTTACTGTCACACAAATAAAAATGTAACAAACCACTATTTTCAAACGGCTCAATGGCTAGATTTGCCATGGAAAAATCAGTCTGAGCTACCGCTCTTTGCAAATGCCGCATGAGTTTTCGGATACGCTCAATAAACTGTTTTTTGAATTCTTCTTTGATTAACTCTTGTGTTAAAAAGCTATCGCGCAACGCAGCAATTTGTGATGAATAGCGTTTTGAATCTTGAAAATCCGCCGTCGCAGGCGAAAATAAATAACCCTGCATATATTGTGCGCCGCAGCTTAAACCGAATAAAAAATCTTCATTAGTTTCCACACCTTCGCACACAATTCGGCAACCGGTACGTTTTGCTAACCGTGAAAGTAAATGCACCACATCGGTTTCTACGCCGCCTCGCGCCGCATTTTGAAAGAGCTGCATATCGAGTTTGATAATATCGGGTTGAATCGCTATGACACGTTCTAATTGTGAAAATCCCGCGCCAAAATCATCAATCGCAATTTTCAAACCTTGTTTGCGGTACATCGCCACGGCTTTCACGATTTTGTCTAAATCGCCTTCTGTTTCGGTAATTTCAATGACAATGCGACTGGTGTCAATATCAAATTCATCCAACATTAACAACGTTGGCAGCGCGTTAAAGTCATCAATATAATCAATCCACGCGGCGGAAATGTTGATGGTTAAATAAGTGTTTTCAGGTAATTCGCTGAACTGTTGCAACGCTTGGCGACGAACGCTACGATCCCATTCGATTAACTTTTTATCGGAAATATCAGGATGAATAAATAATTCACCGGCAGATTTGACGTTGCCGTTTGAATCGCGTTGTCGCGCCAATGCTTCATAACCCACAATCGCACCATTTGCTGCGCCCACAATCGGTTGAAAATAAGGAAAAAGTTGCGTGTTCGTTGTCATAAAAAACCATTATTTGGTGGAAGAGTTCAACGTATTTTATACGCAATCATTAAATTTGTGCCGAGCAGGATTTATACCATGACGTAAAATCAATTCAAAATGGATAATTTTCCGTCGAAATTAAACTGTTTTTGCTTTGTTTGAGTGCATTGCACCAAAATGACGTGGTACTTGTATCGAGGCGGTCAATCTATTACAGTTTTTCAACTTTCTACTTTTCAAATTTAAGGAACGAAAATGACACTAAAAAATGCGTTTTATGCTCAATCCGGTGGCGTAACTTCAGTGATTAACGCCAGCGCGTGCGGCTTAATTCAAACTGCACGACTACATTCCGACAAAATAGGCACGGTTTACGCGGGGCTAAATGGAATTATTGGCGCGTTAAAAGAAGAGTTAATCGACACGAGTTTTGAAAGCGATGCCGATATTGCCGCGTTACGTTTTACGCCTGCGGGTGCATTCGGTTCGTGCCGCTATAAATTAAAAAGTTTAGACACAAACCGCGCCGAATATGAACGATTGATTAACGTTTTCAAAGCACACAACATTGGTTATTTTTTCTACAATGGGGGCGGTGATTCGCAAGATACCGCACACAAAGTCTCGCAAATTGGCGAACAAATGGGTTATCCATTGACCTGCATTGGCATTCCAAAAACCGTCGATAATGATTTGCCGATTACGGACAACAGCGCGGGTTTTGGTTCGGTGGCGAAATACGTCGCCGTTTCGATGCGTGAAGCGAGTTTTGATGTTGCGTCAATGTGTGCAACTTCGACCAAAGTATTTGTGATGGAAGTGATGGGGCGACACGCGGGTTGGATTGCAGCGGCGGGCGGATTAGCCGCTGACGAAAATCACGACATTCCATTGGTGATTTTGTTTCCAGAAGTGCAATTTAATTCCGCAAACTTTCTCGCCGCCATTGATGTAAAAGTGAAACAGTATGGTTATTGCTGCGTCGTGGTTTCCGAAGGCGTGAAAAATAGCGACGGGCAATTTCTCGCCGAAGCCGGTGGCAAAGATGCCTTTGGTCACGCGCAACTCGGCGGTGCAGCTCCGGTGATTGCGAATTTAATTAAAGAAAATTTGGGCTACAAATATCATTGGGCGGTGGCGGATTATCTGCAACGGGCGGCACGTCACATTGCCTCGAAAACCGATGTGGAACAGGCTTATGCCGTGGGTAAAGCGGCGGTTGAATTTGCATTAGCAGGCAAAAATGCTGTGATGCCGACGATTGTACGAATCGCTGACGCGCCTTATCAATGGGAAATCGGCAGCGTGGATTTGAAAGACGTGGCGAATGTAGAAAAAATGATGCCGCCCGAATTTATCAGCGCGGATGGCTTTGGAATTACGCCTGTTTGTCGTGCCTATTTACAGCCGCTCATTGCTGGTGAAGATTATCCGCCGTACAAAAATGGCTTGCCCGATTACGTTGTATTGAAAAAATGTGTGGTCGCTAAAAAACTTCCAGAATTTAACGTTTAACTCATCTTCTAAAAAACAAACTTATGACAACTTCTACCCAACTTTTCAACCAAGCCAAACACGTTATTCCAGGTGGCGTAAATTCGCCGGTGCGTTCATTTAACGGTGTCGGTGGTACGCCGATTTTTATCGATCACGCAAAAGGCGCGTACATTTACGACTGCGAAGGCAATGCCTACGTTGATTATGTCGGTTCATGGGGACCGATGATTTTGGGTCACGCACATCCCGATGTTATCGCTGCGGTCAAAACGGCGGCTGAAAAAGGTTTGAGCTTTGGTGCGCCGACGGAAATCGAAACGTTGATGGCACAACGAGTGTGCGAATTATTGCCATCAATTGAATTAGTCCGCATGGTCAGTTCTGGCACAGAAGCCACGATGAGCGCGATTCGTTTGGCGAAAGGTTTTACCGGACGCAATAAAATTGTGAAATTCGAGGGCTGTTATCACGGACATTCGGACGCACTACTCGTGAAAGCTGGTTCGGGTGCATTGACGTTTGGTGTGCCGAGTTCGGCTGGTGTTTCCGAAGCGGTCGCGTTGGATACGCTGACTTTGCCGTACAACGACGAAGCGTCGGTGCGGAAATTATTCGCGTCTGTAGGTTCAGAAATCGCCTGCATTATTGTCGAACCAGTTGCGGGCAATATGAATTGCGTGCCGCCGGTCGATGGATTTTTAGAGGCATTGCGCGACGTGTGCGACGAAAATAGCAGCGTGTTAATTTTCGATGAAGTGATGACTGGTTTTCGCGTCAGCTTGCAAGGCGCACAAGGTTTTTATGATGTGAAACCCGATTTAACGACGCTCGGCAAAGTCATTGGCGGCGGAATGCCGGTAGGTGCATTTGGCGGACGACGTGACATTATGGAATGCCTCGCGCCACTCGGTTCGGTGTATCAAGCTGGCACATTATCAGGAAATCCGGTGGCAATGGCAGCCGGTTTGAAAACGTTGGAATTGATTGCCGCTCCCAATTTCCATGCTGATTTAAGTGAGAAAACAACCCGCTTACTTGACGGGTTAAAAAATGCGGCACAACAAGCCGGCGTGCCTTTAACAACTAATCAAGTTGGCGGAATGTTTGGTTTATTTTTCACCGAAGATAAAAATATCACGTCGTTCACGCAAGTTATGGCGTGCAATCAAGACTATTTCAAACGATTTTTTCACGGAATGTTAGAGCAGGGCGTTTATCTTGCCCCGTCTGCATTTGAAGCGGGATTTGTGTCGGCAGCTCACGATGATGAAGCGTTAAATAAAACCTTTGCAGCGGCGGAAATTGTGTTTCGTCGGTTGTCTTAAATCCCAACATTCGCCAATTCGGATTGCGTCATTCACGCAATCCGAAGACCGAACAAATTATTTCAAAAGCTCTTGCGCTTTAGCAAACGCATCACGGAAATCTAAATAAACGGGGTTTTCGGATTCCAACATCGAAACTAATAGCGCGTGTTGTACTTGATATTTCACATTACCAATGGCTAACGCGCCTACCCCCACCGCATTACAATGGGTCGCATGAATCAACGGTGCGCCCACATCGCCACGGTCAATTCCTTCAATTCCCGCAGGCGGCACTGCATTTACATCGCCCGCTACTTTTAATTGTGTGACTTCTTTTAAAATCGTCGCATTTAAAACTTGAATCCCTGCTTTTGCGGTGCAGAAAATTACATCCACATCTTTCAATAATTCGATTTTATCTTTATCAAAACTAGCAACCGCTGCTTTTAAATCACACCCAAAACGACGATTGTATTGATTCGCCATATCCGCCGCCGTGTCCAAATATAAATGATCCACAATAGTCGTATCGGCACCTGCAAGCGATGCAATAATTCCCGTGGCAATCCCAACCGGCCCCGTACCACCGAAAACAACGGCTTTACAACCGGCTAATTCTTTACCGTGTTTTTCGCGTAATTCCCGCTCAACACACGCCACCAATGCCGCTGCCGTGGTAAATGCACCGCTTGGATCGGCAAATACTGAAATTGCAAAGGGTGGTACCATGGCTTGTTTGGCGGTATTGAACATATCAATCGCCAGCCCTAAATTGCGTCCACCAATAAATAAACCAGTGCGTTTCATGCCCGCCGCGCCACGCGAAAAAATGGCATCTTGTGTCAAACCATGAACACTTTCTAATTTCACATTATTATACGGCATCAAAACGTCAAAGCCTGCGTCTAACGCCATATTGATGTCGAAAGGACTGTTATTCGGCATTGGGTCGAGCATGTGGAGAATACTGCGTTTCATAAAATTCCTGATTAAGACGAGGCTTTAGTAGATTGGAGATATTCACGCGCCACTTCAAAAGCATGTTCAAAATGTAAATATACTGGTTTATCACTGTGAATCATGCGTTTCAATAACAAGTTTTGTGTTTGATATTTCACATTACCAATTGCTAATGCGCCCACACCGACCGCACCGCTAATTGAACCTTGAATAGCTGCGCCATCATGAAACGCATCAATGCCCGCAATACCGGCTGGTGGTACCGCATTTACATCCGCCGCCACTTTTAGTTGTGATGCAGACGCAATCAATTCGGCACTTAATAATTCAATGCCCGCTGCGCCAGTAGCGAAAACCACATCCGCTGTTTTAATGTATTCAGCTTTATCACCATCCGCACCGGCAGTGATATTTGTTTTTCCTTCACCAAATTCACCATTGCACAAATCGGCAATGTGTTGAGCTTTTTCTAATTGGCGACCAATAATGCGAACATTTGCGCCCGCTTTCGCTGCAATGACCGCTGCCGCTTGACCAACCGGCCCGGTACCGCCTAATGCCAAAATGTTCTTGCCTTCCAATGTCGTGTTAAATTTTGTTTTTAATTCACGTTCAATCACAGCAACCATCGCCGCTGCTGTGGTAAACGCGCCACTTGGATCGGCAAAAACAGACACCTCAAACGGCGGAATCATGGAACGTTTGGCGATTTTTAACATATCCATCGCTTGTTTCGTATCACGACCACCGATAAAAATACTGGTACGTTTTAAGTTTTTGGCACTGCGTGAAAAAATCGCATCTTGAACTAAACCTTGAATTTCACTGGCTTCAATATTGGTGTATGGAATCGCTGAAACCCAACCCGCGTCCATTGCCATATTGACATCGAAGGGACTAAGATTTTTAGCGGTGGTGAGCATGTGTAAAATAAATGGCTTTTCCATGAGGACTCCTGAGTTGAATAAGCGACGCAGTATAAAAGAAAATTGGGTTGATTTAAATCATGACGGCGTGACCGTTTATCCGTTGCTTCAAAAAATTTCTCGATGAATTTAGAGGGTAGAATTTTTATGTGTTTCGTATGTCGCCCCAGCCACTCGCAGTCGCAACGTCAAGCGCGTCCCCAAATCATTTGATTCCCAATGAATAGTTGCACCAATCGCTTCCGCACGGCGCATCTGGTTGGACAATCCTTTGCCACCATTTTTTAGCGCGTGTTCAACTGAAAAACCTTGTCCGTTGTCAATAATAATCACCACTACCCAATCATCCTCAACGCCTGTAATAACACGGATTTCTGTTGTTCGCGTATGCTTAATAATGTTGGTGAATGCCTCTTGCAGAATACGCAAAATATGCAGCGCATTGCGCGGGTCTAGCCAATTTAGCGCGGGAACGTTCACGATTTCCCAATGCAAAATAATCCCTGTACTTTCTAAACGTGGTGCTAATCGAAAGCGCAGGGTTGCCAGCAAAAGTAATAAATCAGCATCTACTGGTTCCATCGAATCAATCGCCAGTTTGAGGTCATCAATGCAGCTTTTAAGTATCTGCATAATATCCGCTTCATCGACTTTGCCACATTCGATCACCCGTAGTGCGCTAGTCAACGACGACCCTAGCCCATCGTGCATATCTTGCATTAGCCGTTGCCGCTCTTGACTGAGCATTTGTTGTTGTTTAATTTTTTGTAATTGTTCGCGGTTTGTCGCTAATTCTATTTCGCGTTCCCGTTGTTCATGCCTACTACGCGCAACAAAAATGACTAGCAAAATTACCACTACGCTAATGAACAAAAAAATAAGCGCGTAAATCACCACATTGCGTCGCCACTTGGCGAAAACCTCATCGAGTTGTCGTGAAAGAATCAAACCGATCCCCGTGTCGCCCACTTCGCGGATTAGGAAAAGTCGAGTTTTGCCATTATGAGCAGATGGCGCAATATGGCGTGTTACCTGCGTGCCTGCGTCACGATGTTCATGAAGTACCGTACTGACTTGAGTGATGTTGTTACCGAAAAACTTTTCGGGGTTCTCGCGGCGGTACATCAAGTCACCATCACGATTGAAGATGACGGACATACTGGCAGAATCATCTGGGTTAATCGCTTGTAAAACTTTAGGAAAAAAATTGAATCCGATTGTGATACCAACAACACCAAGAAATCGGTGGTTAATGTCGATAATAGGCAAGCTGAAAATTATCGTGGGAATGCCAAGCAAATTTTTATCTGGGCGAGACATAAACATTTTCGGTGATTGCTCCGCGTTTAGGTGGTTAGCAAAATACGATTCCTGAGAAATATCTCGCCCGACAATCGTCGGGTCAGTCGAATGGCTAATATGTCCCTGAGTATTGATTGTAAACAAAGTACCCAGTTCGGGAATCTCCTTTTTGTGTCGTTCAAGCACAGTCACAAAGGCTTTTCTTTCAAGTGGACGACTTTTTAGCCATTCTTGAGCAATCTCGCCGAGCATATATTCAATGTCACTCAACGCAGTCGCAACTTGTACATCGGCATTGCGAGCGTGGGCTTCAAGTAATCGGTATTCTGATTCTTGTACTTGCCGATACTCGTCATAGCCAATCCAACTTAGCGTTGCACCAACAATCAGTAATACGATAGTGAGAATTTTGCCAATATCTTGGAAAAGTAACTCTTGACTATTTTTCCAGTAAGCCTTGATTACGAGCTTCATGGATTGCTTCGGCTTTCGAATTAACTTCGAGTTTTGCATAGATACGACGGATATAAGTTAATACGGTGTGATGAGAAACCGCGATTAAGGCTGCAATTTCATTAGAGGTAAAACCTTTGGTGATATATTCTAGCACCTCTTGTTCGCGTGCAGATAATGTGGTGCGCTGTTCATCAGGGTCAACTATTGGGGACTTATCTTGCCGAAAACGGGTCAATATCTTGCGTGCAATCAATGGGCTAATTGGGCTGCCACCTGCATGCAGACTGCGAATTTCGAACACCATTTTTTCAGGGGTACTATCTTTTAGCAAGTAGCCTGCTGCACCCGCTTCGATAGACTGCATAACATTTTGTTCATCGCCAAACGCGGTACTGACCATGATGCTACAGTTAGATTTCGAATGCGCGGCGCGAATTACATCAATACCTGAACCGTCTGGTAATCCTAAATCGACGAGTAACACGTCAACTTCAACCTGATTTATCGCTAAAAGTCCCTGCGCTCTTGTGCTTGCCATACTTAACAGTCTCATATCTGGCTCTGCCTGTATCGCCGTGACCAACGCATTTTGGAAAATAACGTCATCTTCCACCAGTGCAATACGAATGATAGAACTCGAGAGAAAGTTGCCGTTTGTATCGTTATTTATATTCAGTGAGCGCATATTTTCAACAAGCTGGCATGGAGTATTTTTTAAATACTACCACAAAGATTATCGTTGCTTTGTCACTAGTTCTAGGGACATACAAGTAAGGTAAATTCATATAGCATCCGCAGCCATGATTACTTACGCGGCGAACATTCGCACGGGATGGTTGAATGTACTTTTGCCAGACAGCTTCTAAATTTTTTGATACACGTTACTCGACACATTTTTCTATGTCAGTTACGGCAACTCACGCCGTTATTTTTGTGATTTACGTCACATTTTTAAATTTTATCGGAAATAAAACCAATAAAAATTACGATTAAATACAATAAATTGCAAAACGTTGTAACAAATTTGTAAGTTTTTCCGAACTTTATGTATAAGAAATTTGGTACACTCGCAGCCAACTTTTCACAACACTTTTTCAGTTTTTTTCAAGACTTTCATCCGTGGATAAAATTATGGTTACTAAAATAAATAAAATCGCTCCAAAACTTGTTTCTTCTACGCCCGACGTGAGCAGTAGCGCAATAAATCCCCATCAGAATCTGGTGCTAACGTTTGATGAATCCGTCAAAGCAGGCAGCGGCTACATTACTATCAGTAGTGGTAAAGATGTTCACAAAATTGCTATCACTGACAAACAAGTCACCATTAGCGGTACAACCGTTACCATCAATCCAACTGATGATTTACTTTTTAACAGTCATTACACAGTTAAAATTGATGCAGCCGCGATCAATGATTTGGCGGGCAATAAATTCGGTGGAAAAATTTTTACATTCGATACCGCTGACACGATTGCCCCCGTTTTGCGTACCACCAGCCCCGCAAACGGCAATAAACTCGTCGCGGTTAATCGCAATATCGATTTCAATTTCAGTGAAAAAATTAAACTCGGTAGCGGAAACATCCTGCTGACTCACGGCACGGACGTGATTAAAATCCCTGTCAATGATCCACAGGTCACCATCAGCAACGTAAAACTTACGTTGAATCCGACGACCGATTTCGCTTTGGGCGGCGTGTATACGGTTAGTTTAGATGCGGGTGCGGTTAAAGATTTAGCAGGGAATGCGTTTGCAGGCGACAGTGCTGGATTTACGTTTTACACCAAACCAGCCCCTGTTACACACACGACCGTTCCAGTTGTAACGCCACCCGTTACTCCACCTGTTGTAACTCCACCTGTTGTAACTCCGCTTGTTGTAACTCCGCCTGTTGTAACGCCGCCAGTTATTCCACCTGTTGTAACACCGCCTGTTACTCCGCCTGTTGTAACGCCACCCGTTACTCCACCTGTTGTAACACCACCAACACCCGCTATAGATTTACCGCTCAATCCTAACGATAAAACTGCGCCGACTTTATTGTCATTTACGCCGCAAGATAACAGCCTGAATGTCGTAAAAAGTGCAAATATCGTTTTGAATTTTAACGAAGCTATTAAGGCTGGAATTGGCAACATTGTATTAAGCGGCGGCAACAACGATGTGCGTGTGATTGATATTAAAGACAGTACGCAAGTAACGATTAGCGGTAAAACGATCACCATCAATCCAACAGCTGACTTGAAAAGTAATAATTTCTACTCAGTACACCTTAACGCAGGTGTGGTGAAAGATTTATCAAATAACAATTTCGCGGGTATTAACGATGACACAACGTTTAATTTTAGGACGGCTATTGGTCTTGCTATCACAGGTAAAGCCATCGATGGTTATCTGGCAGGTGCGACGGTAACTATGACTGGCAGTGATGGAAAAACATACACCACCACCACGGATGCTAACGGTAACTTTTCATTTCCTGCGGATACGCCACAAGGTTCATTGACCACTTCTGGCGGTATCGATTTAAGTACGGGTAAAGCTTTCAATGGTGTGTTAACTGCTCCAGCGGGATCAACAATGATTACACCGTTAACAACGTTACAAAATGCTTTTATGGAAGCAACGCCAGGGATGACCGCTGAACAAGCAGAAACTAAGGTTGCAACAGCCTTAGGGTTTACAGCTACTGCGGCTAATCCTACATTCGATTTAACAAAATTCGACCCGATTGCCGCTGTTAAAAATGGTGATGCGGGTGCAGCAGATTTAATGGCAAGTTCCGCAAAAGTCGCTAATTTGTTGGTGGTAGCAAGTAATACGTTAATAAGTGCAGGAGGGAGTACGGTCACATCTGAACAATCATGGGCAGCATTAACAAAATCATTGGTTAATACAATTGATAGTGCGGCTAATGGAAAAATTGATCTAGCAGATACCACGTTATTAACAAATGTTTTGATTAGTAGTGCGACAGAAATTGCAAAAAGTACAACACAAGTATCTTTAAATTTAGTATCCGATATTTCAAAAGTAGCGGATACATTCGCTACGAATCTATCGACAGCGGCTAAAAATATCGATAGCGTTGTGAGTAGTAGCGGTGACAGTACCGCATTGTTAGCAAGCATTGCTACCGTTTCAGTTACTACACAATCTACCGATACGGTATCTGCAATTACTCCAGTTGTTCCGATCGTTTCGCCTGTTGTTATACCGCCTGTTGATAACAGTGGCGGAGGTGGCGGAAGCAGTAGTGACACAACTCCACCAACACTATCGTCTAGTTCACCTACTGATAATGCAACCGACGTGGCGACCACAAGTAACATCGTTTTGACTTTCAGTGAAGCGGTTCAAAAAGGTACTGGGAATATCGTTGTCACAAATTTAACAGATAATTCTATTGTGACGATTCCTATTGCGGGGGATTTAACACATGGTTCTGTCGCCATTTCAGGCAGTACCGTCACCATCAATCCTACAGACGACTTAAAACCTAGTTATCAATACAGCGTTAAAATTGATTCTACGGCTATTAAAGATTCATCGGGAAATCAGTTTGCGGGAATTAACAATAACACCACGTTGAACTTTACAACGGCTGCTCCTGCCCAAACAGAAACCAGTGGCAACGATGTTCTAAACGCTAATCAGAGTTCGGTACTCGCCACGGCGGTGTCTTTCGATGCTAGTCAAGGCAATGACGAATACGTTTTAAATACTGTTCCAGTGAGTGGTTCGCTCCAAACAGCAAACATTAAAATCAACGGTTTTGGCTCTGGCGATAAACTCGTTTTCGAAGTTAGTAATACCGCTCAAGGTTTTTCCGAAGTCGACGCGCTCTATAGTATTTCAGATGACACTAGCGATATTAAACTGATTGCTAACGATCATGGCAGTGTTCAAACCATTACTTTAGTGGGACTTTCTAGTCTTTCGCATCCTTTAAGCGTTGGCAAAAACATTGACACTATTTCCGAACTAAATACACTCATGACCAGTCATGGATTTATTAGTCCAATCAGTTTTATTATCTAAATTAACAAAAAGGGAGAGGAATTACGATGGCTATTACGGTTTCACAAGCAATAACCGATGGTGCTTTTTATACGATGGGGTCAACCGATGCGAGCAATACGTTTTATGGAACCAGCTATGCTGAAACATTCATTTTTTTGGGCAAGTCTAAAAATCCTTGGTATGGAACTAATGACTTGAGTGGTGATTTCACTGCCAATGTGTCAGATGGCGACACGATAAGTATCGATTCATGGGATTCACCCAAAGCGTTTGATTTGTCGATTAAGTATCAAGGTAATAACATCATTTTGACAAATACATTTAGCACAGGAGCGCAACATTGGAATCCGTCTTTAAATAGCGGTGTTGGCGGTTATGAAAATTACAGTGGCGTTGGCACTTATAGTCTTATGGGTTTAAAAAATGGAGAAACAGTTCAAGTCAAACTCGGTTTTTTAGTTGACGCGCCACGCCTGACCAACGTCATTGCAATTAGTGCTGTCGGTGAAGATTTTTTCTACAACTATGTAGAAAATGACACCGCTATCGTAACGGTGACGGATACGGGCAATGCGTTCACTTACGGCGGTTACGAATACGGGCAACACCTTATTTCAAGCACATCCGCTTTTATTGGACTTTTTAATAACAGTGATCATCCTGTTAACAACACCGACAACGTGTTGAATGAAACGATGTTTTATGCGGATGAAAATACAACCACCAAAGCGTTGGCATTTGTTGCAGATGATACGACGACTGCCATTTCATTGACGCTCAATCAGGTTTATGACAGCGTTAGCGGTGGATTAGTCAACGACGGTACCGTTACTTTTACACAAGCGGGTGTGAATGCGTTTGTGAAAACGGTTAACACCGCGAATACGATTGATACCTTCACGCCAACTAATGCAAAAGCCACGACACACGTTAATTTAACAGACATCACCAGTGTTTCTGTCGATTTCAGTCAAGTTTTAGAGCCGACATTTATTACCAAACTAAATCCAACCACTGTGGTTAGTATTGTTGGTGCAACAGGTGACGATACAATTTATGGCAGTGCGAAGGCTGATATTTTAAATGGCGGTGCAGGGACGGATACTTATGTCATTTCTGCAACAGGTCAAACTGGAAATGCACCTACGACTTGGACAGCAAATGCAGGCGGTTCAACCATCAGCACCACAGGCATGGATATTATTACTATGTCTGCGGATAAGTTGGATCTTTCTGCGATTGCATCAACGTTGGCTTCTGTTACGCCGATTTCGTCTCTCATTACAACAGCCACTGCTTTTACCGCTGCTGGAACAGGAACAACCGCCGCACAATCCTTCAAAGGCAGTTATATGGCTGGTACAAATTTATTCACTTCAAACGCCAGCGGCACAGACACGTTGTTGGTTTATGATAATAACGGTTCTGCCACGGGCGGAACACTCGAAGCCATTGTTTTAGTAGGAGCTACCTCGATTTCCTCCGTTTCAAGTGGGGTATTTACTACGGTTTAAAACAAATCCCCCAGCCTTGCACTGAATTATTTTGAATTTTTATAAGATACTGCTATGACTGATTTACTTGATTCAACTCCAGCCGAAACAGCATCAACTGCTTCGGATTTAATTACTCCATCTTCCACAACCCCAGAGATAATTACCATGACTGATTTACTTGATCCAACTTCAACTGAAACATCTGTTGTCGAAACATCTGTTGTCGAAACAGCTCCAACTGTTTCAACTGTTTCAACTGTTTCAACTGATACAACACCAACTTCAACTGAAACACCTGTCGTCGAAACAGCTCCAACTGCTTCAACCGAAACCATTTCTGATAACACAGCCTCAACAGTCATCGCCGCTGCTGTAGCCGCGCCAACGAACGTAATCGACACCGTTTTATTTGTTGATACCCACGTCAGTAATTATCAAGATTTACTCGTCGGTTTAGGTAGCAACGTCGAAGTGGTTTATCTCAACGCCAACCAAGACGGCGTACAGCAAATGGCTGCCGCATTGCAAGGTCATAGCGATTTAGCCTCGATTCAAATCCTCTCACACGGTAGCGACGCTTCTGTGGCAGTGGGTTCAAACATTTTAAATAGCAACAACCTTGCCAGTTACAGCAACGAACTCACGCAAATCGGTGCGACTCTTTCGCCAACGGGCGATATTTTGCTCTTCGGTTGTAATGTCGCTCAAGATGCAGCGGGTGTAGCGTTCGTTAATAACTTGGCAACGGCGACGGGTGCCGATGTTGCCGCGTCGAATGATTTGACAGGTGCGGGTGGAAACTGGACGTTAGAAGTTTCCAGCGGTTCGATTGAGGCACAATCTGCGATTACAGCGGCGGCGCAAGCGAGTTATACCGGGACATTGACGGCACCAACGGTTGTAGTAACGTCTTTAAGTTCAGACACCGTCACCGTTGCTGAACCACTCACCTCAATCTCAATTATCGACGGCGTTGCCGCTGTAACGGGCGGAGCCGAAGTATTTACGGCAACGTTTCAAACAGTTGTGGATGCTTCTACAGTTATTTTTGACGGTTTTACCTATACAGCCGCTGGTGGTGACGGTGCTACTGCTACGACAGCAGGAGCTGCATTCGCAATAGCATACAACGCTTACGCTGACAGAACATGGCAAGCAGTTGACAACACGGGTACAGTAACTTTCACAAGTAAATCTTTTGGCAATCAAAGTATAACAACAGCCGATTTTACGGGTACTAGTGTTGCTTCCGTTTCTGAAAATACTGCTGGTGCTAACGTTGTCGCTGGCGTAACTGAAACAGCAGATGTCATTTTCTCTGCTTTAACGGATGGTCAAGCTATCACAGTTGCAGGCGTAACTGTTACGGCAGGTACGGGTGGAGCAACAGCCGCACAAGTTGCAACGGCTTTTGCAACCTCTGCAACGTCTGGAACTGCTGTATTTTCTGGCTCATTGACTGATTACGCAACAGGTGCTGTCACCGACACAGACCACGTTGTATTTACTTCAACGATTGCTGGCGATGTTACAAACTTAGTTTCAACCAGTACGACTACGCCAGCCTTAGCCTCAACCGTCACCACATCGGGTTCGTTTGCGGTATCGGGTGTTGATGCGACAGCTGACATTACTAGCGTTGCTGTTACTGATAATTTAAGTGGTGCAGCTGCACTGGCAAATGGTGCATTAGCTGCGACATTCAGTAATACAGACTTACTGAATATGTTGAGTTTTAACTCTTCTAATTCTGTTTACACTGGTGTAACAGTTACCGCTGGTCATTCTCAAAATTGGTATTTCGATTCAGCAGGTTTTACGGCTCAGTACAAAGATGCTTTTGCTGGATTAGCGGATGGGCAAACATTGACGTTGACTTATAATGTCGCGTTTGCTGATACAGCAAACTCAAGCGATGTTACAAATAAAACCGTTGTCGTAAATGTTACGGGTGTGAACGATGCCCCTGTTGTTGTGACTCCAATTCAAGATGTGAATGTCATCACGGGTTCTGCTTTTACTTATGACATTAGCCAAAATTTTCAAGATATTGATTATGGTGATACCAGAACTTATACAGAATCAGGCTCACTGCCAACGGGCGTAGCACTCGACCCGACCACTGGTGTATTTACTGGCGCAGCTGTCGGTAGAACGGTAGGTGCTTACCCTATTACGGTTACGGCAATGGACAGCAAAGGGGCTACCGTTTCTGACACCTTTGTTTTTGAAGTTACCAATGAATCCGTTAGTAATGTTAGTGCAAGCTCAAATATGGGTGGAACTATCAATGCCTTAAATGTTAGCTCATCCAGTGCAGATAGTTTCTTGGGTACGTCTAACGTACAAGATGCAGTCAGTTATTCACAAGCCACGGCAGGTGTAACCGTTGCGTTACCCGCAGCGGATACTCAAAGCACAATTGCTGGTGGCATGGGAGCTGATGCTGTTGGCGATGTTTTCCTAAATATCGACAACTTAATTGGTAGTGATTACGCAGATACGCTGACGGGTAATGACTTAGCTAACATCATTTATGGCGGTTCTGGTGATGACGTTATCACGGGTGGTTTAGGCAACGATACGCTTTATGGTGGAACTGGTAATGATATTTTCCAATTCGCTGATGGTGGCGCTGAATTAACCCTTGCAGATACTATCGATGGTGGAGCTGGCACAGCTAATGAAATTTATATCACTACCGCAGACCTTACGATTTCAGATGCTGATTTCACGGGTGTTTCAAACGTTCAGATATTGAAATTAACGGGCGCAAGTACAGCAACGTTGGGAACTCACGCTGCAACAGGCGGTATTGCGACTGTTGTGACGGGGGATGGAGCTACGTCAATTACTGCGGCTGATAGCCTTGGATTCGCTATTGATGCTGGATTGTTGACTGATAATACTATTTTGACGCTTGATGACACTGGGACAAGTAATTTAACCGTTACTGGCTTGATTGGTGATGTGGTCGCTACGTCGCTTGCTGGTACGTTGGGAATTACCGCGCTTACTGGTGCATCGTCTATTACCACAGGTTTGGGAGCGACAACAATTATTGGTGCTGATAACACCATGACCATTGATGCGACGGCGTTAGCCGATAACACCGCATTGACCTTCACGTCGGGTTCTGGCGATTCAACTGTCACGGGCTTGGCTGGTGACATCGTTGCCACTGCCTTTACGGGTACCTTAGGAATTACAGCGGTTACAGGTGCGTCGGACATCACTACGGGAACGGCAGCCACATCGATTGTGGGTGCTGATAACATCATGACCATCCATGCAGCGGCATTGGCTGATAATACTGCATTGACGTTCACTTCTGGTTCAGGAGCTTCAACTGTAGCGGATTTAAAAGGTAATATCTTAGCCTCTGGATTTGATGGGACGCTAGACATTACAGCTATTGATTCAGCAGATGTTGCTATCACCACAGGTACCGCCGCAACCTCACTGAATACAGGGGCAGGTTCAACCATTGCCGTTACCGCAGATGCGTTGGCGGATGGTGTGACCTTGACGATTGCCTCGGGTACTTTGGGAACGGTTGCTGTTACAGGATTGAAAGGTGATTTAACCGTCGCCGATGGTTATACAGGTAGCGTGACTGCGACCTTAGTAGCTGTCCCAACTTCAACCGTAGCATTTGGTACAGATGTAACAGGAACCCATGAGGTTGTCGGAACGGCATTACTTGATAATCAAGTGTTAACACTCACGGGTTCTGATGCGGCAACGGTGTC